>CAWKOI010000001.1:0-58942 GCA_963851115.1 uncultured Actinomycetota bacterium
ATCGCGGCCGTTCTCCTCCGATTCGATCACCCGGGCAGGCTACCGACCCGCGTCAAGCACAAGCTTCCGACCTCCCCAACCCGGGAGTCATTTCAGTCAACGGTGCCTGCGCTGCCCGCTGCTGCGCCCGGATCCAGCCGCGCGTACAACGGCTGGAAAGACATCCGCGACAACCTCATCGCCCGCATCGCCGAAGCCGAATCCCACCGCTGGTACGGCGAGGCCGAGGGCCTCAAGGTCAGCCTCGCCGGCGCGAACGCCAAACTCGCCAGATCGACCAGATCAGCGCCAGCCGCACCACGACCGTCCAACTCGGCATCCCCAGCTTCACCGACACCGCCGGACGCATCACCGACTCTGCAGACGACCGAAACCAGTACTGACACAACAGAACACGAACTCAACAATCAAGATCGAATTCATCAAGAAGACAAGCTCGACGCGGTGTGGTCGGCCAAGCTCACCGAGAAGGGCCTGCTGCGGCCGAGTTCTGCCGCCCGCGCCGGTCCGGGAGTTGCGTGACTACACCCAGTTGCGGATCGATCTGACGCGGGAACGTTCTCGTTACTGGCAGCGGTTGGAGAAGCTGCTCGAGGACGCGTTGATCAAGGTGTCGGCGGTGGCCTCGACCCTGGACACGGTCTCGGGGCGGGACATGCTCGAGGCGTTGATCGCCGGCGAGCTATCCGCGCCGGCTCGCCGGCCTGGCGCGCGGCAGGATGAAACCCAAACAGGCCGCCCTGGTCGAGGCGTTGACCTGCGGCTTCGACGATCATCACGCCGAACTGGACCGCATGCTGCTGACCAAATCGACGCGTTGGCCACCCAGATCGGCACCCTCACACCCACATCGACGAGCTGCTCACCGCGATGGAACCGCAAGCCCGCGCCGACGAGCCGGACACGCGCGGCGGGCGGGCGCGGGCGCCGACGGTGCCCGAAGTCGGAGCGCCACGATGAGCGACTCGACAGGATTCCCGGCATCAGCCCGGGACTCGCGCAGATCATTCTCGCCGAGATCGGGCTCGACATGAGCCTGTTCCCCACCGCCGCGACTTGGTGTCGTGGGCGAAACTGTGTCCACGCACCATCCAGTCCGGGGCGATCACGCGCAGCGGCAAGCCCGGCAGGGGCAACCCGTATCTCAAAGGGGCGCTCGGCAGGCCGCGCCGCCGCCACGGCCGCGAAAACAGACACCTTCCTCGGCGAAAACTACCGGCGCATCGTAAACGCCACGGCAAACCAAGGTGCTCGTCGCTGTCGCCCGCTCGATCCTGGTCATCATCTGGAACATGCTTAACGACCCCACCGCCCGCTACACCGACCTGGCGCTGATGACACGCCACCCGGATCAACACCGAACGCAGAACACGCAACTACGTCACGCAACTAATGGCGATGGGCTACCGCGTGACCCTCGAACCCGCCGCCTGATCCCAATCCGACCCGCACAACACAACCCAGTTCCGCAAGCTCCGCCGGGTGCTTCGCTCCCACTCGACCTCAGGGGGTATTTTCCGTCACGGTGTCCAGGCTTACGACGCTCGACTTGTCCGAATTCGCGAGCTGTCGGGGTCAGTGGTGAGGATAGAGCCTGAATCCGTGGATCAGTGATGTCGTGCCGTTGCGGGGCTGATTCTGGACGATCGGGCGGTTGGGAATGGTGTGGGCGTGAGTGATCCGCTGGCCTGCACCAGCGTTCCATGTGGGTTTCCCCTAATGGCTGAGGTCCTCCGTCAAGCTGCGTCCGGTTGGATCGCAGCGATTCTTCTCGTATTCGTTCGGCGACAGCAACGCCGCCGAGCTGTGCCGTCGTTTGACGTTGTAGAAGTCCTGGCACCAGGGGACGACGACGCGCGGGCCTCGGCCCGGGTGCGGAAATGGTATCGCGACAGCACCTCATGTTCCAGGGTCGAGAAGAACGCCTCCGAGGCGGCATTATCGAAACACGATCCGACCCTGCCCATCGACTGCACCACCCCGAGCCGGCGGCACAATGTGGTCAAATGATTTGCGGTGTAAGTGGATCCGCGATCGGTGTGGAAGATCACACCCTCGATCACGGCGCGTCCGCCGCGCACCGCCGCAGCCATCTTGATCGCGTCACAGGCCAGCTCGGCATCCGGATGCTCCGAGGTCGGGCTGGCCAGCAACTTGCGAGAGAACAGGTCCAGGACGGTGGCCATGTAGAGCTTGCCCTCGTCGGTGGGGATCTCGGTCATGTCGCCGCACCATTTCACGTTCGGCGCCGGCGCGGTGAAGTCGCGGCTTCAGCCGATCCGGCGAACTTCGGCGCGGACTTGTCCTGACGGGTCAATCCCTTGCGCCGCTTCGGTTTCCGACCCTGCAGGCCTTGTCGTCGCATCGAGTCGGCGACGGTGTTCACGCTCACCGTCCAGCCGGCCTCGACGAGATCGGCATGGATGCGCGGCGACCCGTAGGTGCGCTTGGACGCCTCGAACGCGGCCTTGACCGCGGCGTCGAGCTCGCTGCGGCGGACCTCGGTCGGCGTCGGTTCCCGGTGCACCCACTTGTAGAACCAGGACACGCTGACGCCCAGGATCGCGCAGGTCACCGCGTGTGGCACCCCGTGCATGGTCCTCTGGTCGGCGATGAAGCGTGCCACGCTCATTTCGTCGCCTCCTTCACCCACAGGACCACGGATCGCTTGAGCACATCACGCTCCATCCGCAGCTCGGCGACCTCGTGCGCAGCCGCTTCAACTCGGCGGCATCGTCGGTCGAGAGTCCGTGCGTGCCCTCATGTTCGGCGCGGTCCTTGGCGACCCAGTTGCCCAGCGTGCCCGCGTTGATCCCCAGGTCGCGGGCAACCTGGGCGATCGGTTTACCGGTCTCCCGGACGATCCGTACCGCCCCCTCCCTGAACTCCGGATCGAACTTCCTCCGTGTCTCTGGCATGACTACTCCTCATAGTGCATGCCTCCACGGTTTGGGGGGATATCCAATGTGTCTCCGGGGTCGGGCCTGGGATGGCGGGCTGGCGGGGGTCGTGGCGTTCATCCTGCTCGTGGGGTTGCGGGACTGTAACCGGTGATGGTGTCCACAGGGTGTTCCACCCGTGTGCCATGGCCAGTGCCGGGCAGGTGCATGGGGTCGGCTTGCGGGCGGGGGCGGCGAAGCGGGCGGGCACGGTGACAGGTTCCGGCGCAGGGTGGCGCCGCGCGCGACGGCGTGGTCGCCGCCGGCGATGGTCCCGGCGGCGCGAGCAGATTGTTCGCGATCAGGCGCAGGCCAGCCAGGCGCAGTTGGCGGCGAACAGCCCTGATGGGATGTGCGCGAGCGGCCCGTTGATGAGGTCGGCGAAGGTGGTCTCGATGATGGCGTGCCGGCGGTGGGTGATGTCGGCTTCGGCGGTGGGCAACTCGGAGGTGGGAGTAACGGGTGATACCGCCACACCGGGAACAGGGCGTCGGGGTAGCGGGCGTCTTTCACGCGGCGCACCACCAGCCGGGCGGTGACGCGGCCATGGCCCGGATGTTCCGGGTGTAGGCGGTTTCGGCGGCCTTGGCGTCGGAGATCAGTGCGCCGGTGTCGGGGTCGAGCACCGCGCCCGGGTAGTGCACCGGGGTCCACTCGGTCTCGTCGATGGAATCGATCGCCGTGGTGACTCGTTTGTTGCGGCTCAGGGTCAGCGAGAACTCGATCTGTTCATCGAAGGCAGGCGGCGATGATTTTCTTGGTGCCGAATGCCGAGTCGCCGCGCAGCATGATCGTCCCGCTTACCCCGCACCCGCGGGCGGTGGTGATGGCCTGCTGACCTGCCGGGCGGCGCCGCGTGCGGAGCCGGTCTTGCCGCTGCGCAGCCACGCCTCGGCGATCACCGGCGCCGCCTGCGGCACCGACAGCGTGGTGATCAACGGGGACAGGCCCTTGCGCGGCAGCGCCCGTCCGGCGATCTTGGCGTGCCCGAACGTAGCCCCTTGTTTCTGGTGTCCGTAGACCGGGCGCAGCAGCGAGTCGATGTCCAGAACGCCCGCTGCTCGATGCCGGGCAGCAGCGGGGTGCGCTGCGCGAGCGCCGCCAGATGCTCGCGGGCCACCGCGGCGAGCTGGTTGGCATGCCCGAAGGTGAACTCGCGCAGCAAGATCCCCAGCGTCGAGGGCGCATACACCTCGTCCAACACCCGGGGCGTGCCGCCGGCGCGCGACACGTTCATATCGTCGATGCTGTCCGCCCCGCACATCATGCCCGCGATGATCGTGGTCAGCTTCCCGCCGGATTTACCGCGCCGGGGCACCCGTGTGCTGGGCAGGTCGACGTGCTCGCCGATCAAACACGAAAGACCGGTCTGCTCAGCCAGTTCCATCACCGGCACAATCCAGCCGCCGACACCAGATTCGGCTCGTCGAACACCCCGACCCGACTGCGAATGTATCGATGATTGCACCGGAAATGCCTTCCGAACCCGGGACGTTTTCGACTTCAGCAATCGATATTGTCCCAGTTCAGAGGCATTTTCGCTGTTCACACGCCGATCACCAAAGACGGCCGTCCACGGATTCCAGGCTGAGCCGGCACCAGTTCGACGCCGGCCAGTGCGACCGCGTCATCGCGCTCGGGCGCGGTGACCACGGCCTGGAACCCGTCGCCTTGTTTCCAGATGCTGGCTTTCAGCGTCTCGCCGGGGTACACCACGCCGGCGAACCGGGCGCCGTAGTGGCCAACCCGGGAAGTGTCGCCGTCTAGCAGCGCGTCCACCATGGCCTTACAGGTCATGCCATACGTGCATAGCCCGTGCAGGATCGGCCGCGGAAAGCCTGCTGCCGCAGCGAAATCGGGATCCGAGTGCAGCGGGTTGCGGTCGCCGCACATCCGGTACAGCAACGCCTGTTGCGGCGACACCGGAATCGCCAGTTCGAAGTCCGGTGCGCGCTCCGGCGGTTCCGACGACGTCGACGGGCCACGCTCACCGCCGAAGCCGCCCTCGCCGCGGGCGAAGATCGACCGCTTCTGCGTCCACAGCAGCGTGCCGTCGGGCGCGGTGACCGTCGTCTCCGACCAGATCACCGCGGCCTTGCCCTTGTCCCAGATGTCGGTGAACTTGGTGACCGCGCGACCCGTGCCCGACGGTGGGATCGGAGCAGGCACCGTCACGGCCTCGCTCGCGTGCAATACCTTGCTCAGCTCGATGTCGATGCCGGGGAACTTCACCGACGGTGGCTCTGTCATATGGAAGCTCTGCGCCACGTTGCCGAACGTCGGCAGCACCTGCGGCGTGTCGTCGGTCAGGTAGCGCAGTTCGCGCTTGTCCATCGGATCCTGACCTGCGCCCAGCCCGAGGTGGTACAGCTGGATATCGCTACTGGTCCAAGAGAATTCGATAGGATCCAGTTCGGCGCCGATCGCCTCGTCGAGATTGATGGGCATCAGTTCTTCCCCGCAATGTGTAGCGCCGCCAGATATCCGAACGTCATCGCCGGACCGATCGTCCCGCCGGGGCCGGGGTAGGTGTGCCCCATCATCGGCGCGCTGGCGTTACCGGCCGCATAGAGCCCCTCGATCACCGAGCCGTCGTCGCGCAGCGCGCGGCCATACACGTCGGTGCGAATGCCGCCCTTGGTGCCGAGGTCGCCCGGCACCATCTTGGCCGCGTAGTACGGCCCGTGGTTGATCTCGCCGAGGTTTGGGTTCGGCTTGTTGGTCGGGTCGCCGTAATACCGGTCGTATGCGCTCTCGCCGCGGTGGAAGTCCTCGTCGACGCCGGAGCGTGCGAAGCCGTTGAACCGCTCGACGGTCACGGTCAACGCCTCCACCGGCAGACCCGCCTTGGTCGCCAGCTCCTCAAGCGTGTCCGCCGCGACGATGACATCCGACTCCAGCCACTTGCTCGGAATGCGTTGCCCCGGTTGCAATCCCGCGAAAATGTAGCGGTCGCGGTAACGCTGGTCGAACACCAGCCAGGCCGGGACGTTCTCGCCCGGTCCTGGACCCTGTCCGTATGTGCCGCCGTACATGCGGTGACACGCCTCGACGTAGGGCATCGACTCGTTCATGAACCGCTTGCCGGCCATGTTCACGATGATCGAACCGGGCGAGTTGCGCTCGGACAGCGCGAACCACGGTGCGCCGACCAGCGGCACCGTCGGCCCCCACCACGCGTCCTCCATGATGTCGAGTGCGGCGCCGAGCTTTTCGGCGGCAATGATGCCGTCACCCGTGTTGGCCTTCGCGCCCACCGTCCATTCGGTGGTGATCGGCGCGCGCTGATACTTCACTCGCATCTGCTCGTTGTGCTCGAACCCGCCGGATCCGAGGATCACGGCCCGACGAGCCCGGATCAGTTCCGGCTCAGCGGATTCCGGCGCGGCTGTGTCGCGGACGTAGATGCCGCGGACGACACCGCCTTCCACATACAGGTCGGTCAGCGCGGTGTTGAGGCGAACCGGAACACCCGCTTTCTGCAGCCCGATCCGCAGCGGGGCGATCAGCGCGCGCCCCATGCCGACGAGGTTCTTGCCGGTCGCCTTGGCCCACACTGTCCGCGCGCCGACCTTCAGGCTGCGCACCACACCACGCGGATGACGCTTGAGCTGGTTGAGCCGCACGTAGTCCTGTTGCATCACAACGACATTGAGGGGCACCTTGCCGTACGGCGGCTCCAGCCCGGGCAGATCGGCGCCGAGCTTGCGGGCGTTGAATGGCTTCGGCTCGATCGATCGTCCGGCAGGCCGGCCGCCAGGACTCTCCGGGTAGTAGTCGGAGTAGCCCGGCACCCAGCACATCTTCAGCGGCGAGTTCTTCAGGACGAACGACAGCATCTCGGGGCCGCGGTCGAGGTAGGTGTCGATGCGCTCTGGCTCGACGACGTCGCCGATAATGCCGTGCAGATAGGTTCGCGCGGCTTCGGCCGTGTCGGTGACGCCGTCGCGCTTGAGGACCTCGTTGTTCGGGATCCACACCCCGCCGCCTGACCGCGCAGTGGAACCGCCATAGTGCGGAGCCTTCTCGACGACTACTGTTGATAGTCCCTGGTGGGCGGCGGTGAGGGCAGCGACCATGCCGGCGGCGCCGCTTCCCACCACGACGACGTCGAACTCCTGTCCTGTCATGTAGAACACGTTATAGAATTGCCCGGCTCGGGGACAACTGCCCCGGTCGAAGAAACGAGGGGACTTCGCCAAATGATCCGTGTCGAGGTGCGTGACGAACTGGCCGCCGACCTCGCGCAGGCCGAACGGAGCCGCGTCGCGATCGACCCGTTGACCACCGGCAATCCCGAGATCGACGTGATCGACGCCTACGAGATCCAGCTCATCAACATCCGCCAGCGCGTCGCCGAGGGCGCGCGCGTGGTGGGGCACAAGGTTGGCCTGTCCTCGGAGGCCATGCAGAAGATGATGAATGTGGACGAGCCCGACTACGGGCACCTGCTCGACGAAATGCAGGTGTATGAGGACAAACCGGTCAAGTCGGCGAAATACCTCTACCCGCGCGTCGAGGTCGAGGTCGGGTTCATCCTGGCCGACGACCTCCCCGGCGCCGGCTGCACCGAAGACGACGTGCTGGCGGCGACGGCCGCGTTCGCGCCGTCCATCGAGCTGATCGACACCCGCATCAAGGACTGGAAGATCAAGCTGTGCGACACCATCGCCGACAACGCCTCGTCGGCCGGCTGGGTGCTGGGCGAGGCGCGGGTGTCGCCGAAGGATATCGACATCCGCAACATCGACGCGGTGCTGACCAACAACGGTGAGGTGGTCGCCAAGGGCCGCAGCGACGCGGTGCTCGGCAATCCGGTGACCGCAGTGGCGTGGCTGGCGCGCAAAGTGGAGGGCTTCGGTGTCCGCCTCAAGGCCGGAGACATCGTGTTGCCGGGGTCATGCACACGTGCGATAGATGCAGTGCCCGGCAGCAATTTCGTCGCCGACTTCACCGGGTTAGGTTCAGTACGGCTGAGTTTCGAATAGCTAGGGGAAAACACATGCCGCAGAAGGCTTCCGTCGCCATTGTCGGGTCGGGCAACATCAGCACCGACCTGCTGTACAAGCTGCTGCGCTCGGAGTGGTTGGAGCCGCGCTGGATGGTGGGCATCGACCCCGAGTCCGAGGGTCTGGCCCGCGCGCGCAAGCTCGGACTGGAGACCAGCCACGAAGGCGTCGACTGGCTCTTGGGCCTCGACGAGAAGCCCGACCTGCTGTTCGAGGCCACCAGCGCCTACGTGCACAGGGACGCGGCCCCGAGATACGCCGAGGCCGGCATCCGCGCCATCGACCTCACCCCGGCGGCCGTCGGCCCGGCCGTCATCCCGCCGGCCAACCTGCGTGCGCACCTCGACGCCCCGAACGTCAACATGATCACCTGCGGCGGGCAGGCCACCATCCCGATCGTGTATGCCGTGGAGCGCGTGGTCTCCGACCAAGGTGGGTGCCGTACGCGGAAATTGTTGCGTCGGTTGCCTCTGTTTCTGCGGGCCCCGGCACACGCGCCAACATCGACGAGTTCACCAAGACCACCAGCAAGGGTGTGGAGACCATCGGCGGTGCCAAGCGCGGCAAGGCGATCATCATCCTGAACCCGGCCGACCCGCCAATGATCATGCGCGACACCATCTTCTGTGCGATCCCGGAGGACGCCGACCGCGACGCCATCGCCCAGTCGATCCGCGACGTGGTCGAAGAGGTGCAGACATACGTGCCCGGTTACCGCCTGCTCAACGACCCGCAGTTCGACGATCCGTCGGTCAACTCAGGCGGCCAGGCCCTCGTCACCACCTTCATCGAGGTCGAGGGCGCAGGCGACTACTTGCCGCCGTATGCGGGAAACCTGGACATCATGACGGCGGCGGCCACCAAGGTCGGCGAGGAAATCGCCAAAGAATCACTCTCCGTCGCGGGAGGAGCCCAAGCATGAGCACCGACATCTTCTTCAACCCCATCTGGGACATCCGGATTACCGACACGTCGCTGCGCGACGGCTCGCACCACAAGCGTCACCAATTCACCAAGGAAGAAGTGCACGCCATCGTCGCGGCGCTCGACACCGCGGGCGTGCCGGTCATCGAGGTCACCCACGGCGACGGGCTCGGCGGGTCGAGCTTCAACTACGGCTTCTCCAAGACGCCGGAGCAGGAGCTGATCAAGCTCGCCGCGGAGACCGCCAAGGAATCGAAGATCGCGTTCCTGATGCTGCCCGGGCGTCGGCACCAAAGAGGACATCAAAGAGGCGCAGAACAACGGCGGCTCGATCTGCCGCATCGCCACCCACTGCACCGAGGCCGACGTGTCCATCCAGCACTTCGGGCTGGCCCGCGAGCTCGGCCTGGAGACCGTCGGCTTCCTGATGATGAGCCACACCATTCCGCCGGAGAAGCTGGCCGCCCAGGCCCGCATCATGGCCGACGCCGGATGCCAGTGCGTCTACGTCGTCGACTCGGCCGGCGCGCTGGTCCTCGAGGGCGTGGCCGACCGCGTGTCGGCGCTCGTTGCCGAATTGGGGTCGGATGCTCAAGTTGGTTTTCATGGCCACGAGAACCTCGGGCTCGGCGTGGCCAACAGCGTCGAGGCCGTCCGTGCCGGCGCCAAGCAGATCGACGGATCCTGCCGTCGCTTCGGCGCGGGTGCGGGCAACGCACCGGTCGAGGCGCTGATCGGCGTGTTCGACAAGATCGGCGTCAAAACGGGCATCGACTTCTTCGACATCGCCGACGCGGCCGAGGATGTCGTCGCTCCGGCGATGCCGGCCGAATGCCTGCTCGACCGCAACGCGCTGATCATGGGCTACTCGGGCGTGTACTCGAGCTTCCTCAAGCACGCCATCCGTCAGTCCGAACGCTACGGCGTGCCCGCGCACCAGCTGCTGCACCGGGCCGGCCAGCGCAAGCTGATCGGCGGCCAGGAGGACCAGCTGATCGACATCGCGCTGGAGATCAAGCGCGAGCAAGACAGCGGGCAGGTGTCAGCGCCGCGCTGACCCCGTCAGCGGTTGGCCGTTCGCGTCTTCGAGCAGGCAGATGACGTTGCTGGGCGCGGGACCAGTCGTCGGGTCGATAACCGTCCGATCCTGGTTCGAGTCGATGAGATACGTCATCGCGAGAGGACCGTCGCCTAGCGACTGCCCGGTGTATCTGGGAAACGCCGCGCCGCACTCCTGATTGGCGACGTCGTCGAGCGCGGCGTTGACCGGAATGCCCGCACGGAAGTACATCTCTGCTTTGTGCGGGGTCGCACAGTCGACGAGCGTCACGCTCACCTCACCGAGGTCTACCCGCGGAACGTCGACAATGCAGTCACCGACCTCCAGGTCGACCCACGTCTTGATGGCCGGGGCCGGTGTGGTGGTCGCCGCCGGGGGACTCGTCGACGTCGGGCCAGAGTCGACGGCATCCGCCCCGCAGGCCGTCAGTATTGCCACTGCAATCAGAGAAGTGGTCAGGCGCCACAACACCCTCAGAAGTTTAAGCAAGCCGCGACCGGTAGCCGGGCTAAGAGAATTTTCTTCAGCGGCGCGATAACCGCCGTTGTCCAGGCGGGACGGTCCCGATCGGCGGGACCATCCGGCGGTGACGTCGTTTAGCGTTTCGGGCATTCGGCTAGCCCTCGGGGCGCGACGAATCCGTCGCAAATATCGCCGACCGAAGGAGTTATCCAATGAAGATGTCCGCGACGACCGCTCGACGCGGCCTGTACGGCATGTTCGCCGGCGGCCTGCTTGCGTTTGGATCCGCAGCGATCATTGCGCCGGTGGCCAACGCCGAACCGGACACCGCAGACACGAACACCTGCACCGTCAGCGGGATCGCCAACACCTCGAGCACGGTGTCGGCGTCCACGAGCACGTATCTGGCGTCGAACCCGGAGGCGAATGACGCGCTGACGGAGATCGCTACGCAGCCGCAGGAGCAGGCAACCGAGGCGTTCCGCGCGTACTTCGCGGAGAATCCGCAGGTTCAGACCGAGCTGCAGGCAATCAATCAGCCCGTCGTCGACCTTGCGAGCCAATGTGGCATCGAGGTGACGCCGACGCCGATCTCTGAGGCGCTGGCAGACCTCTAACAAGTAACACCGGCAAGATGGGGCGGTGACCGCCGCTCCGACCGAACGCCGCAGGCGTATCGGTTCGATGGAGGTCTTGCTCGCTTCGCTCATCGCGCTGGCCCTTTCGGCCGGCGCGATGAGTGCTTTTGTGGCGGGTAACGCCGACCTGGCCGTCGCCGCGACGGTGTTCTGCGGCGTGTTCGTCCAGGCGCTGCCCTTCCTGGTGCTCGGCGTGGTGGTCAGCGGGCTGATCGCGGCGTTCGTTTCCGCCGAGCGGCTCGCTCGCTGGTTGCCACGCCGGCCCGCGATGGCCGTCGCGGTGGCTGGCGTTGGCGGTGCCGCACTGCCGGGCTGCGAGTGCGGTTCGGTGCCCGTAGCGCGGCGCCTCTTCGGCGAGGGCACATCTGGGGCGGCCGCGTTGACGTTCATGCTGTCCGCGCCTGCCATCAATCCCGTCGTGCTGGTGGCCACCGCCGTGGCCTTCCCGGGTGAGCCGGCGATGGTGCTGGCGCGCTGCGTGGCGTCGTTGATCACGGCGGTGACGATGGGGCTGCTGTGGCTGCGCTGGGGCCGCGCCGAGTGGGTGACTCGGCGACTGCCCACGCCGCGCGACAGCGGAGCATCCCGCTGGACGATCTTCACCGAGGCGGCGCGGCACGACTTCCTGCAGGCCGGGTCCTATCTCGTACTGGGTGCGGCGGCCGCCGGGGCGCTTCGGGTTGTGGTCCCGCCTTGGGTTTTCGAGCATCTCGCCGGCCACCTCATCCTCGGTGTGCTGACCATGGCCCTGTTCGCGGTCGTGCTGGCGCTGTGCTCCGAGGCCGACGCATTCGTCGCCGCGAGTCTGACGATGCTGCCGCTGCTGCCGCGGCTGGTGTTCCTCGTCGTCGGCCCGGCCGTCGACGTGAAACTCTCGGCGATGCAGGCCGGGCTGTTCGGCCGGCCGTTCGCGGTCCGGTTCGGGCCCGCGACGTTCGTGGTCGCCACTGTGGTCGCGACGGTCGTCGGCCTCGTCGTGCTGGGTGGCGCTCGATGAGCCGCGGCACGCAGAACGCCCTGCTGCTGCTCGTCGGGCTGAGCACCGTTGTGATGGTGATCAAGGGGTCTTATTTGCACTATGTGAAGCCCTCGCTGTTGCCGTGGCTGATCGCCGCCGCCGGTGTGCTGATCGCGCTCGCGGTGGCGGCCATTGTGCGCGATCTGCGCCACGGCTCCGATGACGATGGAGGCCATCGGCATCGCCCCTGGCTGGTGTGGGTGCTGCTGGTGCCCATCGCGCTCACGACGTTCGTCGTGCCGCCACCCTTGGGCGCCAACGGCGCCACTCCCGAGGCGGTGGCGGCGACGGAACCGCAGCGGCGGCCGTTTCCCCCGCTGCCTGCCGGCCGCGCCCCGACGGTGTCGCTGCCCGACGTGCTGATGCGCGCGGCGACCGACTCCACCAACAGCCTCGACGGCCGGTTGCTCACCCTCACCGGCTTCACGTTGCGCTACCCCGACAGCACCGACCTGGCGCGCGTGGTCATCGTCTGCTGTGCCGCCGACGCCCAGCTGGCGCGGATCCACTTGTCCGGTCCGGCCGTCGAGATCGCGGCCGGCTACCCGGAGGACACCTGGCTGCAGGTGGAGGGCACCGTCGCCTCCGGGACATCCGCGGCTGCGACGAACTACATTCCGACGCTGGCGGTATCGAGCGTGAAGCGCATCGAGAAACCCGCCAACACCTACGCGTATTAGACCCCGCCAGCCACATTGGTAACAGCTGGGCAGTTTGACGGCGAATTCAATGACCACCGCAGGAGGCCGATGAGCTGCGGGCCATCCAACAGCCGCTTGTCGACTACAAGAACCAATGCGGCATGCAGGTGTCGCCGACCGACGCCCTGACGGTGCTCGCGGACGTTTAAGCGTCAGCGCCGCGGCTTCACGCCGCCCAGTTGCGCCGTCACCGCATCGGCCGTCGCCACCAAAGCCCGTGCGCGTTCGGTGATTTCGGCATCGGTCAGTGACTTTCCGATGTGCATCGACGCCACCATCACCTGGCGCTGGTAGTGGTCGAACACCGGCGCGGAGATGACGCTGATGTCGTGACGCTTGTGCCGGTTCTCGTCGCGCAGATACACCCGCTCGCCGATGTCGGACACCAACTCGCCCAGTAGTGCCCGCAGCTCGTCGGGCAGGTTGGCCGACATGCCCGCCATCAACGAGTACAGCCGGCGCCCGCCAGCGGTCAGGCGTTCGACGAGGTAGCCGTCGGCACGGCACTCGTCGATCACGCGGTTGAGGCGCTCGGTGTTGGTGCGCAGCGGGATCGTCGGCTCCTTGGCCAGCCAATTGCGCTCCGCCTCGTCGTCCCACAAGACGAACATCAATCCGACCGGCGGCGCGAAGGGGTAACTCTGGCCGACCTCGACGCCCGGTCGGGCACCTGCGGGCGCCACCAGATCCAAGAGCGTGATCCGGTCGTCGACCACCCCGGACAGTGCCGCCGTGACCCCGAAACGGGCCGACAGCCGGCGCAGCTCCTCACGCGAGGCCGGGCTGACCCGCATCGATTCCTGCGCCTTGTGTCCCAGCGTGATCAGCGACGGGCCAAGCCGGTAGGTCTTGTCGCCGGGGTCGCGTACCAGGTAGCCGGCGTCGGCGAGGGACGTCACGATGCCAAGGCAGGTCGGCTTGCTCAGCTCCAGTCGACGGGCCAGCTCCGAGACCCCGAAGCGCTCCTCGGGGCGGCCCGCCAGGAAATCGAGCACGCGCACCACCCGTTCGGTCGGTGGCGATGCGCGACCTGATGACGCGGCGGTGGACACTCGGCAACTCTAGCCGCCGTTCCATATATGAACCGCCACGGTCGATATATTGACTCTGCCTAGAACACGTTCTAGTTTCTAGGGGTGTTCTCACAGCCGCTGATCGACGCCATCGCCGAGGCCGAGCAGTTGGTCGCCGCCGCTGGATTCATCGAGTCCGAAGCCGATCTGCTCGAGGGTCTGCAATACCTGGCCGGTTGCATTTCTGGATGCACGCACCTGGCGTTCGATTACGACCGCGACCATCCGTTCATGCAATCGGGTACGGGGCCGTTCACCAAGATGGGCCTGGACAATCCCGACACCCTGTACTTCGGCACCAGGGTTGCGCCCGGCCACGAGTACGTCGTGACGGGAAAGCGCGGCACCACCACCGACCTGAGCTTCCAGATGCTCGGCGGTGAGTACACCGACGACAACGTCCCCGTCAGCCAGGCGGCGTTCGACGACCGCGAACTCGAGATCGCGTCCGACGGCACCTTCGAGTGGCGGATCACCCCGAACAGCCCTTCCCAGCTGCTTGTTCGTGAGGTGTACAACGACTGGTCGGCCCAGCGTGGATACATCAGCATCGCCCGCACCGACACGGCGGGGACTGCACCGCCGCCGCTGACCCGCGAGCTGATCGAAAAGCGTTACGCCGTCGCGGGAAAGCAGCTTGTGCAGCGCGTCAAGACCTGGTTGCAGTTCCCGCAGTGGTTCTACAACACCTTGCCGGTGAACACCATGGTCGCGCCGCGTCTGACGCCGGGCGGGCTGGCCACCCAGTACTCGTCGGTGGGCCACTTCGATCTCACGCCCGAGCAGGCTCTGATCATCACGCTTCCGGTGACCGACGCTCCGTACCTGGGTTTCCAGCTGGGCAGCCTCTGGTACATCTCGCTTGACTACATCAACCACCAGACGTCGCTCAACGGCACTCAGGCGCAAGCGGATCCGGACGGCAAGATCCGCTTCGTCGTGGCCGACGCCAACCCGGGCGTGACGAACTGGGTTGAGACCCTCGGGCACCGGAAGGGTTACCTGCAGTTCCGCTGGCAACGGCTGTCGCGCGAGCTCACCGAGGCTGACGGGCCGACTGTCGAACTCGTCGACCTCGACAAGGTCGCTGCCGCGTTGCCGTACTACGAGTCCAACAAGATCTCCGACGACGACTGGCGTGCGCGGATTGCATTACGCCAGAAGCAAATTGGCGACAGGATGGTGGGTTAGCACATGGCCGGATTGCTTGATGGCAAGGTCGTCGTGATCAGTGGCGTCGGACCCGCCCTTGGCACCACGCTCGCACGCCGATGTGCCGAGGCCGGGGCGGACCTGGTGCTGGCGGCGCGTACGGTCGAACGTCTCGAGGACGTTGCCAAGCAGGTCACCGACATGGGGCGTCGCGCGGTATCGGTCGGTACCGACATCACCGACGAGGAACAGGTCAACAACTTGGTCGCCGAATCACTCAAGGCGTACGGCAAGGTCGACGTGTTGATCAACAACGCGTTCCGCGTGCCGTCGATGAAACCGTTGGCCAACACCACCTTCGAGCACATGAGGGAGGCGATCGAGCTGACGGTCTTCGGCGCGCTGCGGTTGATCCAGGGCTTCACGCCTGCGCTGGCCGAGGCCAAGGGCTCGGTGGTCAACGTGAACTCGATGGTGGTGCGGCACTCGCAGGCGAAGTACGGCGCGTACAAGATGGCCAAGTCGGCGTTGCTGGCGATGTCGCAGTCGCTGGCCACCGAGCTGGGTGAGCAGGGTATTCGAGTGAATTCGATTCTGCCCGGCTATATCTGGGGCGGCACGCTGGAGAGCTATTTCAATCACCAGGCCGGCAAGTACGGCACCACCGTCGACGAGATCTACAAGGCCACCGCCGCCGCCTCGGACCTCAAGCGCCTGCCCACCGAGGACGAGGTCGCGTCGGCCATCCTGTTCATGGCGAGCGATCTGTCCAGTGGCATCACCGGCCAGGCGCTCGACGTCAACTGCGGAGAGTACAAAGCCTGATGACAGCCAGAACCGACGTCGGCACCGTCGACGACCTGCACGCCTCGGCCGTCAAGGCCTGCGGGCTGGACGATTTCGGCACCGATGACGACAACTACCGCGAAGCACTCGGGGTCCTGCTCGACTCCTATGCACGCGACGCCGATCTCACCGAGTTCGGCAGCAAGATGAACCGATTCTTCGTACGCAACGCGCTGGTCGCGCGTCTGGTGTCGGAGGCGGCGTGGAAGCAGTATCCGCAGTACGCCGATGTGACCATCGAACGGCCGATCTTCGTCACCGGGCTGCCGCGCACCGGCACCACGGTCATCCACCGCCTGCTGACCGCCGATCCGGCGCACCAGGGACTGGAGTTGTGGCTCGCCGAGTTCCCGCAGCCGCGGCCGCCACGTGAAACCTGGTCGGATAACCCGGTTTTCGCCCAGCTCGATGCGCAGTTCACCAAGGCGCACGACGAGAACCCGGATTACACCGGGTTGCACTACATGACCGCCGACGAGGTGGAGGAGTGCTGGCAGCTGCTGCGCCAGTCGTTGCACTCCGTGTCCTACGAGACGCTGGCGCACATCCCGACATACTCGCAGTGGCTGGCCAAGCAGGACTGGACGAAGTCCTATCAGCGACACCGCAAGAACCTTCAACTGATCGGGCTCAATGACGCGGAGAAGCGCTGGGTGCTGAAGAACCCCAGCCACCTGTTCGCGCTCGACGCGTTGTTCAAGACGTACCCTGACGCCCTGGTGATCCAATGCCACCGGCCGGCCGAGACGATCATGGCCTCGATGTGCTCGCTGGCGCAGCACACCACCGAGGGCTGGTCGAACAGCTTCAAGGGCGACTTGATCGGACAGGACGCGTTGGAGACGTGGTCGCGCGGCCTGCAGCTGTTCAATGCCGAACGGGCCAAACACGATCCGGCCCAGTTCTACGACATGGATTACCTCGAGTTCATCGCCGATCCCGTGCGCGAGGTCGAGGCGATCTACCGCCACTTCGGCATCGAGTTCACCGACGCGGCCCGCTCAGCGATAGAGGCCAGCCACGCGGAAAGCAAGCAGGGCCCGCGGGCACCCAAGCACACCTATTCGCTGGCCGACTACGGCCTGACCGACGAACAGGTCAAGGACCGCTTCAAGGGCCTGTAACTTTTCAGCGCGAGCAGACGCAAAAGCACCCGAAATACCCCGTGTCGCGGGACTTTTGCGTCTGCTCGCCCAGAAGCATCTAGCCGTCGCCGGGGGAGGGGGCGGACGACACTTCTTCCAAACAGCCTTCGGCGACAGCGTGTCTGATGCTATCCGCCAACTTCGGGCAGGACTTGGTGCGGGCCGGGTCGCCGCCGGACTGCCGGACCTCGGCGAAGTAGGCACAGCGCTGCGACGCCTCGGTGTTCCACTGCACCGACGTGTGGCCCGGCCCGAGCTTCTTCACGTCGACCGACACGTGGCAGAACCGGCAGTCGACCGACACCAACCCCGAGGTCAGGTATCGCTCACGGTCGCGCTGTGTGGACTCCCGGAGCGCCGTCGTGCGTTCTGCATCGAAAGCCGGTGCCTTAGACCAGGATCCGCACCCGTTGTCGCTGTCGCCGGGAGCGTGATCGTCGTCGTCGTGGGCGCCGTGCAACAACAGCATCGACCGAGCCAGCCGATCGACGTCCGGGGCCTCGTCGTGCGCGCTCATGGCGAGCTCTGTTCTGCCTTCTCTTTCTCTTCGGCCTGCTGCTTGAGGTTCTCATCGACCTCGACATGCCACTTCTCGTTGGCTGCGGTGGTGTCCACCTCGATCTCGAAACGATCGGTCATGTCCGGCGAGACGTCGGCGACGTCGACGTAGAACTGTTGATACCACCGCCGCATCTGATAGACGGCGCCGTCCTCTTCCACGAGCAGCGGGTTGTCGATGCGGGTCTTGTGCTTCCAGATCTCGACGTCCTGTAGGAAGCCCTTGCTGACACCTTCCGTGAATGTCTTGGCCAGCTTTTCGGTCATCGCGTCGTCAAGGCCCTTCGGCTTCTCGACGATGACGCCCCACTGCAGCACGAACGAATCCTGGCTCACCGGGTAGTGGCAGTTGATCAGGATCGACTCGGCCTGATAGCCGCCGTAGTTGTTGTGCAGCCAGTTGATCATGAACGACGGGCCGAAGTACGACGCCTCCGAATCCAGGTGCGCCTCGCCGTATGACGTGCCTAGGTCGTTCACATCGGGCCGGCCGACGTTGTGCAGGTACTGCGAGGCGATGTGGCCCTCGAAGACGTTCTTGAAGTACGTCGGGAGACCGAAGTGGATGTAGAAGAAGTGCGCCATGTCGGTGACGTTGTCGATGATGTCGCGGCAATTGGAGCCCTCGATGAGGATCGAGTTCCAGCGCCAGTCGGTCCACTCGTCGCTGGCGAACTCGGGAATATCGGGGATCCGTACCTCGGGCTGAGGCGGATTGCCCTCGTGGTCGTGCCAGACGAACAGTAGACCGCTGCGCACGTCGGTGGTCCATGACCGGGTGCGGGCCAGCCGGGGTGTGCGTTTGGCGTACGGCACCAGCTTGCACTTGCCGTCGCCGCCCCACCGCCAGTCGTGGAACGGGCAGGCGATCTCGTCGCCCTTGATGGTGCCCTGCGCGAGATTGCCGCCCATATGCCGGCAGTACCCGTCGAGGACCTTGACGTCGCCCTGAGAGTCGGCGAAGACCACCAACATGGTGCCGAAGATCTCGACGCCGTGCGGCTTGCCGTCCAGGTAGTCCTTCACCGGACCCAGGCAGTGCCAGCCGCGCGCGTACCGGTCCGGCAGCGCGCCGGTGTCGATCTCGCGAATGCCTGCAGTTTCGGTAGTCACGGTGGGCCTCCCGGTTCTGTGTCTCTAACTAGAACACGTTACAGTTTCTGCCCCCCGGCATGCAATCTAAACGCGTTTTACCTGCGGTATATCTAGACGATGCCGTTGTACTCATTCGAAGGCCGATCACCGACGATCGATCGCGGCGCGTTCATCGCCCCCACCGCCACCCTGGTCGGCGACGTGCACGTCGAGGCGGGTGCATCGGTGTGGTTCAACGCGGTCCTCCGGGCCGATTTCGCCCCGATCGTCGTCCGCGAGGGCGCCAACGTGCAGGACTGCTGCGTACTCCACGCCCCTCCGGGCATTCCGGTCGACGTCGGGCCGGGCGCCACCGTCGCGCACGGCTGTGTGGTGCACGGGGTGCATATCGGCCCCCAGGCCGTGCTGGCAAACCACTGCACGGTCCTCGATGGGGCGGTCATCGGCGCGCGCAGCCTGATCGCCGCGCATTCGCTAGTGGTGGGCGGCACGAAGATCCCCGACGAGGTTATGGTGACCGGCGCGCCCGCGAAGGTGCGGGGGCCGATCGCCGGCACCGGCGCGGAGGTCTGGGTGAACGGCAACCCCGGGGCGTACCAGGACTTGGCCCGCCGCTACATGTGGGGCTTGGAACCGGTAGCGGAGACCTGACGGCACTCGATTCGCCAGATGCGGTGTAACCGCGTCGAAGGCGCCTCACCTTGGCTTAGATCTTGTGAGCGGTCGCGGTGGCGCGGTCGACCTCCGAGTAGGCCCGCAGCGCAACCAGCTTGCCCTCGTCGTTCAATTCGAATGTGGGCCCAGCCCCCGTCGACTCGTGAAGCATCCCGGGTGGTCCCTAATCCCCTAATGGATGTCGTCGCAAGACCCCGAGTATTAACGAATTCGGGAGGGGCGTGTGTCCCGTTACGGAGTAGGCCGCAACAACACAAAATGGCAAAACACGTTGGAAGGCAGCGTGATCCCGACTCCTATGGAGGTACAGAAATGAACCGCAATATTCGCCTACGTCGTTATCTCGCCCGAGCGGCTGCGGTCTTGGTTATGGCTGGCGTGGCCGCTGGCGCGACCACCGGAACAGCACATGCCGAGGCGAAACGATGTGAGCAAGCGATGGATCATGTCGATTGGGCCCTCAGTAACTACGAGGGCGCCATCAATAGCGGAAACCGAAGTGAGATCCGCTTTTGGCAATCGGTGTCCAGGTCGGCCATCGGAGACATGGATACAGCCTGCGGCTAGATGAGCAATTGCCAAGGGTTTCGTGCACACCATTCCGGCGACGGCGGCCACCGCGCGCAGCACCCCAGGATTGTCGGCGGCAAACTGCCGTCACGTTCGAGGGGCGAACGCTACACCTTGCGCGCGGTGGCGGTGGCGCGGTCGACCTCCCAGTAGGCCCGCAGCGCCACCAGCTTGCCCTCGTCGTTCGCCTTGTAGGTGAATACGCCCTCTGCGATGACCTGATATCCACCGGCCCTGATCACGATGTTGCCGACGTTGGCTTCCTCGTTGCCACATTGGTAGGTCTCGACGAAGTTGAACTCGAGTTCGCTCGGTGCGATGGCCATGTCGTAGAACGCCGCGATCGCCTCCTTGCCGCGGTGGCCCTCGCCCTCCGGGTCAAAGTGTGACGGTCCGATCGGGTCCTCGACGATGGCGTCGTCGGCGAACAAGCTGAGCCAGGTCTCCCTGTCGTGTGCCATCGCCGCCTCCCGGGAGCGCTTACCCGCCAGGTGAACCGGGGCGTCGGGGTTGGTGACGCTCACTGCTGCCACCCCGAGTGAATGTAGGTGTCGGCGAAGCGCTTCAGCGAATCCTTCTTCTTCTCCAGTGGCGCGTCGAAGCCGTGGCCGTCGAACATCCACGGGATCACGATGTTGTCGGTGACGCCGGCCTCGGCCAGCTCACGGTGCCCGTCGACGCCGAACTTGTCGATACAGACCGCCTGGAACTCGAACGGCTTGTCGTCCCTGCCGTATTCGGCGCGCAACACGTTGAGCTTGCTGATGGTCTCGGCCAACTGGTCGCCGGTCATCATCGCGCTGGTCCACCCGTCGCCGACCCGGGCGGCACGCCGCAGCGCCACCTCGGTGTGGCCGCCGACGTAGAACGGCACCGGCTTGCTCGGTGCCGGGCTCATCTGCAGCTTGTCGAAGTCATAGAACTCGCCGTGGAATTCGACCATGCCGCCGCCGAGCACGAGCTTGATCACGTCGATCATCTCGTCGACGCGCTTGCCGCGCTTCGCGTACGGCTGGCCGCACCATTCGAATTCCTCGGGCGCCCAGCCGATCCCGATGCCGAACCCGAACCGGTTGTTGGTCAGGTTGGCGACCGACCCGACCTGGCGGGCCAGCAGCAGCGGGTTGCGGGAGCCGAGCTTCATCACGTTGGTGTAGAACTGCAGCGTCGACGTGACGGCACCGATTGCACCCGCGGCGATCAGCGGATCGACCCATGGCGTGTCGGCGTTCCACATCCGCGACCCGTCGGGGGTGTACGGATAGTCCGCCGCCTGCTGCTCCATGTAGAACAGCGAGTCGGGCAGCGCGATGGAGTCGAAGCCGACTTCCTCAGCGGTCTTTGCGATGTCGATGAGCTGGTCGATCGGGCCCATCGCGACACTGCAGGTGTATTTCAGGCGCGTCATGGCTTGTCCGCCGACACGACCCACATCGAGTAGTACTGCGAGCCGCCTCCGTACGCGTGGCCCAAAGCCTTGCGGGCACCCTTCACCTGGTGGTCACCGGCCTTGCCCATCACCTGAATGGCCGATTCGGCGAACCGGATCAGACCCGACGCCCCAATGGGATTCGACGACAGCACCCCGCCCGACGGGTTGACCGGTATCCGCCCGCCGATCGCGGTTTCGCCGGCCTCGGTGAGCTTCCAGCCCTCGCCCTCGGGCGCAAAGCCCAGGTTCTCCAACCACATCGGCTCGAACCAGGAGAACGGCACGTAGATCTCCGCGACGTCGATCTCGTCGATCGGGCTGGTGATCCCTGCCGCCTTCCACAGTGCCTTCGCGGCGTCCCGGCCGGCCTGCGGGTTGACCTGGTCGCGGCCGGAGAAGGCCAGCGGTTCGGTGCGTAGCGCGGTGGCATGGATCCATGCGACGGGGTGGCCCTCGGAGACGCGCGCCTCGGCGGTCTCCTCGTTGCCGATCACGACGGCGGCCGCGCCGTCCGACGACGGGCAGGTCTCATCGAATCGGATGGGGTCCCAAAGCATCTGGCTGCTCAGCACCTTCTCCAAGGTGATGTCGGGTTGGTGCAGGTGCGCCAGCGGGTTCTTGGCGCCGTTGAGCCGGTCCTTGACCGCCACCATGGCGCCGATGTGCGTCGGCGCGCCCGAACGGCGAATGTATGCCCGCACGTGCGGTGCGAAGTAGCCGCCCGCTCCGGCGCCCACGGGTTTGGTGAACGGCACCGGAATGCTCAACGCCCACATGGCGTTCGACTCCGACTGCTTCTCCCAGGCCATCGCGAGCACCCGCCGGTACTTACCGGACTGGACCAGGCTGGCGGCCACGACACCCGTCGACCCGCCGACCGAACCGGCGGTGTGCACCCGGATCAACGGCTTGCCGGTGGCGCCCACCGCGTCGGCCATGAACAACTCGGGCATCATCACGCCCTCGAAGAAGTCGGGCGCCTTGCCGACGACGACGGCGTCGATGTCGTCCATCGTCGAACCGGAGTCGGCAAGCGCCTTGTCGATGGCCTCGCGCACCAGTCCGTTCATCGACACGTCTTGGCGCTTGGCGACGTACTTCGTCTGCCCGGTGCCCAGCACCGCGGCCAGCTTCTTGCTCATCGTCCCTCCAAGACCGCGACCAGATTCTGTTGCAGCGCAGGCCCGCTGGTGGCGTGGGCCAGCACGCGCTGCGCCGATCCGTTGAAGATGTGCTGTGCGGCGAAGCCGATGCGCTCAAGGCCTGCGGAGAACATCGGGTTGGCCGCCAGCGCCCCGCCCGACGGGTTCACGTTGGTCGACCCATTCAGCCCGATGGCCTCTTTCAGGATCAGCTGTTGGTGGGTGAATGGCGCGTAGATCTCGGCCACGTCGATCGAGCCGACATCGCCGCCGGTCGCCGCTTTGGCCGACGCCGCCGTCGACGGCGAGGTCGTGAGGTCCCGCGCGCCAAGCACCGGCGTTTCGATGCGATGCTCGAAACCGGTGATCCACGCGGGGTTTTCGCGAAGCTCGCGGGCACGGTCGCCGGCGGCGAGCACGACGGCCGCCGCGCCGTCGGTGATCGGCGCGATGTCGTGGCGGCGCAACGGATCCGCGAAGTACGGTCGGGCCAGCAGCTCATCGATGCTCTTGGCCGGCTTCTCCGAGTCGGTGCGCTGCGCGACCGCGAACGAATCCAGCGCCACTTGGGCCATCTGCTCGGCGGTCCACTTTCCAGCATCCAGCCCGAACCGCGCCTGCAGGCCGGCGATCGATACCGAGTCGGGCCACAGCGGCGCAACGGAATACGGGTCGGTCTGCAGCGCGAGCACCCGGCGCAGGGTGCCCGCGGAGGACTTGCCGAACCCGTACACCAGCGCGGTATCCACCTCGCCGGTCAGCAGCTTGATGTAGGCCTCGTACAGCGCCCAGGCCGCGTCCATCTCGACGTGGGACTCGTTGATCGGCGGAACGGCGCCGATGGAGTCGATCGCGGAGATGAACGAGAACGCCCGGCCGGCAAGGTAATCCGACGAGCCGGAGCACCAGAAGCCGATGTCGGTCTGCTTGAGCCCGAGTTCCCCGTAGAGTTCGGCGAAGCAGGGCATCAGCATCTCGACGCCGTTGGTGGTGCCCTCGGTGCGGCGCACGTGCGGCGCGTGGGCGAAGCCCACGACAGCAGTCATCGTCCAGCTCATTCGCAAGTGCTCATCGCGCCTTTACAGGTGGTGCTTGTAGGTGTCGTAGTCGGCGTCCGGTTCGCCGGTTGGCCGGAAGTAGTCGATGTTGTCGATGCCAAGGCCCCACTCCTCGCGGGGTTTCCACACCGCCTGCACGCGCATGCCCATCCGCACCTCGGACGCGTCGATCTCGGTGACCAGGTGCAGGAACGGGATGTCGGCACCGTCAAGCAGCACGTACGCCGCGACGTACGGCGGCTTGATGCGCTGGCCCGCGAATGGGATGTTGATGACCGCGAACGTCGTCACGGTGCCCCTGTCGGGCAGCTCGATGAACTCGTCGAGTTGCGTGCCGGTCGCCGGATCGGCTTCCCGCGCAGGGAAATACACCTTCCCGTTCTTGCCCGAGCGCGCGCCGAGGAGCTTGCCCTCCTCGAGCCCGCGCAGGAATGCGCTCTCGGGAAGCGAAGCGGTGTGCTGGATCTCGATGCTGCTCGGGCTGACCAGCATGGTGACCGGATCGCGGCCGTCGGCCTCGCCCTCGGGTTCGGCGTTGTCGCCGAGCGCGAAGTAGGCGATGTCGGTGATCGCGCCGACCGGTTCGTCGACCCAGTGCGCGTGCACCCGGGCGCCGGTGCCGATGTCGTCAGAGGAGCCTGCGTCGACCGCGTGCAGCAGCGGGGTGTCCGCGCCGTCGAGCTTGATCAGCGCCCAGGCGAACGGGCGGTCCAGCGGCTGGCCCTCCAGCGGCTGCGGCTGCCACGTCCACGAGACGACGGTCCCGACGCTGCTCACCGGTACGATCTCGGTCAATCGCTCATAGGTGACGGGGTCGAACTCGGCCGGCGGCACATGCACCCGCCCGTCCGAACCGCGCACGCCGACGATGCGTCGCTCACGCAGGGCGGTGAAGAACTGGCTGAGGAGTGGTCCGACTGAACGGGTGTAGTCGAAGGAGAGCCTCAGCGGCGCTGAAAGTGGCGGCTCATGCGTGTCGATCTGCACCGGGCTGCTTTGGCTGGCGGTCACAGCATCGAGTAGAACAGGTTCTAAGAATGGTTTCAAGAACGGGTCGAGAGGCGAGCTAATGAAGCTTGGACTTCAGCTGGGTTATTGGGGCGCGCAGCCGCCGGAGAATGCGCCGGAATTGGTGGCCGCGGCCGAGGACGCCGGCTTCGACACCGTGTTCACCGCCGAGGCGTGGGGTTCGGACGCCTACACGCCGCTGGCCTGGTGGGGGGCCTCGACCAGCCGGATGCGGCTGGGCACGTCGGTGGTGCAGCTGTCGGCGCGGACGCCGACCGCGTGCGCGATGGCCGCGCTGACGCTGGATCACCTGTCGGGTGGGCGGCACATTCTGGGGCTGGGGGTTTCGGGGCCGCAGGTCGTGGAGGGCTGGTACGGCCAGAAGTTCCCCAAGCCGCTGGCCCGCACCCGCGAGTACATCGACATCATCCGGCAGGTGTGGGCCCGCGAGGCCCCGGTGACCAGCGATGGGCCGCACTACCCGCTACCGCTGTCGGGGGAGGGCACCACCGGACTGGGCAAGGCGCTCAAGCCGATCACCCACCCGCTTCGGGCGGACATTCCGATCATGCTCGGCGCCGAGGGCCCGAAGAACGTCGCGCTGGCCGCCGAGATCTGTGACGGGTGGCTGCCGATCTTCTACACCCCGCGCATGGCCGACACCTACAACGAGTGGCTCGACGAGGGCTTCGCCCGGCCGGGGGCCCGCCGCAGCCGTGAGGACTTCGAGATCTGCGCGACCGCCAACATCGTCATCACCGACGACCGCAGCGCCGCATTCGCCGCGATGAAGCCGTATCTCGCGCTCTACATGGGCGGGATGGGCGCCGAGGACACCAACTTCCACGCCGATGTGTACCGCCGGATGGGCTACGCCGAGGTGGTCGACGACGTGACCACGATGTTCCGCACCGACCGCAAGGACGAGGCCGCGACGATCATCCCCGACGAGCTCGTCGACGATGCCGCGATCGTCGGCGATCTGGACTACGTGCGTGAGCAGATCAAGGTGTGGGAGGCTGCCGGCGTCACGATGATGGTCGTCACCGGCCGCAACGCCGCGCAGATCCGCGAGTTGGCCACCTTGGTCGTGACGCGCTATTGCCGCGCCACTAGAACGCGTTCTAGATTGGCCGGATGACTGCCTCGCAGCACACCATCGCCGGCACGGTGCTCACGATGCCGGTGAAGATCCGCAAGGCGACTCAGCACACTGCGATGTTCGCGGTAGACGCGGACGCAGCACAGCGGCTGATCGACTACAGCGGCTTGCAGGTCTACCGGCCTTTGCCTCGCCGTGCGATCGCGACGCTGATACTGACTCATTTCATCGACGGCGACCTCGGCCCGTACTACGAATACAGCACCTGTGTGATGGTCAATCCTCCGGGCTCCGAACGCGCCCGCGTTGCAAATCGGCATTCGTTCAGCACATGTTCGTCGACCAGGCCTTCACTTTGGAAGCCGGACGGACGATTTGGGGCTTCCCGAAGGTCATGGCCGACTTCACCATCCGCGATGGCAAGCAGTTCGGTTTCGACGCCAGCATCGACGGCCAACTAGTGCTTGGCATGGAATTCAGTCCCGGGCTATCGGGTTCCGTCGGCGCTCACTTCACGGGAGCAGGAGTTGCGTGCGTACTCCTGTCTCGACGGCCTGACACGCGAAAGCCCCTATGAGGTCTCATTCCACGGCGCGCGCTACCGGCTCGGCGGTGCGCGAGTGCGGCTCGGCGAACATCCCTACGCGAAAGAGCTCGCCTCACTAGGCTTCCCGAAACGCGCGCTGGTCTCCAGTTCGGCTGCCAACGTGGAGATGTCGTTCGGCGACGCGCAGGAGGTTCGGCCGTGACGCACGACCAAGCCGGATGTGGATCTGACCGACGGCGCGTTCTACGCCGGCGACTCGCGGTCGATCTACAGGTGGATGCGCGAGAACGAGCCGGTCTTCCGGGACCGCAATGGCTTGGCCGCCGCGGCGACGTACCAGGCGGTGATCGAGGCCGAGCGGCAGCCTGAGCTGTTCTCCAATGCCGGCGGCATCCGGCCCGACCAGCCGCCGGCGCCGATGATGATCGAGATGGACGATCCCCAGCATCTGTTGCGGCGCAAGCTCGTCAACTCGGGTTTCACGCGCAAACGGGTGAAGGATCTCGAGGGGGCGATCGGTTCCCTGTGCGATGCGCTGATCGACGCGGTATGTGAGCGGGGCGAGTGCGATTTCGTCTGGGATCTCGCCGCACCGCTGCCGATGGCTGTCATCGGCGACATGCTCGGCGTGCGTCCGGAGGAACGGGAGATGTTCCTCAAATGGTCCGACGACATGGTGACCTTGTTGAGCAGCACAACAGCGCAGGAAGATTTCCAGGTCTCGATGGACGCCTTCGCCGCCTACACCGAGTACATGACGGGCATGGTCGCAGCCCGCAAGGAGGAGCCGACCGACGACCTGGTGAGTGTCCTCGTGCACGCAGAGGTGGAAGGGTCGAAGCTGGAGGACCACGAAATCGTCACCGAGGTCCTCTTGCTGTTGATCGGCGGCGACGAGACCACTCGCCACACGCTGTCCGGTGGCACCCGGCAGCTGCTGCTGCCACCCCGATCAGCACCGGCGTCTGGCCGATGACTTGGACTTGCTGCCCAACGCGATCGAAGAGATGCTGCGCTGGACCGCGCCGGTGAAGAACATGGCGCGCACGATCACCGCTGACACCGAGTTTCACGGCACTGCCCTCAAAGCAGGGCGAGAAGATGATCCTGCTGTTCGAGTCGGCGAACTTCGACGAGAAGGTGTTCGAGGATCCGGAGACCTTCAATATCGAGCGCTATCCGAACAACCACCTCGCGTTCGGCTTCGGCACGCACTTCTGCCTCGGCAACCAGCTCGCCCGGCTCGAGCTGTCGATCATGCAGACGCGACTGCTGCAGCGGCTGCCGGACATGCGACTGGCTTCCGACGACGAGCTGCCGCTTGCGGCCGGCGAACTTCGTGTCCGGCCTGGAGAAGATGCCGGTGGTCTTCACCCCGACCAAGCCGCTCACCACTTAGCGCGAGCAGACGCAAAAAGCCCCCGACACGCCGTGTTTCGGGGACTTTTGCGTCTGTTCGCGCAGAAAAGTGACTACTTCATCTTGAAGTTCGGCGCGCGCTTCTCCTTGAAGGCCAGCGGGCCTTCCTTGGCGTCGTCGGACAGGAACACCTTGATCCCGATCTGGGTGTCGATCTTGAAGGCGTCGTTCTCGTGCATGCCCTCGGTCTCGTGGATGGTCTTCAGGATCGCCTGCACCGCAAGCGGTCCGTTGTTGTTGATCACCTCGGCGATCTCGAGCGCCTTTTCCAGCGCCGAGCCGTCCGGCACCACGTAGCCGATCAAACCCACCTCCTTGGCCTCGGCCGCCGTGATGTGCCTGCCGGTGAGCAGCAGGTCGCACGCCACCGTGTAGGGAATCTGGCGCACAAGCCGCACCGCGGAGCCGCCCATCGGGTACAGGCTCCACTTGGCCTCGGAGATGCCGAACTTGGCGCTCTCGCCCGCGATGCGGATGTCGGTGCCCTGCAAGATCTCGGTGCCGCCCGCAATGGCCGGGCCCTCGACGGCCGCGATCAGCGGCTTGGTCAGCCGTGCGGCCCTTAAGCAGGGCGTCGATGCGTGACGGGTCGTAGCTGCCGTCCTTGAACGAGTCGCCCGGTGGTTTGGCGGTCGCCGCCTTGAGGTCCATGCCCGCGCAGAAGTAGCCGCCCGCGCCGGTCAGGATGCAGCTGCGGATCTCCGGATCGTTGTCCACCCGGTCCCACGCCTCGACCATTATCGAGAGCATCTCGGTGGATAGCGCGTTACGCGCCTCCGGCCGGTTCAGCGTCAGGATCAGAGTGTGTCCGCGCTGCTCAATGAGGGCGTCGGGGCCTTTTTCGGTGCTTTTTACGTCACTCACGGGCCGTTCGCCTTCCTGGGTGGGAGCCACAGACTTGTCAGAAAATGTAACACGTTCTAATTTAGGGTTTGTGGCCCTGAACATAGCCGATCTTGCCGAGCACGCCATCGATGCTGTGCCTGACCGCGTCGCCCTGATCTGCGGCGACGAGCAGCTGACCTACGCCCAGCTGGAGGAGAAGGCCAATCGCCTGGCCCACTACCTCATCGACCAGGGCGTCAAGAAGGACGACAAGGTCGGGCTGTACTGCCGCAACCGCATCGAAATCGTCATCGCGATGCTCGGCATCGTTAAGGCCGGCGCCATCCTCGTCAACGTCAACTTCCGCTACGTCGAGGGCGAACTCAAGTACCTGTTCGAGAACTCCGACATGGTCGCGCTGGTGCACGAACGTCGGTACGCCGACCGAGTCGCCAACGTCCTGCCCGAGACACCGAACGTCAAGACCATCCTGGTGGTCGAGGACGGCAGCGACGACGACTTCCAGCGCTACGGCGGCGTCAAGTTCTATTCCGCGCTGGAGCAGGGTTCACCCGAACGCGATTTCGGCGAGCGCAGCCCCGACGACATCTACCTGCTCTACACCGGCGGCACCACCGGCTTCCCCAAGGGTGTGATGTGGCGCCACGAGGACATCTATCGAGTGCTGTTCGGCGGCACCGACTTCGCGACGGGTGAACCCGTCAAGGACGAGTACGACCTGGCCAAGCAGGCCGCTGCGGACCCGCCGATGATCCGCTACCCGATCCCGCCGATGATCCATGGCGCCACCCAGTCGGCCACCTGGATGTCGTTGTTCGCCGGCCAAACCACGGTCCTGGCACCGGAATTCGACGCCGACGAGGTGTGGCGGACGATCCACGACCACAAGGTGAACCTGCTGTTCTTCACCGGTGACGCGATGGCCCGGCCGCTGTTGGACGCGCTCCTCGCGCACCAGGAGACGGGCAACGAATACGACCTGTCGTCGCTGTTCCTGCTCGCCAGCACTGCCGCGCTGTTCTCGACCAGCATCAAGGAGAAGTTCCTCGAGCTGCTGCCGCAACCGGGTCATCACCGACTCGATCGGCTCGTCGGAGACCGGTTTCGGCGGCACCAGCATCGTGGCCAAGGGCCAGTCCCACACCGGGGGACCGCGGGTGACGATAGACAAGACCACCGTGGTGCTCGACGAGGACGGCAACGAGGTCAAGCCAGGCTCGGGCGTGCGGGGCATCATCGCCAAGAAAGGCCACATTCCCGTCGGCTACTACAAGGACAAGAAGAAGACCGCGGAGACCTTCCGCACATTCAACGGCGTGCGCTACGCGATCCCGGGTGACTACGCCGAGGTCGAGGCGGACGGCAGCGTCACGATGCTTGGCCGCGGCTCTCAGTCCATCAACAGCGGCGGCGAGAAGATCTACCCCGAGGAGGTCGAGGCGGCGCTCAAGGGCCACCCCGATGTGTTCGACGCGCTGGTGGTCGGCGTGCCCGACGATCGCTACGGCCAGTGCGTAGCTGCCGTCGTCCACCGCCGACCGGGCACCAACCCGACACTGGCCGAGCTCGACACGTTCGTGCGCCAGGAAATTGCGGGATACAAAGTGCCGCGCAAGGTCTGGTGGGCCGATGAGATCCACCGGACGCCGGCCGGTAAGCCCGATTACCGGTGGGCCAAGGACACGACCGAGGAGCGACCGGCAGACGATGCGCACGCTAATCACGTTGGGGCGAAGACCTGATGCGAACCGAGCTGTGTGACCGCTTCGGCATCGACTATCCGATCTTCGTCTTCACCCCGTCGGAGAAGGTGGCCGCAGCGGTCAGCAAGGCCGGCGGGCTCGGTGTGCTGGGCTGCGTGCGGTTCAACGATCCCGACGATCTCGAGACCGCGCTGTGCTGGATGGACGAGAACACCGACGGCAAGCCATACGGCGTCGACATCGTCATGCCCGCCAAGGTGCCCACCGAGGGCACGGCCAGCCGACATCGACAAGCTGATTCCCCAGGAGCACCGCGACTTCGTCGGCAAAACCCTTGCCGACCTGGGTGTTCCGCCGCTGCCGGACGACGAGGCACGGTCTGCGGGTGTGCTCGGCTGGCTGCACTCGGTGGCCCGGTCGCACGTCGAGGTGGCGCTCAAGCATCCGATCAAGCTGATCGCCAACGCGCTGGGGTCGCCGCCGAAGGACGTCATCGACCAGGCCCACGAGGCCGGCGTTCCGGTGGCGGCACTGGCGGGCAGCGCCAAGCACGCGCAGCGGCACGTCGAGAACGGTGTCGACATCGTCGTCGCGCAGGGCCACGAGGCGGGCGGTCACACCGGCGAGATCGGGTCGATGGTGCTGTGGCCGGAAATCGTTGACGCTCTTGGGGGTAAGGCGCCGGTGCTCGCCGCGGGCGGCATCGGAACCGGACGGCAGGTGGCTGCCGCGCTCGCGCTCGGCGCCTCGGGCGTGTGGATGGGTTCGGCGTTCCTCACCTCGGCCGAGTACGACCTCGGCCACCGCAAGCCGAGCGGCGTCTCGACCATTCAGGAAGCGCTGCTGCGCGCAGGCTCCAGTGACACCGTGCGCCGTCGCATCTACACCGGCAAGCCCGCGCGGCTGCTCAAGACGAAGTGGACCGACGCTTGGGATGCGCCCGACGCACCCGAGCCGCTGCCGATGCCGCTGCAGAACATTCTGGTCAGCGAGGCCCACCAGCGGATGAACGAGTCGGACAATCCCGACGCCGTGGCGATGCCGGTCGGCCAGATCGTGGGCCGGATGAACGAGATTCGGCCGGTCGCCGACATCATCGCCGAGCTGGTCAAGGGTTTCGACGAGGCCACCCGCCGACTCGACGACATCCGGGAGAGCTAGCGCGGTCCACCGTCGACATGTATCCACGCGCAGGGCTGTCAATGTGTCGTCTGCGTGTCGACCACACTCGTCGCTGCGTCCACGATCGTTCCTCGTCCGACCGTCGGCGTTGAGCTGCAGGACGTCGAGACTGCGGGCGCTGCCTAGTGCCGGTCAGATGTCGACACCACTGCAGTGCTTGGCGTGTACTCGGCGGCCTGGCCCGTGGTCGTGATCGCCGAGGCCCATCCGGCGTTTCCGCCGGCGCCAGCCAGGCCGATCGCGGGTGCCGACTCGGGGTGCCGCTGCTGTCCGATTTGTTCACGACAGGCCGGCGCGATCGACCTAGCGTGCCAGGTATGGATATTCGCGTGACATCGACGGTGTTTCAGATCTTCGCCCACGACCTGCAACGGTCGCTCGACGTTCTACCGGTTGATCGGCCTGTCCGTTCCGGAGCCGGAGGGGCCACCGCACGTCGCGGTCGAGCTGCCCGGCGGCAACACGCTGTCGTTCGATACCGAGGAGACGATCGCCGGCATGCATCCCGGCTGGGCGCCGCAGTCCGGTTCGGACAGCCGGCTGGCTCTGGCGTTTGGAGTGGATTCGCCGGAACAGGTCGACGCGCTGTTCGAGAAGGTGACGGCCGCGGGTCACGAGGGACCGTTGAAGCCTTACGACGCGCCGTGGGGTCAGCGCTACGCGACCGTCGCCGACCCGGACGGCAATTGGGTGGACCTGTTCGCGCCGCTGAAATCCTGACGCAACTCCGCCAGCGGCACGCGGGCGAGATCGCGGACCTCGCGGTGCAGGTGCGGCTGGTCCGCATACCCGGCGCCGGCGGCGACGTCGCCATAGGGCAGACCATCACCCAGCAGCCGCAGTGCGCGGCGGAAGCGCAGGATGCGGCGCAGCGTCGCAGGCCCGTAGCCGTAGACCGCCGCGCACTGACGCTGCAGCGTGCGGTTCGACCAGCCGATATCCCGCGCCACATCGGCGACTGCCGCGCCTGCGGCCAGGCTGCCGGTGACGTGGCGCAGCAGCTCCAATGACCAGGGGGCGGTCTCGGGCCGCGGTTCTTCGACGAGCAGTGCGCCGGCCAGGTCGGCCAGCGAGCCGCGCTGCGGAAACCCGTCCCGCAGCGCGCGCAGCGGCACCCGCTCATTGCGCAGCTCCGATGCAGGCACGCCGAGCAGGCGGGGGAGAACGCCGGGCCGAAATCGCAAGCCCACGAATGGTTCTCCCTCTCGGGGGCTTACCGATGCCGTGGTGTCGGGTCCGGCAACCGTGACGCGGCCGTCCATCCGGATAAGGTCCATGCAGCCGTCCGGCAGTACGCGCACCGGCGCTGGTGGCCCGTCCACCACCCATGCGCATTCGACGAGGTCGCCTAACCCCGTGGGCGGCGGGAATTCGCGGTAGCCCACGTTCCTCAGGCTACCGTTGGGGTCCGACAGAGCCTCGAGACTGCGTGGAGATCGCGATTTGCGATTCGAGTCGACGATCTGTGCGCAGTTTCGATGGACGAGCGCTAGCGCTGTATCGGCACCACGAGATCTTCGCATTCGGTGCCCTCCGCCGACAGTTGGCGTTTGATCACCTTGAACGTCTCGGTGCGCGGCAGTCCGGCGCCGATCCGGACGAACGCTGGCCACTGCTTCGGGCCGAGATCGGGCTGTTCACGCAGGAATGCGCGAAACTCATCGGCATCGAAGTCCTGTGCCCTCGGCCAGCACGAGCGCCGCCATCACCCGATCGCCTACGTCCGGTGCGGGAATCCCGTACACAGCGACCTCGATGACGTCAGTGTGGCGCAACAGGATTCGCTCGATCGGCGCGGTGCCGAGGTTCTCGCCGTCGACGCGTAACCAGTCACCAAGCCGCCCGGCGAAATACGCGTACCGGTTCTCGTCACGGTAGGCCAGGTCGCCGCTGTGGTACACCCCGCCTCGCATCCGTTCGGCGTCAGCCTCCGGATCGTTGTAATAACCCTCGAAACGCCCTGCGCTCGAACGGTTTATCAGCTCGCCGATCACTCCAGGCGGGCAGGGCTCGCCCGTGTCGACGTCGACGATCTCGGTGCCTTCCGGTAACGGGCCCAGCGCGCCAGGCGGTGTGTCCGGTGTGCTCCCGATCGCGATGCCGCCCTCCGTCGATCCGAAGCCGTCCATCACCAAGGTGTCGAACCTGCGGCCGAACCGCTCGACGTCTGCTGGTGCCCCTTCGTTGCCATACACGGCCCGCAACGGGTTGTCGGCATCGTCGGGCTGCTCGGGTGTGGCAAGCACATACGACAGCGGCTTGCCCACATAGTTCGCATACGTTGCGCCGTAGCGGCGGACGTCGGTAAGGAATCCAGACGCGGAGAACTTGCGCCGCAACACAAGTGAACCCTGGCAGGCCAGCGCCACCGCCCACCCGACCAGACCGCGTTCGAGTGGAACAGCGGCATGGAGACGTAGCAGACGTCGTCGGGACCCAGCCCGAAGCGCTGGGTCATCGTCACACCCGCGATCGCGACCTTGCCCTGGCTGCACTTCACCGCCTTGGGGTCCCCGCTGGTGCCCGATGTGTAGATCAGCATGAACAGGTCGCCGGGATCGGTGACGCGCGCGACCACCGGCTCATCGGCATGAGCCGCGACCTCCGCGGCCCACTCCGCGGAATCGACGTCGATGTGCTCGACGTCGTCGAGGGTCGCCGCCGACGCCGAATCGGCAAGCACCACTTGGCAATCGGCGTGGGTGACGTCACGGGCCAGCGCGGCGCCCCGGCGGACAGGGTTGAGCCCCACCGGAACGATGCCCGTCAACCCCGCGGCGACCAGCACGGCCGAGAAGAACGGCGTGTTCTGCAGCAGTACCCCGACATGCGGCGGTCGCTCGGGATCCAGCCGCGCCCTCAGTGCGGCGGCCACCGCAGCGCCGTGCTTGAGGTGTTCCCGCCAACTGACGAACGAGTCCTCGAAGTACACGCCCCGATCGTCGACGTCGACCAGCGGCGTCAGCAGGTCGGTGACGGTGGGCAGACCGCTCACAACTCAGGCGGGGGTGTCGGCCAACTCGCGGCCGATGCGCAGCAGTTGCCCGGTGGCACCGCCGACCGCGAACTCCGTCTGCTTGGCGGCCAGGAAGTACCGGTGCACCGGGTGGTCAAGGTCGATACCGACACCACCGTGCACGTGCACCGTGGTGTGCGCGACCCGATGCCCTGCATCGGCGGCCCAGAACGCCGCGGTACCCACCTCGACATCGGCTGGCAAATCCTCCGACAACCGCCACGCCGCCTGGGTCAGCGTCAACCGCAGACCCTTGACGTCGATGTACCCGTCGGCCAGGCGGGACGAGACCGCCTGGAAGCTGCCGATCGGCCGGTCGAACTGCTCGCGTTCACGGGCGTACTCCGAGGTGAGCTCCAGCGCCCGCTCCAGCACGCCGAGCTGAAATGCGCTGCGGCCCAGCGTAACGTGCGTGGTCAGCCACGCGACGACGTCGTCGCCGCCGACGACGCGGCTCGCGTCGACCTCGACCCCCTGCAGTTCCAGATGCGCGACGCTGCCGTGTCCGGTGGTGTCGAGTGCGCTGACCGTCACCCCCGTATCATCCGCAGCGACCAGGAAAACGGTGGTGCCCGAATCGGTTTCGGCCGGAACCAGGAACGCGTCGGCGACGGGCCCGTACGCGATCTGCGTGCGCGATCCGGTCAGCTTGTACCCATCGCCGCTGGCGGTCGCCTGCACGGGACCCTGGCCCATCTCGCCGTCGAGCGCGACCGCGATCGTCTTCTCGCCGTTGACCGCCGGCACAGCCCACTCTTGCTGCAGCGCGTCGGAGCCGAACTTGGCGAGCGCGCCCGCGGCGAGCACCACCGACTCCAGGTACGGCACGGCGGACAGCTGACGACCCAATGCAACCAGCACCGCCACCTGCTCGAGCACGCCGAAACCGCCGCCGCCCAACGCTTCCGGCGATGCCGCGGACAGGATGTCGGCCTCGATCAGCTTGCCCCACAGGTCGCGGTCGAATCGTTGGTCTAGCGCGTCGAGGTCACGCTGATGTTCGGGCGTGCACACCGACTCCGTGATGGTGCGCACCAGGCCGCCGAGGTCGGTGGCCGCTTCGGTCGTTGAGAAATCCATGCTCAGTCCTTACCGGTTCACTCGGGGCAGGCCGAGAGCGACCATCCCGATGATGTCGCGCTGAATCTCGTTGGTGCCGCCGCCGAACGTCAGGATCAAGCAGCTGCGGTGCATTCGCTCGATCCGTCCGCGCAACAGGGCGCCCGGCGAGTCCGACCGAAGCGTGGCCGCGGTGCCGAGCACCTCCATCAGCAGGCGGTAGGCCTCGGTGGCCAGCTCGGTGCCGAACACCTTGGCCGCCGACGCGTCCGCGGGGGAAGGGGATGCCTCGGCTGTGTTCGATGTCGCCGACTCCGCGGCTCCGGAAGACGCGAGCTCCCAGTTGATGAGCTTGAGCACCTCGGCCTTGGCGTGCACCCTTGCCAGGTTCAGCTGCACCCATTCCGAATCGATAAGCCGATTGCCGTGGATGTCCTTGGTGTTCTGTGCCCACTCGCGAACGCCGTTGAGCGCCACGAAGATCGGCTGCGCAGAGACCAGCGCGACCCGCTCGTGGTTGAGCTGGTTGGTGACCAGCTTCCAGCCGGCGTTCTCCTCACCGACGAGGTTGGAGGTCGGCACCCGCACGTCCTGGTAGTAGGTGGCGCTGGTGTCGATACCTGCCATCGTGTGCACCGGTGTCCACGAGAAGCCCTCGGCCGTAGTGGGCACGATCAGCATCGAGATGCCGCGGTGCTTCTTGGCTTCCGGGTTGGTGCGCACCGCCAGCCACACGTAGTCCGCGTAGGCGATCAGGCTGGTCCACATCTTCTGGCCGTTGATGACGTAGTCGTCGCCGTCGCGCACCGCGGTGGTGCGCAGCGCGGCCAGGTCGGTGCCTGCGCCCGGCTCGGAGTAGCCGATGGAGAAGTGGAGGTCACCCGAGGCGATCTTCGGTAGATAGAACTTCTTCTGCTCGTCGGTGCCGAACGCCATGATCGTCGGAGCGACGCTGTTGATGGTCAGGAACGGCACCGGGACGTTCGCGATCGAGGCCTCGTCATTGAAGATCAGCCCGTCCATCGGCGGGCGGGCCTGCCCGCCGAACTCCTTCGGCCAGCTCAGCGTCAGCCAGCCGTCCTTGCCCATCTGCGCGACGGTCTCGCGGTACACGTTGCCGCGCCCCATTTCGCCGTCGTTGGAGGCCAGCGCCTCGGCGCGCTCGGGCGTCATGAGTTGGGTGAAGTACGACCGCAGCTCGCGGCGCAACTCCTCCTGCTCTGGGCTGTAGCCGATCCGCATCGCCATGTCCTAACTTGTCTAGAGGCACGATTTGGTACCCGTCGTCCGGCCCGGGTTCACCCCCGGTTGTAACACGTTCTAGTCTTGGGGTCCAGGCCGGTGCCACACTGGTGCTCAGAGCAGCTCTTACCGCGAGGAGGTTGTGATGCGAGTGGAAGTGGACCGTGACCGCTGCGAGGGGAACGCGGTGTGTGTCGGAATCGCCCCGGACCTGTTTGATCTCGACGACGAGGACTATGCCGTGGTCAAGGCCGACCCGGTGCCGGCCGACCAGGAGGAGCTGGCAGACCAGGCCATCGCCGAGTGCCCGCGGGCTGCCCTGATTCGCAAAGACTAGAGGTATTCATAAATTGACGAACTACGACGGCGCGACAGACCTCTCGGATCATGTCGCGGTGGTGACGGGCGCGGCCGCAGGACTCGGCCGCGCGGAGGCCATCGGCCTAGCTCGTGCGGGCGCGACGATCGTCGTCAACGACATCGCCGCCGCGCTGGACTCCTCGGACGTCATCGATGAAATCGTCGCCGCTGGGTCCAAGGCCATCGCCGTCGCCGGCGATGTCAGCGAGCGGTCCACGGCCGACGAGCTGGTCGAAACGGCCGATGGGCTGGGCGGGCTCGGCATCCTCGTCAACAACGCCGGGATCACCCGCGACCGCATGCTGTTCAACATGTCCGACGAGGACTGGGACAAGGTCATCGCGGTCCATCTGCGGGGCCACTTCCTGCTGACCCGCAACGCCGCCACGTATTGGCGGGCGAAGGCCAAGGCGGGCGACGATCGGTACGGGCACCGTTTATGGCCGGATCATCAACACCTCGTCGGAAGCCGGCCTGGCGGGCCCGGTCGGCCAGGCCAACTACGCCGCCGCCAAGGCCGGCATCACCGCGCTGACGTTGTCGGCCGCACGGGCACTGGAGCGCTACGGGGTGCGGGCCAACGCCATCGCCCCCCGAGCGCGTACGGCGATGACGGCCGACGTGTTCGGCGATGAGCCAGAGCTGGCCGACGGCCAGATCGATCCCCTATCCCCGGATCACGTCGTGAAGCTGGTGCGCTTCCTTGCCTCACCGGCATCGGAAGGGGTTAACGGGCAGCTGTTCATCGTCTACGGTCCTACAGTGACGCTGGTTGCGGCGCCCACTGCCGAGAAACGATTCACTGCTGAATCCGATGCATGGGACCCGGCCGACCTCGGTGCAACGTTGCATGAATACTTTGCTGACCGTAATCCTGAGCGGAATTTCTCAGCAATGGCACTGATGGAGTCGCAAGACTGACAGTCTCGGTTGTCAACGCTCCATAGGCACTAGAACACGTTACAGAATGACCTGCGTCACCCCCGCTGTGACCACGGTAAACGTTACAAATTCGACCGATATTGCTGTTCTTTGACACTGCGAACTTGTTCTAGTTAGTATGATCCGGCTCACTTAGAGCAACGTCCAACCAAGGGGTGGAAAGGCCGCCGCGGCGAGCAGTTTCGAACTCTTCGCCATGGCGTTTCGCCTACATTCACCCCGTCCCGAGAAACGGAGCCCGAGGTTGATCGAACAGCTCGCGGCACCGGCTCGGGCCGTGGGCGGGTTCGTCGAAATGTCCTTGGACACCTTCGTCAAGATCTTCCGTCGTCCCTTTCAGTTCAGGGAGTTCCTCGAACAGACGTGGATGATCGCGCGCGTCTCGTTGATCCCGACGCTGCTGGTGGCGATCCCGTTCACCGTGCTCGTGGCGTTCACCCTCAACATCCTGCTTCGCGAGATCGGCGCCGCCGACCTGTCGGGGGCAGGCACGGCGTTCGGCACCGTCACGCAGCTGGGCCCCGTCGTCACCGTGCTCGTGGTGGCGGGCGCGGGCGCCACCGCGATCTGTGCCGACCTCGGCGCCCGCACCATCCGCGAAGAGATCGACGCGATGCGGGTGCTGGGCATCGACCCGATCCAGCGTCTGGTCGTGCCAAGGGTGCTGGCGTCGACGTTCGTGGCGCTGCTGCTCAATGGCCTGGTCTGCCTGATCGGGTTGTCCGGCGGCTACGTCTTCTCCGTCTTCCTGCAGGGCGTCAACCCCGGCGCTTTCATCAACGGCCTCACGATTCTGACCGGCCTTGGCGAGCTGGTGCTCGCTTTTTTCAAGGCGATGTTGTTCGGGGTGGTCGCAGGCCTTGTCGGCTGCTACCGCGGGCTGACCGTGCAGGGCGGTCCTAAGGGTGTGGGGACCGCGGTGAACGAGACGGTGGTCTACGCGTTCATCTGCCTGTTCGTGATCAACGTGATCATGACGGCGATCGGCGTCCGAGTGTTCGGTGACGCGATGAGCGCTTCGCGATGAGAGCATGACTACGACGCCACCCTTCGCTTCCGACGGTTTTTCCGCGGCGTGCCCAAGGCCGTCGACACCATCGGTGAGCAGGCGCTCTTCTACGGCGAGACGATCCGGTACCTCCCCAACGCGGTCACCCGCTACCGCAAGGAGACCATCCGGAACATCGCCGAGATGACCATGGGCACTGGGGCGCTGGTGATGATCGGTGGCACGGTTGGCGTTGCGGCATTTCTCACGCTGGCCTCCGGTGGCGTGATCGCCGTGCAGGGCTACTCATCGCTGGGCAACATCGGCATCGAGGCGCTGACCGGGTTCCTGTCGGCGTTCCTCAACGTGCGCATCGTCGCACCGGTCATCGCGGGTATTGCGCTGGCGGCCACCATCGGCGCAGGCACCACCGCACAGCTCGGCGCGATGCGGGTCGCCGAGGAGATCGACGCCGTCGAATCGATGGCCGTGCATTCGGTGTCGTACCTGGTTTCCACCCGGCTGATGGCCGGGATGGTCGCGATCATTCCCTTGTATTCGCTGTCGGTGCTGGCGGCGTTCTTCGCCGCCCGGTTCACCACCGTGTTCATCAACAAACAGTCGGCGGGTCTCTACGACCATTACTTCAACACGTTCCTGATACCGACCGATCTGTTGTGGTCGTTCCTGCAAGCCATCGTGATGTCGGTCGCCGTGATGCTGGTGCATACCTACTACGGCTACAACGCATCCGGTGGCCCGGTCGGGGTTGGGATCGCGGTCGGTCAGGCGGTGCGCACGTCCCTGATCGTCGTCGTGACCATTACCCTGTTCATCTCACTCGCCGTCTACGGCGCGTCCGGCAACTTCAACCTCTCCGGGTAGGGGTCGGACGATGCCGGACATTGAGGCCAAGCGCAGCCACGTAAGGATCGCCGCGGCGATCCTGGCTGCGATCGTGGTCGCCGCCGTCGTGTTCACATACCTGGCGTACACCGCCGCCTTCACGTCGACCGACACCGTGACGGTGACGTCCCCGCGCGCCGGTCTGGTGATGGATCGCGACGCCAAGGTGAAGTACCGCGGCATCCAGATCGGCGAGGTGAAATCCATTGAATACACCGGCGATCAGGCGAAGCTGACCCTGGCGATCGACAGTAACGAACTGCGCTACATCCCGTCCAACGCCGTCGTCCGGATCGCCGGGACAACGGTTTTCGGTGCCAAGTCGGTCGAATTCCTCCCGCCGGACAACCCCAAGCCGACGCCATTGCAGCCGGGCGCCTCGATCCAGGCGTCAGACGTGCAACTCGAGGTGAACACGCTCTTCCAGACGCTGACCGACGTGCTGCACAAGATCGACCCGATCAACCTCAACGCGACACTGAGTGCACTGGCGGAGGGCTTGCGCGGCAACGGGGATGACCTTGGCGCCATCCTGTCCGGCCTGAATTACTATCTGCAACAGCTCAATCCGAAGCTGCCGACGCTGCAGGAGGATTTCCAGAAGACGGCGGTGGTGGCCAACATCTACGGCGATGCAGGCCCCGATCTGGCCACGATCCTGGACAACGTGCCCGCCATCAGCAACACCCTCGTCGACGAGCAGGACAACCTCAACGCGACACTGCTGGCCGCTACCGGGTTGGCCAACAACGGAACCGCCACCCTGGAGCCCGCAGAGAACGACTACATCGCGGCCATCCAACGGCTGCGCGCGCCGCTGAAGGTCGTGGGAGAGTACTCACCGGAGTTCGGCTGCCTTCTGAAAGGCACCGCCAACGCCGTTGATCGGTTCGCACCGGTGATCGGCGGTATCCGGCCGGGTCTCTTCGTTTCCTCCAACTTCATTCCGGGTGCACCCGCCTACACCTATCCGGAGAGCCTGCCGATCGTCAACGCCACCGGCGGACCGAACTGCCGCGGCCTGCCCGACGTTCCCACCAAACAGTACGGCGGTTCCTGGTACCACACGCCGTTCCTGGTCACCGACAACGCCTACGTCCCCTACCAGCCGAACACCGAATTGCAGTTCGACGCACCGTCGACAATCCAGTTCTTGTTCAACGGCGCCTTCGCGGAACGGGACGACTTCTAGATGAAGCGTGATCGGACCCTGCTCAACGTCAGCATCTTCACCGTCGCAATGCTGTTGGTGGCGGCGATGCTGATAGTGGTTTTCGGTGAGTTCCGGTTCGCTTCGGAGAGCGGCTATCACGCCACGTTCACCGACGCGTCTCGGCTGAAGGCGGGTCAGGACGTGCGGATTTCCGGCGTCCCGGTGGGGACCGTCAACGATGTCAAGTTGAACCCCGACAACACCGTCGACGTCGCGTTTGACATCAACAAGCGCTATCAGCTGTACACCTCGACCAGGGCGGTGGTCCGCTACGAGAATCTGGTGGGTGATCGGTATCTCGAGATCACCTCCGGCCCAGGCGAACTGCGCAAGCTGCCTGTCGGGTCGACCATCCCGAAGCAGAACACCCAACCGGCGCTCGACCTCGACGCGCTGCTGGGCGGATTGCGTCCGGTGCTCAAGGGTCTCGATGGAGCGAAGGTCAACGAGGTCAGCAACGCCGTCATGGAACTCCTGCAGGGGCAGGGCGGGGCGCTGTCGAACCTGCTGTCCACCACCAGCGCATTCACCCAAAACCTTGCTGCCCGTGACCAACTCATCGGGGACGTCATCAACAACCTCAACACCGTGCTCGGCACGGTCGACGAGAAGGGCGCCCAATTCGACGCCAGCGTGGACCAGCTGCAGAAGCTGATCACTGGGCTGGCGGAGGGCCGCGATCCGATCGCGGGTGCGATTGGGCCCCTGGCATCGGCGGAGAACGATCTGACCGACATGCTGCAGCAGTCCCGTCGGCCGTTGCAGGGCGTGATCGAGAACGTCCGCCCGCTCGCGCAGCGTCTCGACGAACGCAAGGCCGACGTGAACAAGGTCATCGAGCCCCTCGCCGAAAACTACTTGCGGCTCAATGCGCTTGGCGCGTACGGGTCATACTTCAACATCTACTACTGCTCGATCCGGATGAAGATCAACGGCCCCGCCGGCAGCGACATCCTGATCCCGTTCGGCGGGCCGCCCGATCCATCGAAGGGGAGGTGTTCGGAGAATGGCTAGGCCGGACGAGTCGAACCCCCTCCGCACCGGGATCTTCGGCATCGCACTGGTGGGCTGCCTCGTGCTGGTCTCGTTCGGGTACACCAGCCTGCCGTTCTGGCCACAGGGTAAGCCTTACGAGGCGTACTTCACCGACGCCGGCGGCATCTCGCCTGGCAACGACGTCAACGTGTCCGGCATCACGGTCGGCAAGGTGACCGGGGTGGCGCTGGCCGGGGACACCGCCAAGGTGACCTTCACGGTCAACCGCGACGTCAACGTCGGTGACCAGTCGATGGTCGCGATCAAAACCGACACCGTGCTCGGTGAGAAGTCGCTTGCCGTCACCCCGCAGGGGAGTGGCTCGTCGACGGTTATTCCCTTGGGCCGCACCACAACCCCGTACACGCTCAACACGGCGTTGCAGGATCTCGGCCAGAACGCCAGCGAGCTCGACAAGCCGAGGTTCGAGCAGGCGCTGCAGACCCTCACCGATTCGCTGCGGGATGCCACCCCTCAACTGCGAGGAGCCCTCGACGGTGTCGCGAATCTGTCGCGCAGCCTCAACAAGCGCGACGAGGCACTGGAACAGCTACTGGCACACGCCAAGAAGGTCTCCGACACGCTGGCCCAGCGTGCCGGACAGGTGAACCAGCTCGTCGTCGACGGCAACCTGCTGTTCGCGGCGCTCGACGAGCGGCGCCAGGCGCTGAGCAATCTCATCGCCGGAATCGACGATGTGTCGCAGCAGATTTCGGGATTCGTCGCAGACAATCGGCGCGAGTTCGGCCCCGCACTGGAGAAGCTGAATCTGGTGCTGGACAACCTGCTCGAGCGTCGTGAGCACATCGGAGAGGCCCTGCGCCGGCTGCCGCCTTACGCGACCGCGCTCGGTGAGGTGGTCGGCTCGGGACCCGGCTTCCAGATCAACCTGTACGGCCTACCGCCCGCGAGCCTCGCCGAGGTGCTCCTGGACACCTACTTCCAGCCCGGGAAGCTGCCGGACAGCCTGGCCGACTACTTGCGCGGCTTCATCGCCGAACGCCTGATCATCAGGCCGAAGTCACCATGACACACGCCAATCCGTCCATCGCCCGCAGCCGCTGGCTGCGGGTGGCGCTCGCCGCGTTGTTGGTGGCGACGCTGGCCGTCGGTGTCTACCTGGTGTGGCCGTCGCGCGTGGGCCACAAGGTGGTCGGCTACTTCTCCTCGGCGGTCGGCCTCTATCCGGGTGACGACGTCCGGGTGATCGGCGTTCCGGTGGGCAGTATCGACTCCATCGAGCCACGGGCCACCGACGTCAAGATCACCATGACGGTGAAGGACGGGGTGAAGCTGCCGGCCGACGCCAAGGCACTCGTTATCGCGCCAAACCTGGTGTCGGCCCGCTTCGTTCAGCTCACCCCGGCCTACACCGGTGGCCCGGTGATGGCCGACGGAGCCGAGATCGGCCTGGACCGCACCGCGGTGCCGGTGGAATGGGACGAGGTCAAGGAGCAACTGACTCAGCTCAGCACGCAACTGGGTCCGCAAGAGGGATCGATGCAGGGCCCGCTGTCCGCGTTCGTCAACCAAGCCGCCGACACCTTCGACGGCAACGGGGACTCGTTCCGGCAGGCGCTACGCGAGCTGTCGCAGACCGCGGGGCGGCTGGGTGACTCCCGCACCGACCTGTTCGGCACCATCCGCAATCTCCAGGTGCTCGTCAACGCGCTGTCCAACAGCAACGAGCAGATCGTGCAGTTCTCCAACCACGTCGCCTCGGTGTCGCAGGTGCTGGCGGACAGCTCCGCCGACCTCGACAACACCCTGGGCACGCTCAACCAGGCACTGTCCGACGTCAAGGGATTCCTGAACGAGAACAATCAGGCGCTGATCGACCAGATCGGCAAGCTCGCGGATTTCACCCAGATCCTGACCGACCACAGCGACGACATCGAGCAGATCCTGCACATCACGCCCAACGGTTTGGCGAACTTCTACAACATCTACAACCCGGCGCAGGGCACGGCGGGCGGCCTGTTGACCCTTCCGAACTTCGGCAACCCGGTGCAGTTCATCTGCGGCGGCACCTTCGACGTCGGCGCCTCACCGGACAACTTCAAGCGTGCCGAGATATGCCGTCAGCGGATGGGCCCGGTATTCCGACGCATTGCGATGAACTTTCCGCCGCTGCTGTTCCATCCGATCAACAGCATCACCGCATACAAGGGCCAGATCCTCTACGACACGCCTGCCACCGAAGCCAAGGCCCAGACACCGTTGCCGTACCTCCAATGGCAGAACGCGCCAGGCGTGACCCCGCCACCGCTAACCGGCGCGACCGACCTGAGCTCGCTTTTGGTCCCACCGATGCCCGAGGCCGCGCCGGGACAACCCCGGCCCCGACGACGTCACACGCGGGCGGTCCCGAAGCCGCGCCGCCACCTGCGGTGCCCCTTCCTGGCGAGGCGGGTGGATGATGCCGAAAACAGTGCGCGCTCTTGCCATCTCGTCAGGCGCCGTGCTGCTGGCGGGGTGCCAGTTCGGCGGGCTGAACTCGCTCAACATGCCGGGCACCGCGGGCCACGGCGCCGGCTCGTACCAGATCACCGTGGAACTGCCCGATGTGGCCACGTTGCCGCAGAACTCACCGGTGATGGTCGACGACGTCACGGTCGGCAGCGTGTCCGGAATCGACGCCGTGCAGCGCCCCGACGGAACGTTCTACGCCGCGGTCAAACTGTCGCTGGACCGCAACGTCAACCTGCCGGCCAATGCCACCGCCAAGGTGGCACAGACCTCACTGCTGGGCTCGCAGCACATCGAGTTGGCGGAGCCCGCAGGGGAGCCGGGCGTCGGGAAACTCGCCGAGGGCTCCAATATCCCGCAGGACCGGACGGGGCGCTACCCGACCACCGAAGAAGTGCTGTCATCGCTGGGCGTCGTGGTGAACAAGGGCAATCTCGGTGCGCTTCAAGACATCACCGACGAGACCTACAACGCCGTCGCCGGTCGCGCCGGCACCTTCGCCGACTTGATCCCGCGGCTCGCCGAGCTGACCAGTTCCCTGGATCGGCAGACCAACGACATCATCGCGGCGGCCGAAGGGCTCAACCGGTTCGCGAGCATCCTCGCCCGCAGCAAGGACAGCCTGGGCCGTACCCTGGACACCCTGCCTGCCGCGCTGGAGGTGCTCAACAACAACCGCAGCAACATCGTCGACGCGTTCGGGGCGCTGCAAAGCTTCGCCACGATCGCGTCGCGGATCCTGCAGCAGACCAAGGACGATTTCGCCGCCGACTTCAAGGATCTGTACCCGATCATCAAGGTGCTCAACGACAACGCCGATTACTTCATCAAGGACCTGGAGTTCTTGCCGACATTCCCGTTCCACTACAGCTATCTCAAGAACGCGGTGCGCGGCGATTACCTGAACGTGTTCGTGACGTTCGATCTCACGGTGAGGCGCATCGGTGAGACGGTGTTCACCACCTCGCTCGGTCTGGACCCGAACATGAAGCGGATGGGTGAGGTCATCAATCCGCCGGACTTCCTCACCGGTGCCATGGCGAACCTGTCCGGTCAGGCCGCAGACCCGTTCAAGATTCCGCCAGGAACGGCCACTCAGCACGAGGGGGCGCCCTGATGATTGATCGGCTGACCCGTCTCCAACTGGGGATCTTCGCGATCGTCACGGTGCTCACCGTCGGCGCGATTTCGATCTTCTATCTGCATCTGCCCGCTGCGGTGGGGATCGGCTCCTACCACATCACCGCGAATTTCGTTGCGGGCGGCGGTCTTTACGAGAACGCCAACGTGACCTACCGCGGTGTCACGGTAGGCCGCGTCGAGTCTGTCGGGCTGTCCAACGATGGCGTCGTCGCCCACATGAGGCTCAACAGCGGCACGCCCGTGCCGGAGAATGTCACCGCCACCGTCAAGAGCGTCTCCGCGGTCGGCGAGCAGTACATAGACCTGGTGCCGCCGGATGACGCGTCGTCCTCGACGCTGCGGGACGGCTCCGACATCGATCAGCAGCACACCGCGATCGGCCAGGACATCGCCGGGCTGCTGACCGAAGCCGACCGGCTGGTCAACAGTGTGGGCGACAGCCGGATACAGGACCTGCTGCGGGAAACGTTCAAGGCGTTCAATGGATCCGGACCCGAGCTGGCCCGGCTGATCCAGTCGTCACGGCTGCTGATCGATGAGGCCAACGCGAACTACGGGCAGGTTTCGCAGTTGATCGACCAGGCGGGCCCGTTTCTGGACGCGCAGATCCGCAGCGGCGACGACATCAGGTCACTGTCCGAGGGACTGGCCCGGCTCACCGGTGAGGTCGCCAACGCCGATCCGCAGCTGCGATCGGTGCTGCAGAACGTTCCCGGGGCAACCGCGGAAGCCAACGAAACGTTCGCAGGCATCAGGCCCACCTTCCCGATACTGGCGGCCAACCTGGCCAACTTCGGGCGTATCGGCGTGATCTACAACAAGTCGATCGAACAGTCGCTGGTCATCTTCCCGGCCCTGATCTCCGCGCTGCTCACCGTCGCCGGTGGACATGCCGGCGGACGAAGGCGCCAAGCTGGACTTCAAGATCCACCTGCAGGATCCTCCGGGCTGTTCGACGGGCTTCATCCCGCCGCCGCTCATCCGGTCACCGGCCGACCTCACGCTGCGTGAACTGCCGACCGAGCTGTATTGCAAAGTGCCGCACAACGATCCAAGCGTGGTGCGCGGCGCGCGCAACTACCCGTGCCAGGAGTTCCCCGGTAAGCGGGCGCCAACGGTGCAGCTCTGCCGGGATCCGCGCGGTTACGTGCCGATCGGCAACAATCCGTGGCGCGGCCCGCCGGTGCCGGTCGGCACTCCGATCGAGGATCCGCGGATGATCCTGCCGCAGAACAAGTACCCGTACATTCCGCCCCAGGTGGATCCGGATCCGGGGCCACCGGTCGTGCAGCTGCCGCCCGGCGTTCCGCCCGGTCCCGGGCCTGCTCCGCATGGGCCGTTCCCGCTGCCGGTGCCGCCGAACGAACCTGGTATGCCACCGCCGTGGCCGTTCTATGCGCCGCCGGACCAACAGGTGCCGCCGTACGGCAGGCCCGCGCCCGCGCCGCCCGCCGCCACCGCCGCCCGCCGACAGCCCGCCGCTGCCCGCGGAGGTGCCGATGGCCTGGGGGCACCACCCGCCCGAAGGGCAGGGGGACGGCCCAGCGGTCACCACGTACGACCAGAACGGTAAGTTCGTCGACCCAGCGGGCGGAACTGGCGTGTACGCGCCTGGTACTGACAAACTGGCGCCTGCGGAAAATTGGGTTGATCTGATGTTGGCTCCAAGGCAGGCGTAATGGCAGAAGAAACGGTTTTGACGCCGCCCGAAGCGCCGAAGCCGGTGCGCCGGCGCGCGTCGCGGGCGGCAGGCCCGGCAAGCGGCGCGATGACGTCGTCGACCGGTGTCCGGGTCCAGCCGCCACAGCCGGTGAAGGCTGCGGCTGCGCCGGCCCGCCGCACCTCCGCCGCGTCGTCAGCCGAACCGCAAGCTGGTGGCCATCGTCTCGGTGGCGACCGCATTCCTGGCGGCCGCGGTCCTGGCCGGGGTGGTCGCAGTGATGTTCGCGCAGCAGCGCGACGCCGAGGCAATCCAAGCCCGCGAGCAGCGCTTCGTGGACACCGCCTCGCAGACGGTGGTGAACATGTTCAGCTACACCCAGGACAACATCGACCAGAGCGTGGACCAGTTCGTCAATGGCACCAGCGGCCCGCTGCGCGACATGATGAGCCAGAACAACAACGTCGACAATCTGAAGGCGATCTTCCGCGACACCAACGCGAGCTCCGAGGCGGTGATCAACGGTGTCGCACTCGAGAAGATCGACGAGATCGCCAACAATGCGGCGGTGCTGGTGTCGGCACGGGTGACGGTGACCGACATGGAGGGCACCAACAAGCCATCGCAGCCGTACAGATTGCGAATCATCGTGCACGAGGACGACAACGGGCACATGACGGCCTACGACCTCAAGTACCCCGATGGGGGCAACTGATGCGCCGCTCGACCGCGAAGCTGACGGGCGCGCTGACCGCGCTGCTCGCGGTGAGCTTCGTCGCGCTCGCCGCCGTCGGTGGTTGGATGTACTGGAACCGGGTGGAGCTCCGCGGGGAGCAAACCACGCGCGCAGAACTGGCTCCGTTGGCGGCGAAGCAGATTCCGCAGGTCTTCGGTTACGACTACCAGACCGTCGAGCGCAGCCTCACCGAGGTCTATCCGCTGCTGACACCGGACTACCGCAAGGAGTTCCAGGACCGGGCGAACAAGGACATCATTCCGCAAGCACGAGAACGGCAACTGGTCAGCCAGGCCAACGTGGTCGGGGTGGGAGTACTGAGCGCGCAACGGAATTCGGCTTCGGTGATGGTGTACATGAACCGGACGGTGACCGACAAGTCCAAGGAGCCGGTCTACGACGGAAGCCGATTGCGCGTTGATTATCAGAAGATCGACGGCAAATGGCTGATCGAGTACATCACTCCGATCTAAGAATCGACGGCCGGCTGGGATTGAATTGTCCGCTCCGCGGACGGTGTGGACGCCAACGCATCCAGGAACGAACGCGCCCAGCGGTCCACGTCATGTGCGAGAACTTGCCGGCGCAGGGCGCGCATCCGTCGCCGGCCCTCTTCCGGCGTCTGATTCAGCGCGGCCTCGATCGCATCCTTGACACCCTCGAGGTGATGTGGGTTGGTCAGGTAGGCCTGACGGAGTTCGGCTGCGGCGCCGGTGAATTCGCTGAGCACCAGCGCACCGCCGAGGTCGCTGCGGCAGGCCACGTATTCCTTGGCTACCAGGTTCATCCCGTCGCGCAACGGCGTGACGAGCATGACGTCGGCAGCCACGAAAAAGGCGATCAACTCGTCGCGGGGGACTGGCCGGTGAATGTAGTGCACGATCGGATGACCGACTTCACCGTATTCGCCGTTGATGTGGCCGACCTGGCGCTCGATGTCTTCGCGCATCACCTTGTAGCTCTCGACGCGTTCACGGCTCGGTGTCGCGAGCTGAACCAGCACGGTGTCGTCGCGCTTGGCCCGATGTTCGGCGAGCAGCTCCGAGAACGCCTTCAGCCGAACGTCAATTCCCTTGGTGTAGTCCAGACGGTCGACGCCGAGCAGGATCTTGCGTGGGTTGCCGAGCTCGCTGCGGATCTCGCGGGCCCGCTGCCGGACGGCCCGGCTGCGCGCCTGCTGGTCCAGCGCCGTCGAATCGATGGAGATCGGGAAGGCACCGACTTTCACGGTGCGAAAGCCGGTTTGGACCTCGCCGAACCTCGACCGCACACCGACGGTTGCGCGCGTGGTGTTCGCGCCGACCAGGCGCCGGGCCAGAACCAAGAAGTTCTGTGCGCCACCGGGCAGGTGGAAGCCGACCAGATCGGCGCCGAGCAGTCCCTCGACAATCTCGGTGCGCCATGGCATCTGCATGTAAATCTCTACCGGGGGGAACGGGATGTGCAGAAAGAAGCCAATGGTGAGGTCCGGCCGCAGCATCCGCAGCATCTTCGGAACCAGCTGCAACTGGTAGTCCTGGACCCACACCGTCGCGCCCTGCGCCGCGGCACGCGCGGTTGCTTCGGCGAACCGCCGGTTCACCTCGACGTAGCTATCCCACCACTCGCGGTGGTAGGTGGGCTTGACGATGAGGTCGTGGTAAAGCGGCCACAGCGTTGCGTTCGAAAAGCCCTCGTAGTACGAGGCGACGTCGTCGGCCGACAGCCGCACCGGGTACAACTGCAGGCCGTCGTCGTCGATCGGATCCTCGTCGGCATCGGGTACGCCGGCCCACCCGATCCACGCGCCACTCCGGCGGCGCAGCAGCGGCTCGAGCGCGGTGACTAAACCACCGGGGCTCCGTTTCCACTCTGTGCTGCCGTCGGGCAACCGCTCCATGTCGATCGGCAGCCGGTTGGCCACCACGACGAAGTCGGAATCCCCGGAGCCGACCCTCTGGCCGCCCCGCGGAGCCACTTACGCCTCGAGTTTCGCAGGTCCAATGCCGAGCATGGACAGGAAAATCCGGCATTCATCGGCGTCGGTTGCGTACGCAGCGACAACACGCCTGGCCTGGCGTGCAGTGCTGTCGGCTAACGGTTCGACGTCGCCGAGTTCGGCGGGATCTGATTTCGCAGGCATAGGACAACTGTAGGCGACTCGGCTGCGCCCCTAGTCGCCGCCTGCGGCGACTAGCCGATGTGGCCGGTCACCGTGGGGCTTGAGCCGACCGTGGACTCCGGCACAGCTTGCGGTCCCGCGGCCGCCGCCTCCTCGGCAAGACCGATGCACTGACCCGAGTTGTGCCCGGTGCAGGGGATGGCGCCACCGCCGCCCGGCAGATTCACTGCGGGGATGCTGGGGTTGCCGGGAATGGAGCTGAACTGTGAGCCCGCGTTCGGGACAGTGTGGGGGACACAGACCCCGGTGAACTGGTCTTGCTCCTCGCCGCCCGGGCACTGGGCCACCGGTGCGGCGTCGGGGGTCGGCACAGCGAAGACGGCGATCGCCGGGGCGGCGGCAACTGCGACCGCAAATCCACCGGCAAGGATCATTCGTCGTGCTGAAAGCTGGAAGGTCGCCATCGTCACGCTTTCTGTAGTTATTGACCAAGTCGTCGGGTGGATTCTATGGAAGCTGAAAGAAATCTGCATACGTTCCACCAGTTCCCTGGGAATGTGTCGCGTGCAGTTGCGGTCTGCTAGGCGACCAGCTAATGCGGATTTTCGCTGTTACCGACGGGTAGGCATGAAAAAGCCGAGGCGCCAATAAGGCGCCTCGGCTATGAAACGGTGTCCGCCCGGTTACGGGCTGGAACTGATGGTGGAACGCGGGACCGGCTGCGGCCCTTCAGCCTGCTGTTCTTCGGCCAGGCCGATGCAAGCGCCCGAATCCCGTCCTGTGCAGGGGATGCCATCGATCTCGGGGATATCGGGGTTGCCGGGTATCGCGGTCAAACCCGACGGCGAGTTCGGCACCAAATACGGTGTGCAGACGGTGGTGTAGACGTCCTCTTCCTCACCAGGCGTGCATGCCGCGATAGGTGCCACGTGAGTGGGCAGCGCGATCGCGGCGATAACCGGCGCGACAGCGACTGCCAGGGCGAACCCACTCGCAACGATCAGTCGTCGAGTTGAGATCGGGAATGTCGTCATTGCTGTGACGAGACTTTCTGTTACGGGCTGGAACTGACCGTGGAACGCGGAATCGGTTGCGGCCCCTGGGCCTGTTGTTCCTCGGCCAGGCCGATGCACTGACCGGAGTTGGCTCCCGTGCAGGGGATGCCGCTGATCTCAGGGAGGCCGCCGGTGGGCGAAGTCGTGCCGAACGCCGGCGAGTTCGGCACCAGGTCGGGCACGCACACATTGGTGAACGTGTCCTCGGTTTCGCCGCTGGGACAGGCTGCAACTGCGGTGCCGGTGCAGCCGCTGGTGTCGCGAAGGCGACGATCGCTGGGGCGGCGGCAACTGCGACCGCGAATCCACCGGCAAGGATGAGCCGTCGTGCAGGGAGCTGAAGGGTCGCCATCGTCACGCTTTCTGTAGTTTTGCTGACCGTTCCAGTGGCCGTCCCAATCTCACGATGGGAGAGGCCATCTGCTAGCGCGAATATTACGCCGACTCACGGGGAAAAGCCCTTTCATCGTCGATAAAGTGGTGCGTTCGTCCCATTTCTGATAGATCGCTGTCAAGTTGCTGTGGCACCGCTGCGAAACGGCTCCCTGTGGCACCGTAATGTGCAAAGCGTGAATGCCGAACCGGCCGGAGGCGATGCGCCCCAACAGGTGACCTACGAGGCGCTCGACGACGGGCGCATCGCGCGTATCTGGCTCAACCGCCCGGAAGCCCAGAACGCCCAGTCACGAACCTTGTTGGTGCAGTTGGACGAGGCGTTCGGACGGGCCGAGGCGGACGACCAGGTGCGGGTGGTGATTCTGGCCGCCCGGGGCAAGAACTTTTCGGCCGGACACGATCTGGGGTCGGAGGAAGCGCTACTCGAGCGCAAACCCGGTCCCGCGCAGCATCCGACCTTCCGTTCGCACGGCGCGACCGTGCCTGCCATCGCGGAGCGGACATACCTGCAGGAGTGGCACTTCTTCTTCGAGAACACCCGGCGCTGGCGGGATCTGCGCAAGATCACCATCGCCTCGGTGCAGGGCAACGCGATCTCCGCTGCGCTGATGCTGATTTGGGCGTGCGACCTCATCGTCGCCGCCGACGATGCGAAGTTCAGCGACGTCGTAGGTGTCCGGATGGGCATGCCCGGTGTCGAGTATTACGCGCACCCATGGGAATTCGGCCCGCGCAAGGCCAAAGAACTTCTGCTGACCGGCGATTCGATCAACGCCGATGAGGCCTACCAGCTCGGCATGGTGTCAAAGGTCTTCCCCCGCGGCGAACTCGAGGACAAGACACTCGAATTCGCCCGCCGCATCGCCGAGCGCCCGACCATGGCGGCACTGCTGATCAAGGATTCGGTCAATGCGGCCAGCGATGCAATGGGTTTCACCGAGGCGCTGCGGCACGGATTTCACATTCACGAGCTCGGGCATGCGCATTGGGCGGCGCACAACGAGAACCGCTACCCGGTGGGCCTGCCGCCAGACGTTCCGGATTGGCGGACCCTCGGAGCGCCCAAGGCTGCGCGGCGCGACGAGCCGTGACGTATAACGAGAACCTGTTCTAGTTGTCGGACGAAGGGGTCGCTGTGCAGCTGTCGTTGGCGGATCGAACGGTACTGGTCACCGGTGGTGGCAGCGGGATAGGCAAGGGCGTGGCCGCCGCGGTGGTCGCAGCCGGCGGGAAGGCGATGCTCGTCGGCCGCAATGCCGACAGGCTGTCCGCTGCCGCAGACGAGATCAGAGGCGAAGGCCGGCGATGGTGAGGTGCTGTACGAGCCCGCCGACGTCACCAACGAGGACGAGGTTGCCCGCGTGGTGGAGGCCGCCACCGCGTGGACCGGACGGCTGCACGGCGTGGTGCACTGCGCCGGTGGCAGCGAGACGATCGGCCCGATCACACAGGTCGACTCCGACGCATGGCGACGCACGGTCGACCTGAACGTCAACGGCTCGATGTATGTGCTCAAACATTCCGCCCGGGAAATGGTCCGCGGCGGCGGTGGGTCGTTCATCGGGATCTCGTCCATCGCGTCGAGCAACACGCACCGGTGGTTCGGTGCATACGGGGTCAGCAAGTCGGCCGTCGACCACCTGATGATGTTGGCGGCCGACGAGCTCGGTCCGTCCTGGGTGCGGGTCAACTGCATTCGGCCGGGCCTGATCCGCACGGATCTCGTTGCGCCCATTCTGAGTTCGCCCGAGATCAGCGGTGACTATGCGTCCTGCACGCCATTGCCGCGGGCCGGCGAGGTCGAGGACATCGCGAACGCTGCATTGTTCTTGCTCAGCGACGCCGCCAGTTGGATCACCGGCCAGCTAATCAATGTCGATGGCGGGCACGGGCTGCGTCGCGGGCCCGATATGTCGGCGATGCTCGAGCCACTGTTCGGCGCCGACGGCCTGCGCGGGGTCGTGTCGACGTAGCTCCTCTGGGTTTATCCCCAGACGCCGTTTTTATCCACAGGTTGGGTTGAGCTGCTGGTTCGGGTCGGTGTCGAGTCGGCGGACGCTGGCATAGGTCGATAGTGTGTTCGAAGGCATCCCGGACGCCGAGCTCATCGAGGTGATGGGTGAGGCCACCCGCGATGAGTCGACGGCGATCGCCCAGCGGCTGGTGGCGGTCGGTGAGCTCTATGCCCGGCGGGCCCACGAGCTGGCGGAGACATTTTTGGTGGCGCACCGATCCGACCGAGGAGGTCGCCGCGGAGATCTCGGCGGCCCAAAACATCAGTCGCGCCCGCGCGGTGGGCCAGATTCACTATGGCCGCACGTTGCGGGAGCGGCTGCCGCAGGTGGCCAAGGTATTCGCCCGTGGGGTGATCGATTTCCGGATGGTGTCGACGATCATCGCGCGCACCGAGAACGTCGACGACGAGGTCATGACCCGGCTGGATGAGGCGTTGGCCCGCCACGCCGAGAAGTGGATGAAGCTCTCGGGCCCGAAGTTGCGGGATCGGCTTGATCTGTGGGTGGCCAAGTTCGATCCGGCCGGGGTGCGGGTGCCGCCGAAGATTGATGACGGCCGCTATGTCGAGATCGTGCCGACCGAGGTGGGGATGGCCGGCGTCTTCGGCAACATTCACGCCGCCGACGGCGCCGCGCTGGATCAGCGTCTGGAGGCGTTGGCGGCCACGGTGTGCGGGCACGATCCGCGCACCTGCGGCAGCGCCGCGCCGATGCGTGCGGCCCGCTGGCGCGCGGGAAGCCAGCCTGGCCTGCCGGTGCGGTCGCGACGACTGCGCCGCAGCGGCCGAACGCAACGCCACCGCGGCCGCGGTCATTCATGTGCTGGCCGAGCAAGCCACGCTGGACGGGACAGTGACAAGCCGGGCTATCTGCCCGGGTTCGGCATTCTGCCCGCCGAGTCGGTGCGCGCGCTGGCCACCTCGGCCAAGCTCACGCCGGTGGCGGTGCCCACCGGCGCCGCGCCCGATCCGGGGTATCGGCCCAGCGCGGCGACGCGGAATTCATTCGGTGGCGCGATCTGACGTGCCGTTGGCCGGGCTGTGACCGGCCGGCCGAGAAATCCGATATCGACCACACCGTGCCCTGGCCGTACGGACCCACCCATCCCTCGAACACCAAGCCCTACTGCCGCAGCCACCATCTGATCAAGACGTTCTGGTGCGGGCTGGACCGATCAGCAGCTGCCCGATGGGACCATCGTTTTGACCGCTCCCACCGGCCTTCTCTATGGCACCCAACCCCACGGTGCGACCATGTTCCCCGCGCTGGCCCAACCCACCGGCGAACTCCACCTCCACCGCCCCGCAGACACCTGGCCCCGACCGCGTCGGCAATGATGCCGCGCCGCAAACAAACCCGCGACCAAGACCGCCGCGACCGCATCGCGCAACGAACGCCGCGAACGCCCCCAACTGATCGCCGAACAAGAACGCTAACGCCAAGCCTGGTTTGCCGCCATCTACGAACCACCACGTGTGCCACGAACGTGGAAGGGAGTCTGTTTGTAGGTCGAGACTTTCGTGATATGGTGCTGTGCAGGAGATGAAGGTTGGCCCTTCGCCGCCGCCCTTGCGGAGGGAGGCTGCAAACCACCACATGCTGCGTTGGCTGAAGACCGTCGTGGTGAGCGATGTGGAAAAGGCGCACGAGATGCGTCAGGTGGGGATCGGGAAGACGGTGCGCAGTCCTCGTTTCGGGGATCGCTGTGGACGTGTCGTTACTAGTAGGGTGGCATCAAAACCGGGCGTGTAGTAGGTCAGCCCGGGATGAGTCTGGCGGGTGTCCGCTTTCTGGCCAGGCGGTGTCCGGCATGTAGGCGACGTGAGCCGGTCTGCGGCTCTTGCATGGAACGTGGGAAGGCACGTCTCGACACTGCTGTCGAGGATGGCGAGAGGGAGTTGCCGAGCGGCTGAAACCGGAAGGCAGTGAGTACCGTCGCGGGGCGTGCTGGCGGACCGGCTCGTAGTAGCGGTGAAGCCCCTGCTGGGCGCGGTGGGGGTGGAGCAAAGGGGCCGGGTCATCTGTGGTGTGTTCGGTCGGTCAACCGGGAGCGCGTCTCCGGGAGGAGTTGGGTGGACAAGCTGAAACCATCAGGTAAGTCGTTTGATGATTTCGAAGTGGGAGGTATGGGAGGCCTATCGGCAGGTCAAGGCCAAAAGGGTGCGCCGGGTGTGGACGGGGTGACGCTCGAGGCGTTCGAGAAGGATCTGAAGAACAATCTGTACAAGATCTGGAATCGGATGTCGTCGGGCAGTTACTTTCCGCCTCCGGTGAAGGCGGTGGAGATACCCAAACCGCATGGCGGTGGGACCAGGACCCTTGGTGTGCCGACGATCTCGGACAGAGTGGCCCAAACGGTGGTGGCCCGCAGGCTGGAGGCGAAGGTCGAGCCGATCTTTCATCCAGACTCCTACGGCTATCGGCCGCACCGGTCGGCCTGGACGCGGTGGCGGCATGCCGGCAGCGGTGCTGGAAGAGGCGACTGGGTGATCGATTTGGACATCCCGAAGTTCTTGGATGCATTGTCACACTGCTCCTTTCGTTGATTGTCATGGTTAAAACAGTCCTTCCTGGGTGGTTGGGGGCTGGATACGCAGGCCTTTTCGGCGTCCGGTGCGGAGGTGGACGGCTTGCAGTTCGCCGCGCTTGACACGTTGCATGATGGTTTGGCGGGACACGCCGTAGGCGAGGGTGGCCTCCAGCATGGCGAGCCAGCCGTCGGGGGCGTCGTCGACGAACAGGGTGCGGATCTCGTCGGTGAGCCGGATCCGCCAGGGCGCGCCGGGGGTGAGTTGCTCACCGGCGATGAACCCGTCGGCCAGCCAGCGGTGCAGGGTGGAGGGTGCGAGGCCGAGTTCGTTGGCGGCGTCGGTCACGGTGAGCAGTTCTCCTTCCGGCGGGTCGGTCGTCGGGCTGGTGGCAGGCAATGTGCCAGTGGTGGCGCAGCGACTGGACCCTACCGGCGGTGAACGACAATCCGCGGGCGGTGCGGCGGTCTTGCCGGTTGAGGATGTGCGCGATCACCGCGTCGGGGTAGTGGACGGCGAGGCGGCGGACCAGGTCGATGGTGTCCTCGTCGGTGCGCAGCCGGTTGGGTGGTTTGCGTTTGATCGGCACCGACAGTTCGGTGATCGCGCCGCCTTTCCAGCGCAGCAGCAGCTCGGCGTGTGCTGTCGGTGTGGTCGCGGTAGACGTTGATGTTGACCTCGTCGAGCAGGCTGCGCAGCAGGTGTTTGCGGTCCTTGTCGGTGGTGGTCGGCGCCGACCACGCGCCGGCGAGGTCGTCGCCGAGTGCCAGGATCACTGATTTCTCTTGCGGGGTCAGGGTTTTCGGTCGGGCGGTTTCGCGGCGGGCGAGTTCGGCCTCGGCGTCGGCGAGGGCTTGCAGCGCGGTGTTCCATTCGGTCTCCAGGCCGCGGGCGACCAGGCGGTTGTCCGGGTCGACGGCGCGGTAGCGGCGTTCGGCGCGGCCGGCCCGGTAGCGGGCCTGCTCGACCTGGCGGCGCCACTGGGCCAGCGCGGCGTCGTGGCCGTCCTCGAGCTGCTGGGCGGCGGCCAGGCAGGCCTGCAGCGCCGCGGGTTGCAGCGCGGCCAGGAACGCCTCGGCGACCGCGGTGTCGATCGCCTGCCCGCCGACGCGCAGGTGGCGGGCGCCCTTGCCCTCGACCAGCGTGCCGGTGCCGGTGCAGTAGTAGCCGGGGGTGGTCTTGGCCGGGCCGTCGTAGTAGACGGCGAGTTTGCGCCCGCAGACCCCGCAGGTGGCCAGGCCCTGCAGCAGCGCGCAGCCCTCGCGGACCGCGCCGGTGCCGGGCTCGTGCGCCGTCGGGCGAGTGTTGGCCCGGATACGAGTCTGGTTGGCCTGGTAGGTGTCCCAGTCGATGAACCCGCGGTGGTGGTCGGTGATGAGCACCTCCCACTCGCCTTGCGGCAGCCTGTGGCGGCGGACGCGCAATCGCCCGTCGGCGTCGACGGTGGCGGCGCTGGCGGGTCTTGCCGAACACGTAGGCGCCCGCGTAGGCGGGGTGGGTGAGCACGTTGTGCACCGCGTGGTAGGTCGGCTCGACCCAGGTGATCTCGCCGCCGCGCAGGTAGGCGGTCGGTTGCAGCGGGAACTTCAACCCTTGCTCGCGCAGCCACAGCCACACCCCGCGCACCGACCCGCACACGGCGAACCGCTCGAAGATCGCGGCGATCACACCGGTAACGGCCTCGTCTGGATGCCAACGGATTTCGCCGTCGGCTTCGCCCCAGACCAGCCCGACCGGCAGTCCGCGACGCAGCTCGCCGCGGGCGGCCTTGCTGCGGATCCCGCCGTCGAGGCGGGCGCGCAGGATGTGCAGTTCGGCCTCGGACATGGTGCCCTTCATGCCCAGCAGCATCCGATCATTGAACAACCCCGGGATGGTAGATCCCGTCGGCATCGGCGATCAGCGTGTCGGTCATCCCGGCCAGATCCAGCAGCCGGTACCAGTCGGCGTTGTTGCGGGCCAACCGCGAAACCTCCAGCGCCACAACGATCCCCACCTGGCCCAGCCCGACCTGCGCGGCCAGCTCGGCGAACCCGGACCGGCCGGTGGCGCTCGCGCCGCAGACGCCGAGGTCGTCGTCGATCACCCGGACCGCGGCGCGCGGCCAGCCCAACTCCACCGCGCGCGCGACCAGGTCGTACTGGCGGGTGGTGGACTCCCGGTTGCGGGCGAGCTGGGCCATGGTGGACTGGCGGACATACACCACCGCGGCGCGACGCAGATGCGCGGCGGTGACTTTCGGTTCACTCATCGCCGGCCACCTCGCTGCCGGTCGGCGCGGCGGCCTTGGCGATCACGTTGGCCAGCAACATGATCGCCGCGTCGACCGCGTCGGCGGGCAGTTGCTCGACCGTCGGTGCCGGCGGCGCCGTCAGCGGGCGGATCGAGGTCGGGGTCGGATCTGGTATCAAACTGAGCTGGACAGGCTGCACGGGAGTCCTCCTTGCACGGTGACATCCCTGCAGCCTGTCCCGCCATGTGGTTCGCGCTGCGACAGGCCGGTGACCAGCTCGCACACATGCAGCAGATCCGCCACCGACCCCAGCGTCGCCACCACGCCCTCACCGTCGGCGCCGGATGGCTTCGCGTCCGTCCAGGCGGCCGGGACCAACGACTTGCTGCCATCGGGCAGCACCAGCAGCAACTCCATGACCCCGTGCCGCCGCATCCCGCCCAACACCCGCAACGACCGGCCCTGCAGCGGATGACGCGGCCGCGTGATCCTCACCGCCGACGGCAGGTCCTCGAGGCCGGTAGTAAGACGGGGCTTCGTT
>CAWKOI010000002.1:0-125864 GCA_963851115.1 uncultured Actinomycetota bacterium
GTGCCCGAGTGACGCGCTCGCCGTCTTTACCCGATGTAGCCCATCCCTACCGTGTTCGCGCCCAGACCGACGCGTGGTCGGCCAGCCCTAGACGACAGCGAACGGACGAACTGCATCCCGCGCAATAAGCGGGCGGCAATTTCATGAGATGGACTATTTCGCCGGTGCTCGTGTTTCGTATCCCGGTCGATGACGTTGCAGATGCGCAGATGCCCCCGTGAATTGACCTGTTACTGGGCAGCCGGATGGGCCGCGCTGAGTCGGGCCGCCCGGCACCGGAAAAGCTCGACCAAATATGCGGGCAGCGGCAGTGGCGGCGACCCTCTACGCCGAACAGGTACCGAGGGTTACATCGAACCGGGTTAACCACTCGACAGCAACGGTCAACGGCAGTGGTGGTGCCCGTGGAATCCGGCCGATCCGCAGACGAAGAACGTCCAATTCGACTCTGAATCCGATGACGGTCTCTCGTCGGGCTACTTCCAACAGCTAGGGTCTGCCGTCCCCGACGCATCGGGAAGGCCTTGGGGGGCGGGCGGTCTGTTCGGCAGCCCCGAGGGGGCCCGGCAAGCGGATAGCCCTCACCGATTCGGCCGACATGTTCCCTGGAAGCACTCGGTGATGACTACACCGCGGCGGCAGCCTTTGAGCTGGATTCGTCGTGCAGGCCCAACGCCTCGGCGGCCAGAACGAGGGCAGCTGGATGGAGAAACAGCACTGGAACACTCTCGTGACCAGCATTCGGCATGGCCAGTGCATCCTCGTTCTCGGTCCCGAGATCCCAATGGACACCGTCGGCACCTCTGCTGACGCCGCGGACAGCAGCTTCGCTGAGGCACTGACCCGCGAACTCGCGGCCGAGCTCGAAGAGGACGAGTTGCGCGTCATCGGAACGACGTTGGCCGCGGTCGCCCAACAGTACGAGGACGCCCAAGACTTCGGCCCGAATGCGCTCCGGGCGCGTGCAGAGAAGTTCTACAAATCGCCACACAGCACGCACACGCCCGTCATCGGGGAGACCCGGCACTACGTCGAACCCTTTCAGCTGCAACTGATCTGCCAGCGCATGGAGCAGATCGTGGACGCCCGGCAGCGGGAATCTGACGCCGACCTGACCATCACCATGGCGGACCTCGGCGGCGAAGCCGGGCTCACCCAGACTCTGCGCGACTTCTATCGAGAAGTAATCGAGAGCTTGCCGGACCGGCGCAGCCGCCGCGCATCGCGTCGCCTGTGCGAGGAGTATCTGATCAGCCCCGAAGGACGCCGTCTCAGCCTGGAGGAAAACGAGATTCGCCGCCGACTCCACCTGCCCAGGGAAACCCTGGGCCGACTGGTGGCCAATCGTCTGTTGCGTGCCGAAAGCCGTTCGGAAAGCACCTATTACGAGCTCAGTCACGATGCCCTGGTCGAGCCCATACTGGAGTGCAGGCGCACCAAGGCCCAAGTCATGGGCATGCTCGGGATCGGCGCCGGAGCGCTGCTCTTCCTCCCGTCGCTGCTGGGTCTCCTGGCTACTCCCTTCATGGGCTATGGCATGGCCACGAGTCCGTATGGAGGCAGCGTCGTGGAGGCGGCGCTCATAGCGGGCTTTTCGTTCGTGTTTCTGCTGGTGATCGTGGTGTCATCGGCGATTCTGCTGCGTGGGAGTGCGCGCTCGATGCTGCGCTATCGCAGCGCGCGCGAACCCGCGATGCCCGAGCCAGAACCACGCCCCCGGGGCAGCTTCGTGACCGGACTGTCGGCCCTGTTCGGTGGCGCCGCCGTAGCGCTGCTCGGCCTGCTGGAACTCTCGGAAGTGGCGGCAATCGTGTTGGGCCCGCCGGCGGATGGGTTCGCTCTGTCGCAAGCTGGTTGTTAGCTCCTGCCGAACGGGCCGATGAGGTGATCGGGAGGTGGGTCCGTCTCGATACGGTGGTGTATCTCATCGCTGCGGCGGCAACGCTCATCATCGGCTGGCGTTTGTGCCGATGGGGCGTCTACCGACTGGCCGGCATCCGCAGTAGCCGCTCACGTCTGGCCCCGCTGAGGATGGGCAGGAGTGCCCGTGTGTATGCCTCCAGATTGCTTGTTGGCGGTATCTCGCTTGTGTCGGCGGTCATGATGGTCGGATTCGCCGCCCTGAAAGTGCGGTGCAGCGACTCTACGTCTGGCTCGATGCCTGGGTGGCTGCCCGATGAGTTGTTCAACGCGTTGGCCGTTGACTGCAGAGCCGGGTATCCGCACGGGCTGGCTGGCGAACCCGTGTTCGATCTCCTGGCGCTCACGACTCTGCTGGTCGTCGCGATCCCGACCCTGCGCCGGGGAATCGTGGCCATCCGGCAGGTATTCCCCGGGGCTTCTGGCAAACCGGCGATCGCGCCAATTCGGACGAGGCAGTTTTCGTAAGTGCAGCGAAGTCCGCCAACACTCGAGAAGCCCGCCAACACCGTTGGAAAGGTCACCGCCGTCGTGTTCCTCGTCGTCAACCTCATTGTTGACGTCATCTACGCATACCTCGACCCGCGGATCATCCCTGGCGCGGACCAGTAGGAAGCAGGCATCATGACCGACGTCGCCGACCGAGGCCATTCCGTCGCCGCTCGAGGTCGGTGCCGCCGACATCCCCGGCCGCTTCGCGACCCAAATCGTCGCGCTGCTGCGAAAAGGAACTGTGCTTCGCAACCCGGGCGACCAAGCACGGTCTGAAATGAATCCAATCACCGTTTACACGAAACTCGCCTGCGCGCAATGTCGTTCGACGTGCCCCGCCCTGCAGAAAGCCCACCTGCCCTACACCACCGTCGACCTCACAACCGATCGCGATGCCCGCGACTACGTGATGAGCCTCGGATATCCCGCGGGCCCCGGTGGTCGCCGGCCAGCGGCACTGCAGCGGATTTCGCCCCGAAGCCATCGCGGCCCTGGGGCCACGGCGCCGCCTGACCAGACCGGAAGGACACCGATGTTCCGTTTGACGATCGGGCACCCGCCGCCACTGTGCGCATCCAATCCAGCCGGGAACTGGCCCGCGCCGAGCCGGTCGGGTTCTTTGACGAAACGGGTCACGCCCACCACGTACCGAGGCGAGCTGGACGCACACCAGCTACGACAACGTCGACCAGTGCGCCGGCGAGACCGCGCCGATCCACGACCGGGCCGTCACAGACGAGATCTGCGGATGCCAGCGCCCTCAAGACGATCACTACGAGGCCGGCTGCACTCACACATCTGTTGAGCGGGGCCTTCGGTGGAGCGCGGCCGACGGTATCGATCTGACAACCGGGATCGCGGTGCGCGCCTACGTCGAATCGCACAAACTCATCGAGAAGACCTACACGATGGAGGCCGGCTACCCCGGGTTCGACCGCGCGGTGACCGGTCCACATGTGCGAACAGCCGAACTGGGCACGACTCAGATCTCCAGCGGTCGCGACCACACGCCAGCGACCGGACGTCGGCAGCGCTGTGCCGAGAACGAACTACGTACGGATCGTTGATGGAGAACTCAGAAATGTTGGCAACGCACGTCTTTGGGCTCGGTAGCATCGCCAGGCAGACAAATTGATTGACTCATGGACATGTGAGGTGGCTGCGCGTTAGCAGCGCCCGCCGAGGAATCACCTCGCCTGGCGAATCCCCCGCAGTCGCCCGGCTCCCGAGCCCCATGATCCGTCCAACCCTGAGCACCTGACTCGGGGGCCGCTTCATAAATGGGCCAGATGGACCGCCACGGAATCGCCGCAACTTCGGTGATAGCTGACTGCTCGTTTTCGTCGCGGAACCCGCTCTCGTGTAGTCCTTCGGCGCATACTGAGCTGGCCGAATGACGATGTGGGGGTGGCCGTGCGGAACGTTTTCATCTCATACGCCCGCGCGAACAAGCCGGACGTCGACCAGTTGGAGCGTCACCTCCGCGAGCTGGGCTGCAACGCCTGGCTGGATTCCTGGCTTCACGGTAGCCAGGATTGGTGGCAGGAGATTCTGCGCCGAATTGAGGGGTGCGATGTGTTCATCCCGATCATTTCGGAAGAGGCGCTGAATTCTGTGGCATGTGACCGGGAATTCGATTGGGCCGAGGCGCTTCGCAAGCCCGTGCTGCCCGTCAGGATGGGGCCCACATCTATTCCTCTTCCGCGACGGTACTCAATCCGACAGATCGTCGACTACAGCGACCGCGCACAGCGTGATCATGCCCCGATCAAGTTAGCGAGCGCACTGATGAGCCTGCCGCCGCCACCGGCGCCACCTCAACCTTTGCCCTTGGCACCGGCGGCGCCGCTGTCCTACCTCACGGACCTCGTCGATCTAGTTTTTGCCCCTCGAGATGGACTCACTCACGACCAGCAACACCAAGTGTTGTCGCGGCTCGAGCCTGCCCTTCGAGCTGTCGATCCTGAAGAGCGACGACAGGGCCACGCCATCTTGCGGAGGTTCCGCAATCGCGACGATCTCTATGCAGACGTGTATCGCAGGATCATCGACTTGAAGCCGCTCAATGATGAAGCCCCGACTCCTCCGCGTGCATCACAGCCACAGCCAACCCCCAAACCACGTCCGTTGATGTCGCATCCCGCGCCGGGAACACAACCGCGGATATCTAAACCGATTCCAAAAGACTCTACTGCTAGCCATGCTGGACGCCCGCCCTATTCCGGCTTCACGCGATCAAATCTGGGATTAGCGGCGATGCTCCTCGTCGTCGCGGCGATCACCGGTGCAATCCCGCCGATATACCTGCTGAGCAACAATTACCCCGTCGACGACGAGGGCCGAATCTGGAACTGGCAAACCGCATCGCGGATTCTCATCGGCATTTCTTTTTGCCTTCTGGCGTGGATAGCGAAGTCCCTTCGCGACAAGGTCGCAATGCTGAGTGCAGCGCTGATGGCGCCCGTCATACTGCTACACGTTGCCAACGGATTCGTCTCGAAGAAGGATGATCTGAGTGCTGATACAGCACGTCTTCTTAAAGATATAGTCTATCCGGCCGTACTCGCTTTAGCAGCAATGGTAGGAGTATTGTTCGGTATGGCGGTAATCAGGAAATACCGAATGGCTTGGGCATCCATTTTGATCGCGTGGGGACTGTGCGGGCTCTTAGAAGCCTATTTGTCTTACGAGGCCAAGGTCGCCCCATGGGAGTTCGGGGACCCACCGGCGGCGGCGTGGAAGGCGGCAGACTCGGTGCTGATCGTGCAAAACTTGATTCTGCTTACGGTAGCCGTGTTCATGTTGCTGGAATCTCGCCCAGCCAAGAATGCGTCCGCACCGGACTTAACGGCGACGAATCCCCGTCCGCGGTAGGTCATCGGCCCGGCGACTGCAGTCCGCGCTGCCTCATCCAACCCCCGGTGCGGACGGTCTACCGGTGACACGGCGCCCGCGTGGTGCCCGACGCCGTGGCGGCCGGGTCATCGAACGGTCCATCGTCGGTCCACCCGCACCGCTCGTAAAACCTGACTTAGGACACGATCCGGCTCTGATCTCAGCGGCGTGGCTGTGATCTCCGGTTTTGTTCGGCGGTAGGCCGAAACCTGCGCACTAATCGGGGCTCGTAGGGTGCAGCCGTGGCCTATGTACGCACGGTGAAGACCGCGTCGGGAGCGACGGCGGTCCAGATCGTGTGGTCCTCGCGGCGGGGGTCGCGCAACATCGAGCATGTCGGATCAGCTCACGACGAGGCGCAGGTCGAGGCGCTGAAGGCCGCAGCCGGTCAGCGGATCGCGGACGGCCAGGGCGAGTTGGACCTGGGGTTGGATCTGGCCGAAATCGGTAGTGCGCCATTGGAAATCATCGGCTCACGGGCGGAAAGCATGCTTACCGGTAGAGAAGTCGTTGCTCCTCCGATTAACCTGCCCGCCGTGCCACCGCAGCGAATACCGCCCGTCGGCCGCACCGACGATTCCGACGACGAGCAACGCCGCGGATCGCCCTCGCGCGCTGGACGCCGCCGTCACGACCCGTTGGCTACGGGCAGGTCACATTCATTTCGAACGATTTGTATACCGGCTGTAGCGGGTTGGCCGGGTCCACGCCCATCCCGGTGCCAGTGATCTTGTAGGTGTTGCCGTCCTTAGTGGCCTCGGCATTGCTCTGGTTGACACCCTCGGGAACTCCTTGACCATATCCGAGGGTCACGCCGCTGACATTGCCCAGCCCGACCGACATGACGTCGGGCGGCTGGGTGTTGCTCAGCACCGCGCCGATGCCGGTGGTCGCATCGCCGATCGCGATGTTCACGGTGTCGCCCGTCGTGGTGCAGGCGACCTGCCCCTGGATGTTCTGCTCCTGGCCGTCAACCACCACCTTGGCGTTTGATGCTCCGGCGGTGGCCGTGGCCGTTCCCGCTGTTGCGGTTTCCATTGTCTCGGTTGTTGCCGACGACTTATTGTCTTCGCCGCAGCCGGCCAGACTTGTGACGACGATCGCCGCGCCGGCAACGGCTACTAGGAGCCCACGTTTCACGACTGCTCTCCTTTAGTGTGTTTAGTGTGTCGTGATCCGCCAAGGTCGGCGGACCGTCCCAAGCATTATGCTGGCCGCGCCAGCGGCATTCTGGCGAATGGCCGAAAGGCTTTTGGTCGGCGCATTCGGCGCATTCCTTGGCCGCGCCACTGCCGCCACAGCACTCTTGGGGGTCGAATGCCTCCTAGACCGCGCCGCCCCCACAGCCGGGGCCTGCATTTTGTCCAAGTTCTGACGAAGATGCTGCAGAAAGAATTCTGCAGTCGTCACATAGTGAACATTAAAACTGTAGGCAGCGTTCGTTTCGCCGTCAGCAGGGGTCACAGAGAGAACCTCCTCATAGCCAAAAGACGGTCGACGGCGACGGTGTGTACGTTAGGAAAACTAACACTGAGTGGGTGTCATATTTGTCGAGTCCGTTGCATCGGCACGACGTTCGGCCCGGTTACCGTTCGCCGCATCGCCTCTAGGGCGGCCATTGTTTCTGCGTTGGCGCCGCCGAACACGTGCGTGTAAATCGCTGACGTGGTGGCGACTTAGCCTCGATCCACGTGTGTCACGAACGTTGAGAGGAGCGTGATAGGCAAGCTTCTTTAGGCGGTGCTGTGCAGGAGATGAAGGATTGTTGGCCCTTCGGAGTCGCCCTGCGGGGGGAGGCTTCAAGCCGCCCACGGCTGCGTTAGCTGAAGACTGTCGTGGTGAGCGATGTGGGAGAAGGCCCAGTTCATGGGTCAGGCGGGGATCAGGAAGACGAGCGTTGTAGCCGTTGACGTGTCGAAACAGGTTGGCTGGCATCGAAACCGGGGCAGGTGGATAGTCCCGGGACGAGCCTGGAGGATGCCCGTTTACCGGCCAGGTGGTGCCCGGCATGGAGGCGACGTGAGCCTGGTCTGCGGCTTCTGTGCGGAACGTGAGAAGGCGCGTCCCGATACCGCCACCGGTGGTGGCCAGAGGGAGGTTCCCGAGCGGGCGAAACCGTGAGGGACGGAGTACCGATGCGGGTCGCGCCGGCGGACCGGCTCGTACTAGCTGCGAAGCTCCTGCTTGACGCGGTGGGAGTGGAGCCAAGGGGCCGGGTCATCCGTGGCTGTGTTCGTTGGATCAACCGAACCGTGGGTTCGGGAGGAGTCTGGATGGGCGAGCTGAAATCGTCAGGCAAGTCGTTCGAGATTTCGAAGTGGGAGGTGCAGGAGGCCTGGGAGAAGGTGCGGGCCAATAAGGGTGCCGCCGGGGTGGACGGGTGCTCGGTCGAGGACTTCGAGAAGGACCTGAAGAACAATCTGTACCGGGTCTGGAACCGGATGTCGTCGGGGAGTTATTTTCCGCCGCCGGTGCTGGCCGTGGAAATACCGAAGCCGCATGGCGGTGGGGTCCGGGTTCTGGGCGTGCCCACGGTGGCGGATCGGGTGGCGCAATCGGTGGTGGCCGCGCGGTTGGAGGAGAAGGTCGAGCCGATCATTCATTCCGATTCGTGTGGTTACCGGCCGCGTCGCTCGGCACTGGATGCGGTGGGGGCGTGCCGGGCACGGTGTTGGAAATACGACTGGGTGATTGATTTGGACATCCAGAAGTTCTTCGACACCGTGTCGTGGGACCTGGTCGTCAAGGCGGTGGCGGTGCACACGGACCAGCCGTATCATTGATGTGAATACGCATGGTGCGCAATGGTTTCCGGATGGTTGGCTGGTAGGCTGCGAGCAGGAAAGGTAGCAGCCGGTCGTGCGGCTTGGTGCAGAAAGTGGCGAACCGCAACCCGTCGCTGGTGAGCCGGTAGCGATTCTTTGCGGGAATGCGGCGCGAGGAGCCCGTTGACCCCCAGCCGGGCCAAAACGCGGCTTGACCCGATTCATGGTGTAGGAGGGCCGCCGAGCAGTCCGGTCATCAGGGCGCGCAGGCTCTTGTTCGCGATGCCGGCGACGGGGAACATTGTCGTGCACACGGCGCCCGCCAGGGCCTGGACCCTAGGGTCGCCGAACCTCAAGGCCGGAACCCTGCGGCCATCCTCGGTGAGTGTGGGCCGCGCGATCCGCTCAAAGGCCCACCAGCATCGCGCCTCGGCAGCCAGAACCGAAGCCTCAGTGGATATCCGGGAAAGGTGGCGGCTCAAGGGAAGTCAATGGCGGTGGCGTGGGTATCGGGGTGGTCAACACGGGTTCCTGGCCAAGCGGATCGGTGCCGTCCTCGACTTCCTGCCCGTCGCCAACTCCGTCACCGTCGGTGTCAGGATTGTTGGGATCGGTGTTGTAGACGCCCTCTTCATCGTTATCGAACAAACCGTCCTCATCCATGTCGGGACGGCTCTGGTCTTCCTCGGCGACTAGCGGGTCAGTCTCATAGAAGACCTCTTCCCCGTCCTCGGCCCCGTCGCCGTCGGTGTCGGGATTGTTGGGATCGGTGTTGTAGACGTTCGCTTCGTCGTCATCGAACAACCCGTCCTGATCACCGTCGGGACGCTCGATGGGATATGGGGCGTGATTCGCCAGAGCCAACGGGTAAGTCAGCAGAGGCGTGCTGACAAACAGCCCACCGGCGACGGCAGCCGCGGCAAGGCCGCGCGCAATGAGACGTGCATTCGCGGCAGTTCTATGTTTCGCGATGTCTATGTCATTGTTCTGGTACCACAATTCCGCATTCATCTTTCCTTCCCCATCCTGTAGCGGCCTAGATAGCTCGTCGAACTCTCCAATGAATGCGATTGACTGGCTGTACTGCGCGCCGACGTATGCCATGGCTTCCCGTTCGGTAGTCGATAGACGTGCGACATCGGTGCCGGCAGCGAGATTCGTGTGGAATCCGAATTGACGATTCGTCATCGTTAGCGAACCTCGATGCGACTAGGACGGCTAAGACCCTTCCGGCGTGCCCAGAACGGTGTGCGGTAACGCCTTTCCATCGCGTAGTAACTTGCGCGTTCGGTGAGGTAGGTAGTGAACTCGTCGTTGCGTGCGTCCTCGTACGCGACGATCAGTGCCGCGGCATCTTCCGGGCGATCGAGAAGTTGCGACGCGGTGTATGTAGCGGCTTCGGCGGTGCGCAGTGCCCTCGGCACGCCGCTGCCCGAGACGGGATCAACGGCGAGCGCGGCGTCGCCCACCGCGAGCCAAGGCCGCGGGTCATCGCGGCGCAGCAGCCGATGGCTTGCGGCGGGATGCACCCTTGCCGGCGTACTTGGTGAAGCGCCGCGGATGCGCGCCGCCGTGCAAGGCGCCAGGTGCAGGCGAGCGTCCCAATATGCGGAGTCACTCAGGACGTACCGGCGGCACAGGTCGGCGTCGGTCATGAGCATGGCGATCATGGTGTCGCCGGGCAGCGGTGCGCTGTACCACCAGCCATCGGCTGAAGTCTCAACCAGCAGGTACTGCTCCCGTTGAACGCCAACAGCTTTCCAGGTACGGGTGACCGCGGTGAGCCGGTCGAACGCTAAACGGCGGGCTCCCAGCGCGCGCCCTACGGCGGCGCGACGTCCGGTGGCGTCGACCACCACCCGGCAGTAGATAAAGTCGCCGGCCGTCGTGACGAGCTGCCAGCCGGCATTGTCATATCTCGAACGAGCCACTGCTGTGCCCGTGTGTAGGCGTGCGCCGGCCGCCACTGAGGCGTCAACCAGCATCCGGTCGAACATGAGTCGATCTACATGCCAGGCGCATCCGTATCCGCTTATCAGGTGTGAATGCGTAGCCGGCCCACGTGCGCCCCAGATGCTGCGGGTGCCCCAGGAAGGCAGCGCGCCGAGGCGAGCGAACCGATCCCAGACACCGAGATTCCTCAACAGCGGCTGCACGCCGGGAGCCAGCGTCTCACCGACCCGCGGTCGGTCGAACCGGCTGCGTTCCAGCAGCACGACCGACCGGCCTTGCGACGCAAGCCGACGAGCCGTTGCCGCGCCGGCTGGGCCGCCGCCCACCACCGCGACGTCATACATGGCTCAGCCGTCCCCGTGCCCATCGCAGTTGCGCGTCAGGCACTTTCGCGCAGCATCGAGGTCGATACCGAGGCGGCGAAGCCGTTCCTCCAGCTCTTTGTCGATCAGCTTGCCGGGCTCGGCTAGGCAGGACAGCAGTCGGCATACTGCCTCATCCGGCCGGCCAGCCGTACCGCCCGGAGTGTCGCCTCCGCGCCAGACCGGTACCGTCAGCGTCCGCTCCCGAATAAACGGCAGGCCACGGCGGGTGCGGCCGCGGGCCCGAATCCGGACCCGATACACCCCCGGCCAGCTGGCCACGAATGTCGCGCCGAATTCGCCGTCACCGATCGGCCCGCAGTTCCAGCGCGCTGGTCACGCCGTCAGGTCTAGTGATGTCCGCCCAGACGTACGCCTCCTCTGCGCCCGGCACGCCCGACTGACTGACGATTGCGCTGAGTGAAACATCGGCGCCCGGCTCATACGAGGTCTGCTGAGCCTCGACCCGCAATGCGACGTTGGAGTAGGCGTGAACGACCAGCGAGTACGCCAAAGCGCGCTGGGCCGCTGCCCGCTCGAAAACGATCGGCGTACCGACGGTCGGCTCTGCGCTTTGTGCGGCCGCCACGGCGAACGCTCGCTCGTGCTCGAACGGCCGCCGTGTCGGAGCAGAGCGCCGCGAACGCTGGCGCTGGCCCCGCAGAATCGACAGGTCGACACCTTCTTCGTTGCCGCGGTCCGGTTCCAGATGCGGCCGCCCGATCGTCAAGATCGCATACCAAGTGCCCGCGTGATCGAAGCGCTGGGGCCGCAGTTGCGCCGGCAACGCGAGGCGGAAATAGCTCACGCCCTCACCGGTCTCGAACCGCATGGTGGGCTCCGTGCGCGCGCGCCACGGCTCGAGAAGAAGCCCGTTCGGGGTCTGCAGGCGGAAGTCGACAGCGAGGGGGCGCGGGGTCAGCAACACAACGTCGAGGCCCGAGTCGGCGTCGCTGACCTGAAAGGGGATGCGGTGCACCGCGTTACCCACCAACACCCCGTCCGGGTCGAGTACCACCTCTGCGTTGCTCACGCCGGCCACGATTTGCAGGAAGTACTTCTGCAACATGAACCGGTTGTCGCCGGTGATGGGGCCAGTGACAAGCAGGAAGCCGCCATTGTTACCCGAAATCGTCTGCAAACCAGGCACACTGATGTTGCTTGGCTGGCCAAGGCCCACCGCGTACGTTTGCTCGTTGATTTGACCGGCTACTTCCGAGATCCAGCGGGGCTGGTTCTCAATGCCGTCGGTCAACACCACCAAGGCCTTACCGTCGAACTGCGCGGCGCCGTCGAGCAGCGCACGACCTTCGAAGATGCCGTCGCCGATTGACGTGGCACCCTGCGGGTCCAGAGCGTTTCCGTTGATCACGTCGTGGGTGGCGTTGCGGTTCAGGTCCGATATACCGCCCTCACCGAGGGGCAGCACCGGCTGCTGCGGTTGCGCGTCCTGGTTGTAGCGCACCACGCCCACGCCGTCGCCTGCTAGCATGAGGTCGACGAAGACGTTCGCGGCCTGTTGCAGCGCAACATGTTTGGACTGGCCATCACCGCGGTTCTCGCTCATGCTGCCCGAGCGGTCCAACACGAGCGCGGTTGCCGTGGTACGCCGCGCGACGGTGTTGCCGTCGACGGTGACCTGCCAGGTGTCGCCGGAGGCTGCATTTTGGATCGTGAGAGTCTGCGTGGGGATCGCAGACGGGGCGGTGCCGGTGCGGTAGACAACCCAGAACCGGGCGGTCGCCATGCCATTCGGCGCCGTGGGACCGACGGTCACGGAAGTGTTGGCGGCCACCAGCTGAGGGTGGGCCGGGGCGCCGCCGGGGGCGTAGTCGAGGATCACCGCCGCGGTAGGCGAAATCACCTCGAAAGTGATGGCCAGGGCCGCTTCCCTGATCATGCCCATCGGCCCCTGCGGAATGTCGACGAACGCGAGATGCGTTGTGAGCAAAGTGATCGACGACTCATCACAACGCTCTACTTCGAGATGATCGTCGCCTTGCTTGACGATGAAGCCGAGGGCGTGCCATTGGGTGACCATCTTGTCCCAGTTGTCGACGTCGCGCTCCCAGCGGACAGAAGCGCCCCCCTGGGTTACCACGTCGTTGGGGCGGGGCACCGGCCACCAATTGTCGCCGCACGCAGAGAAATCGGCCTGCCATGGCAGGGCCATCGCCCTGGTGATGGAGCCCGCGGCGTTGGACTGACTAAGCCGGAACGGCTCAGCGTACGGCGCCTCCAGGATCGGACGGTCGCCGTCCTGCAGACCACCCGCCTCGATACCCGGGAAGAAGGCACCGCCGACGCACGCCTCCAACGCGGCGCGATCGAGCCCATCCGGTGTTATCTCGGTCTCCGGGGGCGGCACGCCGGCCCAGTCGTCGGTGTAATTGCCGGCCTGCCAGCGTTGCATGTGAGCGAACTGGATGGTGGTCAGCTGCGAGTCGCTGCCATTCAACACCGGCATGTCGCCGGACGGCCGTAGTCGAGAGAAGATCATGTCAACTATTGGCTGGTTGGTGACCGGGTCCGACCAGGTGTGCGCCCCGAAGACGCTCTCCACCCAGCGGGTGTCCCTGGCGCGCTGCAGGATTGGGTATACGTCCTTGGTGTATGACGTGGTGGTCGGCGCTGCCAGCAGACCATCGTCGACCATTCGCTCCAGCACGCGGTCATACAGCGTGATGACGCTGTCCTGGTGAGGCGCGAACTTCGGCGGCGTCACGAGCACCCACGCGCCTTCCACTGTCGGCATCGAGTTGTCGGCGCGCAGTTTGATCGTGGCCGACACCGGTCCGTCCGACAGGTCGTCATACCAGCCGGCATTGCCCCAGAAGCTGCCGATCGCATTGCCGGCGGGCGAGGCGGAGGTGCCGTGGCCGCCGAGGACCAGTAGGTGGTTAGCGTCGTCGCTGCGGATCTCGCCGAGCTCGACCGTTACCGGTGTCTCGCCGGCGAACTGGATCACGCCGGTGTCAACGAGCTCTCGCTGCTCGGGGCCGGTGAGTGTGCGGGGACCAGGGTCGATGGTCAGCGCGGCCGCCGGCTCGCTGTTGCCGCGATTAGGATGGGCAGCTTTGCTGTTGACCAAGTGCACCGTCCACGTGATCTCGGCGTCGGCGTCGGTCAACTCGTCAACGGTGCCGTCGTCGTGGTGGGCGAAGATGCGAAACCGCGCTGCCTGCCGCCTGACACGGCATTGGGAGTCTTTGAATCCGCCTGCGGGTGCTGGGTGCTCGCCGACACGTTCCGGCCCGATATAGAACTCGTCAGGGCTGTTGCCCACTCGGGCGATGCCGATCGCCGGATGAATCTTGTACGTCGTCGGCATGATTCCTCCGATCCGTCATGTCGCGTCCAAAGGGAACCTGATAGGAAGATGCGTGGGAAATTTATTACTTCCAGCACCGGCAGGCATGAGTAGTGGACTACTTGTTTAGTTTTCCGTCTCGGCCGCCGTCCACTTGTCTGCGTGCGTTAAGCTGAGCCGCAGCCAATCCGCCCGCGTGTAAATCAGTTTCATAGGGCACGTGGACGTGTCAGGTTGGGCGTGGCTTATTCATCCAGTGCGCGATTCGCTAGTAGACGGTGGTGGTGCTGATCGGCGCGCCGTGGTCACAGGTCACCGTGACATTCCATGTCGTGTTCAACTTGACGCCAGGGAACCACAGCGGTGCCGATTCGCCCTGTGGCAGATAGAAGTTGACAGGTGCGGGTGGGATACCAAAGCCCTTCATCGGAACAGCGGTGTAGGTGCAGTTGCCGTAGGTCGTTCCGTCCGACCCTACAAATACCGTGGTACCCAAGTAGTCAGCTTGGTTCCAGACCGAGCCGCCTGCATGGGCGGTTCCCGCGCCGGCGAACAGCATTGTCGGCGCCGCCACGGCGGCGGCGGCTGCACCGAGTGCGGCGGTGACCGACCTTTTGTGGTTTTTGATGGTGCTCATGATGTTCCCTTAGTCCTGGTTGGTGCTTTGCAGCGGCTGCGGTCTCATACTCACGCCATCCGAGGCGGCCGGATAGAGTAGCCGACTACTCGACTTGTGAAGCCGCCCGCGCAATGGGTCCCCGCTTGAACTCTGGACCAGGGAAAGGCATACCGTGCACGCGGCTGTCGCCGGGCCCCTGCCCTTCAACCTCACGGGCACCGACTCCACCGCTCCTCACGTCCACACCACATACCTACCCCCAGCCTAAGATTCGCAACCGCGCACCATCCCCACCCGTTCGAATCATCGAGAACCACACGGGTTCCACACCTTTGGACCTCCATAGAGGGTCGGCGGACGGAAACCGCATCGAGGTAGTTAGCGACGCATGTTACGCAGGTTAGATATCGCCTCCAGTAACGAGATCCACCATGTCGACTCCCTGATGTACTGCCTGGCGAGTGCGGCATGAACTGACTACTCGACTTCGACGCTCAATGTGGCCGCCAGTCGAGTTGTTTAGCTAACCGAACAAAGGCCAAAGTGATAATTGATGTTTCAAACTCTTCCTCCGTGACGCGGGTTGCTCCCACGCGCCGATCAAAGCCATATTTTGACTGACGTGATTTCCGCGAAACCTGCGGATTGGCCCCCACAAAGCACGCACAGCGTTAGGGTCAACGACATGCCGGACGGGCACGTTCAACGGTACTCACCCCCCGCCTATCTCAGCGATTTCAACGACACTCTCCTTGACGAGTGGAGCCACGCGGTCTCGGTGTGGTTTGACGAGGCGATCGCAAAGCAGGCGGCGGCGTTGGACGGCCAACCCTGCCAGTATTACAACCAGCTCAAACCCGACCCACCGGCGGGACCGACGTTGCGCCAAGAGATCGTGTGGAATGCGTTCCCCGGAAATCAACTTCGACGCTGGGGCCGACCGTATGCCTTGATCGCTGCCGATCACCTGCTGGCACTGGACCAGCACTACGTGGCACCACGGCCGTTGTGGCCTGCCGGCCAGTGGAGCGGGCTGTTTTATCGGCCGCAAGATGAATACTGCGAATGGCGCGTGGAACGCGACGATGAGGGCCGCATCAAACGCGTCGTGTTCACATCAGAGCCCCCCGAGTACTGGCAGGCGTTATGCGGCGACGACCTCACCGGCGACGGTGGAGCCGCGGTGACCTTCACCGGAGACCGCGACAGACTGGTGGATCTGTATCACGAGCATGTGAGTACCGAGGTGCAGCTCGAGGATCTTCTGTGCGCCACCCGGGTGGGGGGCAGCGGTAAGAACGACCCGACTTACCAAGCCGGCCAATACAACCCGTACAACAAGTGGAACACCACACACGGCCTGATGCACCTCACCCACCCGAGTAACACGTTGCAAGCCGAGATCACGTTGGGCGCCGACGCCACCGTGCTGTGGTCGTTCGAAAACAGGGTCGTGGCCGACCCGGACACCCTCATCGCCCGCGCTGGCTACGGCGGAGCGAATCGCTGCAGCGACCCGACGATCGGCGCCAGCGTCAATCACCTCGCCGCCGCCGGTTACGGTGTCACGCTGGCGGATCCCGTCGGGCTCTACATGGATCACCTGGACATGACCGGCTGGACAATCGGCGACGGCACAGAGCCAGTACACCCGGACTGGTTCACGGTGGTGCGCGGCACGCCGGGCATGATCGAACGGGCCGTCTTCGAGGTGCCGTCCACATACGGGACAGTGAGCGACGTCAGGATCGCCGGCGAACCCATCCGCTACGGCGGACAACTCGCCGAACGGATGACGGTCAAACTGATCGGCCTGGCCGCCATTGGCGCCAACTTCAGCAACTCTCCCGCCCGTTTCCCCCTCGACGCATACATCGAGCCCGCCAATCCGGAGATGGTCACCGCTGTCGCGCACGGAACTCACTTACCCCACGGAGCGGTCTCGGTGTTCGACTACCCCGAATCGGTCACCGGCACACGCGCCGTGGCCCCGCCAGGTCGCCCACTGGTGCCCCCGCGAGCTTATTGGAGCCGTGCGCTATGACCGCGCCGTCAGGACGTCGGATCGACGAGCCGCTGCTCGACGTCGACGAGATTCAGGGCAACATCCTGCCCGGCTTCATGAAGCCACATATGAGGTTGATCTCGTTGAAGTTCGGTGACATCGCGCAGGGGCGCACATTCCTCGCAAGCCGCGCGGTGACAAGCCTGGCGGATGTGATGGGGTCCCGACGGAAGGTGCGCGCGGCACGGACACTGCAGCCGTCGCTTCGCGAGCTCGGGGCCACCCCGGATGGCGTCGACGACCTTTGGCTGAATGTGGCGCTGAGCTATCGCGGCCTGACGAAACTCGCTGACGACTCCCCCACGCGCAAGGAGGAGCTCGACACGTTCGGCGACGAGGCGTTCAAGCTTGGCCTCGCCGCCCGCTCAGCCGGTCTGGGCGACCCGATCGATCAAGCGGCAGAGGGAAACCCCGCACACTGGGTGGTAGGCGGGCCGGGTAAGGAGCCCGATCTGCTTCTGGTGCTCGCCGCCGATAACGCGCAGCGACTCAATTATGCGTCGATAGACCAGCAGCGTGAGGCTGCAGAGCACGATCTCACCGTCCTCTACGAGGACATCGGAGCCAAATTCGATGACCGCGGAAGCGAGCATTTCGGGTTCCAGGACGGCATCTCTCAACCCGGCGTCAGGGGGTACGTCGCCGAGGGCGAGCCGCTGTCGCACCACGTGATCGAAACCGAGCCAGACCGATGGCTCTACGGTCTACCCGGACAGTTCTTGGTGTGGCCCGGGGAATTCGTTTTCGGCTACCCGGGGGCATCGGCGGATCCACTAGTGCCCGGCGCGGTCCGCCACGACGGCCCCTGGTGGACCCGCAACGGCTCCTTCCTGGTGTACCGCCGGCTACGTCAAGACGTGAAGGGCTTTTGGGACTTCATCGCCTCGCAGGCCGAAAAGTTAAAGGCCGAGCCCGGATTCGGGGAGTGGGACGCTGAACGGCTGGCCGCCGCGCTGGTGGGTCGCTGGAAATCCGGCGCTCCCCTGGTGCGTGCGCCACGCGAAGACAACGAGGAGATGGGCCGAGATCGGCTGGCCAACAATCTCTTCGGCTTCGCGACACACTCGGGCCGGGTCGCCCTCAAGGACGGCCTGACGATGAGGGACGATTGGGACCAAGCCGTCCCCGATCCGGTAGGCCTCATCTGTCCACAGGCTGCCCACATCCGCAAGGTAAGCAGCCGCGAGACGCCCAACGACATGGGCGCGAGCCGCGCCAGCCTCGACCGGCGCATCCTAAGACGGGGATTGCCCTACGGAAAAACGCTGGACGAGGAGCCCGACAACGACGATCGCGGTCTGCTGTTCGTGTCGTATCAAACCTCGATCGAGCGGCAGTTCGAATTCCTCAACAACCGATGGATGGGAAGCCCGGTCAACCCCCGCGCCCCCAGCGGGCACGACTTGCTGGTAGGGCAAAACGGTCAACCGGGCGAAAAGCGGGTTCGCCGCTGCATCGTGTTCGGCGCCTCGGACGACCCGACCAAGCCGCCGCCGACGGCGGAGATCGTCGCCGAGCGAGATTTCGTGGTACCCACGGGCGGCGGCTACTTCTTCAGTCCCTCCATCTCAGCGTTGCGCGAAATATAGGTGGTGCGGCATCAGCGCGTTGGACGGGATGGTGCCGAACTTGCCTTCTGCAGCTCAGACCTCGATCTCGGCCGCCACATCGTCCGGCAACGTCTTATCGCCGACGATGCCGGACAAGCTCGCTCCCAGGCTCGAGGCGTTGGTGCCCATTTCGAAGTGCGCGAACGCTTTCCAGAACGCGTGTCGCGTTATTCGATGTTCGTCTGCGGTTATCAGTCCGACCGCCTGGAGATCCTCTATCGCATCGACGATCGCGTCGCGTGCGTCGAGAAAACTGGGGTTGGCCGCGGTGACCTTCAGGCCGTCGACGACGCTTTGCCAGGCGATCGCAGTACGCGCGCGGCTTGTCGTCGAGTGCCAACGCCAGATCGCGCGTTGCCTTTGTCAGTGTCGCACACCAAATCTCGCCAATCGCGTGCGGGCCACCGGTATAGCGGCCGGTTCCTAACGCACCGAACCCATCGGGGAATGCATTGTCGTACGGGAACTTACGGATCCCTCCGGTTTTGTCGACCACCCAGTCGCCGATAGCCACCTTGTCGGTCGGCCGGCCGACGTTTTGAAAGCTCAGCGCGAAGTAGTCACTCCAGCCCTCGCCCATTCCTCGGCTTTGTGGCTGTCCCAGCGAGGTTTGGTCGAGCCGCCCACCGACCAGCCGGTTGGTGACGCCGTGCACAAACTCGTGGAACACTACGTCGGAATCCAGCGCGGTGTGATTGTTCGTGGCCGTCACCAGGCCCATGCGCATCGTGGGCGACTGGCCGTCGGGTGGCGTCGCCATCGACGCGGTGCCCTGGACCGCCCCTTCGAACACGATCGCCTGCACGGGGTCCCCGCCGCCGGGGGCACCACCGTGGTTTGTCTGCTGAAAATTGCCTGCGGCTTCGTCGAAGCCCAGCGCTTCGAAAAAGTCGTGCATGACGTTGCAGAAATAGAAGGTGTGCGCGACGTGGTCTTCATCCGACTTCGGCTGAAACGGGCCAAAGGTGACGACATCGCCATCGAGGTCCCCGGAGACCACGCCCAGGGATTCGCCGCGACAGACCACGTAGTTGCCGCTGGTGCGGGGTTGGGTGCCGATCCAGTGTTGGGCGGGTGAGCCCTGGTTTAGCGTGCCCGGCAGCGTGCCAGCCGGAAGCGGGAAATTGGTTGACACCCGGGCGGTCTCACCAGGGTTGTGCGGGTGAACCTCGCATACGCCCAGCATGTGGCAGACGCGGTCCGCCGCGTAGAGGATCTCGCCGGGGTTATTTTCACCTGCCGCGACGAGCACCGCATAGTCGGCCGCCGCATTCGGGAACACCAGCTCGACCTGCCAGGTGAGCCGGACTTCGGGGCCCATGTACAGGTAGACGAGCGAGGCCTTGATGGGCCCTTCGAACGGTTCAGCCACGAACGTTGTCGGGTGGGCCGGAAGATCGAAGGTCGCCGTTTGAACCGGGTCGAACTCATCGGGGAGTTCGATCGTGGCCGCGACCGAGCCGCCGAAGCCGTCGGTGTCGGCTGAAGTTTCCTCACCGTCGCCTTGAGCGACGTACTTGGCCGCTTCGATGACCGCGCTGCGCGCGTCCAGGGTCGGATCGCTTTCGGCCTCAGTGAGCGCCTCGACGGCCGCGCCGGTCACAGAGGCCTGACCGTTGGCCCGGAAATGCACGGTTCGGCCGCTCTGGAACACCGGGACGCCGTTGTGCAGCTGCTGCAGGTGCACAATCTCTGCGCCCGCCGAGGTCAAAGTGACGTCCCGCGGCAACCCGAATTCGGCGGGTTCGGATTCGATGAAGCGCGATACCTGGGCCGAGGCTTCGCGGGCCAGCTCGATCGCTGTGAGCCGCGTCGATTGCTCGCCGAAGCCAGCCGTGCTCGACTCGAATCTGCGGATCGACCCCGTGAACGGATCGAGATCCGGGATCTCCTCGGTGGCACCCCGCGTGTCGGGGACCGCCACGTAGCCGAAGTCGCGTTTGTCGAGTTGCCCCGCCATGTTGTGCTCCTAAAGTTCTACATCGGTTACGGATTCATGCGTTGGCCAAAGTCCATGCCGCCAGCGCGGTGGCGCGCGCGATCGAGGTCGTATAGTCCGCGTCGACACCGGTGTCCGTCCAGCGGTGATATTGCGGGTTGTTCGGCTCCTCGGCGGGATCCTGGACGGTGCCGCCGAAGAAGTTCTCGGAGATAAGGACCGCGGGAAAACCGTTGCGCTGAAACGATGAATGGTCGCTGCGGCTGTCGGCGGGATCGTCACTGGTCGGGCCGGTGAGGTAGATTTCGGCGTCCCCGAGCTCGTCGAGCGTGGCCGCGCAGGCGGCGACGAGCGATGCTAGCGGCTCGGAGCGCCGTTCGACCCCCGGGTTGGCGCGGTGCCCGTAGTGGATCTCGAACCGTCGGTCGGTCGGGGTGGATCGAAAGCCGATCATGTCGAGCTGAAGAACTGCATCGATGCGCAGCCCGGCCATCGCCGCGGCACGGGCGAAATGGCCGCTGCCGACCAGGCCGTGTTCCTCGGCATTGAACAGCGCAAACCGGATGGTTCGCTTGGGGCGCGTTGTCCGGGCGAGCGTGGCCAGGGCTTCCGCGATCGCGATGACGGCAGCGGAGCCGCTGGCGTCGTCGTCCGCCCCGGGTGCGCGGTCGCGACGCGGCCGGTACCCGACCTCGCCTCCCGCCGTCGAATCCAGGTGCGCAGTGATCCAGATCATTGCGTCGCCGGTTCCGGCGATGTCGGCGAAAACGTTCTCCAACACCCGGGCTTCGTGGACGAACGTATGCCGCTGCGCCCGCAGCTCGAGGGCGTCGAACTCGTCGGCGAGGAGTGCCACCGCGCGCGTCGCGTCGGGATGGTGGACATGACGGCTGGCGATTGGGGTGTCGCCGACCGCCGCCGTACCGCTCAGCCGCGCCACCAAATCCTTGATGCGCACCGCAGCGATCAGCTCAGCCACGCGCTCGGCATCGGCTTCCGCCGGCGCGAGATCGTCGGCGAGCGGCGCGAATCCCGCCGTCAGGTCGTCAACTTGGAGCAGTGCGGGGCAGGGCAGCAGCTTCAGGTTGTGACCGTGCCGGGTGACCGGGAAGTGGAGCTCCTCGATCGAGGTGTCGGCCGGGATCGCCACGAATAGGCCTTCGCCGGTCGACAGCAGTACCTGTGCGCCATGTGCGGGGAACTGCCGCAGGTGCTCGTCGGTTGGGGCGGCGTCACGCAACAAGTACAGGTCGTGGGTGTCGGGAAGGTTCGGCGCGCCGATCGCCGCGACGCTGAAGCCCGACGCCGCGAGCGTGCGCAGCGCGGTGGCCTCGGCGATGCCGATCGTGAGACCGTCGCCGCCGGGCGAGCGATGTAGTGGGATGACCCCTTGCGCCTGCAGCGCGCTGCTCACCTCACCGAGCCGATCCGGTGCCGCCCAGAACGCGCAGTACTGGAACTCTGCATCGGGAACGTCGACGAGATAAGGGAGCAGCCCGACATCGACGACTCGGCGCGCGCCCGTGGCAACCGATCCGAGCCGAGCATCCGCGGTGACGATGGCCGTCGGCTCGTCACCCGCGCCCGCGAAACCGTTGGCGGTCAGAGCTTCTAGGTCAGCCGCCTCCCGCAGAATCGAAACCACTACGTCCTCATTGATGGTTGAGCGAGAACTCGTGGTTCCGGAGAGTGCAGCAAGGTCGTCGATGATGACTCGCAGAGCCATGTTGTACCTCCCCCGCTCTGAAAGCCAAGGCTAGCTCTGTGATGAACCCAGCCGGGTTGAATTCCACGAAAGGCGCCCTTCGTCGCGGAAGCATCGGAATGTTGATGTCGCTGTGGTGAACGCTGAATGAACGGACTTGACGAACATCATGCGCAGGCCGATGCGAAGGTATGAGTGCCGCACACTCGGCATGACCATCTGCACCGGCAGGTCAACAGACTCCAGGGGCAACCTGCACTCGTTGTCCGACGAGACGGCTGCGCATCCGTCAACCCTCGGGACTTCGCATCATCGCGGGGAAATGTTGACCTAGCCTCGTCTCAGCTTTTGTAGCTGGCACCGGAACGAGATTCGCTAGGGAAGAATGTCTTCGTGCCAAAGACACCGCCCCCGCCGCCACCGATACCCGCCACGACCACGATCCAGCAGGTCGTCGATGCACTCGGGACCATCATCAACTGGTCGATCGAGGCGTCCAGCCGGTTAGGGTACTTCGCGGCGCTGTACAAGAGGGTCACCATCGCCGTCGGCATCGCCGTCGCCGAAGGCAAGTTCGAGGACGGTGCGCGGCTGGAACGGCTCGACGCCGCTTTCGCGAACCGCTACTTCGACGCACTGAACGGACACTTCCACCCGGGCCGGTTCCCCAGACCGACACATTCGTGGCAGGTTACGTTCGACGCGGCGAGCCGACCCGAGCCGATTCTGGTGCAACACATGTTCGCCGGGGTGAACGCGCACATCGGTCTCGATCTCGGAATCGTCGCCGAAGCCATCTGTCCCGGCCCGCAGCTCACCATGCTGCGTGAGGACTTCAATCGGATCAACGCCGTGCTAGCCAGCCAGATGACCGGCGTGGTCGAAGACATCAACGAACTCTCGCCGGTGTTGGCCGAACTTTACGCCGTCCTGAAGAAGGACCAGATCAACCTGATCAACGGCACGGTGCAGGGTTATCGCGACAGTGCCTGGAGATTCGCCACGATCCTGGCGGCAACGCCGGGCTTCGCCGATCCCGCCGCGATCGTGGTGCGCGATCTTCAGATAGCCAAGCAGGGGGCACTGATCTTCAAACCGCCCCTTCCGATCTCGGCGTTCGTCAGCGCTATCGCCGCGCGCGAGAGCCGCGACATCGTTTCCAATCTTCAAGCCTTGGATGAGATTGCCTCGACTCCGGCGCCGATCAGGACAACCTTGTGACCTGACGAATGCCGGCGTGGTCATCAACGGATCGGCTCCGAGGTGCACGGTAAGCCGGCTCCCGTCGACCTGCCAATCACCGAGATAGGGGAGGTACCTATGCCGATATGGGTGGAGAAAGCACGTGGTGTCGCGGCGGCCGCGGAGGCGCCGGCCGCGTCCAGAGCGGTTAACCGCCTGTGTGAGCTAGACGGCTACGAGAAGCAATCGATACCTAGTGTCAGGGTGCGCGGAGACATCATCGCGTACGCTTCGCCCGACTCGACGTACGCGGTCACCAAGAAGCTCTTCGATGCCGCTAAGAAATCCATACTAATTGGCATATACGACTTCTCAGCCCCTCACATCCGGCAGTTGGTGCTCGATGCGATGGCCCGCGGCGTCAAAGTGTCGCTGATGCTGGACATCGACGGCCAAGAAGAAAGCCGGTTGTTCGACGAACTGGTCGATATGGGCATGGTGGGTGTTCCGGCACCTTCCTGCGCAAACGAACGTATCAGCGTGTTCGCGTCGTCACATGAGAAGGTCATCGTCATCGACGACGAATGGACCCTCGTGCAGAGTGGGAACTACAGCAATAATTCGATCCCGCTCAATGAAGTCGACGGCGGCGCCGGGCCGGCCTTTCGGAGCGGCAATCGAGATACCGGGCTGGCGATTCGGTCCTCGGAGCTGGCCAAGCTGTTCTCAGATATCCTCCAGAGCGACATGGCCCGCGTTTCCGCCGCGCCGGACGCGCTTCGTGCGGTCGTGCCCGAGGAGAGCGCGTTTCTCGTCGAACGGGCACCAACCCGGCGCCCGTCGCGATTATTTCCGAGCAAGCAGTTCAACCTGGATGCGGCGTTACGCATCCAGCCCGTCTTCACTCCGGACAATTACATGGACGTGGTGCCTGAACTCATCCGGGCTGCGACAAAATCGATCTTCATCGAGCAGCAGTACATCAGGGCCAAACAGCCGAACGTTGCGTGTCCTGCTGGAGTGTATCTCCCACGCGCGCAGGGAGAATCCTGCGCTGAAGGTCCGCATCATTCTCGGGAAGATCTTCAGCCGCGACGACCTCGAAAAGGAGCGCGAGAATCTCGCCGTCCTCGCCGAACGCTTTGACCTCCAGCTTGATTCGAACATTCGCTACATCAATACCGACCGGCTGGTGCACTGCCACAACAAGATGGTCATCGTCGACGGTGCCGCGGTGTTGATCAGTTCGCAGAACTGGTCCGATTTCGCGGTCGCCAGGAACCGTGAGGCTGGCTTGTGGGTGCCGCATCGCGACATCGCACAGTATTTCCAGGGGATCTTCGACGTCGACTGGCGCACCGCGTTCCGAAGCCCCGAAGAGATGTTCGACGAGGAGGACGTTACCCGCGAGGCACTCGGCGAAGGCGGTTTCATCAGGGTGGAGCGAGCCGACTACGAGGAAGTGTGACGGCACGCCGCGCACCAGCCCGAAACGGAAGCCCGGTAACCAATCGAGTAGTCAATTACTCGCGCTTGGTCTGTCGACTGAGGATACGTTTCCGCTAGCGGCGAGTTGCCCTGCTACCGCCTAGCACTGCAGCCGTACATCGGGATCACCGATCCTCATCTCTCTTCTCTCATCCTTCCCCCCCGATCGCTGTTGCGCTGGTCCGGGCGGGGACCGCGGCATCGTTCAGGGTATGTGCAGACCCCTGAATCGGCCGCGGTCGCCGCGGTTCGCAGCGTAGACCCTGACCGGTGGTGGCCTGAGTCTCGACGCATGATCGCTCGGATCGCGCCGCGCTTCGCCCGGTGCGACCGCTGCGCATGCCGGTAAGCTCGTGCCTTGGCTGGTCTCTGGTATCGTCGCCCGAAGTGCTGGACCAACGCTGAGCACCGCGGCGGCGACCACTCCTGACGGGCTGCAGCATCTCCTGCCACGCGCCAGCTGGGACGACGACGCGGGTGCGAGATGATCTGCGCGACTAGGACATCGACGCGTTCGGCGGCCCAGCGGAGATCCTGCTGGTCGACCAGACCGGCGCCGTGGCGAACGCAGTGCACTCGGTCAGCGTGCAACGCCAATACAGCGGCCCCGTCGGCCGTATGGAGAACGCCCAATCTCGGTGTATCTGTCCTACGCCGCCCCGCGCGGGCACCCACTGATGCCCGCGCCTTAAATGTACCGTGATCGTGGGCCGGTTCCCGATCCCTGCGTGGGGCGGGAATCCCGAGGGAACGCGACGGGGTTTTGCGACCAGACCGACCCTGGACCCGGGCGTTGATCGACCGCGCCGTGGCGGCCGAAATCCCCGCATCCTGAATGGCTGGCGACGAAGTCTCCGGCCGCCCGCTCGCCCGCGGTACCACCTGTGTTCCTCCGCGTCGGCGCGGTTGTGCTGAATAGCCATAGCAGTCGACTACTCCCCCACTCGATTCGGGTGGCCCGTTGTCGCAAGGCTTCAGATGAGTAACGTGCCGACTCGGCGCAGCGTACAACGGGACCCTGTAGGTGCGGATCTTGTGCCGTTGACGAGGAAGCGACGGACAGAAATGGCAGTGAAGGCCCCGAAACCGAAGTCAGCACCGAAGCACCGTCCCCCCCTCGCCCGCGGTACCACCGAGATGTGTTCCTCCAGAATCGGCGCGGTTGGGCTGAATAGCCTGAGTAGTCGACTACTCGAATCGGGTCGACCGTTGTGGCAAGAGTTTGGAAGCGTAGACGTGCCGGCTCAGCGAAGCGTACAACAAGAGCCTGTAGGTGCGGATTTTTGTGCCGTTGACTAGGAAGCGAGGGGCAGAAATGGCAGTGAAGGCGCCGAAAGCGAAGGCAGCAGCGAAGAACGCTCGTATCCCGGCGAAGAAAGCGGGCGGCAGGCGGGCCGCCGAGCGGCAGCCGGCAGCACCCGTACACTACTGCTCCGCCCCGCCGGCACCGGTGCTCGAGTTGACGCCGGAAGTCGCGGCCAACCCGTCGCGGCGGCGGGCGATTATCGTGTCGGCGAACAAGTGGATGAATCACACGGTCCTGCACTATGCATTCTTCAAGTCAGGTCGGTGGAAGGTGCCACCCGAGCAGGCTGCCGTGATTCGCAAGGCATTCCAGCAATGGCAGGACGTGCCGATCGGTGTCCAGCTCGTCGAGGTGGACAGTTTGCATGAGGCCGAGATTCGCATCGGCTTCCTGCTACGCGACGGGTCCTGGTCGTATGTCGGCCGCGATGTCCTCCACATACCGGTCAACGAGCGCACGATGAGCTTCGGCTGGCGGCTCGATCGAGACGATTACGGGTTGACCACGGCCATCCACGAGATCGGCCACACCCTCGGGATGCCGCATGAGCACCAGAACCCGTTCGCCGGAATTGTCTGGAACGAGGAGGCGGTGTATGAACACCTCGGTGGTCCGCCCAATAACTGGCCGCGGGAAACCACCTTCCACAATGTGCTGCGCAAGCTCGATTCCGCGGAGGTCTCCGGCTCGAACTGGGATCCGGACTCCATCATGGAGTACCAGTTTCCGGCGGGACTGATCGTCGAACCGGCCGGCTACCGCAACGGGATCTTTCCACCCGGCACACTCTCGCCGTTGGACAAAACCTGGGCATCCACGTGGTACCCGGCGGCGGGGCGGACGCGGGCGGCCGGGCGCTCGCAGCCACAGCTGCGCGTCAATGAGGCCGTCACCGTCGACCTCGCGGCCGGCCAGCAGGTCGACTATGTGTTGCGCGTCGACGAGACCCGGACGTACACCGTCGGCACGTTCGGCGCCGCCGATACCGTTCTGGCGCTCTTCGAAGAGGTCGACGGGGAGCCACGGTTCCTCGCCGGCGACGACGACAGCGGCACCGACCGCACCGCCACCATCACCCACCGCCTGCGGCCGGGACGTACCTATCATGTGCGGATGCGGTTAGTTTACAAGGGAACTCGCGGCACCGTCACCCTCATGTGTTGGTGACCGACCAGCGCCGCCGTCCATCCGAAGACCAGATGAGCCAGCAGCGGTCAAACCGCTGCTGTGGGGCAGGGATACTCGTGCCGCCGCGGCTTGGTCGCTATCAACCTGGACGCGTTCACTTGGTCGGATGTTCCACCGGCCATGACGCGGTTGTTTCCGCGCGGCGCCCAGCGATAGGGACCGCCAGCGACGGACAACGCGTCACGTCGTGTCCGTCGCTGGCGACCTGATCCGTCAATGCGCGACCGTTGCTGCCCTCTTGGCCGGCCCAATTAGTTCGTCAGCCGAATCCGCAGATTATTGCCGTTGGTATCGATCAACCGCATGTTGACAGTGCGGGCCGCGGTGGATCCGATGCCGATACACGAATCGAACGACTGCTGGTAGACGTACACCGGACCGCGGTCGCCGGACCAGGTCTTCCCGCTCGCGGATTCGGCGTAGTAGCCCGCGTAGCGGTTGTTGGTGCGCAACGCGAAAGCCGTTCCGCCAGGCGCGATCTGCCACCACCCCCGCGTTCCCCACTGGCCGTATGCCGCGCAACCGTCCGGCGAGTGAAACATCACCGCCACCCACACCGTGGAGCTGGTTTCATTGGTGAACCGGATCTCGCTCATTTCGCACCCCCGCGTGCGGCGCGGATGCTGTCCGAGAACGACGTCGAGGGCTCACCGGAAGCGAGCGGTGGCAACACCTCGGCTCCGCCGGCTTCCGCAGGCGCCTGGTAGTCGCCGGATTCGACGACACCGGGTGCATGATCCTCGGTCGGGTCGTCCTCGTAGGTCACAGGGTGATCGAACGGACCCGTCGGATCGGGTCCGGCAACCACCGGATCGGGCTCTGACATCACGTTGCCTTTCTCTGCTGACAAATTGTCTTGTCGAATCGGTGAACTGAACCGCCCGATCCGGAAGGAGTGCGAGATCGCGAATAGCGAAATTCCGCGCCCCCACAGGTCAATACAAACATCCCCTCGGCGCCGCGTCATGAGTAGCCGACTACTCGAATCGGCGTTGACAAGTGCGCGCACACCCTTCCCCCGGAGGTCTGCGGTGGCGCATGCCGCGGGTGGAGAAGTCCTGGGTAATAAAGGGACGCGACGAGTAGTCGAATACTCACGACGAGATTCCGATGCCAGGTAATGCTTAATTCGTCCAAGAAGCGTGAACGGTGGTCCGCCGGCCTTACCCTCAATCGCGAGTGCCACGTACCGGCCGATTCGTGTGACGACAATCGCTGGGAGGAGGTCGACGTTGCGCCGGTCCAGTCAATGCCCGACTCCTAGCACGCCGACAGATCCACTTGTCGACCGCTCACACGTGGATTCCGATACCTACTCATTCCTGTGTCTCAACTGAATTCCTAGCGCCACCAACTCGATCCGATCCGGAGGTACCCAAAATGACCGACAGCAAAGCCAGTGACGCCCTGCAGATCCTGCTGGAGAACGCCCGCGACTACGACACCTTCGAAGTGACCATCTTCCTGCGTGGTGAACCGGCCAGGGCGGCTCTCGACAGCGCAGAAGAGGCCGCTCCGGACTCGGCGACGTCGGCCGTCGAGTACATCAAGTCGCAGGCCGCCGCCGAGCAGCAGGGACTGCTCGACTTCCTCACCGAGGCCTCACAATCCACATTCGACGTCGACGAGTCGGTCAGCGTGCCCAAGGTGGCGGCGATCGACACGTCGTGGGTTACCAACTCGATCTCAGCCCAGGTCACCCCCGAGGTGCTACGGGCGCTGCTCGAACGCGACGACGTGCTCAGCGTGGACCTGGCGCGCACGGTCGACGTCAACGAGCTACTCGATCAGCCCACCGCAGCGCCCACAAAAACCAAGAAGAAGGCACGCGGTGACAGCGCGGCACCGCGTGCCAAGAAGGCGCGCGCCGCGGCAGCCGCCGTCTCACGGGGCACACCGACGTGGAGCGTGCAACGCATCAATGCCCCGCTGCTGTGGCAGCTGGGGATCACCGGCGAGGGCGTGCTGGCCGCGGTGATCGACACCGGCGTGAACTACCACCACCCCGACCTGAAAGCGCAGATGTGGGACGGGGGCGCGACGTATCCGCGTCACGGCTACGACTTCGAGTCCAACGACACCAACCCGATCGACGAGGCCGGCCACGGCACCTCGTGCGCCGGCATCGTGGCCGGAAACGGCGCAAAGGGCCAAGGCACTGGCGTCGCACCGAAGGCGACGGTGATGGCGCTGCGGGTGGGCGGACGAGAGTCCAACTACTGGAAGGCGTTTGAGTTCGCCATCGACCGCGGCGTGCAGGTGATCAGCATGTCGATGTCGTGGAAGTATCCGTCCAACCCGACCTACACCGGATGGCGACGCGCCTGCGAGGCATTGGCGGCGGCGGGGATTCTGCACGCCAACAGCATCGGTAATCAGGGCGATCAGTTGTCGAGTTATCCAATCCCCTACAACATCGCCACGCCCGGCAATTGCCCGCCGCCCCGTCTACACCCGCTGCAGACCCCGGTCGGGGGTATGTCGTCGGCGATCGGATGCGGTGCAACCGATAACGCCGACCGGCTGGCCGGGTACTCGGGTCGGGGCGCCGCGGAATGGAACACTATGCCATTCACCGACTACCCCTATCAGGGTGGCGCTCGGCCGGGTCTGATCAAGCCGGACTTGTGCGCGCCCGGACCGGGAACCACCTCCTGCAACTGGCAGTACACACCGGCGTCCACTCAGGCCACCCCGTACAGCAGCTTCGGCGGGACCTCTGCGGCCACTCCCCATGTCGGCGGGTGCCTGGTGTTGCTGGCCCACGCGTGCACGAAAGCCGGTAAGCCCATCGTCCCCGCCCGCGTCCAGGAAGCGTTGGAGAATACCGCCGTTCGGATGCCCGGCCAGACGCGCGACAAGGAGAACAACTTCGGCGCCGGCCGCGTCGACGTGTACGCGGCCTACACGTATGGCCGCGACAAAGGTTGGTGGTGATGAGTTTTCGCCGCGGCTTCGTCTCCGAGTATCTGGATCCGCTTGCCGTCGACGCCGAGATCACCGCGATCGTCACCGCGCATCCCGAATGTGCCGGCTGGAGACCCTGCCGCATCAGCCACGGAACTTCGGCAGCCGTGTTGACGCGCGGGGGAAGCCCCCGAACATCTGCTGCGGATCACCGCGCCCGGTGGCGCCCGCCGAAACCAGCGGTGAAGCTCATGCGGTCCCACGGCGGGAACACCCGCCCAGGAGCAAGTGCAGGCACTGCTCGACAAAGGGTTCGACCTTGAACTCAGCCCCGACCAGCGCTACGCCGAAATCATCGCCAGCGCCGAAGATCTCGAAGACTTGCGCCTGCTTGGTTATGTGGCCGTGGTCGTGCGTGACCTGCTGGAGGAATGATCGCGTCAGCCGGCGGGCCTGCCGAACGCCGTCTGGAACGGGATTCGGCTCGCCCACTGCGGATTGTCGATGAGCGGGTTTCGGTTGCCTTGGATCTCGGCGATCGCAGCGTTGCGATGACGCTCCCACTCCCCAACCGGTTCCGCATCGTGCCAGACCAGCAGGGTGGCGAGCCGATCAGCCTGTAGTTCGCGCGATGATCGCCGATGATGCCGGGAAAGCGCAACAGGAAATACAGGGTGGCGCGGGCGACCGCACCCTTGCCTGCCCGGGGTTCGAACCGGCCGGGTTCGGATCTGCCGCAGTCGTCCATCTCCGCGCCTTCGGCATCGTCGAAGTCGAAATATGGTGTGTTGCTGCGGAAGCTGTTGCAGCGTGATTGGCAGGTGAAGAGGTGGTGCAGGTCTCCGCGCATCGGCTCCTTCTTCGCGAAGGACGACTGCGGCACCACATGCTCGCAGTTGTAAGGCATCAGGGCGTCCAACTCGGCCAGCTCGTCGGTGAAGGCGTCGGGACCGATCGCTACCTCTCGGGCTACGAGATCTCGCAGGCGGCTGGTCCGCTCGGCTTCGATGCGCGCGTCGTCGCGTATCACGTCCTCGGGGTCAAAGGATTTGCCGGAGTAGATCGACCGGAGCCGACGGTCGGGATGCAGGTCCACCCACGGGTACACCATGCGGGCCGGGGCATAGCGCGGAGTACGCGTATGCGTACTTGTCACCAGCGTTCGCAGAGCACGCAATGAGCTCCTGGCCGGTCGCTGTCGCGTCGACGGCGCTGTAATACTGGGCGGCCGCGTCGGCGTCGGCCGCGGCGTCGTAGTAAGGACGGTCGCGGTTGGCGGCCAGGATGGCCAGTCCTTCGTCGACGACGGCCTGGTCCAGTTCTGCCGCGACATCCCCGTAACGCTCACTGTCCATGTTCACTCCCCTCTCACACCAGAACACTGGCTTTGAATGCCGTTAAGACTGCGTCGACCGTGAGCTTGTGCAGGAGAATTCGACAAGATCTCCCACACAAGCACACGTTCGCGTGTCACCGCGTCACATGCTTGACGCCTTGGCCAACGGGCGGAGCAATGCACCGACTCCATTGATCAGACCATGGCCCGCGGAGTTGGGGTCAAACGGCAGGTCCTCGCACGAGGACTCGAGCAGCTTCTTGACCAACATCGGGCGCGCCCCGGGATTCTGTTCCAGCACAAGCGCGGCCAAACCGGCCACGTGCGGCGACGCCATCGAGGTGCCGCTGAGCGAAAGGAAACCACCGCCCGGCACCGTCGAGGTGATGTCCACGCCGGGTCCGGCGAGATCTGGTTTCGTCAACCGAATCTCGGACGTGGGGCTGAGCCGACCACTTGACGGGCCGATGCTGGAGAAGGGCGCCAGTTGCTTCGCCTTGTCGACCGCGCCGACGGTAATGACGCGACGCGCTGCGCCGGGGTGTCGGATGTTGGACTGGCCCGGCGCGGCTTGCGCTCCCTCGTTGCCCGCGGCGACGACCACCGTGACACCCAGCCGAACCGCGTTGTCGGCGGCCTGGCACAGGATGCAATCGGCGTCGTTGCAAACCCACCCGTGGAAGATCTCACTCCATCCCAGACTGAGGTTGGCCACATCGGCGTTTCGCCGTACCGCCTGCTCGAGACCGTCGATAACGAACTGCGGTTGTCCGGAGCCGGCGGCGGTCAGCACCTTGATGTTGATCAAGCTCGCCTGGAACGCCACGCCTCGGAAGACCGGGTCATTACTGACGATGGTGCCTGCGACATGGGTCCCATGGGTTCCAGGAATGCTGACCGGCTCCCCTGCCGTGCTCACCTGGTCGACCACTTTCCCGGACAGCGCCGGATGGTCGGCGTCGACGCCGCTGTCGAGCACCGCAACGCGAACTCCCCGACCCGCGTGGCGGAACTCCTCCCAGGCGTCGCGGACCTCGATCACCGAAACGCTGTCGTTCATGGTGGTTACTTGGTCGAACCGCTCCAAACGAACGATGGACACCTCGTCGATTTCGGCCACCTGCTTCATTTCTGCGGGCGTGAGCGCTGTGGTGATCGCGTTGGCGAGGGTGTGCTGCTTGATCGGGGCGTCAGGGGCGACTTCGCGGACGCGATCGACAATCGACGCCTGGCTGCGCCCGGTGCGCTCGGAAAGCTCACCGAGTCCGGCGCCTCCGACAGCCTCCTCCTGAGCCGATACCCGCTCGTGATGAGAGATCGTCACCTCGAACTTGTCGGCATCATCAACCGTCCGGGGCGAGCGCCCCTCGGATTCTGCCCGCCGCTTCTGCGCTTCGATCGCTTCCACGAGCCTGGGCTCGAGCTTCTCGTTGGACATATCCGCTCCTTCCTATCTGCTGTATCCGTGCTGCGTAGTTGAACTCGTGGTCCATCGCACGCGGCGTGGATTCTGACGATGGAAGCATCGCGCCGCGCCAGCAGAGTCGGTAGCGTAGTCGGCTACCTCAAAGTGCTGACCAATGTTCAGGCCCCACTCAGTGGTGTAGCGCGGCGTGACTGGATGCCACTACAAGGCGGGTTGCTGGGCGCGCCAGGCTGCGACTCCGTAACTGCGCTCTTCCTCGCCCGTCAATTCGCGTCCAGCAACCCGACGAGCCGCTGAGCTTATCTGCTGCGCCGTCAGCCCCAGATCCCACGTGCGCCCTGCTGATCCAGTGCCAGCAGGAGGACGCTCTCGATCGGGTCGCCACCCGGTGCAGTGACGAACTCGGCCGACACATTCAGCTGCACGCCCAGTTTCTCTGTGGCACGAACCAAACGCTCTCCGCGCGGATCGAGCGCCGTAGCAAGTCGAGGGTCGCCGGCGTCGATGGTGCACAACGGGGAACCGGATTCGGTTGCACGTGATCACCGGACACCTGCGCGGACGTTGCTCGACGTCGGTCGATCGAACCCGCTGCGGAGTCGATGCCGGCGGACAAAGCACAGTGGCTGGTTCCCCGACGCCGACTTTTCGTCCACCCGACGCCCCCTGTTCAACTCATGTGACCACCGCCTCGCCGAGGATTGCCTCGAGCAGCCCGGCAAGAACAGCGGGTTGGTCCGCGGGCACCGAACGGATCAGCCCCGACGGGATCAGCGCAGCAGCCCGCTCGTCAGCCGACTCACCTGCCAAGGCGGCCGCGAACTCATCGGCGGTGCGCCCGGACCCGGCGACGGCTACGACGCTGCGGCCCGCTCGCACACTTCGCTCGACATCGGCGTAGGCGATCTCTCCACCGTTGATCAGCACCGTGATCGACGGTGCGCTGTCGGCGAGAACCGTTGCGGTCTCGGCGATCCACGGCGATTCGGCACCCCACTGGTCACCGGGCACGATCACAAAATGGGTGTGATGGGGCTCCAGCTCCGCCGCCCCCTGCTGGGGTGGCTGGGTGCCGGGCAACTGCACCGTGCCTGCGGCCACCACACCCACGAGCGGAATCCCCGCCACCGCCCGCGCTTCGCCGAACAGTCGCATGACACCAGCAAGCGTTCCACCGTCCACACCGACCGCCCCGTACTTCGTCATCACGGGCACGATGGCCGATTCGAACAGTGCACGCAGGCGGTCCATGTCGGCTTCATCGAATCCACCGGCCCCGCCCACCACCACCAGCGTCGGTCGCGGCGGATGCAGCCCCAAAGCGGCGAGCGCCGTGTTCAGTTCGTCCGCTTCCGAAACCCGCACTCCAAGTGCGCCGCCCGTGTGTGGAAACTCCAGCCGAAACGGCGCCGTCAGGGCGACCAAGGCGCTCGCCACGGATCGCCGTCCAGAGCCAACAGCTTCTTCGGTCCCGGCGCGTTAATGCGGTCCCGGTACGGCATCCCGCTACCGTCCTTTCACCGTCGAGTCAGCATCAACATACGTTGCCATGATCCCTCCCGCGGAAGTTGGCTCAGTCTGGTGCAACTCAGTGAAGTCTCGGTCCTTGGTGGTTCCTCGGGCCTTGTTGATATCGCGGTTGATATCACGTACTTCGCTCGGTCGCCTCCGGTGTCAGGGACATCGGATTCTGCACGTTGACGTCCAGCGCACAGCTAGCATATGGGTACGATCCGCTCAGGTGAACTCATGAGTAGCGCACTTGCGACAGCAGCCGACCCGCCCGTGTATTTCGTGTGCTATGCGCGGGAGCAAAAGGACTTTGTTGAAAAGGTCGAGGCCAAGCTCGGTGCGCGGCGGCGCCGTGGCGAGCTGGAACTGTGGCGCGACGAGCGCAACCTCGACGCCTGGGACAAATTCACCGACGTGATACTCGCCGCGCTGACCCGCGCTGCGGGTGCGATCGTCGTTGTCAGTGACATGTGGCAGGACTCAAACTACATCCAGGACAAGGAATGGCCGACGATCGAGCAACGCCGGCAGAACGACTCCTGGTTCAAGATCTTCGCGCTGGCGTTCGAAGGGCTCGAGGACGACAACCCACTTCGGGAACGCAATTTCGTCAACAACGTCGATGACGAGCTGTTGGTTGACGCCCCTGCCGCCCTGCGCGACAGAGTCCTCACCAATCTTTCCAACAAGATCGGCGAGCACGCTCGATCGCTTCGTCAATCTTCAACTGACACTTCCGAACCCAGCGCGCCCCCGTCCGCCCTCAGACTCCTGGTCCCCGCGGAGGGTCTAGAGGCAACGCCGCCTGACCGCAAGACTGGTGTGCTCGACGGGGTTCCGCAGCTTCCCGAGCACTACGTCGAACCGAACGGGCTCGACGCACTTGCCGCTCAGGTGGCCACCGGAAACCTGACGGCCATCAGCGGGCTGCAGGGCGAGGGCGGCACCGGCAAGTCGGTGTTGGCCGCAGCCGTCGCGCACCGAACCGCGCACCTGTTCCCCGACGGGGTTTATTGGGTCACAGTGGGCGAGCGCGCGACGAGCGAGGACGTGCGACGCCTGCAAGCCCGTCTTCTCAGGAGGCTGGGCGGCAACGCCGACCGCCCACCCCGCCATCCCGCCGAAGGTAAGGAGATGCTCGAGGCCGCGTTGGCCGGCCGGGCGGCGCTGATCATCGTCGACGACGTGTGGCATCCATGGCATTCCCGGGCATTTGACGTCGCGGAAGTCGGCGAACGCGTGCGCGTGTTGTTCACCACTCGGGTCCCGGAAGCGTTGCCGGGCGGGAGTGCGACGATGCGGATAGCACGGCTGGAGCCGGCCGAGGCGGAGGATTTCCTTCACCGCCTCATTCCGGGAGGCGTTTCACTCGCCCCCGGGGAACTGGCCGCGGTACTTGACGCGGCGGGAGGGCTGCGGCTCGCGTTGGCCGTGCTGGCGGCGCACGGCCAAGGTCGAAGGATCCTGGAATCCGGTGTTGTCGAGGCTTGATGGCTTGGCCGTTCGCTTCGGCCACGGCGACGACGCTTCCTCGGCGCAGAAGGCGCTCTTCGTCGCGCTGGACACTCTTGAGCCCGACGACCGGAACCTCGCGCTGACGCTCGGCGCCTTTCCCGCCGACGTGTCGATTCCGATCGGCCTGCTCGCAGAGTTGTGGAATGTTCCTCTCCCACAGGCGAATCAGCTCGCCGACACACTGGCCGCCAAGGATCTGGTGGCCTGGGATGAAGACAAGCTGATCCTGCACGACCACGTTCACGACTTTCTGGTGCTGCAGGGCACCTCGCCGACCTCCGACGTTCACCTCAGGCTCTGGGAGCTGGCCGATGAGAAACGCCGCAGGGGCTGGAGCGCGTTGGCGGACGAAGCCCCCTATTTGTGGGATCGCCTCGCCTGGCACGCCTGCCGCGCGGGACTCAACCACGCGACGTTATGGGCGTTCGTGTCGGACCTCGAGTGGCTCGCGGAACGCATACGCCGCCAGGGCGCGTCGGCGGCGGAACAGGACGTCGGGCGGGTCTGCGACTTCACCGCCCTTACCGACGAGGCACCGCTCAGCCAGCTGCGGCGGGTACTTCGACATGGCGGCCTCTTCGACGCTGCGAGCGTAGGGGCCGGTCTGAGGGTCAGCCTGATGGCATGGGCCGACGTCGTCGGGCTCGAGCATCGCGCACAACGACGGATCCACGGCGGGTCACTTCCGGTGCCCAGCCCCGCACTGGCACAGACGCTACGAGGTCATAGCAGCGAATCGTGGGGAGTCTCTTTCAGTCGTGACGGTCGACGCCTGACCACCTGCAGTGAAGACAGCACCGCGCGGATCTGGGACATTCGCACAGGCCAATCATTGCTGACCCTGACCGGTCACAGCAAGCAGGTGTGGCGCCTCGCGCTCAGTCGCGACGATCGCCGCCTCGCCACCGCGGGTGCCGACCGCACCGCGCGCGTGTGGGACACCACCAACGGCGCCCTGGTGCGCACGCTGCCCAAGCACGAGGGTGAGGTGTGGGGTGTCGCGTTGAGCTCTGATGGTCAGCGCCTGGCCACATCCAGCGAGGGCGGGACCGCGCGGATTTGGACCATCGAAACAAACGATTCGCCGCTGATCCTCGACAATGATCGAATTCCGTTGTGGGACATTGACTTCAGCCCAGACGGCGGTCGAGTCGCAACCGCAGGCGGGGACGGAACGGTAAGCGTCTGGGACAGCGGTGACGGCAAGCGCCTGCTTACACTTACCGGCCATCGCGGCGCGGTGCGGGCCATCGCCTTCGGGCCGGATGGTCGGCATCTCCTCACCGGCGGTGACGACAGTACGGCGCGGCTCTGGGACATCGGTACCGAACGTTCGGCCCTCACCCTGGTCGGCCACAGCAACGCGGTGTGGGCCGTCAACTTCACCGATGACGGGCGTCGCGTCGTCACGGGTAGCGATGACGGCACGGCCCGGATCTGGGACACGCAATCCGGCGCACAGCTGCTCACGCTCGCTGGCCACACAAGCTCGGTCCATGGTGTTGCGTTCAGCGCCGACGGCCGCCGCCTCGGCACCGTGGGCGGTGATGGCACCGCGAGAATCTGGGACACCGCCACCGATAAAGATGCCGGTGCACCACCCGGCCTCGCCAGCAAGGTGCACGACGTCGCGCTCAGCGTCGACAACACCCGTGTGCTCGTCGCGGTAGGCGATCGAACCGCTCAGGTCTGGAACACCGCGACATGTCAACTGGTTCAGACGCTCACCGGTCACGAAGGCCCTGTGTGGGGAGTTGCGTGGAGCCCGGATGAGCGGCTCATTGCCAGCTCGAGCGAAGACCGCACCGCACGCATTTGGGACGCCGGCAACGGGGAATGCTTGCGGACCCTCAAAGGCCACAGGAGCCAGGTGTGGGACGTGAAGTTCAGTCACGACGGCCGATCTCTGGCCACTGTGAGTGAGGACAAGACCGCGCGCATCTGGGACACCAAGACCTCGAAGCGGCCAATGATCCTCCGAGGGCATAGCGGCCGCGTATGGGAGGTGGCATTCAGCTCTGACGACCGGCGCCTCGCGACTGGCGGCGACGACGGCACCGCCAGAATCTGGGACATCCTCGGCGACGACGGGCCGCTCATCCTCCCGGGCCACGGTGGTTCGGTGTGGGACATCGCATTCAGCGCCGACGACCGGCGCCTGGCTACTGCAAGCGAGGACTGCAACGCGCGAATCTGGGATGCCCACACGGGCGAAATCATCCACACCCTTACTGGTCACACCGGTCAGGTTTGGGGCGTCACATTCAATTCGGACGACCGATACCTCGCCACAGCGAGCGGTGACGGAACCGCCCGCATCTGGGATTGCCATACCGGCGAGTGCCTGCTGACACTGGCGGTGGCCTGTTCGGGTCCGGTTTCCTGGCGCGGTGACCTGCTGGCGATGGCCGCCGGCACGCATTGGGCAGTCATCGCACTGCCCGACATCGACGGTTGAGTTCGATGTCACACCGGGTGCACTGGCGTGACAAACGGCAATGGGCAGGTCGCCAGGTCCGCCTTCATTCCCAGCACGGCTAGCATTCCTGACCGATAAGAATGTCGTCGGCGCACTTCCGCTGAAAAACCTTGCCGGTGTGTCTGTTGTGGGCAGTTATCGCCGCGCCGGATTATTCAGTCCAACACTGAGCACCCACGCCATTGCCATTTCGCCAGCATGGGAATCCGGTGTAGCAGGTCCCCGGAAACCCCGACCCGTCCGTTGCGGATTGGCCGCAATGCCTTAGGCGACAATCCGTTCCGGCCCTTCGCCAACCGGGTGCCGGGCCGGGCGGTCAATATCGCGAACATTTACTACGTGCGTTGCCTAGCTCGCCGCTATCCTTCTCATCTGAGTTCATCAGAGGACTTTCTGGAGTTTGCCGGATTCGCACGCCGCCTGACGTTCAAACAGGGAGGATAAGCACACGCACTGATGTCAAGGGGGAGAGATGGCGAAAAAGGCAGTCCTCGTCGGCGTTAACCGCTACCGCATTCCGGGAGCAGATTTGCGCGGCTGCGTGCCCGACGTAAAGAACATGTCCAATCTGCTTCAGCAGCAGTACGGGTTCGAAGCGGGCGACATTTCCCTCCTCACCGACTTCGACGCCACGAAGAAGGCCATCGAGGAGGCCATCACGGAGCTGATCCGCGACGCGCAACGCGGCGATGTGCTGCTCGTGCACTTCTCCGGTCACGGCTCCAACGTCCCCGACAACAACGGCGACGAGGCCGACAACCGCGACGAGATCCTCTGTCCGACCGATCTCGACTGGTATGACCCACTGCGCGACGACTGGCTGCGCAACGTCTTCGACGGCCTGAGCGCCGGGGTGAGTCTCACGGTGATCACCGACTGTTGTCATTCCGGCACCATCACGCGGGCCATCGAGCCGCCCGACGCACCGATGATTGAGCGATACCTCCCTAGCCCGTGGGACCTGGTCGCTGTTGAGTCCGGGCGCAGTCTGACCGGGACAACGCGCGGCACGCTGCATCGGGCGCCGGAGGCCGACCGCGAGGCTCGCGACATCGTTCCCGTCGACATTCCCGAGGTGCTCATCTCCGGCTGCCGGGCCGACCAGACCTCGGCCGATGCCGCCATCGGCGGCGGTTTCGCCGGAGCGCTGACGTACAACCTGGTCGAGGCGCTCACCGAGGCCGAGGCGCCGCTGTCCTACCGCGACCTGCACGATCAGACCAGCGCCAAGCTGAAACGCGGTCGCTACGAACAGATTCCGCAACTCGAAGGCACCGAGGCGCGGCTCGACCAACCTTTCCTGTCGCCGCTCGAATAGCACTGACGCGACATGGCGGTAAGGCTCAAGATCCACGGCAAACGCGATGACGCCGACTTGCGTGCCGTGCGGGGCGGCGGAGCTGGCGAGAGGTTTGACAGCTCGGTCACCGATCTGCTCGATTCGGTCGACGTAGTCGATTCCTTCAACCTCTCGCCGGCGGCGCGCGCACAGGCCGGGGAGCCCACCGACGTCGAATACCTGGACGATGACCTGCTGGAGATCGAGGTCGAAGGCGGGTTCACCACATGGATCTCGGCGAAACGCTACTCCGAAGACGTGCCGCTGCTGCTGCCGCAGGCTCGAGACGACGACGCCGTCACCGTCGACATGCTGCCACAGGTTTCCGAGCGCGGTGTATCGGAATGGGTGGCCAACAAGCTGCGTGTCCTTCGAGTGAAGGACGACATCAAGGACATCGCCACCGACCCGAGCCAGTGGCCGACCAGTCTCGGTGACCTCAGGAATCTTGCCCAAGATCTGGGACTCAACCTTGCTGTACAGCTGCCGGCCTGGCTTGTCACCAAAGCCCTCATCCGCCTCATCGAGAACAAGCTCGAACCCAGTCCCGGCCTGTACACGTGGGAGGACGCCACCAAGCAGCCGTGGTCGGATGAGCGAAGCCCAGCGAACTTCGATCACTTCGACGTCGACAAACCCATCCTCGTTTTCATCCACGGCACCGCGTCGTCCACCCGCGGCAGTTTCAGCGGAGTCCTGGCTGTGGACGCCCAACCACAGTGGGACGCACTGAAGCAGCTCTTCGATGGACGGATCTACGCCTTCGAGCACCGCACGTTGAGCGACAGCCCGATCGACAACGCCATCGACCTACTCGGCGCGCTGCCGCCCAACGCGCGCGTCAACATCGTCTCGCATTCGCGCGGCGGTCTGGTCGGCGACCTCATCTCGTTGACGTCGATAGACACAGACACCGATCTCCTGAAGCGATTCAATCGCGGGGACAAACGACTGGAGAAAGCCGACCTCCACGATCGAAAGCAACTGGAGGAGCTCGCCAGGCTGATCGCGGAGAAGCGACTTCGGATCGAGCGGTTCGTGCGCTGCGCAGCACCGTCTCGGGGCACCCTGCTCGCCGGAGAGAACATCGACCTCTTCCTGTCGGTGCTCACCAACCTCGTCAGCCTGATTCCGGGTGTCGGCGGCACTCCGCTCTACGAGGTGACGAAACGCATTGCGCTGGAGATCATCCGGAGCCGGACCGAGCCGTCGCTGGTGCCCGGGATCGAAGCGATGATGCCGCAGTCACCACTGGTCGCCTTGCTCAACAACGTGACCGCGCCGGCGGGCGGCGACATCGGCGTGGTCGCGGGTGACATCGCGGGCGGCAACTGGCTCAAGCGACTCGGCGTATTCGCCAGCGACCACATCGTCTACGAGTCCCGCGACAACGACCTGGTCGTCAACACCGACGCCATGTTTCACGGCGCACGCCGCGGCGTTGCCGGCTATGTCTTCGACCAAGGGGCCGATGTCACCCATTTCAGCTACTTCCAGAACCCGCGCACTCGCGCGGCACTGGTCGACTGGCTATCGGCGAAGCCGGGAGATCGGCCGGAGAGTTTCCGCGAGATCCCCGTAGACGGCGTTCGACCCGGTGCCCATGCTGCGGGCGATGCAGACGCGGGACGGCGCCGACCAGCCCGTCGTCTTCGTGTTGCCGGACATCATGGGCTCGCATCTGAAGATCGGCGAAAGCCCGGTCTGGCCGGACTACCGCGCCCTGCTGAAGGGCAGGATCAGCGAGCTCGCCGTCGACGTGGCGGGCGTCGAACCGTCGGACCTGGTCGGGGAAGGCTATCGGGAGCTGTGTGACCATCTGCAGCAGTCGCACATCGTCATTCCGTTCGCCTATGACTGGCGCAAGTCGATCGCCGATGCAGCGGCTCTTCTGGCAAGCGAGGTCGAGAACGAAATTCGAGCAGACCAAGCAACCGCTGCGATTCATCGCCCACGGCATGGGCGGACTGGTGGTGCGCGCGATGATCGCGTCTCGGGGCGACCTCTGGGACCGCATATGTGAGCGCGACGGCGCCCGGCTGGTGATGCTGGGCACGCCGAATCGCGGCTCATTCGACATCGTCGAAACCCTGCTCGGCACCTCCACAACCATCCGGCAGCTGGCCTTACTCGATCTCGAGAACGACATCGAGACCATCGTCGACATCGTCGCGCAATTCCCCGGGATGCTCGAGCTCCTGCCCGACAAGGATGAGTACTTCGGCAACGCACTGTGGAATGACTACCGGCGGAAGCGCAGCGGGCGCGCCATTCCCAAGAGGGCACGGCTCTCCGCGGCGCGAAGGACCCTCGAGAGCATCGCCACCCACGTTTCTTCGGTGATTCCGCACGCCGATCGCGTCCAGTACGTCGCCGGCACCTCACCACGCACGGTGACCGGTGTTGAGATCGTCGACGGCCGCGTGGTGCTGTCGGTCACACCGGAAGGAGACGGCCGGGTCACATACCAGTCGGGCCACCTGCCGGGAGTCCCGATGTGGTACATGAAAGCAGCGCACGGTGATCTGTCATCCCATTCGCCGAGTTTCCCCGCGCTGACGGAGTTGCTCGAGACCGGCACCACCGCTCGTCTGGCGACCACCCCACCCAGCACCGCCACCCGGGGCGGCGCCGGTGGAGTACCGGGCACTGCCCGAGCCGGTCCTCTATCCGACCGAGTCCTCACTGGCAGCGGGGATTCTCGGTAAACAGCCCAGCCGGTCCTACCGGCCAGAACGACGGCCGGGTTTCCGGGTGAAGGTGGTGCACGGGGATCTCCAGTACGCCCGCTACCCGATCGTGGTCGGCCACTACGAAGGCGACACCATCGTCGGCGCGGAAGCCCAGGTGGACAAGCGCTGGGCGGAGCACTGTCCCAGCGGTACTCGCTGGGTCTCTATCCCGGCGCAGTTGGGTTCGATTGCGGTGATCCTGCGCAAGCCCACGGTGGTGCAGGAGGCGCTGCACATGTCCTCCGGAGCGGTGGTCATGGGCCTCGGGAAATGGGGCGAGCTCAGCGCCGAGCAACTCGCCGATCTTCTCCGCCGCGCCGCACTCCAGTATGTGCTGCAGCGTTGCGACAGTCGTGGTCCGTCCACCGACGACGGCGAGACCGCGCCGAAGGTGGGCCTGTCGGTGCTGCTGGTCGGCGGGCGCCTCCACTACCAACATCACCGTCGGTGATTCGGTCGGTGCGATCCTGCGGGCGATCGCGCAGGCCAATCGGGAACTGGCCGGGGGCAGCTGCAAGGCCATGACCATCCAGGAGCTGGAGATCATCGAGTTGTACGCCGACCGCGCGACAGAGGCGGCCCACGCCGTCAACCGCCTGGCCCCGCTCATCGGCAACGAGCTCGACACCGACATCGATGCCGGTCCCGCTCCTCGACCGGGGCCGGGAGGGCCGCCAGCGGCTGAGGCTGAGCACCGAACGCGCGGCCTGGCGCCGTTGGGAGGTGAGCGTGGTGACGCCGCCCGAAAGGCCCACCCCGCCACGTCTGCCCAAACCGCTCGCTCGATCGCCTCAAGCGCGCTGTCCTCGAATCCGATAACGCCGACGCGGAGCTGTTGAAGGCACTCACCGAATTGGCATTCGGCCAACCCGCCGAACCCGAGGCGCATCGCGAGATCCGCTTCCTCACGCTGTCCGAACGCGCCCGGGCCGAAGCCACCACCCAGCAACGGCAGCCGGAGCTGGTGGAGCGCCTGATCAAGACTGCGATCTCCCAGACACGCTTCTTCCTGGAAGAATCGCGCGTGCTGTTCGAGCTCATGGTTCCCAACGAGCTCAAGTCGAGCCTCGCGCAGGTCGATAACCTGGTGCTGGTCGTCGACGCGGAAACCGCCGCGTACCCGTGGGAGCTGATGAGCGCCGGCGACAAACCCCTCTGCATCGCAAAGGGCCTGGTCCGGCAGTTGCAGACCTCGAACTACCGCCCTCAGATCGGTACTCGTGCGGGAACGGCCGCTTTTGTCGTCGGCGATCCCAAGGTCAGCGCGCCGTTCCGGCAACTGCCGGGCGCTGAGGCCGAGGCCAAGGCCGTGTACGAAATACTCCGCGGCCGATTCGAGGTCGAACAACCCCTTTCGAAACCGTCGGCGCTGGAGGTACTCGCCGGTCTATACCAGAAGCCGTACCGCATCGTGCATCTGGCCGGCCATGGCGACTACGAACCGCCGACCACCGCCGATGGCAAGGCGCGAAGCGGCCTGGTGCTCGACAACGGCCTCTTCCTCACCGCGGTCGAGGTGGAGCAGATGCAGCAGGTACCGGAGCTGGTGTTCCTCAATTGCTGCCACATCGGCCAGACCGGACCCGAGGACAAGACCGGAACCTCTGCAGCGCCGGGCGCCCAGGCCGTCGAGTTCAATCGTCTTGCGGCAAGCGTTTCCCGCGAACTGATCGAGATGGGGGTGCGCGCCGTCGTGGCCGCGGGTTGGGCCGTCAGGGACGACGCCGCAAAGGAATTCGCCGAGACGTTCTACCGCAGCATGCTCGCCGGCGAGACGTTCGGCCGCGCGCTCAAGGCGGCCCGCGAGCACACTACGGCAGATTCCCCCTCAGCCAACACCTGGGGCGCGTACCAGGCCTACGGCGATCCGGATTATCGGCTCGACCCACGGCCGCCGGCGACTCTGGGGACAGACGATGGTCGCGTGGCCGTGGCCGAGTTCATCGAGGCGGTCAACGACATCGGGGCCACGGCGGAAGCACGACGGCGCGTCCACCGCCGCAGGCGGTGAAGAAGCTTGATGAACTCGGAAGGAGCTGTCCTCCCGGATGGCTCGAGCAGACCGAGGTGCAGATGGCGATCGGAAAAGCGTATGGCGATCTCCGTCAGTTCGAGAAGGGCCGCGAATACCTCCTGCGTGCGCTGGCCGGTGAGGGCGACGACAGCACGACTACCTTCCGTGCGGTCGAGGACCTGGCGAACTACGAGGCGCGGCTTGCGAGAACCTGAACGCCGATGGGGCGCAGGAGTTCCGCCAGTCCGCCATTTCCCGACTCGAGCGCCTGCTCGCCGTGGCCGAGACGGCTGAGCGTCACTCCCTGCTCGGGGGTACATTCAAGCGTCGCGCCGACGCCGAGCGCGACGCCGATAAGGTCAAGAGAGGCACTGGCTAAAGCGGCCGAAAGCTACCACCGGGCACACGAACTGAACCGGCAGCGCGGCGTTCTCGCTCCCTATCCCACGTTGAACTGGCTCACCTGGGCGGCAGTTCTCGACCAAGATGTGCCGGAGGCCGATGAGTTGCTCGCGCGCTGTGAGGCAACCGCAGGCGAGCGCTTCGTCACCGACCGCGATTCTACACAGCGATCGGGATGGCCGACGCCCACTTGGTACGCGCCCTGATGGCAGACCGGCTCAGCCAGAACAACGATGCGGCGGACAAAGAACTGGACCGACTTCACGAAAAGTATCAACAGGTCATCAAGCAGGCTGTGCCCACCGCATCCGAGTTGGATTCAGTCGTCGGGCAGATCGATAGCATCGCCAACCTGCTCGAGAAGCTGGCGCCCGAAGACCGGGTGACCGAAACCGACGCAACAGTCGCCCGCCTGAGAGAGCTACGCCGCAGGATCGCCGGCGAAGCGCCGAGCCAAGCGGACGGCGACAACCTGGCGGCGACGCCGTGAAGGCGCCGTCGGTTCATATACGTTCGGCCAGAACACAAATCGATGAGCAGCGTTCTCCGTCGGGCCTGACAAGCGGATTGCGAGTAGTCGATACTCACTGTATGTCCATGCGTCGGATTTAAACCGTGAGCAGTTCGGATTTCGGTCGGCCAGTGACGATTTCGACCGGCTCAGCAGGCAGTCGATGCGGCGCAGGAACAGTCGGCCCACGACGGCTTCGTCTACGACGCGTTCATCAGCTATTCGAGGAAGAACTCCGACGCCGCCGACAAGATCGAGCGCGATCTTCAGAAGTTTCCGCTCACGCGCGAGATCCGAAAGCGGCTGGGGCGACGACACCTCAACGTTTTCCGGGACGTCAACGACCTGACCGGCAATCGGCTCACCCCGGCGCTGGAACAAAACCTCGAGCGATCACGGACCCTGGTCGTGCTGTGCTCGCCGGCAGCCCGCGCTTCCTCCTACGTCGGCCTGGAGATCAACCGATTCGCCCAACTCCGAGACGCCAGCAAGATCGTTCCGGTGTTGATCGCCGGTGTGCCGAACAACGAACGTGACTCGGATCCTGCGGAGTGGGCTTTCCCCGATGCGCTCGCTGACACGCTCGGGGATGCTCCCCTCGCACCCGACCTGCGACACGCTTGGGGGGTTAAGCGCCGTAGGGCCAAACTTGCCGAGGGCTCGCCGTGGATTCAGCTGGTCGCCGGCATTGTCGACGTCAGGCCCGATGACCTGACGGAGCGCATTGCAAGAGCCGAACGGCGCCGTCTCCAAGTGATAGTCGGTGGTCTTGCGGTGATCCTGGCCGTTGTCAGCACCCTGGCCGTCTTCGCTTGGATTCAGCGCAACAATGCTGTCGAACAGGCGCTCGTCGCGACCACACGGCAACTCGCGGCCACAGCCAAGACAACCGCCGAAACAGACCTGCAGCCCGCACTTCTGTTGGCCGACACCGCCTATCGGACGCGTGCGGAGCCGCAGACGATAGAGGCCCTACACGCTGTCGTCACGACGACCCCGCAGTTGGAAGGGTTCTACGATTTCGGTCAACCAGTCGCACTGGTCGACGGCACACCGGACGCGAGGATCCTTGTCGGCGGGACCGAGTCCGGCACTGTGTATCGGCTGGACCGCGCGACCGGGACGATGACCGAAGTAATGGCTCTCGAGGCACCGATCGAGTTCTTGTCCGTCAGCGACGACGGTAAGACCATCGCCGCGGCCGGCGTCCGGTACGACGAGAACTCCTTGCCCGTGGCGTCGCAATCTGCGACGTGGCGCGACGGCGAGCTGATTCCGCTGCCCGACAAGCGAATCGGCGCGATGTCGCCCTCGGGCCGCACGATCGCCGTGTGGCTTAACGACGACACGCTGGAGATCGTCGCGGACGGAAAACGGACCACCCTGGTTCCCGCCGGCCGCGCCGCCTGGGTTGAATTGCCCAGCGACGCTGCGGTGGTCACGATGAGTGGCGACGGCCAGTTCACCCGCGCCGCGGTGGACGGTTCGAGCAACGAGACAACGCAGATCGCCATGGGCATGTCGAGGGTTGGTGGCGCCATCTCCCCGAACGGTGCCAGGTTCACCTATATCAGCCAGGGTCTCGAGAATGAGGTCTGGGACCTGTCAGGCCCGTTCGAGGGGCAGGCCGGTGACGCGGCATTTGCTGGGCACACCGGCAACGCCAGGGACTCCGCTATTGCCCTCAGCTACAACGGAACCCGCATGGCTACCGCCGCCGAGGGCGTCGATCTTCGTCAGCGATGTCCAACCCATAGATGAGCTCTCGTCGCGATACACCGAATTGCGTGGCGCCGGCACGAAACCCCACTCCCTGCGCTTCCTGTCCGACGACGTCATCTTGAGCGCATCAGGAAGCAGCGCCGCGCTGTGGGACCTTCGAAAGGAAACCCCGTTGACCACAAGGGTTCCGGCAGAAGTCGGCAGCGACTGCGGTGCATGCGGCCCGCCCCGGGTAATCGTCTCACCGGATGCCGGCAAGGCGTTGATCGCGAACAACGTGCTCCCCGGCACCAGCCTGGTCGACCTCACCACGGGTAGTAGCCGAAGCATCACCTTTGGCACGAAGGAAGGCGACGCAAACTTCGATGCGCCGCCGGCGATGGTCTGGCTGGACGAGGAGCGCGTCTTCGCCTACGCGGCCAACGGGGATGGGTGGATTCTCACCGGCGACCAGCTCGACGTGATCGAGAGAGAGTTCTCACTTCCAGACGTTGGTACCGTGACTCGCACGGTCCTGCGGGATGACGGCAGGGTTGTCTTGGTCACCGAGCACGGTCTGGTTCTGGTTGATCCCGACACAGGTGAGGCCGTCGAGACGGGACTAAACGCCGTTGCAGTCGCCACGGACGGAACATACGCCGTCAACTTCACCCCGGAGAACGGGCAAGAGAACTCGACGGCGGTGGAGATCATCGACGTCGCATCAGGGCAGAGGGTCAAGAAGCCCATCGACGGCGCACTGCTGAGCTTCGTCGAACACACCGATGGCAAGCTTGCCCTTCTCAGGCGCGTCGGCGGCAGGTCTGTGGACACAGAGGTGCTGTTACTCGACCCGCACGACGGCACGCTTCGCTCCGTCGAACCGCTCGGCGACCTCTCGGCTGCGACAAGTCCGGCGCTGGTCTCCTCGGCCGATGCGGTCTATGTGGACGAGGCCGTTGAGATCGGTCTCTATTCACTGCGCAATGACTTGCGGTTGAGTCTCATTCCTGTCGAGTCAGGGCACCGAGCATTCAACTTTTTCGGGCTCAACCGCGACGGGACGATGTTGGTCGTTGCCAGTCAGTCCACCCAAGACGTCTTGCGAGTACCCGTCACGGCTGACGCGTGGTCCGCACTGGCCTGTAGGTCCGCTGGCCGCCAGCTCCATCCCGGCGAGCTGGAAAGCATTGTGAAATCGACGGATGGACTGACACCGGGGTGTGGCAGTCCCACCACACGGTGATGTAGTCAGGGACCCAGTCGGCGATACCGCCGGATGAGCGCGGCCTGCCGCTTCTGGGTGCACGACGGGCTGCAGTGCCGTGATCGCTTACATGCTGTCTGCCTCAACGAGATCTGGCAGGCCCATGGGCCTGGCGCGGCCTAGCCATCCGACGGCGCGATTCACTAGTAGACGGTGGTGGCGCTGATCGGCCCGCCATGGTCACACCTCACCGTGACATTCCATGTCGTGTTCAACTTGACGCCAGGGAACCACAGTGGCGCCGATTGGCCCTGTGGCAGATAGAAGTTGACAGGTGCGGGTGGGATACCAAAGCCCTTCATCGGAACAGCGGTGTAGGTGCAGTTGCCGTAGGTCGTTCCGTCCGACACTACAAACACCGTGTGGGCCGAACTGTGCCGCAACTGCCCTACGCAGGGTTCCGGTACGGCCGGCTTGTCGACCAGGTGCACAACAGCAACCACTGGCGGGCGGCCGTGATCGACCGGGGCTCAATCGCATCGCGGGTTTAATGACCGTGCACTCCGGGCAAAGCATCACTGCGGATACCACGCCGTGGATGGCGCAGGAGCCATGTATCGGCACTTCAGTCGCTCGGCGCGGTTCTCCCCGGCGGTGCGGACAGCGTGCTCGACGAGTACAGCGCGGCGCGGCGCCCCATCGCCCAGGAGGTGGCGATGACCGATCGGCTGACCCGGTTGGCCACACTGCCGCGAACGCGCGTCCGATCCGCAAATATCGTTATCGGGCTGGCCGGGCGGGTTCCTGCGGTTCGCGGCGCCCTGGCCGGCGGCTCAGCGGGCTGGTTTACCGCTGACGAGCTGGGCGCCGCGACGGGTGCGGAACCACAGCACCGCAGCGGCGGCGCCCACCTCGACCAGCGAGAGCGCCGTCGCCAACGCCATGATGGTCGACTGCTGCTCCACCGTCGCCGCCCCTGCGACGTGGTGATGCACCGGGGCTGGTAGGTGAAGCGCGACCATCGCGAGATTCATCACTGCGACAATGCACCACGTCTGCAGCGACCCGCGCAGCCATAGGTCGCGCGCGCAGTACAGGCAAGCGCCGATCATGCGCGGCCATGAGCACGGCAATCGCCGGGTTCGCCGCGTGGCCGAGCATCACCCCATGTAGCGCCGCCGAGGCTGCTGCCAGCACCGCACACGTCCTACGCCCAAGGGTTGCGGGCGTGGTGACGGCGAACATGGCTCGCTCCTCGTTGAAATGGGTGGACACAAATGGTGACTCCCTCAAGGCGTGAAACTCATCGCGAACCGATTTTTATCCCGGCGTTATTGCGTGGGCGTTTCGAGGCCGAGAAGCTTGACGCTCTCCTGGCGCATGTCGACTTTGCGGATCTTGCCGGTCACCGTCATCGGGAACTCGTCGACGATGTGGACGTAGCGCGGGATCTTGTAGTGCGCCAGCTTGTCTTCGGCGAATCTGCGGACGGCGGCGGCGTCGAGTGCCGGGCTGCCCGGCTTCATCCGAATCCACGCACAGATCTCTTCGCCGTACTTGTCGTCCGGCACGCCGATGACTTGGGCGTCGTCGATGTCCGGATGGGTGTAGAGAAACGCCTCGATCTCGCTCGGATAAATGTTCTCCCCGCCGCGGATCACCATGTCCTTGATACGCCCAACGATGTTGCAGTAGCCGTCTTCTCGCATGACCGCGAGGTCGCCGGTGCGCATCCACCCGTCGGCGTCGATCGCCTCACGGGTCTTCTCCTCGTCGTTCCAGTAGCCCAGCATCACCGAGTACCCACGCGTGCAGAACTCACCGGGTTGTCCTCGCTCGACGGCGTCGCCGGTGTCGGGGTCGACGACCTGGATCTCCACGTGGGGATGCGCACGGCCGACGGTCGCGGTGCGCCGCTCCAGGTCGTCATCGATGTGCGTCTGGCAGGACACCGGCGACGTTTCCGTCATGCCGTACGCGATGGCCACCTCGGTCATGTTCATCTCGTTGACACAGCGCTTCATCACTTCGACCGGGCAGACCGAGCCCGCCATGATGCCGGTGCGCAGCGACGACAGGTCGCGGTTCACGAAGTCGGGGTGGCCGAGCATCGCGATGAACATCGTCGGCACGCCATAGACGCCGGTGCACCGCTCCTGCTCGATCGCGGCGAGCGTCAACCCGGGATCGAATCCGGGCGCCGGGATCACCATCGTCGTTCCATGGGTGGTGCATCCCAGGTTGCCCATCACCATGCCGAAGCAGTGGTAGAAGGGCACCGGGATGCAGAGCCGATCCTCGGGTCCAAGGTTGATCAGCTCGGTTGTGAAGAACCCGTTGTTGAGGATATTTCGGTGTGACAGCGTCGCACCCTTCGGGAATCCCGTTGTGCCCGAAGTGTATTGGATGTTGATGGGATCGGTGTTGGCCAAACCCGCCATGCGGGCGCGCAACTCGTCCTCGGTCACGAGTTCCGCACGGCCTCTTAGGGTGACCCAATCGTCGGTGCCCAGGAAGAGAACCTCTTTGAGCGCGGGCGACTCGGCGCGCACCTCGTCGACCATGCGCACGTAGTCGGAGGTCTTGGACGCCGTCGCGGAGATCAGCGTGCGAATGCCCGATTGGTTCAGCACGTACGCCAATTCGTGGGTGCGGTAGGCGGGATTGATGTTGACCAGGATGGCGCCGATCTTGGCGGTCGCGTATTGCACGACGGTCCATTCGGCGCAGTTCGGGGCCCAGATGCCAACCCGCTCGCCCTTCTCGACGCCGAGCGACATAAGCCCCCGCGCGACGAGGTCGACCTCGGCGTTGAGCTCCCCATAGGTGAATCGAAGATCCGCGGCGACGTCGACAAGCGCTTCAGCGTCCGGATCCGCAGCAACGATCCGTTCGAAGTTCTTCCCGATCGTCTCTTCGATGATCGGGGTGTCGGCGGGTCCTGCGTCGTATGACTTCATGGTTCCCCCGACCCCACCAGGTCCTCGTACCGGTACTCCGTGGCGATCGGGGTGCCGGAATGGTGTGCTTCATCTTCGCGCCGGCGCAGCTCGACCCGGCGGATTTTGCCGGAAATGGTCTTCGGCAGCTCGTAGAACTCGACGCGACGCACCTTGAGGTACGGCGCGAGGTGGTCGCGGGCGTATTCCATGATCGCCTTCGCGGTATCGGCGTTCGGCTCCCAGCCGTCCGCCAGCGAGATGTATGCCTTCGGCACCGTTAGCCGGGTGTCGTCGGCTTGTGGCACGACCGCCGCCTCGACGACCGCCGAGTGCTCGATGAGCACGCTCTCGAGTTCGAACGGCGACACCTTGTAGTCCGAGGACTTGAACACGTCGTCGGTGCGGCCGATGTAGGTGATGTAGCCGTCGTCGTCCCGGCTGGCCACGTCGCCGGTGTGGTAGTACCCGCCGGCCATTACGGCTTCGTTGCGGCGGGGGTCGCGAGGTAGCCGGTCATCAGGTTCAGCGGATTGCCTTGTAGCTCAAGGCAGATCTCGCCTTCGTCGGTGGGCTGACCGGTCAACGGATCGATGAGCACGACCGGCACGCCCGGCATCGGCCGTCCCATCGAGCCCGGCTTCACTGGTTGGCCTGGGGTGTTGCCGACCTGCAGGGTCGTCTCGGTCTGGCCGAAACCGTCGCGGATGGTCAGCCCCCACGCGCGTTCCACTTGGGCGATGACGTCGGGGTTGAGCGGCTCACCCGCGCCCAGGATCTCGCGCAGCCCTTCGGGTTTCGGGCCGAGGTCGGATTGGATGAGCATGCGCCAGACGGTTGGCGGCGCGCAGAACGTGTTGACGCCCGCGCGACGAAGCTGGCCGAGCAGGGCCACGGCGTCGAACCGCGCGTAGTTGTAGACGAAGATCGTCGCCTCGGCGATCCACGGCGCGAAGAAGCAACTCCACGCGTGCTTGGCCCATCCCGGTGAGCTGATCGCCAGGTGCACGTCGCCGGGCCGGACGCCGATCCACGCCATCGTCGACATGTGTCCCACCGGATAGCTGACCTGTGAGTGCTCCACCAGCTTCGGCTTGCTCGTGGTGCCGGAGGTGAAGTAGATCAGCATCGGATCGTCGGTGTTGGTGGGTGCCGTGAACGGTCCCGCCGATGGGACCGCGTATGCCTTCGAGTAGCTGTGCCAGCCGTCGACCGAATCGCCGACCACGATGCGGGTGTAGTCGCCGGGCACATCGTCGAACTTCGCGGTGTCGCCGGCATTCGCGATCACGAACTTCGCGCCGCCACGGGTGATGCGGTCGACGAGGTCGGCTGAGCCGAGCGCACCGGTGGTCGGCATGATGATCGCGCCTAGCTTGGCCACGGCGAGCATCGCCTCCCACAGCTCGACCTGGTTGCCCAGCATCAGGATGACGCGGTCGCCCTTGCCTACGCCGAGCTCCACGAGCCACGTCGCAACGCGGTCCGAGCTTTCAGCCATCTCCGCGAAGCTGATCTTCTGCTCGCTGCCGTCGTCCTCGACGATCCACAACGCTGTGCGGTCGTTGGCGCGGGCAATGACGTCGAACCAATCCGTCGCCCAGTTGAACGTGCCGGTGAGCCGCGGGAACGAGAACGTCTCGACGGCCTTGTCGTAGTCGCGGATCAGGTCGACGAGCTGGTCGCGGGCGCTGCGATAGATATCGGTGTTGCTGGCCATCAGTGCTCCAAAGAGGCGTGGATCTGGGCAACCGGTGTGGCACGACCGTAGTTTGTCGGAGCTCTCCCGTACCTTTTGGTTCGGGCCCGGGCTGGGCCTTCGGGCGGCTCCGGAGAAACAACTGGACGCACAGCCGAGAAGGGTCTGCGGTCGGAGTCGAATCTGTCGCCTTCAGCCGTTAGAGAAGTCACATCGATAGGATCTACGTCACACCTATCGGTTCGCTACCCCCGAAAGAGGGTGCTCGTGCCCGCCTCGCTACTGCGTCCTCGCGACACCGACGCGCTGCGGGCCGAGCTTCGCCATGTCGCCGCAGCCGCGGGGCTGCCGGTGACGTTCGGCGGCGAGGTGCACGGCGCGGCGCTGCTACTCACGGAGTTCGTCGGCACCCGGACCCACAGCATGCGCGGTCTGGCGGTGCGGCCCAGCGCGGGGCTGGGCGGCGCGACGATGGTCGCCGGGCGGCCGATGTCGGTGGCCGACTACGGCAAGGCGGCCACGATCACGCACGACTACGACGCGCCCGTGCTCCAGGAGGGCATCAGGTCGATCCTCGCAGTCCCGGTGGTTGTAGAGGGTCGGGCGCGTGCCGTGCTGTACGGCGCTTACCGGGCGTCCACCCCCATCGGGGATCGCACGGCAGACCTGATGATCGCTTCCGCCCGCCGGTTGAGCCACGAGTTGCGGGTCCGCGACGAGGTCGACCGGCGACTGCGCATGCGCGAGGCGCAGGTGGCGAATGTCGCCGGGGCCCGAGCCGAGGAAGTCCGCGAGGTGCATGCGCAGTTGCGCCGCCTGGCAGCAGACCCGTCGTCACCGCCCGCGTTGCGCGCGCAGCTGCGCGTGCTCGCTGAGCGACTGGCGCGGGGAGGCTCGGCACCGGAGGTGACGTTGTCGCCCCGGGAGCTCGACGTGCTCGCCCAGGTTGCGCTCGGCTGCACCAACAACGAAGTAGCACAACGGCTTTCGTTGAAACCCGAGACAATCAAGGGTTACCTGCGTAGCGCGACGGCCAAACTAGGCGCCCGCACCCGTCATGAGGCGGTGACCAAGGCCAGGCGGTCGCGGCTGCTGCCATGACCGGGTCCGCGGCCCGCCGTGTCTGCGCACAGATCGCGATTTTCCGCGAAGTCGTGATCTGACCGCAGTCTGGGCGGCCAGGATGGTCCGCGTGGCCCAGATCATCCCGTTTCGCATCAACATTTCCGACGCTGACCTCGACGACCTGCGGTCCCGACTCGCGCGCACGCGATGGCCCGAGCCGGAGTGCGTTGACGACTGGAGTCAGGGCATCCCGCTCAACTACACGCGCGAGCTGGCCGACTACTGGGCCAACGAATACGACTGGCACGCTCGTGAAGCTGCATTGAATCGGTTCGATCACTTCACCACGGAGATCGACGGCCTCGACATCCATTTCATCCATCAGCGTTCCCCGCACTACGACGCGTTTCCGTTGCTGATCACTCACGGTTGGCCCGGATCGATCGTCGAATTCCACAAGGTGATCGAACCGCTGACCGCCCACGGATTTCACGTGGTGTGCCCCTCCCTGCCGGGATACGGCTTCTCCGGCAAGCCGACCACCACGGGGTGGGGCGTCGCCAAGATCGCCGAGGCGTGGGACACGCTGATGGTGCGTCTGGGTTACGAGCGCTACGGCGCGCAGGGCGGCGACTGGGGGTCGGCGGTCACCACGCAGATCGGCCGCAACGGCGGACGATGCGTCGCGATCCACACCAACATGCCGCTCGGCCAGCCCCCCGGAGCCCTGGACAACCCGACCGACGAGGAGCAGCAGGCGCTGGCCCGCCTCGGCTACTACCGCAAGTGGGACAACGGCTACGCCAAGCAGCAATCGACCCGCCCGCAGACCCTCGGCTACGGGCTGGTGGACTCGCCCGTCGGGCAGCTGGCGTGGATCGTCGAGAAGTTCTGGTCGTGGATGGACTGCGACGGCCACCCCGAGAACGTGCTCAGCCGCGACGAACTGCTCGACAACGTGATGCTGTACTGGGCCACCGCGTCGGCGGCCTCGTCGGCCCGCTTGTACTGGGAAAGCTTCACCACCTTCCGCGGCGGCCAACGAGTCGAAGTGCCCACTGGCGTCGCGGCCTTCCCGAAGGAGATCCTTCGCGCGCCGCGCAGCTGGTGCGAGGACAGCTACAACATCACCCACTGGACGACGATGCCGCGCGGCGGGCACTTCGCCGCGTTCGAACAACCCGACCTGTTCGTCGACGACATCCGGGCCTTCTTCGCTACCGTGCGCTAACCCGGGCAAAGGGGCACGCGATCGAAAAGCCGACTACGTCGTGGTCGGGGCGGGGCACCATGCGCTCGCACCCTTCAGCGAGACGACGGCGAGCGGGTGTGTCCCCCACACCCGGCCCGTCGGCCTACTACGGCGTGAACTCGCGCAAGCTCGGCAGCGACACGATCGACCGCAGCGGCTGGAACGAGGGGTACTACGAACTGGCCACCGGCGCGGAGGTCTGTGCCTACTTCGACGCGGTCATGCGGCAGCAGCTGTTGCCGACCGGGCAGGTCTCGTACTTGCCTATGAGCGAGTACCTCGGCGACGGCCGGGCCCGCACCTTGAGCGGTGAGGAGATTCACGTCGCCGCGCGGCAACGGGTGGTCGACACGACCTTTGTGGGTGTCACCGTGCCGTCGATGCGTCCACCGCCGTACGACGTTGCACCCGAGGTCGACTGCATACCGCCCAACGGTCTGCCGACCATCAGGGAGACCCGCAACCGGTATGTGATCGTGGGGGCGGGCAAGACCGCGATGGATACCTGCCTGTGGCTGCTGCGCAACGGCATCGCACCCCAGCGGCTGACCTGGATCAAGCCCCGCGATGCGTGGCTGCTGAACCGCGCTGCCGTCCAGCCGGGCCCGGTGTTCGCCAAGCACGTGCTCGCCGATGTCTCCGCACAGCTGAGGTCGGTCGAACTCGCCGATTCCGTTGAGGACCTGTTCGACCGGCTCGCGCACGCCGGGTGTCTGCTGTGCCTCGACGAGTCGATTCAGCCGCAGATGTACCGATGCGCGATCGTGTCACAACTGGAGCTGGAACAGCTCCGCCGGATCGACGACGTGGTTCGGATGGGTCACGTCCAGGAGATCGAGCCGGGCCGTGTCGTGCTCGACGGCGGGTCGCTCGAGATCGACGGCTCGGCGCTCTACATCGATTGCACCGCGGTGGGTTTGGGGCGCGGCGGCGTGACGGCCGTGTTCGAGCCCGGCCGCATCACCCTGCAGACCGTCCGCACCTGCCAACCGGTGTTCAGCGCGGCCGTCATCGCTCATGTCGAGGCGGGGTATGCCGACGACGACACCAGGAACTCGCTCTGCCGACCGATACCCAACCCCGAGGTCCCGCTCGACTGGCTGCGGATGATGTTGACGTACAACGGCAATCAACTCCAGTGGTTCGACGACCCTTCGATGATGGCCTGGCTCGACGCCGCCCGGCTCAACATTCTCAGCCATGCGACCGCGGCGGTCAGCGCGCGGGCCCGGGAGAAGATCATCGGAGTGCTGCGTTCGCAACTGCGCACCACAAACGACAAGCTCGAAGAACTGTTGCGGTCAGGCCAGTGACTCCACCCACGCCCGGTGCAGCGCCGCATACCGCCCGTCGCCATGCGCGATGAGATCGTCCGGCGCGCCGTCCTCGACGATGCGGCCGTGCTCTAGGACCAGCACCCGATCGGCGACCTCCACCGTGGACAGCCGGTGCGCGATGACGAGCGCGGTGCGGTCGGCCAGCACCGTCTCCAGCGCCCGCTGCACCATGCGTTCGCTCGGGATGTCCAGCGATGACGTCGCCTCGTCGAGGATCAGCACCGCCGGGTCGGCCAGGAACGCCCGCGCGAAGGCGACCAGTTGCCGCTGCCCCGCCGACAGCCGGCCACCCCGCTTGGCGACGTCGGTGTCGTAGCCGTCGGGCAGTGATCCGATGAACCGGTCCGCACCGACCGCCGCCGCGGCCGCGCGCACCTCCGCATCAGTTGCGTCGGGCCGGCCGAACCGGATGTTGTCGGCGACGGTCCCTTCGAACATGAAGTTCTCCTGCGTGACCATCACGACATGACGGCGCAGCTCGCTCTGCGAAACATCCCGCAGGTCAACGCCATCCAGCGTCACAGAGCCGGACGTCGGGTCGTAGAACCGGGCGATCAGCTTGGCGATCGTGGTCTTGCCCGCGCCGGTGGTGCCGACCAGCGCGACGGTCTGCCCGGCCGGAACGGTGAAGGTCAGGTCCGGCAGCACCGGCCGGTCCGGCACGTACGAGAACTGCACGTCGTAGAACGAGACCTCGCCGCGCACCGATCTCAGCGCGACCGGCCGCGCCGGGTCCTTGATGCCCGAGCGCTCAGCCAGCACGCCGGCCAGCTTCTCCAGCGCCGACGAGGCAGACTGAAAAGTGTTGAAGAACTGGGAGATTTCCTGCATCGGCTCGAAGAACATCCGCAGATACAGCAGGAACGCCGCCAGCGTGCCGATGGTCATCTGACCGTGCAGCACCCGGTAACCGCCGTAGAGCAGCACCACGCCGGTGGTGATGTTGCCGACCAGCTTCACGCCCGGCATGAAGACCGCGAGCAGCCGGAAGGTCTTCTCGTTGATCTCGCGGTAGCGATCGGCGATGTCCTCGAAGATCTCCTGGTTGCGCGGCTCGCGCCGGTACGCCTGCACCGCCTTGATTCCGGTCATCGTCTCGACGAACTGGACGATCACCAGCGCGGCGCTCTCGCGCACCTTCCGGTACGTCTTGGCCGACTCGTTGCGGAACCACCAGACCAGCGCCACCAGCACCGGGAACGCGGCCAGGCACATCAACCCAAGCTTCACGTCCAGCGTGACGAGCAGGATCGAAGTGCCGATCAGCGTCAGCACGGCGGTGATCAGGCTGTCGAAGCCCGTCTCCAGCATGTCCTGAATGGCCTCGACGTCGTTGGTGGACCGGCTGACCACGCGGCCCGACGTGTAACGCTCGTGGAAGGCGATGTCGAGCCGCTGGAAGTGCCGGTACACCCGCCGGCGCAACTCCAGCAGCACCTTCTGCCCGATCCGGCCGGACCGGTGCAGGAAGAACATCCGGCTGGTGGCCTGGATCAGAACGACGCCGCACAGCACGCCGACAACGACCATCAGCGTGTGCGCCGGGCCGCCGTCGAGGATCGGCGGGATCCCCTTGTCGATGCCGCGCTGGACAAGTAGCGGAACCGAAAGGCGGGCAACGTTTTCCACCACGACGACCAGTGCCAGCAGCGCGACCGTGGTGCGGTACGGCTTCAGCAGCGAGCCCAGCAGCGCACGCGCCTCGCGGCGCCGCGGCAGGGTTTCGTCGATCGGCCCGTCGTCGTCTTGGCCGTCCTTGACCCGGCCGCGCCAATCGTCCTCCGGGACGTCGACGGGGGCAGTATCGGTTGCGGTCATCGGCGCTCGGCCTCCGCTGTGATGCGGTCAACCGGATCGCAGACCGCGTCCGTCGCCTCCTGCTCTTCGTAAACCTGGTCCAGCCGACTGCGGTCTTCGTCGTCCTGCCACGCGCACGCCCGCTCGACGCCGTCGTCGAGCTCGTCGTCGGCGGCCAGCAGGTAGCGGTACTGCGGCACCCCGGCGAGCAGCTCGGCGTGGGTGCCGACATGGGTGATGGTTCCGTCCTCGAGCAGGGCGACCTTGTCGGCGAGCAGCACGGTCGACGCCCGGTGTGCGACGACGATGCCGGTGACGTGGTGCAGCACGCGCCGCAGCGCCTCCTCGACGACGGCCTCGGTGTGCACGTCCAACGCGGACAGGGTGTCGTCGAGCACCAGGATCTTGGGTGCGGCGAGGATGGCCCGAGCGAGCGACAGCCGCTGCCGCTGCCCGCCGGACAGGCTCATGCCCTGCTCGCCGATCCGGGTGTCCAGCCCGAACGGCAGGTCGTAGACGAACTGCGCGGCAGCGATCTCGATGGCCTGCTCAAGCTGTTGGTCGGTGGCTGGGTTGTCCGGGCCACGGCCCAGCCGCAGGTTCTCCGCGACCGACATCGAGAACAGCGTCGGGTCCTCGAACGCGGTGGCCACCGCCTGCCGAAGCGCCGGCAGCGACAACTCGCGGATGTCCTGGCCGTCGATGCGGATCTCGCCCTCAGTGACGTCGTAAAGCCGGGACAGCAGCGCGGCCAGCACCGACTTACCCGAACCCGTCGAACCGACCAGCGCCATCGTCTCCCCCGGCTCGACGGTGAGCGTGACGTCGCGCAGGGCCCAGTCGTCGGGCGCGGCGTCCGGGAAGCGGAAGCCGACGCCGACGAGCTCCAGCCGCCCGCCATGGGGTGCCTCGTCACGCGGTCCGTCGGTGATTTCGCGTGGCGCATCGAAGATCTCGGCGATTCGATTGGCGGCGGTGAACGACTCCTGCGTCATGGACAGCAGAAAGCCCAGCGACGCGATGGGCCAGACCAGCGACAGCATCATCGTGATGAAAGCGACCAGCGTCCCCATGGTGACGTAGCCGTGGCCCGCCGCGTAGGCGCCGAAGCCCGAGCACGACGATCAGCGTCAGGTTGGGGATGACCTCGAGCACGGTCCAGAACTTCGCCGACACCGACACCCTGCTCACCTGCGTGTCGTAGAGGTTCGTGAGCTGCTCGTCGAACCTGTCGTAGGAGTAATCCTCGCGCCCAAAGGACTTCACCACCCGCACGCCCAGCGCGGCTTCCTCGACATGCGTGGCGACATGACCGGACTGGTCCTGGGCCAACCGCGACAACCGGGTGTACTCCTGCTGGAAGTGCAGCACCGTCAGCGTGATCGGCACGATCGACACCAGCACGACCACGCCCAGCGGCCAGTACATCGCCAACAGGATCGCCGTCACCACGGCGATCTGCAGACCGTTGAGGATCAGGAACACCAATCCGAAGGACATGAAGCGGCGAATTGTGCTCAGGTCGTTCATGATTCGCGACAGCAGCTGCCCGGACTGCCAGCGGCCATGGAACGACATCGGCAGGATCTGCAGCTGCGCGTAGAGGTCTTTGCGGATGTCGGCCTCGACGCCCATGGTGGCGCGGGCGACCAGCCAGCGGCGGATGAACCACAGCACCGCCTCCGAGATGCCCACACCCATCGCCGCCGCGCCGAGCACCCACAGCCCGTGTTGGTCCTGATGCCGCACCGGGCCGTCGATCACGGCCTTGGTCATCAGCGGGATGGACACGGTGGCACCGAGGCTCGCGATCGCGACCACGACCATGGCGATCCACCGCACCCGGTAGGGCATCAGGTAGGGCAGCATCCGCCACAGGTCCGAGCTTGTTCGCCGGCGGGCCGGCGGCGGCGCTATTGCGGGCGCCGAGTGCAGCGCTTGACTTACGGGTTCAATCACTTAGTAGATCTTCCCATGACCGGCAAGCGGTTAACCCTCCGCGCCGAAACTGTATTCCGGCAGCGAAAGTTCGAGTGAAGGCCTGCTGGAATCTCCCCCGCAAGCGGGAGGTGCCCCCTGTTTCGCGGTCGATTGGTCACGCGGCGACGGCCTCGTCCTGGCTGCCGAACTGGGTTTCGTACAGCGTGGCATAGCGCCCTCCGCGGGCCAGCAGGTGCTCGTGCGTGCCGCGTTCGACGATGCGGCCGTCCTCGACGACGAGGATCATGTCGGCCGCGCGCACGGTCGAGAGCCGGTGGGCGATGACGATGGAGGTCCGGCCGGCCAGCGCCTCGCCGAGTGCCTGCTGCACCGCGGCCTCCGACTCCGAGTCCAGCGATGCCGTCGCCTCGTCGAGTACCACCACCCGAGACTGCCCCAGCAGCAGACGCGCGATCGTCAGCCGCTGGCGCTGCCCGCCGGACAATCGGTAGCCACGCTCCCCCACCACGGTGTCGAGGCCGTCGGGCATATCGGCGACGACATCGGCCAGGCGTGCGCGATCAAGCGACTCCCACAGCTCATCGTCGGTCGCGTCGGGGGCGGCCAGCAGCAGGTTCGAGCGGATCGACTCGTGGAACAGGTGTCCGTCCTGCGTCACCATCCCGACGGTGTTCTTCAGGGACGCGAAGGTCACGTCGCGCACGTCGACACCGTTGAGGCGCACGCCACCAGAGTCGACGTCGTAGAGCCGCGCCAGCAGCGACGCGATCGTCGACTTGCCGGCTCCGGACGACCCGACCAAGGCCACCATCTGGCCGGGCCGCGCGGTGAACGAAATACCGTGCAGCACTTCGTCTCCGCCGCGGTCGTCAAGTACGGCGACTTCCTCTAGTGAGGCCAGCGACACCTTGTCGGCCGACGGGTAGGCGAACCGCACGTCGTCGAACTCGACCGACACCGGGCCGTCGGGCACGACCACCGCATCGGGAGTCTGCTGGATCAGCGGCTCCAGGTCGAGCACCTCGAAGACCCGCTCGAAGCTCACCAGCGCGCTGGCGATCTCGACGTGCGCGTTGGCCAGCGCGGTCAACGGCGCGTAGAGCCGGGTCAGCAGCAGCGCCAGCGACACAATCGCACCGGCCTGCAGGTGCCCACCGATGGCCAGCACGCCGCCCAGCCCGTACACGAGGGCCAGCGCCAGCGCCGACATCAGCGTCAGCGAATTCATGAACGTCGACTGCAGCATCGCGGTGCGCACCCCGATGTCGCGCACCCGACCGGCCCGCACCGCGAACTCGTGCGATTCGGTGGCCGGGCTGCCGAACAGCTTGACCAGCGTGGCGCCGGGCGCCGAGAACCGTTCGGTCATCTGGGTGTTCATCGTCGCGTTGTTGATAGCGGCCTCGCGGGACAACCGCGCCATCGTCGCGCCGATCCTGCGCGCGGGCACGATGAACAGCGGGACCAGCACCAGGGACAGCAGCGTGATCTGCCACGAGATGGACAGCATCACCACGAGCGTCAGCGTGAGTGTCACGAAGTTGGACACCACGCCGGACAGGGTGTCGGAGAACGCGCGCTGCGCGCCCAGCACGTCGTTGCCGAGCCGGCTGACCAGCGCGCCGGTGCGGGTGCGAGTGAAGAACGCCACCGGCATGCGCTGCACGTGGTCGAACACGGCGGTGCGCAGGTCGAGGATCAGACCTTCGCCGATCGTGGAGGACAGCCAGCGTGTCACCAGCGACACGGCGGCCTCCGCGACGGCGACGGCGGCGATCACCGCCGCGAGCATCACGACCACCGCAGGCGCGCCACCGCCGACGATCTCGTCGACGACCTTGCCGGCCAGCACCGGGGTAGCCACGGCCAGCAGCGCGCTGACCACGCTGACCCCGACAAACCCGCCCAGCCTGCGGTGATGCCGCGCGGCGAAGTGCCAGATCCGGCTCAGCAGCTCGCGGTCCACGAGCGAGCGCAGGTCCCCGCCGCGGGCATGCGCCTGCCGGTACAGGGTTTGCCGGGCAACCGTTTCCATGCTCATGAGTTTCACCGTAGAACCTCAACAAATGATGAGGTCAATATGCTTCCCGGCGGGAGCTGCAGCTGGATCTAGCGGTCGTCGCGGTGCGTTTCTCTGCAATGGTCTCGGCGTCCTTGAGCGCGGCGCGCTCGTCCGCGAATCGCCGATATCAAGTAGTGCTTCATCACGACTCCGTCTCGCTGTCCATCCGCGTGAACGTCCGGTTAGCCAGCATGCCGGACATTAGAACGATGAGAAGGATATCCCCATCCGACGCAGCTTCCCGCGGCCTGGGCGCTTCATCAGGCAAGATTTAGGGCATGGACAGTGCTGCATCGCCCCGGGTGCTCGTAGTCGACGACGACCCCGACGTGCTCGCCTCGCTCGAGCGCGGCCTGCGGCTGTCTGGCTTTGACGTGGCCACGGCGGTCGACGGCGCCGAGGCGCTGCGCAGCGCGACCGAGACCAGGCCGGACGCGATCGTGCTCGACATCAACATGCCGGTGCTCGACGGCGTCAGCGTGGTCACCGCGCTGCGCGCGATGGACAACGACGTTCCCGTCTGCGTATTGAGCGCGCGCAGCTCCGTCGACGACCGGGTCGCCGGGCTCGAGGCCGGGGCCGACGACTATCTGGTCAAGCCGTTCGTGCTGGCCGAACTGGTGGCGCGGGTGAAGGCGCTGCTGCGCAGGCGCGGCGCGACCGCGACGTTCTCGTCGGAGACCATTCAGGTCGGCCCGCTGGAGGTCGACATCCCGGGCCGGCGGGCCCGGGTCAACGGCGTCGACGTCGACCTGACCAAGCGCGAGTTCGACCTGCTCGCGGTGCTGGCCGAGCACAAGACCGCGGTGCTGTCGCGGGCGCAGCTGCTCGAGCTGGTGTGGGGCTATGACTTCGCCGCGGACACCAACGTCGTCGACGTGTTCATCGGATACCTGCGCCGCAAGCTGGAGGCCGGCGGCGCGCCTCGGCTGTTGCACACCGTGCGCGGAGTGGGATTCGTGCTAAGGACTCAGTAGTCCGATGAGTCTGCTCACTCGGATCTTCCGCCGTACTCCGTCGCTGCGACAGCGCGTGGCATTCACCAGCGCCATCGCCGGGGCGATCGTCGTCCTCATCGCCGGCACGGTCGTGTGGTTCGGTATCACCGATGCTTGGAACGAGCGTTTGGACCGTCGGCTCGATGAGGCGGCCGGATTCGCGATCCCGTTCCTGCCGCGTGGTTTGGACGAGATTCCCAAGTCACCCAACGACCAGGACGCCGTCATCACCGTCCGAAAAGGCGGGGAGGTGACGTCGAATTCGGACGTGGTGCTGCCGGGGCTGCCCGCCGGCTACGCCGATACGTACGTCAACGGAGTCCGCTACCGGGTGCGCACGGTGGACATCCGGGTGCCAGAGCCGATGTCGGTGGCGGTCGGAGCAACCTATGACGCGACCATCGCCGACATCAACAACCTGCATCGGCGGGTGATCATCATCTGCATCCTTGCGATCGGCGCGGCGACCGTCGGGGGATGGGTGCTGGCCGCATTCGCGGTGCGCCCGTTCAAACGCCTCGCTCAACAGACCCGGCAGATCGACGCCGGCGACGAGGACCCCGACATCGACATCCGCGGCGCCACCGAGGCCGTCGAGATCGCCGACGCGCTCAAGGGCATGCTGCAGCGCATCTGGAAGGAGCAGGACCGTACCAAGGCCGCGCTCGCATCGGCGCGTGATTTCTCGGCGGTGTCCGCCCACGAGTTGCGCACGCCGCTGACCGCGATGCGCACCAACCTCGAGGTGCTGTCGACGCTGGATCTGCCCGAGGAGCAGCGCAAGGAGGTCGTCAACGACGTCATCCGCACCCAGTCCCGCATCGAGGCCACGCTCGGTGCGCTGGAGCGGCTGGCGCAGGGCGAGCTGTCCACGTCCGACGACCACGTGCCGGTGGACATCACCGAGCTGCTCGACCGCGCCGCCCACGATGCGATGCGGGTTTACCCGGACCTGGAAGTGTCGCTGATCCCCGCGCCGACGGTGATCATCGTCGGGTTGCCCGCCGGTCTTCGGTTGGCCGTGGACAACGCGATCGCCAACGCGGTCAAGCACGGCGGCGCGACGCGGGTGCAGCTGTCGGCGGTGAGCTCGCGAGCGGGCGTGGAGATCGCGATCGACGACGACGGCGTTGGCATTCCGGAAGAGGAGCGCGACGTGGTGTTCGAACGGTTCTCCCGCGGGTCGACGGCGTCGCATTCCGGCTCCGGGCTTGGCCTGGCGCTGGTCGCACAGCAAGCCGAATTACACGGCGGCACAGCCTCTTTGGAGGACAGCCCGCTAGGCGGAGTCCGCCTGCTGCTGAATCTGCCGTTCCGCCGCTAGCGGGTGGCCAGCAGGTCGATCACAAATATCAAAGTCTTGCCGGACAACCGGTGCCCGCCGCCTGCGGGGCCGTAGGCCTGTTCGGGTGGAATGACCAGCTGCCTGCGGCCGCCGACCTTCATGCCGGGAATGCCGTCTTGCCAACCCTGGATCAGCCCGCGCAGCGGAAACTCGATTGATTCGCCGCGGTTCCAGGAGCTGTCGAACTCTTCGCCGGTGTCGTACTCGACGCCGACATAGTGCACCTCGACAGTGGCGCCGGGCACCGCCTCCGCGCCGTCACCGACCGTCAGGTCGTTGATCACCAGCTCGGTGGGCGCGGGCCCGTCGGGAAATTCAATCTCGGGTTTCTGTTCTGGATTGTCTGCCATCGCACTTTACCGTAGTCGGGCACACTGGACCCGTGGCTAAGGACGAAGACATTCTCGCTCAGGTCAACAAGCTGGTCGCCGAGGAGCAGGAGCTGCGGACCAAGCTGCAGCACCACGAGATCGACGAGTCGGAGGAGCAGCAGCGGCTGCGTGCGGTGGAGGTTGCGCTCGATCAGTGCTGGGATCTGCTTCGGCAGCGCCGGGCGCTGCGCGAGATCGGCGGCGATCCGCGCGAGGCCCGCGTGCGTCCGGCCGACGAGGTCGAGGGCTACCTTGGCTGAGCTATGACCCAGCCCGACGTCGTAATCGTCGGCGGCGGCCACAACGGCCTGGTCGCCGCCGCGTACCTGGCCCGTGCGGGCCGACGGGTGCAGGTGCTGGAACGACTCGACCACGTCGGCGGCGCGGCGGTGTCCGCGCACGCCTTCGACGGCGTCGACGCCCGGCTGTCTCGCTACTCGTATCTGGTCAGCCTGCTGCCTCGGCGCATCGTCGACGACCTGGGCGCTCGCGTGCGCCTGGTGCGCCGCCGCTACTCGTCGTACACGCCCGACCCAGCGACGGCGGGCCGAACGGGTCTGTTGATCGGGCCGAATAGCTCGTTCGCGGCGATCGGGGCCGCGGACGACGAGGCCGGGTTCGCCGAGTTCTACCGCCGCTGCCACATCGTCGCCTCTCGGTTGTGGCCGACGCTGCTGCAGCCGCTGTGCACCCGCGACGAGGCGCGCAGGCATGTGGGTGACGACGACTCGTGGCGGTTCATTGTCGACGAGCCGATCGGCCGAGCGATAAGCCAGGCCGTGCACAACGACCTGGTCCGCGGTGTGATGGCGACCGACGCGTTGATCGGCACGTTCGCCCACACCGACGACCCGTCGCTGATACAGAACGTGTGCTTCCTGTATCACCTGGTCGGCGGTGGCACCGGTGACTGGGACGTCCCGATCGGCGGGATGGGCGCCGTCAGCGGTGCCCTCGCTGCGGCGGCCGCTGGCCACGGCGCCGAAATCATCACCGGTGCAGAGGTTTTCGCCATCACTCCGGATGGCGAGGTGCGGTACCGCCGAGACGGCACGGAGCATCGCGTGCACGCCGGATTCGTGTTGGCCAATGTGACGCCGGCCGTGCTGGCCGGACTGCTGGGCGAGCCCGAGCCGACGCTGGCGCCGGGCGCGCAGGTGAAGGTCAACCTGATGCTGCGCCGGCTACCGCGACTGCGCGACGACACCGTCACTGCGGAACAGGCATTCGGCGGGACGTTCCACATCAACGAGACGTTCAGCCAGCTCGATACGGCGTACACCCGCGCCGACCACGGCGTGGTGCCCGACCCGCTGCCGTGCGAGATCTACTGCCATTCGCTTTCGGACCCGACCATCCTTTCGGAGGAGCTTCGGGCGTCGGGCGCGCAGACGTTGACCGTGTTCGGGCTGCACACCCCGCATCGCCTGGTGGCCGGGGCCGACCCCGACCGCATGCGGGACACATTGACGTCCGCGGTGCTGAACTCGCTGAATTCGGTTCTGGCCGAACCCATTCAGGATGTGCTCATGGAGGACTCGTCGGGCCGGCTGTGCATCGAGGCCAAAACGACGGTGGATCTGGAACGCACACTGGGCATGACGGCGGGCAACATCTTCCACGGGGCGCTGAGTTGGCCGTTCGCCGAGGACGACGAACCGCTCGACATACCGGCGCGCCGTTGGGGTGTGGCGACGGCGCACGACCGGATCATGTTGTGCGGCTCGGGGTCCCGCCGCGGCGGCGGGGTGTCGGGCATCGGTGGGCACAACGCCGCGATGGCGGTGCTGGAGAGCTAGGGCATCGCCGCGGCCCACGCCATGTGGCCCTCGAAGCCGAGGTCGTTGGCCATGGCACGGTAGCGATCTCGCCGCCCCGAGCGCCGCGGCAATATCCATCGACCGAACGACATCGGCGAACAGCACCGTCACCTGTTTGAACTCGGCGCGCTCGGCCGGGGCCGTAAGAAGCGAGCCGCACGCATCGCAGAACCGGGCGCCGTCGCGCGGTTCGGCGCCGCACGTGCGGCACGGTGTGGCCAGGCCGCCAAATGATAGAATGCCGGGCGGGGAAACCCGTTTAACGACCGAATCAATTCGGCCACGAGCTTGTCAGAGAGATCGCTTAAGCTCCAGCTCGGCGTCGTCGAGCGCGGCCAGGACATTGGGCGCCGGATCGTCGACCGTGTCGATCTTGCCCACCATGTCGCGGCCGGCATCGGTCAGCGACACCACCTTGCACCGTCGATTCGTCGGATCGGTTTCGCGCACGACGAGTCCGCGCTCCTCGAGGTCGTTGACCGCCACGGTCGCCGCGGGCGCGTCGATGGTCGCGGCCTGCGCGACCTGCTTCACCGACATCGGCCGGCGCTCCAGCCGCTTCAGGATCCGGACCCTACTGAACGGCAGGCCGGTCTGTTCGACCACCGCCCGCTTCCAGCTGTCCCGGTTGTCGATCACCAGGGCGGCCATGGCCCGCCAGACCTCGTCGGCCAACGGATTATGCGGCATCGGCGACCTCCACCCGGTGAGGTCCGGCTACCAGCGGAGCCAGTCGCTCGGCCGAGCGCAGTGCCCGCGCCGACGTCGAGTAGATGCCGAGGGCGAGGATCGCCAGACCGAGACCCGTGCAGATCAGCCACAGCGGCCGCGCGGCCACGGCGAAATCCGCGCCCATCGTCGACAGCGCGGCTCCCGCGACCGAACCACACAGCGCCACACCGATACTCACACCGACCTGTCGGCTGGTCGACGCGACCGCGGAGGCGGCGCCGGCCCGGTCGGTCGGCATGCCGCTCACCGCCGCGTTGGTAACCGGCGCGTTGACCATCGAGAAGCCGATGCCGAACACCGCGAAGATCACGAGCAGCTGCCATACCGGCGTGGTCGCGCTCAGCCGCGTGAGCATCAACGTCGCCGCGGTGATCAGTATGCCCGCGACCAACAACGGGGGCCGACTGCCGAACCGGCCGAGCAGCCGGCCCGATAGCGGCGAAAAGATAAGCGCGCCAACGGCAACGGGCATGTAGATCAGTCCTGTGTGCATCGCCGAGAATTCGCGCTCCTCTTGCAGGTACAGCGCCATCATGAACAGGAACGCCCCCCACGCAGCGAACGCGCACACCGCGATCATCGTTGCGGATGCGAACGGGATGCTCCGGAAGAACCGGAGGTCGATGAACGGGTCGCGACGCCGGGCTTCGTAACGCAGGAACGCGATGAAGGCCAGTACCGCGATGACCGCGACGGCGACGATGCGGGCGTCGCCCCAACCCATCCCCGGACCCTCGATGAGCACGTACACGATGCCGAACAGGAACGCCATGCCAAGTCCCTGACCGATCGGGTCGACGTCGCGCATCGTGGCCGACTTGGATTCCGGGACGAAGATCGCCGTCAGCACGATTGCGAGAGCGCAGATCGGCAGGTTGATCCAGAACACCGCGCGCCAGTCGACCAATTCGATGAGGGCCCCTCCGACAATCGGACCAAGTGCCATCGAAATGCCGACGACGCCGCCCCAGACACCGATCGCGCGGGCACGTTCCACCCGCCCGGTGAACACCTGGGTGATGATCGACATCGCCACCGGGTTGAGCATCGATCCGCCGATGGCCTGCAGGAAACGTGCGGCGATCAGCGTCTCGATGTTGGGCGCCAGGCTGCACAGCAGCGAGCCCAGCGCGAAGACGGTCAGCCCGATCTGGAACGTGCGCCTGCGGCCGAACCGGTCGGCGGCCGCGCCCGACAGAAGCAGCAGCGATGCCAGGACCAGGGTGTAGATGTCGATGACCCACTGCAGCTGCGACGCCGAGGCGCTGAGGTCGGCACGAATGTTGGGGATGGCGACGTTGACGATCGTCGCGTCCATCGACACGATCAGCAGGCTCAGGCAGCAGGACACCAAGATGATGGCCTTGCGCCGAGCGCTCAGCGAGCGGACGACAGTTTCATTCACACAATTATTGTGAAACTACAACTGTCTGCTTGGCAAGCTACCTCGTGTCGACTGTGACGTAATCGCGCTCGGTGTAGCCGGTGTAGATCTGGCGCGGCCGGCCGATCTTGCCGCTGCCCTCGTCGTGCATCTCGCGCCAGTGCGCGATCCAGCCGGGCAGCCGGCCCAGCGCGAACAGCACGGTGAACATCCGCGTCGGGAAGCCCATGGCCCGGTAGATCACGCCGGTGTAGAAGTCGACGTTCGGGTACAGCTTGCGCTCGATGAAGTAGTCGTCGGTCAGCGCGACCTCTTCGAGTGCCTTGCCGATGTCCAACAGCTCGTCGTCGCCGCCGAGCTTGGCGAGGATCTTGTCGGCCTGCTCCTTGACGATGCGCGCGCGCGGGTCGTAGTTCTTGTAGACCCGGTGCCCGAAGCCCATCAGCTTCACGCCGTCCTCGTGGTCCTTCACCTTCTTCACGAAGTCGTGGACGTCGCCGTCGGCCTGGCGGATCTTCTCGAGCATCTCGAGCACCGCCTGGTTGGCGCCGCCGTGCAGCGGGCCCCACAGCGCGTTGATGCCGCCGGAGATGGAGGTGAACAGGTTGGCCTGCGACGAGCCGACCAGCCGCACCGTCGATGTCGAACAGTTCTGCTCGTGGTCGGCGTGCAGGATCAACAGCAGGTCCAGTGCCCGCACGACTTCCGGGTCGACCTCGTATGGCTCGGCCGGGAAGCCGAACGTCATCCGCAGGAAGTTCTCCACCAGCGTCAGCGAGTTGTCCGGGTAGAGGAACGGCTGGCCGACGGACTTCTTGTAGGCGTAGGCCGCGATGGTCGGCAGCTTGGCGAGCAACCGGATGGTAGACAGCTCCACCTGTGCGTCGTCGAACGGGTCAAGCGAATCCTGGTAGTACGCGCTCAGTGCGTTGACCGCGCTGGACAGCACCGGCATCGGATGCGCATTGCGCGGGAAGCCGTCGAAAAACCTCTTCAGGTCTTCGTGCAGCAGCGTGTGCCTCTGGATCCGGGTGGTGAACTCGTCCAGCTGTTCCTTGGTCGGCAGTTCGCCGTAGATGAGCAGGTAACTGACCTCGATGAACGTGGACTTCTCGGCGAGCTGCTCAATCGGATAACCGCGGTAGCGCAGTATTCCGGCGTCGCCGTCGATGTAGGTGATGGCGCTCTTGGTGGAGGCCGTGTTGACGAAGCCTTCGTCGAACGTCGTATAGCCGGTCTTGGAGAGCAGCGGACCCAGCTCGATGCCGTCCGCTCCCTCGGTGGCGTGGACGATGTCCAGGTCAAGCTCGCCACCGGGGTAGGAGAGCGCGGCGTGCTCGTTGTTCTCGGCCACGGGTATCCCTTCGTCGCTGCTGGGAATGCGGTCTGCCATACAAAAGGTAGTCCCATTGACGGAGTCGTGCCCGCGGGGGGGCCGCGAGATGGTCACTCGGGCTTCGGAACGTCCCCGATGAGGCCGATGAACTCGTCGAATGTGGATTCCAGCCGCGAGACGATGTCGTCGATGCCGATGCTTCCCCAGTCGGTGTCGTCGTCGGCGAGATCGGCCAGCGCGGTCATGATGATCGACGCCCACACCGCCGACACCAGCCGAAGCCGGCGGTCGTCCAGCTCGACGCCCATTCGTTTGGCCAGCTCGACGTTGACAGCGTGCGGCCGGTATTCGACAGCGGCCTGCCGCAACGCCGGCGAGGACATGATGATCCGCACCGTGCACATCATCCGGTCCGCCGAAAGTTCACCCGGCGGGGCGACCTTCGTGCTGTTGTACATGGCCACATAGGACCGGCGGAGTGCCTCGAAATGGCCGATGTCGGCGGGCTGAGCGGCCAATCCGGCCGCACTCTTGTCGACCACTTCGTCGATCAATGCCAGCGCGATGGCGTCCTTGGTCGCGAAGTACCGGCTGAATGTGCGCGGCGAGACGTCGGCGATCGCGGCGATCTGATCCACGGTCGTCTTCTCGAAACCTTGCCGCTCGCACAGCTCGACGGCCGCGTTGATCAACGTGGCGCGGGTGCGTTGTTTCTTGCGTTCACGCAGACCGAGAGCGGGCTCCCCGCTGGCTTCAGCCACGTCCCGGATGCTAACCCGCCGGGCCATGAATTGAGTCAGAAAATGACAACGCCGGACATTTGGCGTGGCTCACACTTTGTCATCCTCGGCCACCCGGTAGCGGATGAACGCCGGCACGACCAGCGCGGCGATCACCACGCCGACCACGACCAGTGCGCCACCGCCCGAAGCGGCCACCGTGGTGCCCACGACGGCGGCCGCGCCACCGTGCACCGCATCGGCCAGTCGCGGCCCACCCGCTACCACGACGGTGAACACGCCCTGCAGCCGGCCGCGTAACTCGTCGGACACCGCCTGCTGCAGGATCGTCGACCGGAACGCCGCCGACACCATGTCCGCTGCGCCGCCAATCGCCAAGAACGCCAAGCCAATCCAGAAGACAGCACCTGCCGTTCCGTGCGCCATCCCGCCGGCCAGACCGAACCCGACCATCGCCACACCCCACACCACGATCGCGATCACGACCGCGAGGCCCTGCCGCCTTATGCGCGGCAGCCAGCCGGAGAACACCCCGCCCGCGACCGCACCTGCCGACATCGCTGCGGCCAGCAGCGCCATCGTCGTGCCACCCTCGATCGGGCCGCCGAAACTCTCGTGCGCCATTTGCGGGAACAGTGCCCGCGGCATGCCGAAGATCATCGCGATCAGGTCGACGATGAACGACATCATCACGACCTGGTTTCCGGCCAGGTGCCGAAAGCCGTCGAGCACGGCGCGGAACCCCCACCCGGACGCGGACTGCCCGCCATTGGTCGGCGGCATCGGTGACAGCCGGAACGTCGCCCAGATCGGGACGATACAGGTGATCGCGTCGATCAGATACAGCGTGGACAGATCGACCCAGTGCAGCATCATCCCGGCAAGCAGCGGTCCGACGATCGCGCCGAACTGCATGACGGTCATGTTCAGCGAGTTGGCGGCGGGCAGCTGCTCGCCGGGAATCATGCGAGGTATGGCGGCCGAACGCGTCGGTGAGTTGATCGCGTAGAACGCCTGCTGCACCGACAGCAGGCACAGCACCACCCAGACGTTGTTGAACGCAAGGGCGGCTTGCAGCCACAGCAGAACCGACGCCGCGGCCAACCCGATGGACGCGATGATCAGCAGCAGCCGCCGGTCCATCGCGTCGGCCCACGCGCCACCCAACAGCCCGAACACGACGAGCGGCACCAGTGCGAACAACCCGGACAACCCGACGTACGCGGAGTTCTGGGTGAGCGCGTAGAGCTGCACCGGCACCGCGAAGATGGTCAGGTTGGCGCCGATGACCGTGGGTATGCCGGCCAGCCACAGCCGTCGGAAGTCCGGTGTCCGCAGCGGTGTGGTATCGGCGAACAGCCGCCGCACTACGGCTGCAGCCGCTCGACGCGGGCCTCGCTGACGCGAATCCTGTTGTGCACGCGGTTCTCCCGGCCCTGCCAGAATTCGACGACCTCGGGCGCGATCAGATATCCGCCCCAGTTCGGCGGCACCGGCACCGCATCATGGTCGGCGAATCGTTCGGTGACGTCGGCCAATTGCTGCAACAGCGCGGCACGCGAGGCGATCGGCTGCGACTGGTGCGACGCCCAGGCCCCCAGCTGCGAACCGCGGGGCCGATGGGACCAGTAGTCCGTGGTCATCTCGTCGGACACCTTGGTCACCGGCCCCCGGACATGGACCTGACGGCCGAGCAGGAACCACGGGAACGTCGCCGACGCGTACGGGGTGGCCGCGAGTTCCTCGCCCTTGGCGGAGTCGTAGTTGGTGAAGAAGGTGATGCCGGTTTCGTCCACGCTCTTGCACAACACGGCCCGAGTTACCGGCCTTCCCCGGTGGTCGACCGTGCCCACGACCATCGCGTTCGGCTCGGCCACGCCCGCGCGTTCGGCGTCGTCTAACCACTTGCGCAGCAGCACAAGCCAGCCTTCATCGAGCCAGTCGGCGTCCAGGTCAGGGCTGCCGTCCTTCTCCACCGAGCCGTACTCCACCCGCATTCTCGCCAAGTGCTCGTCGTCACGAGTTGCCACGCGATCACGCTACGCCTCGGGAGTTCGCCGACTTGTTACCGACCGGTAGACAGTGCAGGGAACCCGGGTGCGAGAATCGGCCCATGACTGCTGTGCCGGAAGACTTCGTCGAGGGGCTTGAAGGCGTCGTGGCGTTCACCACCGAGATCGCCGAGCCCGACAAGGACGGCGGCGCGCTGCGGTATCGCGGCGTCGACATCGAGGATCTGGTCAATCGTCAGGTCACGTTCGGCGACGTGTGGGGGCTGCTCGTCGACGGCAGGTTCGGCCACGGTCTGCCGCCCGCGGAGCCGTTCCCGCTGCCCATTCACAGCGGCGACGTGCGCGTCGACGTGCAGGCCGGGCCTGGCCATGCTGGCCCCGATCTGGGGCTACCCGCCGATCCTGGACATCGACGACGCCGACGGCCCGCGAGCAGCTCGCCAGGGCGTCGGTGATGGCGCTGTCCTATGTCGCGCAGTCCGCGCGCGGCATCTATCAGCCCGCCGTCCCACAACGCATGATCGACGAGTGTTCCACCGTGACAGCACGTTTCATGACGCGCTGGCAGGGCGAGCCCGATCCGAAGCACGTCGAGGCGATCGACGCCTACTGGGTGACTGCCGCCGAGCACGGCATGAACGCGTCGACGTTCACCGCGCGCGTGATCGCGTCGACGGGTGCGGACGTCGCGGCGGCGCTGTCGGGCGCGATCGGCGCGATGAGCGGCCCGCTGCACGGCGGCGCCCCTGCGCGGGTGATCCCGATGATCGAGGAGGCCGAGAAGACCGGCGACGCGCGCGCGGTGGTCAAGGGCATCCTGGACCACCACGAGAAGCTGATGGGCTTCGGTCACCGGGTCTACCGGGCCGAGGATCCACGGGCGCGGGTGCTGCGCGCCACGGCGAAGCGACTGGAGGCGCCGCGCTACGAGGTCGCCGCGGCGCTGGAGCAGGCGGCGCTGGCCGAGTTGCGGGAGCGTCGTCCGGACCGCCCGATCGAAACCAACGTCGAGTTCTGGGCCGCGGTGATCCTGGACTTCGCGCAGGTGCCGACGAAGATGATGCCGGCGATGTTCACGTGCGGTCGCACCGCAGGCTGGTGCGCGCACATCCTGGAGCAGAAGCGACTGGGCAAGCTGGTCCGCCCGGCGGCGATCTACGTCGGCCCCGATCCGCGCAGCCCGGAGGCTGTCGAGGGTTGGGACCAAGTCGTTCAGTCGTGACCACCGCGGCCGACCCGATCGCGACGTTTGCCTCGGCGGCAAGGAGTTTCGCGGCGCTCGTGCACGACATCCCCGCCGGCGCGTGGGACGGCCGTGGCCTGGGTGACTGGGATCTGCGCTCGCTGGTCGGCCACACATCGCGCTCGCTGATCACCGTCAGCACCTACCTGCAGACCACCGCCGAGCGCGAGGACGTCGCCACCCCGCACGAGTACTACGCGATGGTGAACCCGTCGGCGCTCGGCATCGATCCTGCGGCGATCGTCGAGCGCGGCCGGCAAGCCGGTGAGGACCTCGGCGACGACCCCGCGGCGGCGGTCGACGCTCTGGTGGATCGCGTGCTTGGCGAGCTCGCGGGGGTCGACGATCGGCTGATCGAGGTCATCGGTGGTCGCGGCATCCGGTTGTTCACGTATTTGCCGACCAGGACCTTTGAGCTGGCGGTGCACGGCCTCGATATTGCTAGGGCGGTTGGCATTTCGCTTGAATTGCCCGACGACGTGCTCGCCGAGGCAGTGATGTTGGCGGGGCGTATCGCGGCCGCGGCCGGCCACGGCGAGACGGTGCTGCTGGCGCTGACCGGGCGAACCGCGCTGCCGCCGTCGTTCTCGGTTGTCTGATCGCCCCGAATTGTCGGTGCCCGGTGATTACATGGCCGCTGTGCCGATGAATTGGGCGTGCCCGCCTGGTCGGTACCAGTAGCCCATCCGGGGCTAACAACAACCGAGAGGAGTTCCCGCATGGCCATAGACGTTCAGCCTTCGGTGTCCCCCATGCTGACGGTCAGCGACGGCGCCGCCGCCATCGACTTCTACGTCAAAGCGTTCGACGCGGAGGAACTCGGCCGGGTCCCAGGGCCCGACGGCAAGAAGCTCTACCATGCCGCACTGCGGATCAACGGATCACTGGTGATGCTCAACGACGACTTCCCCGAGATGACCGATGGCAAGTCGATGACGCCGACCGCACTGGGTGGTTCGCCGGTGAGCATCCACCTGACCGTCACCGACGTCGACGCGAAATTCCAGAAGGCCGTTGACGCCGGTGCGACCGTCGTGATGCCGCTTGAGGACGCGTTCTGGGGCGACCGCTACGGCGAGCTTCGCGACCCGTTCGGTCATCTGTGGTCGATGGGCCAGCCGGTGCGCGAGGTCAGCGAGGAGGAGATCGCCGAAGCGGTGAGCCAGCACCAATAGCGATCTCACATTCGGCGTGCGGCCGACGTCTACCAGGTGTGACCGAAACCGCCAGCGTCTTGCGTGGGATGTATGCCGCCGAGGGTGAATATCTGGCCGCCGGGGGCCCCGGGACCGCGAGCTTCGACACGCTCGCGCCGTTCTTCGCCCCCGACGTCGTGCTGCACCAAGCCGAATCGCTGCCCTACGGCGGGGTCTGGCGCGGGCACGACGGCATGGAGCAGTTCTTCGGCGCCATGAGCCAGGCGTGGGAGGCATTCGAGATGGTCGAACAAGAGTTCCTCTCGACGGCCGAAACCGCGGTGGTCCTCACCCAAGTCCACGTCCGTGCCCGCGCCACCGGACGGGAGCTCGACTTCCCGATCCTGCAGACCATTCGCGTCGTCGACGGACGCATCGCCGAAGTGCGGCCGTTCTACTGGGACACCGCAGCAATCGCCGCGGCCTGTCGTCCTTAGGCGGAGGACGACAGGGCGTGTCGGCCACGTAACGAGGTCGCTGACGAACGCGCATTACCCCTCGGGAACTGATATCGCATGTGATACCACTTCTGAGCAGGTCCATTATGCGTCTGAGACGCCGACCTGCCGAGGGGCGTGGCCCGGCCGGCCCTAACGCCGCAGTCCGGCCAGCAGTCGCTCGCGCATCGGAGGAGCGGGCGCGGCCGCCGCAGCGGCCAGCATCTCAGCGACCGTGGTGAACTTGTCGCGCGGCCGGTCGTCGCCGCCGCGGGCGATCTCCGCGGCGTCGATGGCCTTCCATCCGGCGGCGTCGACCACATCGGGCTTGCGGCTGCGCACGAGCTTGTCCAGCGCCGCCGGCTTGCCGGCAGGGTCGGCCAGCAGGCCGGCGTTGTAGTCGGCGACGAGGTTGTGCACGGTCTGCCCGGCGCATGACTTGTTGGTCCCGATGAACCCGGTCGGCCCGCGCTTGATCCAGCCCGCAACGTAGCTCCCGCGCACCGGTTCGCCAGACTCGGGGTCGACGACCCGACCGCCGTCGTTGGGTACCACCCCGGCGGACTCGTCGAACGGCAGATCGCGAATCGGCTTGCCGTGGTAGCCAATCGACGTCAACACCAAACCGGCCGATAGCTGACGCACCTCGTCGGTCCCAGTCACGGCGAACTCGATGCCGTCGGCGCGCTCGACGCCGAGAATCCGTTTCGGTGTCAGCTGGTAGGCCAACCGGATCCGCGGCCGGGTCGCCGGCGCGACGCATCACCGAGCTTGCTCAGGATCTCCAGCTTGTTCCGCGTCAACGGCTCCTCGGCGACGGCCAGATCGCGCAACACCAGATCGTGGTCGGCGGCGTCGAGCACCACCTCGCACGTCGCCGTCAGGCCGATGAGTTCGGGCAGCGTGAACGCGGAGGCGGCCGGCCCGCGGCGGGCGGCGATCACCACCTCGTTGACACGCGAGTCACGCAGCGCGGCCAGCGCATGGTCGGAGATGTCGGTGCGGGCCAACGCATCCGGGTCGGTCGTGAGGATGCGGGCAACGTCGAAGGCGACGTTGCCGTTGCCGATGATGACCACTCGCTCGTGGCCCAGATCGACTGGCAGATCGGTGAATTCGGGATGCCCGTTGATCCAGGCCACCATCTCGGTGGCGGTGCCGGTGCCGGGCAGGCCCATGCCCTCGATGTCCAGCCGGCGGTCATTGGGCGCGCCGACCGCATAAAGCACGGCGTGATGGTGCGCCAAGCAACTCGGCGTGAGTCAGGTCCGATCCCACCTCGACGTTGAGGTAGAACCGGAACCCGCGCCGCCTGGCGATCCTGTCGAACAGCTTCGTCACCCGCTTGGTGCTCTGGTGGTCGGGCGCCACGCCCGCGCGCACCAGCCCGTACGGGGTCGGCAGCTTTTCGAAGACATTGACCCGCACGCCGTGCTGCGTGAGCAGCTCGTCGGCGGCGTACATCGCGGCGGGCCCGGAGCCGACGACCGCCACGGTCAGCGGCCCCCCGGAACGCGCATGGACCATGGGTGCGTCGATCACCGGCGCCAGCTTGGACGTCGGCGGCACGCTTGGTCTCACGCTTGGGATAGAACGCCGCGTTCAGCTCGACGAACGGCAGCTGCTTGGGCTCCAGCCGGGTGTCGGGCGCGATGGCCCCGACGGGACACGCGCTCACGCAGGCACCGCAGTCGACACAGGCCACCGGGTCGATGTAGAGCATCTCGGCCGTGGCGAAGCCCGGCTCGTCCGGCGACGGGTGAATGCAGTTCACCGGGCAGGCGTAAACACAGGACCCGTCGCTGCAGCACGACTGGGTGATTACGTGTGGCATGAAACCCCTAGGCGGCGGCGACCACGTGCTGGCGCTGGGGTTCGCTGCGGTAGCGGCTGGGGCGGCCGTCGATCTTGCAGATCCGCCACACCAGCTTGGCGATCGGATTGATCAGGCCGGTGTCGTGGCAGAGCATCCGGACGTCGCCGAACATGTCGCGCAGCATCTGCCGGGACTCCGGTGAGCGGAAGAACACCTCCTTGCGCACCGAGCGCGGGATGTCGAATGTCCTTCCAGAACGTCCGCGGCGGAACGATGATGGCCGAGCACAGGATCCGCATGGTGAGCGGGACATAGATCGACAACCAGAACCGCTTGCGCCGAGGCAGGTGCGGAACCCGCTTGCGCAGATACTCATGCGCGAACGAGATGTGCCTGGCCTCCTCGGCGACGTGGATGGCCATCACCCGCTCCATGATCGGGTGCAGCGACTTGCCCTCGCGCAGGACATTCTTCTGGGTGTGGTCGATGGGTTCCTCGCCCGCGAGAATGCCGAACCAGAACGGGATCGGCAGCGGACCGGCGACCAGCGGGATCAACGGCTGGACCCACTTCAGCAGCCGCGGCATACCCGGCACGTCGACACCGATGCGGTTCACCATCTCCTGAAACATCATGGTGTGGTTGCACTCTTCGACCGCTTCGTGCAGGCAGTACCGGTATTCCGGCGAGCCGTTGGGCGTCCAGAACGAGTACTCCATCAGCCCGCGAATCAGGATGGATTCGAAGTGCAGACCGACCTTGGCGACGTTGGCCTGCCGCCACATCCCGATCTCGATCTGGCGTTCCTTCGACTGCGCCTGGTACCACGGATGCCGCCCGAACGGATCGGTCCCGGGCAGGATCCAGCGCTCGTCGTTGTCGATGACAGCGAACTCCGGCGAGTCCCAGTCGATGTCCGTGTACGGATTGAAGTTGCGCCGCACCGACCCCTCGGACAGTGTGGTGAGCATGTCTACGTACTGGGCGTCGTCGACACGTCCATGTTGCGACGCCAGCGTCTGACCATGCGCGTCCGAGCCTTCGCAGTCATCTACAGCCTCCCATGAGGTTTACATTGACCGGCTTGGTGTACAACGGTACCGCAGGTATCGCATAAATGTCCATCCCCGAATCATTGTGTTTGCTAGAGGTCGCTGAAGATGGTCGAGTTGAAGACCGAAGCCGAGATCGAGGCGATGGCCGCGGCCGGTGGCGCCCGCGCGGCGCACAGCGAGCACACCGTCGCCGTCACCGCCGACGGCGCCCGCATCCTCACCAACTGACGCTGATCCGCGCCCCGAGTTCACGCACCACATCGACGAGCAGGTCGATATCCCGTTGCGTGGTGCGCCAATTCACGATCGCCGGACGCAGCGCCACATGATTCCGGTACACCGTCGTGCCGGCGTAGACCCGGCCGTCGGCCAACAACTCCCGGCCCAGCCGCGAGTTCAGCTCATCGAGCCGCTCCTCGGGAACACCTGGCGGCCGGTAGCGAAAACAGGCGATGCACAGCTGAACCGGGGCCAGCAGCTCGAGGTCCGGCGCGTCCTCGACGAGTCGGCCGAGGTGGGCGGTCACGTCGAGGTGGCGTTCGATCATCGCCCGGTGACCGGCGCGCCCATAGGCGCGCAGCGTCGCCCAGATCGGCAGCGCGCGGGCGCGGCGCGAGGACTCGGGGCCGAGCTGGTTGTAGTCGATCTGGGTGTCGTCGACGGACGCGAGGTAGGGCACACCGAACGAGCCGAACGCGTCGGTGAGCGCCCGCGGGTCGCGGACGAACGCGAAGCCGCTCTCGTAGGGAACGTTGAGCCACTTGTGTGCGTCGGCGGCGACGGAGTCGGCACGGGCCACACCGTCGACCAAGTGCGCGGTGCGCGGCGAGAGCGCGGCGAACAGGCCGAAGGCGCCGTCGACATGCAGCCAGCAGCCGTGCTTTTCGGCGAGGTCTGCCATGGCGTCGATCGGGTCGAAGTCGCCGGCGTTGACCTCACCGGCGCAACCGACGATCACGGCTGGCCCGTCGAGCCGCTGCAGTGCGGCGTCCATCGCGTCGAGGTCGACCCGCCCGGCGTCGTCGCGGCTGCACACCGTGACGGTGTCGCGGCCGACCCCGAGAATCTGCAGCGCCTTGCGCACACTCGCGTGCACGTAGCCGCTGGCGAATACCGGCATGGCGGGCAGCCCGGCCAGCCCGTCGACGGTGATGTCGCGACCGTGCTTGGACCCCCACCACTGTCGTGCCGCCGCGAGCCCGGTGAGGTTGGCGAAGGTCGCACTCGGCGTGAGCACCCCGGCCCAGTCGGGCGGCAATCCGAAGAGGTCTTTGAGCCAGCCGAGCGTGACCGTCTCGAGAGTGGTCGCCAGCGGCGACGACGTCCACAGCCCGGCATTCTGGTCAAGCAGTGCGGCCACCCAGTCAGCGGCGGTGGCCGCGGGCGTTGTTCCGCCGATGACGAAATGGAAGAACCGCGGCCCCGCCGAATGCGTGGCGGCGGCGGTGCCGACTCGCAACAGCTCGTCGACAGAATCCAACGTGCCAAGACCGTCCTCGGGTAACGGCTGCCTCAGCTCGGCCAGCAGCTTCGTCGCCGCGGGGTTCCAGACGTGCCGCTCGTCCAGTCCGGATAGGTAATCCGCTGCCGCCGTGGCGACCTTGTCCAACGCCGGGCTCGCCAGCTCCCGCTCATGCAACGGATCCATGGGGCCATTCTGCACAGCCTGCAAGGCTCACAGCCCCGCTCATTACGCTGGGGCCCATGGCCGAACTGACGATTCCCGCCGACATCAAGCCGAAAGACGGACGCTTTGGATGCGGGCCGTCCAAGGTGCGGCCGGAGCAACTGCAAGCGCTCGCCGCGGCGGGTGACCTGTTCGGGACGTCGCACCGGCAGGCGCCGGTCAAGAACCTGGTGGGCCGGGTTCGTGACGGGCTGCGCCAGTTGTTTTCGCTGCCCGACGGCTACGAGGTCATCCTCGGCAACGGCGGCTCGACGGCGTTCTGGGATGCCGCGGCGTTCGGGCTGATCGACAAGCGCTCGCTGCACCTGACCTACGGAGAATTCAGCTCGAAGTTCGCCTCGGCGGTGGCCAAGAACCCGTTCGTCGGCGATCCGGTCGTCGTCAAGGCCGATCCCGGCAGTGCCCCCAAGCCGCAGGCCGACCCGTCCGTCGACCTCATCGGCTGGGCCCACAACGAGACCTCGACAGGTGTCGCGGTGCCCGTCGTACGGCCCGACGGATCCGGTGATGCGTTGATCGCCATCGACGCGACCTCGGCGGCCGGCGGTCTACCCGTCGACATCACCGAGGCCGACGCCTACTACTTCGCGCCGCAGAAGAACTTCGCCGGCGACGGCGGCCTGTGGATTGCGCTGCTCTCCCCGGCTGCGCTGGCGCGAATCGAGGCGATCGCGGCGTCCGGACGGTGGGTGCCCGACTTCCTGTCGCTGCCGATCGCGGTCGAGAACAGCGGGAAGAACCAGACCTACAACACCCCCGCGATCGGCACGCTGATCCTGCTCGCCGAGCAGCTCGACTGGTTGCTGGGCAACGGCGGGCTGGACTGGGCCGTCAAGCGCACGGCCGACTCGTCGCAGCGGCTGTACTCATGGGCGGAGGCGGCGAAATACGCCACCCCGTTCGTCTCCGATCCCGAGTTGCGCTCGCAGGTGGTCGGGACCGTGGACTTCACCGACGAGGTCGACGCGGCCGCGGTCGCCAAGGTGCTGAGGGCCAACGGCGTCGTCGACACCGAGCCCTACCGCAAACTCGGGCGCAACCAGTTGCGCGTCGGTATGTTCCCCGCAGTGGAGCCCGATGACGTCAGCGCACTGACCGCGTGCATCGACTGGGTCGTGGAACGCCTCTGACCTCGGGCGTGTCTACCGGGTTACGGACAGATAACGAAGTAGGGTCCTCCTAATCGGGCTTGGCGCCTAGCCCGGAGGAGGTCGATATGCGGGAACTCAAAGTCGTCGGGCTCGACGTCGACGGCAAACGAATTGTCTGCGAGGCCGACGACTCCGGCGAGAAGTTCATCCTGCTGTCCGATGATCGGTTGCAAGCCGCGGTGCGCGGCGATAAAACCGGCCCGAGTCAATCTCAATCCGATGCCGAGGTTCCAAGCATGCTGCGTCCCAAGGAGATTCAAGCCAAGATTCGTGCGGGCGCTTCCATCGAGCAGGTCGCAGAGGCGGCCGGGGTCGACATTTCCCGGGTGGAGAGGTTCGCCCATCCGGTGTTGCTGGAACGCTCACGAGCCGCCGAGCTGGCAACCGCATCGCATCCGGTACTCGCCGACGGCCCTTCGGTGCTGACGCTATTGGAGACGGTGACGGCCGCGCTGATCGCGCGTGGCCTCGACCCCGATGCCACCAACTGGGACGCCTGGCGCAACGAAGACGGCCGCTGGACCGTGCAGATGGCATGGAAGGCCGGTATGTCGGACAATGTCGCGCATTTCCGGTTCACCCTCGGCGCGCACGGCGGCACCGCCACCGCGTTCGACGACGCGGCATGCGAGCTGATCGATCCCGACTTCGCGCGCCCGTTGCGTCCGATCGCCGCGGTCGCCCAGCTCGACTTCGAAGAGCCCGCGCCCCCGGTCGTCGCACCCGAGCCCGAGCCGCCCGCCCCGCCGAAGCAGCCACGGGCGCGCAAGGGTAAGCCGCCGGTGCCCGCGTGGGAGGACGTGCTGCTCGGCGTGCGCTCGAGCGGCCAGCGCTAACCGAAGCTCTTCTTGACCTGAAGTGCCATTGAGGTCTTAACGTGCGTCGACATGACCACGCTTGGGCCGATCGGCCTCGCCAGCAGTAATCCGTACACCGACGACGCCGCAGTCGTGGCCGATGAGGCGCGGCACGCGGAAAGCCTGGGGTTCTCGACACTGTGGCGGTCGGGCAACCTGCCGATGCTCGAGGTAGCGGTGCGCGCCACCAAGACCTTTCCGGTCGCCACGGGCATCATCCCGGTCTCCGAGGTGCCGGCGGCAGACGTGATCGCGACCTATGAATCGCTGCAACGCGACCATCCTGGCCGGTTCATCGTGGGACTCGGCGGCGCCCGCAACGCTTATCCACTGGAAACCCTGAACACCTACCTCAACGAGCTGGACTGCGGCGGTGTGCCCCCTTCGTCGCGGGTGCTTGCCGCGCTCGGCCCCAACATGCTGGCGCTGGCCCGAGACCGGGCCTGCGGCGCGTACCCGTACCTGGTGACGCCGTCATACGTCACCGATGCGCGCGCCGCGTTGGGCGCCGACCGGCTGCTGGCGGTGCTGCTGATGGTCATGCCCGTCACTGATCGAGAGGCTGCGCGGCGGGCGGCCGCGGTACCGCTGGACTTCCTGGCCAAAGTGGGCGGATATCGCCGCAACCTGTTACGCCAGGGATTCTCCGAACCCGACATCGACGAGGTCAGCGACCGGCTGCTGGACGGCATCGCCGCGTGGGGCGATCTCGACTCGATCGCGGCCCGCGTCGCCGAATACCGCGCGGCCGGCGCCGATCAGGTGGTGCTGCGAATCCTCGGCGTCGAGGACCTGGCAACGTGGCGAGCGCGGCTGGCCGAAGCGCTCGTCGGCTGAATTGCGTTATCCGCCGACGGCCATGGCCAACAAGGCCAACCATGCCCCGGCCACGCCGACGCCGGAGCCCAGCACGAACCACCGCCACACCGGCAGCGTGCGCCAACCCCACACCGTCGGCGCGAGCCCGCCGACGGCCACCATGTTGAGCCCGACTGCCAGCAGCGGGTGCACGCGGGTCAGGCCCAGGCTCAACACGATCACCGCGGCGCCGGTCACCGCGGCGACGAACGCGGCCACCGTCAACCCCGTTGCCCACGGGGTGGAGTCGTCGGTCACGGCGCGAGCCTAACCCGTTCGTAGAACGCGAGCGCGGCGGCGGTCGCGACGTTGAGCGAGTCGGTGCCCCGAGACATCGGGATGCGCACCCGAATGTCGCTCACGCGCATCGTCCGTTCGGTCAGTCCAGGTCCTTCGGCGCCCACCAGAATCGCGACCCGCTCGTCGGCAAGTGCCGTCATCGCATCGGCCAGGCTGCGGGCCGACGGGTCGGGGGTCATGGCAAGTAGCCGAAAGCCGTTGTCCCGCAGCAACTCAAGATCCTCAGGCCAGGAAGTGGCCCAGGCATAGGGCACCAGCAGCGCGTGGCCCATCGAAACCCGCACGGCGCGCCGGTACAGCGGGTCGGCGCAGCCGCTGCCGAACACCATCGCGTCGACGCCCAGGCCGGCGGCGTTGCGGAAGATCGAGCCGAGATTCTCGTGGTCGTTCACGCCCTCGAGGACCGCGACGGTGCGGGCACCGTCGAGCACCTGTGTCACGGTCAGCTCCGGCGGACGGGACGCGGACGCCAACACCCCCCGGTTCAGATGGAATCCGACCACGTCAGCCATCACGTCGGCGTCCACCCGGTAGTACGGCGCGTCGACGCGGTCCAGGTCGGCCGACAGTTCGGCCAGGCGCCGATCGGTGCCCAGTAGCGCCCGCGGAACGAATCGCGACGCCAGCATGCGCTGCACGACCAGCACCCCCTCCGCGATCACCAGACCCTTGCCGGTGGGCAGATCCGGCCTGCGATCGATGCTATTGAGATCGCGGAAGTCGTCCAGCCGGGCATCGCCAGGGTCGGCGACGTCGATTACGTTGGGGCTCACGCGCTTTCGTCGACAATGGCCGACATCAGGTCGGCGGCCATCAGCAACGTCTCGCGTTGGTCGGGGTTCAGCCGGGCCAGCCGTTGCTTCAGCCACTCCTGGCTGGCGCGTCGCTCGGCCTCGATCAGGTCCGCACCGGCCGGCGACACCGACACCAATACCTGACGACCGTCGACGGGATGCGCGGTGCGCGCGACAAAGCCCAGTTCCGCCAACGACGCGATGACCCGCGTCATCGACGGCGGGCGTACCCGCTCCCGGTCGGCTAACGCGCCCGGTGTCATCGCACCTTCTTTGGCAAGCGTCGACAGCGCCGACAACTGCGACAAAGAAACCGGGGATTCCGGGCGGCGGAACCGTAATTGGCGAGCGAGGCGGATGACCGCCAGGGACAGATCACTCGCCAGCCGGCCGTAGGAGTCTTTCACGAAGCAAAGAATACCTAGGAGGTCTCGGGGAAACTTCCGTAATCGGTTACGTTGTCTTCGATGACCTCCGAACCGCCCGCCCTGCCCGCCGTGCTGCTCAAGCCATGGCCCGTCATCGTGGTGATCGCCGCGGGTTGGGTGATCGCCGTCGTGTCGGCCTTCACGGTTCCCGCGCTGCACGACTGGCGGCCCACCACGATTGCCGGGCTTGGCGTCGGAGCGCTTGGCACATCGATCTTTCTATGGCAACGTCACGCCGTGCGCCGCGGATCCCGTGGCGCACAAGGCGGCCTGGACTGACCTGCATCACGAAGGGGGACGCAATGGCAGCGCCGCTGTTGCAAGCGCAGATCGACATCAACGCTCCGGTCGCCAAGGTGTGGGCGCTGGTATCCGATCTCAGCCGGATGCCGCAATGGAGTCCGCAATGCCGATTGATGAAGTCGCTCGGCCCGCTGCGCCAAGGCACCCGCACGATCAACCTCAATCGCCGCAACTTCCTGTTCTGGCCGACCACATGCACGGTCACCGAAGTCATCCCGGAGAAGAAGATGGCGTTTCGGGTGAACGCGAACAACACGGTCTGGAGCTATGAACTGGAGCCGACCGATGTGGGAACGCGCGTGGTGGAAACCCGCCACGCCGAGAACGGCGTCAAGGCGATCTCCAACATGTCGATCAACGCGCTCATGGGCGGCGTGCCGAGCTTCGAACGTGAGCTCGTCGATGGCATGAACACGACGCTGGCCCGGATCAAGGCGGCGGCCGAAAGCTAGTCGGCGGGCTCGGTGAGGTCGAGAACCCCGTCGTCGTAGGGGTCGTACAGCGGCGTCCCGGTGCCAGGCGGTTGAGGCGTGTCCGAATGTGCGCCGCAACCGTATTCGGCGTCGACGACATGGCCGTCGGCGGCCAACTCGTTGGCGCACACGCCGAACATCAAGCCCAGTGCGCCTGCCACCGGTACGTAGAAGCCGCAGTCGCGGCAGACCCGGCGAGTGGACCGTGCCATCGCGGAGCCGGGACCGTAATCCCCGTCGTGCCAGCGCTGCGCGGCATCGTCGCGACCCCACGGGCCGAGCACGTGCCGACGGCCGAAGCCGACCTCCACAGCGACCTCGTCGATCTGCGGGTCGCCGGTGGCCATATAGCCGGGCACCAGTCGGGGGTCGTTGGACGGCGGTGCGAGCAGGTCCCCCGGGCTCAGGTCGCCCGGCCGGATCCGCTCCTGCCATGGCACCCACTTCGGCGCCAGCAACGCCGTCGGCCCTGGCACCAGCACCACTTCGCTAATGGTGGCGTGGGTGGCGCCTGGGCAAGCCGCGACCACGACGGCCCACTGCCAGCCGCGGTATCCCGGCATGTCGGCCAGAAATCGGTGCGTGGCGGCGGTTGGGTCCTCGAAGCTGGCGCCCAGGTACTCCCCGACGGTGTTCTCGCCGCTGAACTCGACGATCGCCTCGCGCGCCTGTTCGGCGGCGCCCATGAGCACCGCCTCGAGGTCGGGGCGGTCGGCCGGGTCCCCGGCGGGGGCCGACGTGCCCTGCTCGGCAGATTCGGTCACGCTGTCCATCGCCATCAATATTGCCTGACCCGCGAACCCGTAGCCACACCGGTTGCCTGCACGTCCGCTATCGCTCCGATGGGGGAGAATCTCTCCTGTGACCGGATCGCGGCGTGATGACCGAGACCCGGCGGATGGGCGTGAGGATCGCTACTACCCGCCGCGCCCGCCCTCCGATGCCGGTGACCCGAGCATCCCGGGATGGCCAACTACCCCAGGGACGACCGCGTCTACCGCCGTTCGCGCCGGTCCATGCCGAGCGCGAACAGGTGGCTGCCACCGCTGAACGAACCGGCGCGGGAGTACTCAGACCCGCCACCGACTGTCGGTACCGGCGCGGGCCAGAAGGTCACCGTGACACAGGCGGCCGCACAGCGCAGCCGCGAAATGGGTTCGAAGATGTACGGCCTGGTGCACCGGGCCGCCACCGCCGACGGGGCCGACAAGTCCGGACTGACCGCGCTGACATGGCCGGTGGTCGCGAACTTCGCCGTCGACGCCGCGATGGCCGTCGCATTGGCCAACACGCTGTTCTTCGCTGCGGCCAGCGGGGAAAGCAAGAGCAAGGTCGCGCTGTACCTGTTGATCACCATCGCGCCATTCGCGGTCATCGCGCCGTTGATCGGGCCGGCGTTGGACCGCCTGCAGCACGGCCGCCGGGTGGCGCTGGCCACGTCGTTCATGTTGCGCACGGTGTTGGCAGTGGTGCTGATCGCGAACTTCGACGGCGCCACGGGCAGCTTCCCGTCGTGGGTACTGTATCCGTGTGCGCTGGGAATGATGGTGCTGTCCAAGTCATTTAGCGTGCTGCGCAGTGCGGTGACCCCGCGGGTGTTGCCCCCGACGATCGACCTGGTGCGGGTGAACTCGCGGCTGACGATGTTCGGTCTGCTCGGCGGGACGATGATCGGCGGCGCGATCGCCGCGGGCGCGGAGTGGGCATTCAACCTGGTCCATCTGCCTGGGGCGTTGTATGTCATCGTCGCAGCCACGGTCGCGGGTGCTGCGCTGTCGATGCGGATCCCGAAGTGGGTGGAGGTCACCGCGGGTGAGGTGCCCGCGACGCTGAGCTACCACGGCCGCAGCGGGGAGCTGCGCCGACACCCCGAACAGTACAAGCCATCGGGCACCCCGCGACAGCCGTTGGGCCGCAACATCATTACCGCGTTGTGGGGCAACTGCACCATCAAGGTGATGGTCGGTTTCCTGTTCCTCTACCCGGCTTTCGTGGCCAAGTCGCACGATGCCAGCGGCTGGGAGCAGCTGCGCATCCTCGGGCTGATCGGTGCGGCGGCGGTGATCGGCAACTTCGCAGGCAACTTCACCAGCGCGCGCCTGAAACTCGGCCATCCGGCGAAGCTGGTGGTGCGCTGCACAATCGCGGTTACCGCCGGCGCACTGGCCACCGCGGTGACCGGCAACCTGTTCGTCGCCGCGGCCGCCACCCTGGTCACGTCGGGCGGGACCGCGATAGCCAAGGCGTCGCTGGACGCGTCGCTGCAAGACGATCTGCCGGAGAAGTCGCGCGCGTCGGCGTTCGGCCGTTCGGAGTCGTTGCTGCAGTTGGCCTGGGTCGCGGGCGGCGCGACGGGCGTGCTGATCTACACCGATCTGTGGGTTGGCTTCACGACCATCACCGCGGTGCTGATCCTCGGACTGGCCCAGACGCTGGTGAGTTACCGCGGCGAGTCGTTGATCCCCGGCCTCGGCGGCAACCGCCCGGTGCTGGCGGAGCAGGAGGGCGGTCGGCCCGCGCCGGTGGCGCCGCAGTGAAACGCGTCCTCGCCGCGCTGGCGGTCGTGGTGGTTGTCGCGTCGATTGGTACCGGCGTACTGATCTGGCGCCTGCACGGTCCGGCCGAACAGCCTGAAATCAGCGCCTACTCGCACGGGCAGCTGGTGCGGGTGGGGCCGTATCGCTACTGCGAAGTGCTCGACCTCAACAACTGCGAAACCCCCAAAACGATCGGCGAACTCGGCGTCGACGGCCGGCATCCCGTGCAGTTGTCCGTGCCGCCGGCGATCGCACGGGCACCCTGGCTACTCTTTCGTGCATACGAGGATTCCGACGTGGTCGAGGAGTTTCGGCCAGGCAGCAGGCTGGCCGTCACCATTCCCACCGTCGATCCTCGTCGCGGGAAGCTGACCGGCATCGTCGTGCAGCTCCCCACACTGGTGCGAGACGAGGCCGGCAACGAGTTTCGGCTGTCGCACGCGGAGTGGTCGATAGAGACGGTCTGGCCTCAGCCGGCTCCGTGACCCTCAGGCACACGTTCACCTTTGGCTGTTGGTCCCGGCGGCGTGCCGCCGCCAAAAGGTTTTCTGCCCAAGGCTTCCCGGCCGTGTGGGGTATGCCAGTTGGCTAAGTCTGGACCCTTGGGCACGATCTGCGTCGGATTGATGTCTTTGTGCACGATGTAGTAGTGCTGCTTGATCTGCACGAAATCGATGGTGTCGCCGAAGCCAGGCGTCTGGAAAAGGTCGCGTGCGTAGGCCCACAGCACCGGCATCTCGGAGAGCTTCTGCCGATTGCATTTGAAGTGGCCGTGGTAGACGGGGTCGAAGCGGGCCAGCGTGGTGAACAGCCGCACGTCGGCCTCTGTGATGGCGTCGCCGACGAGGTAGCGCTGATCTGTCAAGCGTTCGGACAGCCAGTCGAGCGCGGTGAACAACCGGTCGTAGGCCTTGTCGTAGGACTCCTGCGAACCGGCGAATCCGCAGCGGTAGACGCCGTTGTTGACCTCGGTGTAGATCCGCTGGGCGACCTCGTCGATCTCGTCGCGCAGCTCGTCGGGATACAACTGTGGCGCGCCTTCGCGGTGGAACTTCGCCCACTCGGTGGAGAAGTCGAGTGTCATCTGCGCGAAGTCGTTGGTGACGACCTCGCCCGTCGGCACGTCGACGATCGCGGGCACCGTGATGCCCTTCTCGTAGTTCGGGAACCGCTTGAGGTAAGCGTCCTTGAGCCGGGGAATCTTCAGAACCGGGTCGACGCCGCCAGGATCGAGGTCGAACGTCCAGCTGTCCTCGTCGTGGGTGGGCCCGCAAAAGCCAATGGAGAGAACGTCTTCCAGGCCGAGTAGGCGACGCACGATGATCGTGCGATTCGCCCACGGGCAGGCCCTGGCGACGATCAGCCGGTAGCGGTCCGGTTCGACGGGATAGCCGTCGCGGCCGTCGGCGGTGATCCTGGTGGTGATGTAGTTGGTGTCGCGGTTGAACTCGCCTCCGCTGGCGACATAGCTCATAACACCAGCATGCCCCGCCGAACGTTCCTTACCGCTCGAAATTTCGGCGATTTTTCGAGCAGAAGCGAACGTTCGCCGCGCGACTCAGGCGTCGAGTTCGCGGGCGACTGCCTTGACCACCTCGGACACGCGACGGGCGACCTTGTGGTCCGGGTAGCGGCCCTTGCGCAACTCGGGCTGCACCGCGCTTTCCAGCAGCGTGATCATGTCCTCGACCATGCCGTGCAGCTCATCCGGCGTGTGCTTGTGCTCGGCGGCCGCGGCTTCCCGACGGGTCCGGGTCAGGCTCGGCGGCGGGTCGATGATCTTCAGGCTCAACGCCTGCGGTCCGCGACGTCCCGCGGCCACGCCGAACTCGACCCGCTGGCCGGCCTTCAGACCGTCGACACCGGCAGGCAACGCCGAGGACCGGACGTAGACGTCCTCGCCCTCCTCCTGCGACAGAAAGCCGAAGCCCTTCTCAGCGTCGTACCACTTAACCCGGCCGGTCGGCACTGGTCTCACCTGCTTGTCTCTAGAACCACACATAAGGAAAGCGTCCCGTGTGCGCCGGGACGCGATGTGGCCGATCCTACTCGGACGCCGCCCGGCCCAGCACCCTGTTTAGTCGGTAGTCTGAAACGACCGCTGGAGGAGATATGCGCCTGATCCTGAACGTCATCTGGTTGATCTTCGGCGGCCTGTGGCTGGCGCTGGGCTACCTTTTGGCAGCCCTGATCTGCTTTATCCTGATCATCACGATTCCGTTCGGGTTCGCCGCGTTGCGCATCGCCTCATATGCGTTATGGCCGTTCGGCCGCACCATCATCGAGAAGCCCGGACCGCGACCGGGCGCACTGATCGGCAACGTCATCTGGGTCATCCTGTTCGGCATCTGGCTGGCCATCGGCCACGTGATCACCGCGGTGGCAATGGCCATCACGATCATCGGAATCCCGCTGGCGTTGGCCAACCTCAAACTCATCCCCGTCTCATTGATGCCGCTGGGCAAGGAGATCGTGCCCGTCGACTCGTTGAACACTCCGGTGCGAGCCGCCACATGACCATCACCGCACTCGGCGTTCCGAGCGTGCAGCGCCCCCTCGGTGCAGCGCCAAAGAGCGGACCGCTGATCGACACCTTCGGCCGGGTCGCGGCCGACCTGCGGGTGTCGCTGACCGACCGGTGCAACCTGCGCTGCACGTACTGCATGCCGGCCGAGGGCCTGGACTGGTTGCCCGGCGAGCAGCTGCTGCGGCCCGAGGAACTGATCCGGCTGCTGCGCATCGCCGTCACCCGGCTCGGCATCACCAGCGTGCGCTTCACCGGTGGCGAGCCGATGGTCGCCAAGCACCTCGAGGATGTCGTCGCGGCGACCGCGGCACTAACGCCCCGCCCGGAAATCACGTTGACTACCAACGGCATTGGACTCGACAAGCGCGCGGCGAAACTCAAGAAAGCCGGCCTGGACCGGATCAACGTGTCACTGGATACCATCGACGCCGCCCGCTTCGCCCACATCACCCGCCGTGACCGGCTTGCCGACGTGCTGGCCGGCCTGCAGGCGGCGAAGCAGGCGGGGCTGGACCCGGTCAAGGTGAACGCCGTGCTGGACCCGGTCACCGGGCTCGACGACGCGGTGTCGCTGTTGCGGTTCTGCCTCGACCACGGATACCAACTGCGGATCATCGAGCAGATGCCGCTCGACGCCGGCCACGAGTGGCAGCGCGGAAAGGCGCTCGGCGCCGACGACGTGCTGGCCGCCCTACGCCGCCATTTCGACCTGACCCCCGACCCGACGCCGCGCGGATCGGCACCTGCGGAGCTGTGGCAGGTCGACGGCGGTCGCGGCAAGGTCGGCGTCATCGCCTCGGTGTCGCATCAGTTCTGCTCGGCCTGCGACCGCACCCGGCTCACCGCCGACGGCCAGGTCCGTAACTGCCTGTTCGCCCGGCAGGAGACCGATCTGCGCGGGCTCATGCGCGGGGGCGCCGACGACGACGCGATCGAAGCCGCATGGCGCGCCACGATGTGGGCCAAGGCGGCCGGGCACGGCATCAACGACCCGGACTTCGTGCAGCCGGACCGTCCGATGAGCGCGATCGGCGGGTAAGCGATGTCGGTGACAGCGACGAGCCGCTCGGGCGAGGGGCCGAAGACACAGACGGTGCAGGTGAGCGTCCGCTACTTCGCCGCGGCCCGCGCTGCTGCGGGCGCGAAGGTCGAGACCCTCAACATCCAGCCCGGAACGACGGTCGCTGAGCTGGTCGATCAGCTCGGCGCGCGCAACGTCGATCTCGCGAAAGTCTTGAAGCGGTGCTCGTTTCTGTGCGACGGGATCGCCGTGCGCGATCGGGGGGTAACGCTCGAGGCGGAGCAAATCATCGACGTGTTGCCCCCCTTCGCAGGCGGATAAGCGTGATTTGCGTCACATAACGAAATGGTCACAAGCTGGCTACGGACCGTTATAAGCCCAGACGCACCTGCGCAAACGCCTTACTCTCCTGCGCGTTTAGAGGCCTATTAGGATTTGCCGCCGCCGGAATCGCCGAGATCGTCAAAAGATGACGGGAATAGCGAGAGCCGTTAGGTTCTTCATCCAAGCCCCTCGACCGTAATCGGGTGGCCCGCTGCGTCGGGACAGCGCCGAGCTCCATCCGTCCGGACATGGCCAACGACAAAACAATTTGGATGGAGGCGGGGGACCCACCGGTCCACCGAACATCAGGACCACCTGGAGCCGCTTGCGGCTCCTTGGGGTGAAGCCGTCATCGTCTTCGACGATGCCGGCCGGGCGACCTCTCCAGCCCGAACCCGACAGCTGACCTCGCGGGCGCGTAAGAGAGGACCAATCGCACCCATGAGTGGACGGCATCGCAAGCCCACTACATCGGCATCGGCCAAGAACGTCGCAAAGATCGCCTTCACCGGCGCAGTCATCGGTAGTGGAAGCCTCGCCCTTGCAGGGCATGCCGGCGCCGCCACCGACGGCGAATGGGATCGGGTCGCCAGCTGCGAATCCGGCGGCAACTGGGCCATCAACACCGGCAACGGATATCAAGGCGGACTGCAGTTCTCGCCGTCCACCTGGTCCGGCCACGGCGGCGGCGAGTTTGCGCCGTCCGCCCACCTTGCCACCAAGGACGAGCAGATCGCGGTCGCCGAGCGCGTGCTGGGCAGCCAGGGCAAGGGCGCATGGCCGACGTGCGGCGGCCCGCTCTCCGGCTCGACACCGCGCAACGTCGTCAACGAGCCGCAGCCGCTCGACGCCCCCGGGCTGAACGGCGAACTGCCGCCCCCGCCGCCGTTCGATCCGTTCGCTCCCCCGCCGCCGCCCGCGCCGGCGCCGTTCGACGCGCTGTCCGCCCCGCTGCCCGAGGCACCGCCGCCCCCGCCGCCGTTCGATCCGTTCGCTCCCCCGCCGCCGCCCGCGCCGGCGCCGTTCGACGCGCTGTCCGCCCCGCTGCCCGAGGCACCGCCACCCCCGCCGCCGCTGCCCGAGCCGCCCCCACCGCCGCCCGCGCCGGCGCCGTTCGACGCGCTGTCCGCCCCGCTGCCCGAGGCACCGCCACCCCCGCCGCCGTTCGATCCGTTCGCTCCCCCGCCGCCGCCCGCGCCGGCGCCGTTCGATGCGCTGTCCGCCCCGCTGCCCGAGGCACCGCCACCCCCGCCGGCGCCGCTGCCCGAGCCACCCCCACCGCCGCCGGTCGAAGCGCCGATCGTTGACGCGGCCCTGCCGCTCGACGCCCCACTGCCTCCGCCGCCACCGCCCGCCGACGCACCGCCGATCGAGGACTCGATCGTCGCGGCTATCGACAACAACTGGGACGTTGCGCCTCCTGCAGACCAGCCTCAGGTTTGGGGCCTGCATGCCGGAGCGCCGCTGGCACCACCTGCGCCGCTCGACCCCGTACTGCCGCCGCTCCCGCCCGCCCCCCCGGCGCCGCCCGCGCCGGGGGCCGTGGCGGCGCCTCCGCCCGCCGACCCGTTGGCCCCGCTCAACGCCGTCAACATTCCGGGTCCGGCCTTCGACGCGGCCAACCAGGCGATGACGGATCCCGCCGCCGCCCTGCCCGTGCCGCCAGAAGGCACTCCGCACCTGGTGAGCCCGGAGAACCTGCCCCCTGGCACCGTCGATGAGCTGCCGGCTGCGCCCGGGCAGGGGCCGAACATGACGTACCTGCGGGAGATCTGGCACGCGATCCAGACGCAGGACATCAGCGGCAGCGACGCGCTGCTGGCCCTGACGCAGCGTCCGCTGACCACTCCGGACACCCCGGGTGGCCCGCCGCCGAACCTGCCTGTGGCACCGGCCGATCCGGCCGCGCCGCCAGCGCCGGCTCCGGTCCTGCCGCTGCCGCCCGCCTAAGCGCTCAGGCGGAACCGACCCACTCGTCGGAGCCGTCGGCGAAGAACTGGTGCTTCCACACCGGTAGTCGGGCCTTGACGGTGTCGACCAGCCGGGCACACGTCTCGAATGCCGCCTCTCGGTGGTCCGCGGCAACCGCGGCCACCAGGGCGGCGTCACCGATCTGCAGCGTGCCGATGCGGTGGCTGACCGCGATGGCCCGCACACCGTGACAGTCGGCTGCGATTTCGGCCGCCACGTCGGCCAGAGTCTGCTGCGCTGAGGGGTGCGCGGAATACTCCAGCCGCGTGACCGTTCGTCCGCCGTCGTGATCGCGGACGACGCCCGCGAATCCCACCACCGCCCCGGCGGCCTGATGCGCCACCAGCGCCTCGTGCTCGGTCAGCTCGATGATGTCCTCGGACAGCTCGGCACGCAGGACGACCGTCATCTCGAGTGGTCCTTGCCGCCGAGCTGATCGAGCGCATGCTCGAGGACGTCGCCGAGCACGCTCAGCCCGTCCTTGACGCCACCTGGCGATCCGGGCAGGTTCACGATCAACGTGCTGCCCGCGACCCCACATACACCTCGCGACAGCACCGACGTCGGCACGTGCGGCAGGCCGGAGCGCCGGATGGCATCGGCCAGGCCGGGGATCTGGTAGTCGAGCACACCTTCGGTCGCCTCCGGTGTGGCGTCGGTCGGGGAGATCCCGGTGCCGCCGGAAGTGATTATCACGTCGACGTTTTCGGCCAGCGCGGCGCGCAGCGCGCGACTCACGTCCACGCCGTCCGCCACGACGACGGGATCGGAGACGGCGTATCCCCGTCCACTCAGCCAGTCGTTGATGATCGGTCCGCAGCGGTCCTCGTACACACCTGCCGACGCACGTGTGGAGGCGATGACGACCCTGCCCGACCGCGTCATGATTGTGGTTCTTCGCGCTAGCGCTCATCACCGCGTCCACGTGCCGGTTTTGCCGCCCTCTTTGCGCAGCACCCGGATGTCGTCGATACGCCCGGCGGGGTCGACCGCCTTGATCATGTCGTACAGCGTCAGCGCGGCGACGCTCACCGCTGTCAACGCCTCCATCTCCACGCCCGTGCGGTCGGTGCTGCGCACCGTCGCGGTGATCCCGACGGCGTCGTCGCCGATCTCGAAGTCGATGTCGACCCCGGTGAGGGCCAGCTGGTGGCACAGCGGGATGAGGTCGCTGGTGCGTTTGGCGGCGAGGATGCCGGCCACCCGCGCGGTGGCCAGGGCGTCGCCCTTGGGCAGCCCGCCGGATGCGATCAGTTCGACCACGTCGGCCCGGGTCACCAGCGTGCCTGCGGCGACGGCGGTGCGTTTGGTGGCGTCCTTGCCGGTCACGTCGACCATGTGCGCCGCGCCCGATTCGTCCAGGTGCGAGAGGCGATGCGGGGGCGACCGTCAGTCACCGTTACTTGTTGACGACCGTGACGGGGTGCACGTACGGAATGTCGTCGGACGGCAGCGGGAACGTCAGGTCACCGAATGGCGACAGCGCGCCGGTGCGGTCGGTGGCCAGCTCGCTGACCGCGTGATCGTCGTCGCCGTTGAGCTCGGGCCAGCCCGGGTCGACGTACTGCTTCTTCTGCCGTTTGTTCTCAGCCACGCTCACATTGTGGCAGGCGGCGCGAGCAGTGGCACGGTTGGGCGGCTGCTTTACGCTGGTCAGCAATGACCGAACAAACTCCAGGCGTGCCCCTCGGCGCCTGGTTGGCCGACCTGCCCGATGAGCGGCTCATCCGGCTGCTTGCGGTGCGGCCGGACCTGACGCAACCGCCGCCCGGCACGATCGCGGCGTTGGCGGCCCGCGCGCAGGCCCGCCAGTCGGTCAAGGCTGCCACCGATGAGCTCGATTTCCTGCGGTTGGCGGTGCTTGACGCGCTGCTCATGCTGCATGCCGACACCACCGCGGTCCCGCTCACCAAGCTGCTTGAGCTGATCGGCGACCGGGCGAGCGAGGAGACGGTCACAGCCGCCGTCGACGATCTGCGGGAGCGCGCGCTGGTATGGGGCGACTCCGCGGTGCGGGTTGCCCCGGAGGCCGCCTCCGGCCTGCCCTGGTATCCCGGCCAGCCGATCGTGGAGGCGGACCAGTCGCCCGACGGTATCGCCGACCGGTTGGCAGGGGCCGACGACGCCCAGCTCGAACTGCTTCGAAAGCTGCTGGAGGGCTCGCCGATGGGCCGGACCCGCGACGCCGCGCCGGGCACTCCGCCGGACCGTCCGGTGCAGCGGCTGCTCGCCGCGGGGCTGCTCCGCCAGGTGGACGCCGACACCGTGATCCTGCCGCGGCTGGTCGGTCAGGTGCTGCGAGGCGAGCTGCCCGGCCCGGTGGCGCTGACCGAACCCGACCCTGCGGTCGCGACCACGACCGTCGCCGACGTCGACGCAGTGGCGGCCGGGGCAGTGATCGACGTACTTCGTGAGACCGAGCTGGTGCTCGAAACACTCGGCGTCACACCGGTTCCCGAACTGCGCAGCGGCGGCCTGGGCGTGCGCGACGTCAAACGGCTGACGAAGGTCACGGGCATCGACGAACGCAGGCTTGGCCTGATCCTCGAGGTGTCCTCAGCCGCCGGACTGATCGCAGTCGGGCTGCCGGAACCTGCGCCACCCGACGGCGCAGGCCCATACTGGGCGCCGACCGTGGCCGCCGACCGGTTCGTCGAATCCCCGACGGCGTTCAAGTGGCACCTACTGGCGTCGACGTGGCTGGATCTGCCGGGTCGGCCCGGGCTGATCGGCACCCGCGGCCCCGACGGCAAACCCTATGCGGCGCTGTCGGATTCGCTGTTCTCCACCGCCGCACCACTGGACCGGCGGCTGCTGCTCGACGTGCTGGCCGACCTGCCGCCGGGCGCAGGCGTGGACGCGACCGAGGCGTCGCGGGCGATGATCTGGCGGCGACCCCGCTGGGCGGTTCGGCTGCAGCCGGATCCGGTCGACGATCTGCTGACCGAGGGCCACGCGCTGGGCCTGGTGGGCCGCGGCGCGCTGGCCACACCGGCCCGCCGCCTGCTCGCGGGTGATCCAGCGGACGACGTCATCGCGGCGATGGCGAAGGTGCTGCCGGAGCCGATCGACCACTTCCTGCTGCAAGCCGACCTGACGGTCATCGTGCCTGGTCCGCTGGAACGCGACCTCGCCGAGCAACTGGCCGCGGTCGCGACCGTGGAGTCGGCGGGGGCGGCGATGGTGTACCGCATCAGCGAGGCCTCGATCCGGCGCGCCCTCGATACCGGCCGGACCGCCAGCGAGCTGCACGGCCTGTTCAACCGGCACTCCAAAACACCTGTGCCGCAAGGGTTGACGTACCTCATCGACGACGTTGCACGCCGCCATGGACAGCTGAGGGTCGGCATCGCGGCGTCGTTCGTGCGGTGCGAGGACGCGGCGCTGCTGGCGCAGGCCGTTGCCACACCCGCCACCGACCAGCTGGAGATGCGGCTGCTCGCGCCGACGGTCGCGGTGTCGCAGGCCCCGATCTCCGAGGTGCTCGCCGCACTGCGCGAGGCAGGCTTCGCACCCGCGGCCGAGGACTCCTCCGGCACGATCGTCGACATCCGTGCCCGCGGCGCCCGGGTGCCGGCACCGCCGCGCCGCCGCGTCCACCGCCCGATGCCGAGCCCCACGGGCCAGACGCTGCAAGCGATCGTCGCGGTGCTGCGCAAGGTGGCCTCCACCCCGTTCGCCAACATGCGGCTTGACCCGGCCGTCGCGATCTCCCAGCTTCAGCAGGCAGCGCACCACCAGACGTCCGTGGTGATCGGCTACGTCGACCCCGCGGGGGTCGCCACGCAGCGGGTGGTGGCGCCGATCAACGTCCGTGGCGGCCAGCTGACCGCCTACGATCCGGCGTCCGGGCGGGTGCGCGAGTTCGCCATCCATCGCGTCACGTCGGTGGTGTCCGCCGACTCTGGATAATGGACGAGATGACCGACGGCCCCCTGATCGTGCAGTCCGACAAGACGGTGCTGCTCGAAGTCGACCATGAGCAAGCGGGCGCGGCGCGCGCCGCGATCGCCCCGTTCGCCGAGCTGGAGCGCGCGCCCGAACACATCCACACCTACCGCATCACACCGCTGGCGCTGTGGAACGCCCGCGCCGCGGGGCACGACGCCGAGCAGGTCGTCGACGCGTTGGTGTCCTTCTCGCGTTACGCGGTGCCGCAGCCGCTGCTGGTCGACATCGTCGACGTCATGGCCCGCTACGGGCGGCTGCAGTTGGTGAAGCACCCGGCGCACGGCCTGACCCTGGTCAGCCTGGACCGCGCGGTGCTCGAAGAAGTCTTGCGCAACAAGAAGATCGCGCCGATGCTCGGCGCCCGCATCGACGACGACACCGTCATGGTGCACAACAGCGAACGCGGCCGCGTCAAGCAGATGTTACTCAAGATCGGTTGGCCCGCAGAGGATTTGGCCGGCTATGTTGATGGCGAGAAACATCCGATCAGCCTCGACCAGCAGAACTGGCATCTGCGCGACTACCAGGAGATGGCGACGGAGTCGTTCTGGGAGGGCGGCTCGGGTGTGGTGGTGCTGCCGTGCGGCGCGGGCAAGACGCTGGTCGGCGCGGCCGCGATGGCGAAGGCCGGTGCGACCACGCTGATCCTCGTCACCAACACCGTGGCGGGCCGGCAGTGGAAGCGCGAACTCATCAACCGGACGTCGCTGACCGAGGAGGAGATCGGCGAATACTCCGGGGAGAAAAAGGAAATCCGCCCGGTCACCATCGCCACCTATCAGGTGATCACCCGTCGCACCAAGGGCGAGTACCGGCACCTGGAGTTGTTCGACAGCCGCGACTGGGGGCTGATCATCTACGACGAGGTGCACCTGCTGCCCGCGCCGGTGTTCCGGATGACCGCGGATCTGCAGTCACGGCGGCGGCTCGGGCTGACGGCGACGCTGATCCGCGAGGACGGTCGCGAGGGCGACGTGTTCTCGCTGATCGGCCCGAAGCGCTACGACGCGCCGTGGAAGGACATCGAGGCTCAGGGCTGGATCGCGCCGGCCGAGTGCATCGAGGTTCGGGTGACGATGACCGACAACGAGCGGATGCTCTACGCGACCGCCGAACCCGACGAACGCTACAAGCTGTGCTCGACGGTGCATTCCAAGATCGCGGTGGTGAAATCGATCCTCGAGCGCCATCCCGGCGACCAGACCCTGGTGATCGGCGCCTACCTCGACCAGCTCGACGAACTTGGCCAAGAGCTGGACGCCCCGGTGATCCAGGGCTCGACGAAGACCGCCGACCGTGAGGCGCTGTTCGACGCGTTCCGACGCGGCGAGGTGTCTACGTTGGTCGTGTCCAAGGTCGCGAACTTCTCCATCGATTTGCCGGAAGCCAATGTGGCGGTACAGGTTTCGGGGACGTTCGGGTCGCGACAGGAAGAGGCGCAACGGTTGGGCCGGCTGCTGCGGCCCAAGGCCGACGGTGGCGGAGCGATGTTCTATTCGGTGGTATCGCGCGACAGCCTGGACGCCGAATACGCCGCGCACCGGCAGCGCTTCCTCGCCGAGCAGGGCTACGGCTATGTGATCAAAGACGCCGACGATCTGCTGGGCCCGGCGATATGACCGTCAAACGGGTGGTGCCGATCATCACGGTGTCGGACCTGGAGGCGTCACGTGACGCGTACGTGGGCCTATTCGGGCTGCGCGAGGTGATGAACCATGGATGGATCGTCACGCTGGCCGACGACGAGCTTCGCCATCAGGTCAGCCTGATGACCAAGGATGCGACGGCGCCGGTCAACCCGACGGTGTCGATCGAGGTGGACGATGTCGACGCCGCCTATCAGGCCGCCGTCGATGCGGGCCTTCGGATCGTTCATCCGCTCAGCGATGAGGAGTGGGGTGTGCGGCGATTCTTCTTCGCCGACCCGTCGGGCAACGTCGTCAACGTGTTGACGCGCACCGCCACCTAGACGATGACTGGTGCGGCCCAACGGGTTTCGACACCGTTAGCAGCACCACCGAATCCTCCACGGCGCGCAGACCATGCCGTTCGCGAGGCAGGATGATGTGATCGCCGGGCGAACCGTCCCAGCCTGCCGTCGAATTCGTCACCCTGACCCTGCCCTGCAGCACCTGCAGTGTGGCCTCGCCCGGGCTCTCGTGGTCGTCCATTGTGCTGCCCGCCGTCATGGCCATCAGCGTCTGACGCAGCGAATGCTCATGCCCGCCGTAGACCGTGTGTGCGCTTCGGCCACTGCTGGCCGCCCGTGCCGTGTCCAGGTGATGGCGTGCGAGTGCGGTGAGTGAGATCTTCTCCATCGCTGGTGCCCCTTCCAGACGATCGGATATGCCATCGAGCGGTTCAGCTATGGATCGTCTCACCTATGAACCGTTGAATCTTCAGACATGACGAACACAACCAACAACACCATCCTAGTTATCGGCAGCACCGGCAAGACCGGAAAGCGCGTCGCAGACCAACTCGAAGCGCGCGGCATTCCCGTCCGCCACGGCTCACGCTCGGCGGACATCCCGTTCGACTGGGAGAACCCGCAGACCTGGGCGCCCGCCCTCGATGGCGTCGACAAGGTCTACATCACCTATTACCCCGATCTGGCGGTCCCCGGCTCGGTCGACGCCGTCCGCGGACTCACCGAACGCGCCATCCAAGCAGGCGTCAGCAGGCTGGTGCTGCTGTCCGGCCGCAACGAGGTCGAGGCCGAACGCGCCGAGGACGTCGTCAAGGCGTGCGGCCTGGACTGGACGATCGTGCGGGCCGCATTCTTCGCGCAGAACTTCAGTGAGGGCGCCTGGCTCGAAGAGGTTCTCGCAGGCAGCGTTTCGCTGCCTGTCCGCGACGTGCAGGAGCCGTTCGTCGACGCTGATGACATCGCCGACGTCGTGGTGGCTGCGCTGACCGAGGACCGCCATGTCGGCCAGCTCTACGAGCTGACCGGGCCCAGGCTGCTCAGCTTCGGCGAGGCGGTGGCAGAGGTCGCAGCGGCCGCCGGGCGTCCGATCGACTTCGTGTCGGTGTCGATCGACGATTACGTCGCGATGCTGGCCGAGTATGGGATGCCACAAGACTTCATCTGGCTGCTGAACCACTTGTTCACCGAAGTTCTCGGCAGCAAGGCGCAGCTGGCCGACGGTGTCCAGCGGGCGCTGGGACGCGAGCCGAAAGAATTCGCCGACTACGCCCGCGAGACCGCGGCGACCGGCGTGTGGACGGCGGCCAAATAAGGAAACGCCTTCCAGCCCTGTCCGGTGCGCTGGTGCTGATGCTGCCGGCGACCGCGGGTTGGCGAGGGGCGTGGTGGATGGCATCGCTGTCGGCCGGTGTCCTCAGCGTCGCCGCGTGGGTGATGTGCCGGATATCGCCGCCGGCCGCCGCCATCGCCGCACCCGTCGCGTCGGCGGCGCGGCATCGGCGGTTCAACCGGCGGTTCGCCGTTCTCTTCGCGAGCTACACCCTCGAAGGCATCGGATACATCATCGCGGGCACTTTCCTGGTCGCGGCAATCAAACAGCACTCGTCAGGGTGGCTGGCCAACGGAGCCTGGTTGTTCGTCGGGGTGGCCGCCGCGCCATCGGCGGCGCTGTGGGCATGGCTCAGTGCGCGATGGTCGCATCGGGTCCTGCTCGTGACCGCGCTTGCTCTGCAGGCGGCCGGGATCGCCATGCCCGCATTGGCCGGTGGCTCGGCCGCGGCGTTGGTCGGCGCTCTTCTGTTCGGGGGAACCTTCATCGGTGTGAGCACGATGGCTCTCGCGGCCGGGCGCGCGCTGCAGATCCCCGGCGCTGTCGCCCTGCTGACCGCCGGATACTCCGCGGGCCAGATCCTGGGCCCGGTGGCGGTGGCCCCGCTTCTGCGCTACGGCTTCCAGTACGCGTTGATGGCCGCCGCACTGGTAGTGGTGGCCGCTGCGGTGGTCGCCGCACTGCTCCGGATCCCTCAGTCAGCGACGGCGGAACGGTGAGGGTCGGCGGCGGGCAGCCAGACATCGTCGTCATCGATTCCGAGGTCCCCGGTATCGCGCGTGAACGCATCGACGACGGCCAACACGGCCGCGCTGGTTTCGTCGCGACGCCAGACCAGTGACCACGTCCATAACGGCGTCGGATGGATCACCGGCCGCCGCACGAGGTCTTGGGGCTGCTGCTCGTTTTGCCCCTTGGGGTTGTTGAGGACCGGCCGGCCCATTTCACGGATGTGGTCGAAAAACGTTGGGCCCGTGACTCCGCCGTCGTCGGTATGCGCCGTACGCGCTCCGGTGTCCGCTGCGAACTGCTCGGCGAATCGATTCCACGACGACCAGGTCGCCGTGTCCTCGTCGAGGAGCACCACGGTATCGATTGCCTCAACCGGTGACGTATCAGCGCCGACGCAGAGCGCGTAGAGCCGATCCACCCCGACGAGGCGCGCCTCAAGGGAAAGCGATTCGAGGTCGGTGGTATCCACCCAGCAGATGGCGAGGTCGAGGATGCCGTCGGAAACCCGGGCGGCCTGGGTGTGCGACGGCATCATCCAGGTGTCGACTCGCAACTGTGCGACTCCGGCGGCGCGCTCGGCCCAGTCGACGGGGCACCAGTTGACGCATCCAATCCGGACCGGTTCGGTCGTCGGTATCTCACGGGCCCGCCTGCGGAGTTCGTCGGCCTGCTCCACTAGGGCGCGGGCGTGTGGCAACAGGGAAGCACCGGTTGGGGTGAGGGCGACCGAGCGGCGATCGCGGTCGAAGAGGCGCACCTTCAGATCACGTTCGAGCGCCTTGATCTGCTGCGAGAGCGACGGCCCCGCGATGCGCAGCCGGTCGGCCGCGCGGCCGAAGTTCAGTTCCTCGGCGACGGTCACGAAGTAGCGCAGCTGGCGCAGCTCCACGCGCCAAGCCTAGCGCTGTAGGAGGCTGCGCCTATCACCAGGGAGCAAATCGGTCGTGGCAGCCGGGAGTCCGTCCCGCCGACTCTTTGTTCCGGTGAGCATCAACACGAGGAAGGGATTCTGACATGACGAATGCACAAAGGGTCGCGGTCATCACCGGTGCGTCTCAAGGCATCGGTGAAGGTCTGGTCACGGCCTACCGCAAGCTCGGCTACGCCGTAGTCGCCAACTCCCGCACCATCGGCGACAGCGACGACCCGATGGTGCTGACCGTGCCCGGTGACGTTTCGCAGCCGGGAGTCGGGCAGCGCATCGTCGACGCGGCTATGGAGCGTTTCGGCCGGATCGACACGGTGGTCAACAACGCCGGGATCTTCATCCCCAAGCCGTTCACCGACTACACCGACGAGGACTACGACGCCATCACCGGAGTGAATCTTCGAGGCTTCTTCGAGGTCTCCCGCGCGGCTGTGGCCGCGATGCTGCAGCGAGATGGTGGGGGTCATCTGGTGAACATCTCCACCAGCCTGGTCGACCAGGCCAACTCGCAGGTGCCGTCGGCGTTGGCGTCGCTGACCAAGGGCGGGCTCAACGCGGCGACTAAGGCGCTGGCCGTGGAATATGCGGGCCGCGGTATCCGGGTCAATGCCGTCGCGCTCGGGGTCATCCGTACACCGATGCACGAACCGTCGTCCTACGAGGCACTGGCGAAGCTGAATCCGATGGGTCAACTGGGTGACATCGCCGATACCGTCGACGCGGTGCTCTATCTTGAGAACGCGCCGTTTGTCACCGGCGAGATCCTGCATGTCGACGGAGGCCAAAGTGCCGGACACTGAACAGATTCTGCGCAGCGTTCTGGATCAGTGGAAGGCCGGCATCGATGCGCACGAACCGCACCAGGTGGCTGGCGTGTTCACCGAAGACGCGATCTTCCAAGGGCTACATCCGTACAGCGTGGGGCGCCAGGGCGTCGCCGACTACTACGAAGCCCAACCGATCGGCATGACGGTTACCTACCGAATCCTCGAAACCCGTCGTCTCGCAGATGATCTGGCGTTGGGCTACCTCAGCGCCGACTTCTCGTGGCCCGACGGGTCGCAGGTGAACCTGTACATCGGCGTGCTCGCACTGCACAACACCGACGGCTGGCGCATCGGCCATTATCAGGCAAGCGCCGGGATCACCTCGCGCTCGAACAGCTCGATCCCCGACCGGTCGTAGGCCGCCTCCGGGCAGTAGAGGATGGCGTACTCGCAGCCGAGCTCGCGCATCCGCTTCAGCTTCTTGATGACCTGTTCCGGTGTACCGCTGGCAGATTCGGGCGCAGTACACATCGCCAACATGGAGTCGACCGCGGCTTCGTTCGCCTTGGGCACCTGCCTCGCGCGCAGACGATCCACCCGTTCCTTGACGTCGGCCTCCGACTCGCCGATCACGGCGTTGAAGTTGGCCGACCGAACGATCGCGTCGTAGTCGGTGCCGACATCGCGGCAGTGGTCGGCAAGGACCTGCGACTTGTGCGCGAATCCCTCGGGTTCGGAGGTGAAGTTGGTGTACTGCGCGTACTTCGCGGCGATACGGAGCGTGACCTTCTCGCCGCCCCCTGCGATCCACATTGGAATGCCGCCGTCCTGCAACGGTTTCGGTGCGACGATCGCGCCGTCGATCTGGTAGTGGTCGCCGTCGAAGCTGACCTCGCCGTCGCGCCAGGCGTCACGCATGATCTGCACACCCTCGTCGAGACGCCCCAGACGCACCCCCGCCGACGGGAAGCCGTAGCCATAGGCACGCCACTCGTGCTCGTACCAGCCGCCGCCGATGCCCATCTGGACCCGGCCGCCGGAGATGATGTCGGCGGTGGCGGCGACCTTGGCCAGATAGACCGGGTTGCGATAGCTCATCGCCGTGCACATCTGTCCGAGCTTGATCCGCGACGTCGTCGCCGCGTAGGCCGACATCAGCGACCACGCCTCGTGGGTGGCCTCATGAGTCGGCACGGGCACGGTGTGGAAGTGGTCGTACACCCACAGCGAGTCCCACGCACTGTCGTCGGCGTAGGCGGCCAGGTCACGCATCACCGGCCAGTGTTTTTCGGTGGGGATGTCCACCAGGTCGAGTCGCCAGCCTTGCGGGATGAACAGTCCGAAGCGCATGACCTCCGACTCTATGCAACGACCGGCGGGGGACGCCATCCGCCCAAGACCTTTTCCAGATGCGCTGCTACCGCGAGCGCCGTGGCGTCCTGCCAAGGCCTGGCGACAACCTGAACGCCGACGGGCAAGCTCATGCTGACCCATCTCGAAATTGACGATTGAGTAACACGCAGTGTCCACCAGAAATATGGTTGTCGGGACGTTATGGCCTACGAACGCGTGCGTGCGGCGCACCTTCATGCGGTCCAGGCGGCGATGGAGGATCACATCGCGCGCCTGGACTGGTCGCGGGAACAGATTGTGCGCCACCGGGATCAGCGGTTGCGCATGCTGCTGAGCTACGCACGCGAGCGGTCGCCGTTTCATGCCCGGCGACTGCGCCACCTCGATCCGTCCAGCGCCTCGGTGGCCGATCTGGCGACGCTGCCGATGATGACGAAAGAGGAAGCCCAAGGCGAGTGGGACGCCATCGTCACCGACCGCGACCTCAGCCGCGAACGTGCGGAAGCCATTTTGGCAGAGCAGCAATGGTTTTCGTACACATCGCGCGACTACCAGGTGTTCAGCTCTGGCGGATCCAGTGGCGTCCGGGGCGTGTACGTGTGGGACTGGCAGTTCTTCGTGTCCATCGCCTGTCTGGCGTGGCGAACGCAGGCACGCGCCGAACGGCGGGAGGCGTCGGAATCCCCGATGCGCCTTGCCGTGCTGGAGGCCGGCATTCCACCGCATGCCAGCACACCGCTGTTCGACGTGCCGACCGCGGCAGGCATGGAGACCGTCGTGATCGCGGCGGGGGCGCCGTTCGATGAGGTGCTCGCCGCGACGGCGGCAGCTCGGCCCACTCATCTCGTCGGCTACGCATCGGCGATCGGGCGACTTGCCCGCGCCGCATTGGCCGGCGAGCTGGACTGCCGCCCGGTGCGGGTCAGCACCAACTCCGAGCCGCTGCTCGACGAAGACCGCCAGGCCATCGCCGAGGCGTGGGACGCGCCCGTTCACAATCTGTGGGGGTCCACCGAGATCGGCGTGCAGGCGGTCGGTTGCGGCGTCGCCGAGGGGCTGCATGTCTGCGAGGACGAGGTCGTGCTGGAACGCGTCGACGACAACGGCGTGCCCGTCGGTCCCGACGAGCCGGCGGCGCGAACGCTGGCCACCGGACTGGCCAATCGAACATTTCCGTTCATTCGCTATGACCTCGGTGACGAGGTCACGTTCCTACCCGGTCCATGCGAGTGCGGCAGCGCGTTCGCGCGGGTGGCCGACATCGGCGGGCGACGCGACGACGATTTCCGCTATGGTCCAACCACGGTGCCCGCGAGTGCTTTTCGTCATGTTCTTGGCGCCGATCCGCGCATCTCCGAGTACCAGGTCGCGCAGACCGTCACCGGCGCCGGCATCCTCGCCGTCGGCCGTCCCGACGTAAATGCCTTGAGGGCGGCGCTGGTAGCCGCGCTGCGCCGTTATGGGTTGCCGCAGCCGACGGTCGAGATCCGGGTGGTCGACCGCATCCCCCGCCATCAGGCAACCGGCAAGCTGAAGCGGTTCATCGCACGGGACCAACCTGGCGACCATGGCCCTGGCTGAAGAAGAACGCGAAGAATTTCTGGCCGAACCCCATATGGCGGGGCCAGTGCCTGGAAACTTTACGACCCGGTGCTGCGGGTGTCAGGGAGTCGGGGGCGTGCGCGGCATCGTCAGCACCGCGACGGCGGTAGCGGTCGCGACGACGAGCACACCGGCAAACACCGCTGCCGAACCAGTCTTGATGAGAGCGGGGCCGACGGTGTGCACATCACCCGGGCCGAAGATCGAGTTCGCGACGGCCCCGAAGATGGCGACGGCGACCGCACCGCCGAGCGACCGCGCGAACATGTTGTTGCCGGTGACGACGCCGCGCTCGTTCCACTCAACGCTGGACTGGGCGGCGATCAGCGTCGGTAGTGCCATCAGCCCCATACCGCCGCCTATGACGAAGCACGCCGAGGCCACCACCGCGAGGCCCGGGGAGTAGGCGGTGGCGGTCAGCACGCTCGCGCCGATGATCACCAGCGCCGCGCCGATCATCGCGGTTCGTTTGAAACCCATCCGCAGATAGAACTGGCCTGCGATGCTCGCCGTGATGGGCCAGCCGATCGTGAGGGCGGCCAACGCAAGCCCGGCGATCACGGGCCGAACCCCGAGCGAGCCCTCGAGATAGGTCGGCACATACGAGGTGAGGCCGATCAGGATCGCCCCGACACCGAGCGCGACGACCGTCGTCGAGCGCAGCAGTCGGCGCGAGAACACCCACAACGGCAGGATCGGCTCGGCGGCCCGCCGCTCCGCGAGAGCGAAGGCGACTAGGAGCAGCGCGCCGACGGTGAACGCGCCGATGCTCTGCGGTGACTCCCATGCCCACGCCTGACCGCCGCCGAGAGTTCCGAGGATCAACAGCGTCATCGCCACCGTCAAAAGTACGGCGCCGAGGTAGTCCACCTTCGGGTCACGGCGTTCGACGTCTTCGTGGTACCAGTGGATGAGCATCCACCCGGCCACCATGCACAACGGGATGTTGATCAGGAACACCCCGCGCCACATTCCCAGCTGGGAGAACAGACCGCCCAGCGTCGGCCCGACGACCGAGGCAATCGCCCACACGCTGGCCAGATACCCCTGCACCTTGGCGCGTTCGGGCAGGGTGTAGATGTCGCCGACGATGGTGATCGAGGTAGGTTGCACCGCGCCGGCGCCCAGACCCTGAACGCACGAAACGCAATGAGCACAGGCATGTTCCAAGCAAGTCCGCACAGCATGGAACCGAGCAGGAACACCGAGATGCCGAACAGGATGACGGGCTTGCGCCCGAACACGTCGGACAGCTTGGCGTAGATGGGCGTGGTGACCGCCTGGGCCAGTAGATACCCCGAGAACAGCCAGGGGAATAGCTCGAAACCGCCCAGTTCGGCGACGATCGTCGGCACCGCAGTGGCCAGCACGGTGGCGTCGATGGCCACCAGGCCGATGGCCAGCATGACCGAGATCAGGATCGGGCCACGCTCGGAGCGGAACCCGACAGCGCCCGGTGCCGACGCGGAACCCACTCGGCTAGTCGGCACTCGTCGACAGTATCGCCGTGCTGTGGGCTGCGAGCGTGAGGCCCATCCCGTGCACGAGAGAGGTCTGCGCGCCGGGCACCTGCCGGTCCTGCCCCTCGCCACGCAGCTGAGTCACCGCCTCCGTCAGCAGGAACAGGCCAAGCATTCCAGGATGGGTGAACGACAGGCCCGCGCCGTTGGTGTTGAGCGCGAGGCTGCCTCCGGGGGCGATGTTCCCGTCGGCGACGAACGGCCCGCCCTCCCCTTTGGCGCAGAAGCCGATGTCCTCGATGAGCATCAGCAGGCTGGCGGTGAAGGCATCGTAGACGTGGGCGGTGTCGATTTCCGCCAGCGAACGGCCCGCCATCTCAAGGGCTTTGCGCGACGTCTGCGATGCGACGGTGCGGGTGAGGTCGGGCATCGCCGATACGGCACGGTGGTTGCCCGACTCGCTGAAGCCGAGCAGGTACACCGGTGTTCGACGCAGTGCGCGCGCCCGTTCGGCGGAGGTGAGGATGATCGCGGCGCCCCCGTCGGTTACCAGGCAGCAGTCCCGCGCGTGCAGGGGCGAGGAGATCATCCTGGATCCCAGCACGTCGTCGACGGTGAGCTTGGAGGGGTACGGTGCATGCGGATGCAGCAGCGACCACTCCCGCGCGGATACTGCGACCGCCGCGAATTGCTCAGGTGTGGTTCCGAATTCATGCATATGCCGCGCGGCGATCATCGCAACCGACGAGATCGGGTGGATCAACCCGTACGGCTCCTCATACGCCGACCATTCCGCCCGGCTGACCAGTTTGCCCTTGTCCGAACGTTGAGTGCTGCCGTAGGCGATGAGCGCGACCTCGCACAGGCCCGCCTCGATCGCTGCGGCGGCATGCCCGACATGACTGATGAAGGATGCCCCGCCGATGTTGGAGGAGTCCATGAAACGCGGATGTATACCCAGCGTTTCGGCGAGATTGAGGGTCGGGAATGTGTAATGCGAGCTGGCGCTGAACAACCCGTCGACTTCAGACAGGGTCAGACCGGCATCATCGAGGGCGCGCCGGGATGCTTCGGCCATCAGGCCGACCGGCGAGCGCCCGTCGGTCTGCCAGGTGTCCACCTCGGCCGCACCCGCGATGGCGGCGCGACCCTTGATGCTCACGACGCGACCACGAAGTGGGCCAGCGTCATATCTGGTGCCACGTCCTCGAATTCGACTCGAACGGACTGGCCGATGGACGGCGAATCGGTGCCCGGCGGCAGCATCAGATCGGCCAATGTCCGGAAACCCTCGGGGAAGTCGACGAGCGCGATCGTGTAGGGCACGGTGTCGGCGAACGCCGGGTGCCCGGCGCGATGCAGGGTTGTGTAGGAGTACAGCGTGCCCTCACCGCATGACCAGCGCCGCTCGACTGCGCCGCCACAGGTAGTACACCACTCCTGCGGGCGCGCGTACGCGATATCGCATGTGGCGCAGTGGTAGTACGGCAGCAGATGCTCGCGAAGGTCGGCGAAGTAGCGCCGCTCCTCCCCGCGTGGCTGTGGCAGTGGTCGTTCGATCATGTATCACCTCTTGCGGTTTCGGCCCGATCGAGGATCCCGGCGATGGTCTCCCCGAGGACGGCGGTTTCGTCGGTGCGACCGAGTCGCAGGCTGCGTACGTCGGCCACCGGATCGTCGCTGGCCATGTCGAAGCAGTAGTCGCTGCCGAGCACGACGCGGTCCCATCCCACTCGCTCGCCGAGGAACTGCAACGCCGCGGGATCGTGGGTCAGTGAGTCGAAGTAGAACCGGCGCAGGTAGTCGCTGGGCCGACGCGGAATGCTCGCCCTGAGGTCGTCACGCGACCGCCAGCCGCGGTCCCACCTTCCGACCTGGTAGGGGGCGAAGCCGCCGCCGTGGACGAAGCAGAGCGCCAGATCCGGATACCGCTCAGCCACCCCGCCGAAGATCAGGCTCGCGATCGCTATCGTGGAGTCGGCCGGATTTCCGACGAGGTTGCGCAGGAAATGTCGGCGGTACTGTGGGCTGTCGGCCGGTGCGGAGTGCACGAGCACGAAGAGCCTGCGCCGTTCGAGTTCGGCCCACAGCGGCTCGAACTCGGGTGCGTCGAGGTTTTCGCCGGCGATGTTCGCTCCGATCTCGACACCACGCACCAGCCGGTGATTACCGACCCGCGCGAGTTCGGCAAGTGCCGCGGTGACATCGGGCAGGGGCATGGTGATGAGCACCAGCAGCCGATCGGGCGCCTTCTCAGCAACATCGATCGTGGCGTCGTTGACTATCTGGCTGTGCAGCGCCGATTCCCGCGCGGCAAGCGCGTACGAGAACTGCGGCGGATTCGGTGACAGCACCTGCACGGCGACTCCCGTCCGGTCCATGTCAGCCAGCCGCACGTCCAGGTCGAACATCCCCTGCGGCAGTGGACCGCTCAGCCGTCCCGATGGGTAGACCAGGTAGCGCCCGGTCGCCCGGTCCTCGAAAGCCGGGGTGTGGTCCGGCAGTTCACGGCGCAACGTCTCGATCGCATCGGCGGAGATGACGTGTGCGTGGGCGTCGATGACCGGTGCGATCGGCACGACCATCTTCCTCAACGGCCCCCCTATTTCTGGACCCCTGGGGCGAGCCCGCCGAGCCGGTCGAGAATGTCATACGCGCTCTCATAAGCGGTCTTCTGCAGGTCGAGCGCCCCGGCCTTGTCGAGATGTGCGACCCCGACACCCGGAATCGACGTGCGGGCCTTGACGAAATCCGGATTCTCGGTGGCGGCATTCACCAACGCCTCGAGCCATAGCCGGTGCGACTCCGGAATGTCCTGCGCGGCAACCAGACCCCGGTTGGAACCCCATGGGTCGTTGTCGATGCTCACGACGGACGCGGCGTTGGGCTGCGCCTTGCCCCAGTTGGCCGCGCACGGATTGGTGTCGCCCGTGCAGGTCAGCAGCACCACCTTGCCGTCCTGGATGAACGGCGACGCGGCGCCCGGCAGCGTCACCGCGATGTCTCCGGCGCCCGCTCCGATTGCGGTGTTGATCTCGCTGTGTGAGCCGCCGACGCTGGTGTTGAACTCGACTCCGGCCAGGTCCGCGTAATTGTTCATCGCGAGGTCGGGACCAGCCCCGGGGCCACGCGAGATGTACTTGACCTCGCCCGGGTGTTCCTTCGCATAGGCCAGCATCTGCTCGAAGCTGTCACCCCAGGGCGCACCGGCACGCGTCACGATGACGTACGGGACGGACTCGGTGATCGCGACGGTGTTGAGCGACTCCATGTTGACGCCGAGATCGGCAGCGACGGGCGTGGCGAGCAGGTCGATCGTCGAACCCGGGAGCGTGACAACAGCGATCATGTAGCCCTCGTCGCCACCGCGCTGGTCAGCGATCCAGTCCAGCGCCTCCCACGCGCCATAGGTGCTGCCGAACTCGGGGCGGTCCAGCACTTTGATGTCGACGGGTGAGATCGTCGCGGCCGCCTCCTGGACCTGCCGGCCGTAGATCCCGTCGTCACTGCCTGCCTCGTCAACGACGACGATCGACAGCGGACTCTTTGGGAACCCGTCCTTGAGCGGCAGCAGCTTGCCGTCCTTGAACACCGGAGTGTCGGTGGCGTCGTTCGCGGTGGCCTCCCTGTCACCTGCCTGCGAACACGAAGCGAGCCCGGTGACAAGCGTCGCCGCAGCGGCGAGTGCCGTGACGGACCTGATGATGTGGTGCCATTTCATGAGAGCCTCCTTGCTCCGGTGGTGCGATGTCCGTCAGGGTTCGACGTGGGGATAGGCGATTCGACTGTTCGTGTAACCGCCGGCGGCAAGGAAGCTGGCAACGGCGAGTGTCGAGGCGATCGGATCCAGCACGGGCACACCGATCTCCTCCGACAGGGAGGCCGCTGACATGAGCACGGGCACCATCGTCATACCGAGCGGCAGGATCACCTCGGCACCCTCGTCCTCGATCGCGCGCTGCGACTCGGCCACGAATCTCTTGCGCAAATCGTCGACGCGGCTGGCCATTTCGGTGATCGGCACGTCCACCGGTCGGATCGAGGTGACGCCGTCTGTCACTCCCCACGACGGAATGAGCTTGCGGAACATGACCACGTGCGGTTCGTCGTAGCAGATCACACTCACCCGGCTGGCCAGGGTGAACGCTAGATGCGTGCTGGTGCGGCCGGGGCCCATGACGGGGATGTCGACGACGTGGCGCGACTCGTCGATGCCGAGGTCGAGCGTTCCGTACGGAACGACGGCGCCGAATCCGGCGTCCTGCGCTGCCAGCGCGGCGCGCGCCACGAGGGGCGCGACCAGGGCGCGGTGGTACTGCGTCAGACCCTTCCTGTAGACCGAGCCCTCGATCTCCAGAAAGTCGACCGGCTGACCGTAGGGTGCCGCGGCACGTACCGCGTCCACCCGCCGCTGACGCTCCTCGACGGGATACTGGGCCAGCACGACGGCAATGGGCTTCGGCTCTGTAGCCATGTCATTTCTCCTTCGGTGACCGGTAATCGGCGGACCTCGGCGCCGCGCCAGCGGCGGTGCCAGCGACCGGCTTGGTCTCCTCGTCGGTTTCGTGGTCCGGCGTCGGGGCACGCGACGGCTCGGTTTGCGCTTCCACAAGTGCTCGTTCCTGCCTCGCGACGTTCATCGTTCGTCGGACGCCGATGACGAGGAAACCCACGGCGAGACAAAGGATGACGATCGTGATCGGGCGCCCGAAGAAGGCGGCGGGGTCGTCGTCGAAGACGCTCAGGCCGCGCCGCAGCGAGGCTTCGAAGCCGGCCGCCAGCACCACCGCCAGCGCCGCCGCCGGGGTCGAGTAGCCGTACCGGAGCATGAAGTACCCGATCGCGCCTGCGCCGAAGCACACTGCGACGTCGAGCACGCGGAACTGCAGCGAGTACACGCCGAGCACGACGGTCGCAATCGAGAGCACGATGACGACGGAGCGGTTGACAGTAAGCAATTTGACCATGCCGCGGGCCATCGCCCATCCGGTCACGACGATGAAGACCGAGGATCCCAGCAGGCCCGCCACGACCGCGTAGAAAAGCTCGGGCGACTCGCTGACGAGGTGGGGACCTGGTACGAAACCGTTGAGCGACAAGGCCGCAAGCAACAACACCATCGAGCCGCTGGCCGGGATGCCGATGCCAAGCGTGGGGATGAGCTCACCGGAATTGGAGGCGTTCTGCGAGGCCTCGTTGGCCGCGATTCCGTCGGGCGCGCCCTTGCCGAACTTCTCTGGGTGCTTCGACATGATGCGCGCGTTCTGGTACGCGATCATGGCGGCTGGCGTGGAACCGGCGCCCGGTATTCCGCCGACGACGGTGCCGACGACGGTGCCACCGAACATGGCCGGCATTACCGGCAGGAACCGCCGCCAGTTCGGGAACTTGGCGGAGAAGTGACCGCCACCGGTATTCCATTGGAAGTTCTGCCGGACCTGGCGCAGCAGCTCGCTCAGCGCGAGCAGGCCGATCACGACGATGACCGAGTCAATTCCGTTGCGCAGCCAGGGGATATCGAACGTGAACCGCAGTGTGGAGTTGACCGGGTCGAGGCCGATCACGGCGATGAGCAGACCGATCGCGACCGCCAGCAGGCCCTTGAGCACATTGCGGCCGGTGAGGCTGACGATCGCCACGAGCCCGAACACGTACAGCGCGAACAGTTCGGGTTGCAGGAAGTAGTAGGCCAGCCCCGCGAGCGGGATGATTGCCGCGATGAAGAACAGGATCGACACCACCTGACCGAACACCGCGCCGACGAAGGCGATGCCGAGCGCGTACCCGGTGTCCCCCTTCTTGTGCAGGGCGTAGCCGTCGATGACCGTCAGCGCCGCGGCGGGCGATCCGGGAACCCCGACGAGGATCGCCGGGATGCTGTTGCCGTACTGGGATCCGACCGACAGTGACATCAGCAACACAATCGTGGTGCTGATGTCGAGGTGGTAGGTGAAGGGCAGGATGAGCGCGTAGCCCAGCGTGGTTCCCACGCCCGGCAGGGCGCCCACCACCACACCGACGATGGCGCCTGCGGCGATCGCAATCCACATGCGCGGGTCGCCGAGGATGGCAACGCCGGACGTGACGGCCTCGCCAAATGCGGCGAGGCCATCGCGCAGAACGTTCATTGGATGCGACTCCGTACGGCTAGGGGTTGATGAGGCCGGCGTCGATGAGCAGGTTCTCGACCGGGCCGGCCGGCAGCGGCACGCCCAGTACGAGGGTGAACATCGCGAACGCGACAACGGTGAACACCACGGCCACGATCACGCGGCGTAACCACGTGCCGTACCCCATCGACCACAGCGCACCGATGATCGCCAGCGGCATCGAGATGGAGAAGCCCAGCGGATGCATCAGCGCCAGGAAGACGAAGCAGCCCGCCATGAACAACAGGGCCCGCCATCGGGACGTCGGGTACTCGGGTTCGTCCTCGACACCTTCTTCAGGTGCCCATTTCCCGAATTTGCGAATGTAGAGGACCGTGCGCGCCGACTGCACGAGGCCGCCGATGAGCAGGAACGCGCCGATGACTTTCGGGAACCCCATGGGGCCGATGGCATCGAAGACCACCTTGGGTGTGGGATAGCTGTACGCGACCACCAACACGAAGACGCCGAGCGCGGCGATCAGCAGCGACCCGACCAGGTCGAGGTGCTTGTTCATCGTCACCGCGACGGTGCCCTCCTCGAGGGCGAGGTCCGTGGTCAGCGGATTCACATGCAGGACAGCGTCATCGGGTGGTGGTTGCGAGGTCACGGTCGTATCCCTTCGACGGGTCGTCGAGGCTGGCGCGGAGCAGATGCTTCGCGATCTTCTGCGTTGAGGTCTTCGGCAGTGCGTCGATCTGACGGTAGAACCGAGGCACCTTGAAGCGGGCGAGCCGCTCGGCCGCCCAGTCGCCGATCGCGGCGAAGTCGAGTTCGACGACGTCGCGGGCGACAATGAACACCATGAGCTCCTCGTCAGTCAGTTCGGACGGCACGCCGATCACGGCGCTCTCCAACACCGCCGGATGGTGGTTGATGACGTTCTCCACCTCCAGCGAGGAGACGTTCTCGCCTCGCCGCCGCACGATGTCCTTCTTGCGGTCGACGAAGTAGTACTGGCCGTCCGTGTCGCGCCGCGCCATGTCCCCGGTGTAGAGCCAACCGTCACGCAGCGCCTCGGCGGTGCGTTCGGGATCGTTGAAGTAACCCAGCATGTGCGCAGGCCCCCGCAGCACGAGTTCACCGACTTCATTGTCGCTCAGCGGATTTCCTTGCTCATCGACCACGGCGGCCTCGGTGCGCGGTACGTCGGGATCGGGGTGGTGCCTGGGGAAGCCCATGGCGCCCGCCTTGCGCCGCTCGTCAAACGGCTCGAGCAGCCCGAACGTCGTCTCGCTCATGCCGAAACCAGAGACGACCTTCATGCCGTACCGACGTTCGAGCTCTTCGCGCAGCTCGCCGGGCAGGGCCGGCACGCCGTAGGCGACCTTTACGTCGTTCTCCAGGTCGTCGTCCGCGTACTCCTTCTTCGACAGGATCAGCGTCATCGCGCCGATGAAGTTGAAGACGGCGACCTTGTGGCGACGGATGTCTTGCCAGAACTGGCTGGCCGAGAAGCGCGGTGCCAGCACGATCGCACCTCGTGCGCCGATCGCGCCCATCATCGAATACGCCTGAGAGTTGATGTGAAACAGCGGCAGGCACGCGTAGATGCGGTCGCCCCGTTCCATGCCCATCCAGTGCGGATAGGCCTGTCCGGTCAGCACGAAGTTCTTCTGGCTCTGCATAACGGCTTTGGGTTTGCCAGTGGTGCCAGAGGTGTAGATGAAGCTGACGGGATCGTCGGCGCGGACCTGTGCGCTGGGCGCGACGGTTCCAGCTTTCGCGACAAGTTCGCCGAAGTACGGAAAGGCACCGCCGGGTTGCATTGAGTACACCGCGTTGAGCCCGGCCAGTTCGTCGACGCTGTCGGCGACCACACCGGCGAAGTCGTCGTCGATCAGCGCGTACTTCGCCTGGGAGTGTTCGAGAATGTAGCGGGTCTCCTGCTCCTTGAAGCCCGTGTTGATCGCCACCAGCGTTGCACCGAGCTTCGCGAGGCCGAACCACGCGTAGAGGAACTCCGGTTTGTTGTCCACCATGAACGCGACATGGTCACCGCGGCGGACGCCGAGGTCATGCCAGACGTTGGCGGCCCGGTTGGCCTGTTCGTCGAACTCGCGGTAGGAGATCCGGGCTTCTTTCCAAATCAGCAGCGGTTCGTCGGGGACCTCGGCGACGGCTTCGGCCAGGAAGCGCCCGACGGTGAGTCCTTCGAGATCCACGGAGTTCCTCCACTTTCTACGCCTGCGGCGGATGGGCCGTGCGGGTGCATCCATGCGTGCTTCACTATACGAGACAGTGTCCTATTTTTAGGAGACTAATCGAAAGCACTGCCCGGCGCTGGCGGATTCCGGCCTTGAGTGATCAGTGAGCTGGTTTCGGCTGGTGGGGTTGTTTTTCGGGTGCGCTGGTGTATTACCAATCGCCGTGAGTTGGTTCAGCGGGTGGGTGCGTACTGGTGGATGGTGAACAGGTCGGCCAGACGCTGCTGGGTGGGGGTGGTGTAGGTGAGGATGCGCTGCACGCGGGGGCGGCCCTTGCCGCCGTCGTGGTAGAGCAGCACGGTTTCTTCGATGCCGGCGAGATGGTCGAGGAGTTCGCGCACGACATGGACAGGCCGGCCTGGGCGGCGTGGCGGCGCATCGGGTGGGCGACCGCGAGGGCGAGCACGCAGTAGAAGATGTGCACCCGGATCTTGGTGTCGGTCCAGTGGTGCATCGGGCTGAACGACACCACGTGCGGGTCCTTGAGCTGGCGGAATCGAATTCGGCGTCGGATTGGGACGGTAGGTGGCCACCACCTCGGGCACCGGCCAGTCCCGGTTGGTGAACAGGATCCGCTTGCCGAACAGGCGCCGTTCCAACCGCTTTCGGGCGCCGGTGTCGCTGCGCCAGCTCAGCCGCAGCTCGGCGGGCCGCTCACCGGTCAGGGTGACGGTGATGATGTCGGCGACCCAGCGGGGCTTGCAGATCGTGGCGATCTCGGCCTGGACCGCGGCCCGGTCGCGGCGGGTCGGCCGCGGGCGAGGCGGGCGGCCAGTTCGGCGAGTCGGCGGCGGGCCTTGGCCAGGGTCTGGTCCAGGCCCCGGGATTGCTTGGCGTGCAGGTTCGCCGAATGGGTGAGCACCGCCCGGCGGGTCACGCCCAGCGCGGTGACGTGGTGTCAACGAAGCTGAGCCCGGGATAGCGGTCCGGGTCGACGGTGCGGTAGTCGCGGGCCGGGATCGCCAGCAGGCCGGGGTGATCCGAGGGCGGCAGCGACCCGACGAACCCGATGCCCGCCGCCTCCACGACGGCATGGTTGTCGCCGCTGTTCTGCCCGGCGTCATAAACCACGGTCAGCGACTCGACACCGGCGAGCAGGTCCCGGTAGCGGGCCACCAGCTCGTCGACCACGGCGGGAAACTGGGTGACGTCGGGCCGGTCACCGGGATAGGCGTGGCTGATCACCGGCACCCCGCCATCACGGGTGACCACCAGCGCCAACCCGACCAGCCGCAGATCGGTGCGCTTCTGCTTGGCCTTGCCCCGCTGCGCGATCGGCGCCTTGTCGTTGCCGGTGTCGATGAAGGTGGCGTAGTTGGTGATGTCCAGCGCCAGCCCGGTCAGGTCGAGCCCGAACTCGGAGACCATCGCGCGTCCGAGCCGGGTCTCGATCTCGCGCAGTTCGGCCTCGCCGAGCCGGTCCATCGCATCCCAGAACCGGCGGTGATCCACCGCGGCCCGATCCAGTTTCACCCACCGGCCCCCGCCGTGGTCTCCCACCAGTCGGCGAAGCCCCGCTTGGAGCACGGGTCCACGACCCGGTTCGCGCACGCCAACGCCAGATAGGTGCCCACCGTCGCGGCCGCGTTGGCGTAGCGGGGCACCACCTCGTCGACGATCCCAGCCACGTGAGCCGGACCAGCATCGACGAGACCGCGCCAAGTCCCCGAACCGCTTGTGCCGACTGCGTACCGGTTGTCCGGCCGGCGTCTCGGACAGCTTGGCGATCACCTCGTCCGCGCTGCCCAGGTACTGCTGGGACACGATCCGCGGCTTGCCCTGCACCCGGGCCGACTCCACCAGGTAGTAGTAGGTCTGCTTGCCGCGCCGCTTACCCACGATCGACGCCATATATGGGTAATACACTCCTGTCACACAAACCTCAAGCACCACAACACAAGACACGCCGCTCAACTACGAAGCCGGAAACCCCGCTAGAGGGTGACCGGGTCTACTTGAGCGAGGCCAGGAGCTTGCCGCTGGCGTCATCCGGATACACCGGGAGCGGGCCCGGAACCGCGTGCAGAGCCGCCCAGACCGTCGAGGTGATGTTCAGCAGCACCGGCACTCCGAACTCCGCCTCCAGCATCGGCGCGGCGTGGATAGCACACCACAAACCGCCCGGCAGCAGTAGCGCTTTCGCTGTCGGCGCGGCCTCGAGCACCTCATGGCCAAGGCGCAACGCGAGGTGATGATCGGCCTCCGGGTCAGCGGCCTTGTTCTGCTGCAGATCACGCTGCTCGGCCCGGGTGGCTAACACCTCGACGCCGGCCTGGCCCAGGTATTCGATGATCCTGCCGTTCAGCGCATCAGGCCAACGAGTGGCGAGCGCAATACGGTCTGCGCCGAGGTGGTGCAGCGCCTCGATGTGCGCCTCCAGGTCGGTACGCACGGTCAACCCGGAGCGCTCACCGGCGTCGCCGAGAAGGTCGAGGGTCCGGCCGCGTCCCAGCGAAGCAGCCAATGGCACACCGGATATGGAGATCGAGTCGGCGCGGGCGGCCAGAACGTCGACACCAGCCCACAGGCTGGGAAGTTCGCGCTCGACGGCCGCGAGGCTGTACTCGGCGAGGTCGAGCTGGGTGGTCACCAGCATCATCCCGTCGGGGGCGACACGAGCAAACTGGTAGCCGTCCATGTCGGTGTGCCGGTGCGGGATGATGTAGCCGAGTCTGTACCAGGGGAAAACAGCGGCCATCAATGTACCTCTTCGGGTATATGTAATTAGGACGGTGTCTTGACAGACTAGTCACAGGGGATGGCCAGGGAGGGTCAGATGACAGACGACGACAATGCGGTAGGGGGTGAGCAACGTGGTGTCGCGACGAAGCTCTTCACTCTCTTGGAGGCGGTGGCCTCGGCGCGGGACGGGATCAGCGTGCGGGAGGTGGCCCGCGAGACCGGGCTGGACAAGAGCACGGTGAGCCGCATCTTCAACCAGCTCCAGGCGCTCGATGTCGTCGAGCAGTCCCCGCTGACCGGTCGGTTCGAGGTCGGCCGCAGACTGTCCTCACTCGGCGAAGTGCTGCATACCCACAACTCGCTGTGGGGTCTGGCCGAGCCGATCGTGCGGGAACTGGTCACCCGCTTCGATGAAACCTGTTATTTCATTGTGCGCGAAGGTAATCAGGCTCGCTTCCAGGAACGGATCGACTGCCACCAGGCAATCCGCTATGTCATCGAGCCAGGTGTCGTCTCACCGCTGTACGCAGGCGCCGCGGGCCGGGCCATCCTCGCCGGAATGCCGCCTGACGACGCCACCAAGTACCTCGACCGCGTCGCACTGAATCCGATGACGCCCGATACGGTGATCGACCGCACCCAGCTGCAACGGTTCGTCGAGCAGGATCGCGAGCGCGGGTACAGCGTCAGCCTCGGCGAGCGGGTGGCCGGTGGTCGCGGCATCGGCGCCCCGGTCTACCGCGCGGACGGCTACTGCGTCGCGGCAATCCTGTGGACCTGCCCTTCAACGCGATTCGACGAGAGCAAGACTGCCGAGTTCGGGACGGCGGTGCGCGAGGCCAGTCTCAGACTGTCTCAACTGCTCGGCTTCTCAGCCGACGCCGCCTAATCAGGCGGCGAACCGGACCTCGGTACCGGCGGTCATGTGCCTGAACGCGTCGGGCATGCGTTCGGCGACGGCTCGCTGGGCGCGAAAACCGCTGCAGTGCATCGGCGAAACCCACGCGATCCGGCGTTTCTCCAGCTCGTCGACGGTGCGGTCTATCTTGTGCGCAGTGATGCCCGCGTGGCCGAGGTGGAAACCGCCGAGCACGGCGTGCACGGTGTCGACCTCCGACTGCGCGACCGCGTGGTCGATGGAGGAGATAACCCCGGCGTGGCCGCACGGATCGAGGACGACGAGCCCCAGCCCCTTCACGTTGATGGTCAGCGTCTGGTAGTCCTCGATCGGGTCGGCGCAGACATGCCCGTCGCGCACCGACATTCGCCCGACTGGCACCTCTTCCTCGAAGTCCTGGGTGGTGGAAATCTCGCCACTGGTCATGACCCCTGGCGCGATCTCCAACGCATCCTTGAGCGGCACGATCGCTGCGCCTGCCGCTTCGAGTTCGACCTGGGTCAGCTGCTTGTTGAAGTACTGCAGCGTCACATCCGGCCGTTGGATCAGCCGTGGGAGAAACGCCGAGGGGTGGATCAGCAGCGGCACCCGCGAGCCGATCGCCTCCAGGGCGGCGTAGATGCCGCCGAAATGGTCCGGGTGGCCGTGGCTCAACACCACCTGGTCGACCTCGGTGAGATCGACGCCGAGCAACGCCGCGTTGTGGATGATCGGGATCGGACTCATGCCCGCGTCGAACAGGATCGTCGTGCTGCGGCCGGCGGTTGTGGCCTTGAGCAGGAACGAGATTCCGTTCTCGGCGAGCGGGGTGCCGTGTCTCGCCCCGAAGTGTTCGGGCATGCCCTGGCGTTTGATGCCGGGCGAGTTCGTCATCAGCATGTCGATGTAGTTGTCGACCAGGATGGTCAGGGTGAGTTCCTCGCACTCACGCATGGCTGACCTCTGTGACGCGGGTCAGCAGCAGCTCGGGGGTGCGGTCGAGCACCTTCTCGAGGACCACCGGATCGCTCACCGCCGCGCGCACCGATGCCACCGGGTCCGAGTCGGCCATGTCGAACGGGTAATCGCTGCCGAGGGCCAACCGATCCGGGCCGACCCGCGCCAGCAGGAATTCCAGCGAGGCCCGATCATGGGTGAGCGTGTCGAACCAGAACCGGTCGAGGAATTCCGAGGGGGCACGGTCGATGTGGGTCCTGGCCTCCGGCCGCACCCTCCAACCGTGGTCGAAGCGGCCGATCTGATAGGGCAGGAATCCGCCGCCGTGCAGCAGCGCGATGCGCAGCGAGTCGTTCCGGGCCAGCACGCCCGAGAAGATAAGCGAGCCCGCGGCCAACGTCGAATCCGTCGGGTTGCCAACGAAGTTGTGCAGATAGTGGTCGTGCATGCGGTCCTGGCCGGCGACCTCCGATGGATGCAGCACCACCGCCAGCCCGGCCGCCGTGATGGCTGTCCACAGTTCGGCCAGGCTTTCGTGGCCGAGATTGGTGCCGGCCACGTTGGTGGCCAGTTCGAGCCCAACGACCTCCGGTATGGCGACGAGTCGCTCCAGTTCGGCGAGCGCCAGGCCGACGTTCTGCATCGGCAGCGTGCCCAGCGCGACGAACCGGTCCGGGTGAGCCCGGGTGATCCCGACGATGGAGTCGTTGTAGAGGCGCGCATGCGCGGCGGCGGCCTCCGGTTGAAGCCGGTACTGAAATTGCGGCGGCGGCACCGATAACGCCTGCACGTCGACACCGTCCCGGTCCATGTCTGCCAGCCGGGCGGCGACGTCGAACATGCCCGCAGGCACCGGTCCGCTCACCCGTCCGTTCGGATAGGTGAAGTACCAGCCGTCCTCCCGTGAGGTCAGCGTGGGGTACGCGGCGGGCACCTCCGACCGCAGGGCTGCGATGAAATCCTCCGGGATGATGTGCGCGTGAATGTCGGTGGTCACTTCTTCTCCAGGTCGGGGCGGGTGATCGCGGCAGCCCGCCAGAACACGATTTTTCGCTCGGCCAGCCACAACAGCAGATACGCGACGAGGCCGAAGATCAGGAAGATGCCGATGACGACCCACGCTGCGGGTGTGTCGAAACCGGACCGGTAGCGCTGCAGCAGATAGCCCAGTCCGGCGTCGCTGCCAACGAATTCGGACACGATCGCGCCGATGATCGCGGTGGTCGCACCGAGTTGCAGGCCGCCGAAGATGACGGGCAGTGCCGCGGGGATTTTCAGCATGCGCATGATCTGCCACTTCGACGCGCACAGCGAGCGCATCAGCTGCACCGAGCTGGGTTCGGCCAGTCCAAGGCCCGACAGGGTCGTGATGAACACCGCGTAGAAGCACGCGATCGCCGCCTGGAACACCTTGCCCTCGATGCCGAAGCCGAACCAGGCGATGATCAGCGGCGCGAGGATGACGGTCGGGATCGCCTCCAGCGCGCTGAGGAACGGCAGATATGCGGTGCGCAGCCGGATCGACGAGCCCAGCAGCAGCCCGAGGCCGAATCCTATTGAGCCGCCGAGCGCAAACCCCAGCACGGTCTCCAGCGTGGTGCGGCCCAGGTGGCCGTAGAAACCGCGCGCGCCGAAGACCCGCGGTACTGCGTCGGCGACCTTCTGCGGGGTCGGCAGCAGGATCGACGGCACCAGGCCGGCGTTGGTGACGTACCACCACACCGCGAAGAGGACCGGCGCGAGAATCACCGTGACGATGTACGGGGACACCTTGCGGCGGGTTCGGGTTTCGGCGCGCAGTTCGGCGGCGCGCTCAGCGACGGCGGTCATTTGTTGCGCGACCTCGACTCCTCGGACCAGAACACGACCCTGCGCTCGGCGAAGTCCATGATCGACACCAGCGTGATCGCGATCAGCACCACGACGATCACGACCGCGAAGGTCAGCGGCATGTTGAGCTGAGAGGAGAATTCCTCGGCGAGTGTGCCGAGCCCACCGGCGGACGCCGAGAGGATCTCGGCGACCAGCACACCGGTGAAGGCCAGCAACATCGCGTGTTTGACGCCCACCATGATCATCGGTACCGCCGACGGCAGTTGCAGCTTCCAGAACGTCTGCGCACGGGTGGCATTCAGCGAGTGCATCAGCTTGAACTCGTTGGCCGTCGGCAGCGCAAGACCGACCATGGTGTCGATCCACACCGGGAAGAAGCAGATGACGACGGCGATCGCGATCTTGCTCTGCGGCCCGAAGCCGAGCCACCCGATGAACAGCGGCGCCAGCACGATCTTCGGCAACGCCTGCACGGCAATCGCATACGGTGTTATCGCGGTGCGGATGAACGGTGTGGTGCCCAGCGCGATCCCGGTGACGAGGCCGACGGTGCAGCCGATGAGCCAGGCGACGACGACCGAGACCAGCGTGCTGGTCAGGTCCGTCCACCAGTAGCCGGCCGTCACCAATCGGCCAAGGCCGGCCGGCGGTGTCCGACAGCGTCGGGAACAGGGTGCGATCCACGAGACCGAATCGGGGCACGAGCTCCCACGCGGCGCCGACGAAAAGCACTGTGCCGACGGTGATCCACCACGTTCCGGCGGTGGCCGCCCCACCTGAGACCCTCGCACGGGTGGGGCGCGACCGCAGCGCCGCCGTCACGGCAGCCCGAGCATCGTGCGGGCTTCTAACGCCAGCGCGGCGAACTCGGGAGTCAGGGTGAGCTCGGGTGTGCGGGGACGCTCGAAGGGCACGTCGATGACGCCGACGAGACGGCCCGGGCGCGGGCTCATGACCGCGATGCGGTCGGACATGAACACGGCCTCGTTGATGTTGTGGGTGACAAGCACGGCCGTGGCCCGGGTATGCGCCTGCAACCTCAGCAGTTCGGAGTTCATAGATTCGCGGGTGAACTCGTCGAGCGCACCGAACGGCTCGTCGAGCAGAAGGAGTTTCGGGCTGTGGATCAGCACGCGGCACAACGCGGCCCGTTGCTGCATGCCGCCGGAGAGCTGCCAGGGATAGGACTTGGCGAACTCCGAGATGCCCACCATGGCCAGCAGTTCGTCGGCCTTGGCCCGGTACTTCTTCTTCTTGTAGCCGAACACCTCGATCGGTAGCAACACGTTGTCGATCGTTGTGCGCCAAGGGAACATGACGGCCTGCTGAAACATCATGCCGATGTCGCGGCTGGGGCCCGACATGGGCTTGCCGTCGAAGGTCACCTGTCCGGCGGTCGGGTCGAGCAGCCCGCCCATGATGTTCAGCGCCGTCGACTTGCCGCACCCGCTCGGGCCGAGCAGGGACAGGAATTCGCCGTCCATGACGTCGAGGTTCATGCCCTGCAGGGCGACCATCTCCTTGTCGCCGCCGAGGTACTCCTTGCTGACGGCTTCCGCGCGGACGAGTGGAGCGGTCTTGGTCATCGTCATCGTGTCCATCGCTATGGCACCGGTCCCGTCAGTTGGGGTAGCTGGCGGCCTTTTCCTTGACGGCCTTTCGGTCGAAATCATTGGCGTAGTCCAGGAACTCGGTGTTGAGGAACTTGTCGAGGTCATATGGCGCGGGGCTCTCCATGGTGCCGGCGATCGTATCGAGGAAGATCCGGGTCTCCTCCGGGTCGTGCGCACCGATGCGGTCCGGGTTCTTCGGCGGCACCTGGGTCAGCGACAGGTCGAAGCGCAGCAGGCCCTGTGAGACGCCGTCGGTGTTGGCCTCGAAGGCGGCGGGATTGGCCTCTCGAGGAAGTCTATGCAGGCCTCGTTGTTGGCCAGGCAGAACTCGATTCCCATTGCGGTGCCACGGGACAGCGCCTTCAGCGCGTCGGGCTTGTCCTCGATCACCTTCGAGGTGGTGATGATCCCGCGCGCGGGGAAGTTCTTGTAGAAATCCGGGGTCAGGTCCTTGAGCGTCATCCCGCTGGCCTGGAGGCCGAAGATGTCGTTGTAGGCCGTCGAGTAGGCGTCGACCGACTTGTTGGTGATCGCCGCGTAGGTCTCTGGCCCGCCATCGCCGATCGGGATGATCGTCACGTCGCTGATCGGGTCGATTCCCTCGCCGCGCAGCGCGGCCTCGAGAAACGCCACCTCGCCACCGCCCGGCTCGGAGACGCCGATCTTCTTGCCGCGCAGGTCGGCGATGCCGTTGATGCCTGAGTTCTCCGGCGTGAAAATTCCGAAAATGGCGCCGGTGCTGTAGGTGAACACGTTGACGAGGTCCTGACCTCCGAGCAGAGCCTCGCCGACCAACGGCATGGACGGGTTTCCGGCTTCGAGGTTGCCCGCGATCACTTGCTCGATCGCGTCGCCGCTGCCGCCGGTCGGCACGAACTCGACGTCGAGGCCGAGATCGTCGTAGTAGCCGAGCTTGTCGGCGGCGAGCCAGCCCCACCACTCCGCGGTGAACGTGTCGGTGGGCCATGCCCATCTTGATCGACTGGCGTCCGCCCGCACTGTCGGAGCTCTCATCGCCGCCCGAACACGCGGAGGCGACCAGGCTCCCGGCGGCCAGCACGGCGACAACAGCAAGCCGTTTCTTCATGCGCGAATCTCCTTTGGTTCGAGTGCACTGCGAACTTCACTTGGTCCCGTCGTGCCGTCCCGAATCGCATTTGGACGGCGCGGGGGGAGGTGCCTTTAATGTGACAGGGCGCACAGTTCCTGTCAAGACACTGTCTTGTTTTCTGCACTATGGACAAGTGCGCTCCTGATCGCCGCGGTCATATCGGCCGTTCCCCGCCACGCCGCCGTGGTCCGGTGTGCGCAGGTCGGAGTCCTCGAGGACGGCCTTGATCGCGCCTATGACCGCGGCGGCGACATCCGGGTCGCCGAGGGGGTGGTCGAGCATCATCGCCGCCGACCAGATCTGCGCGATGGGGTTCGCGATGCCCCGCCCCGCGATGTCGGGCGCCGAGCCGTGCACACAACGAACATAGCCGGATGCCGCCGCTCGGGGTTGAGGTTCGCCGACGGGGCCATGCCGAGGCTGCCGACGATGGCCGCCCCGACATCGCTGAGGATGTCGCCGAACAGGTTGGAACCAACGACGACGTCGAGTTCGGCCGGATGGCCGACGAACCGCGCGGCCAGCGCGTCGACGTGCACGGACCGAGACGTGACGTTCGGGTGCCGGGCGAGCACCTCGGCGGCAACCTCGTCCCAGAGCGTCATGGTGTGAATGATTCCGTTGGACTTCGTTGCACACGTGAGCTTCCGCGTCGGTCTTCGGCGAGCCGCGCCGCGTAGTCGACGACGCGCTC
>CAWKOI010000003.1:0-100926 GCA_963851115.1 uncultured Actinomycetota bacterium
TGTCGGCCCTAGCCTGGTGTGAAGTGGATCACGAGCGGAGGCATCGATGCGGATCGCGGACGTGTTGCGGAACAAGGGCGCGGCGGTGGCGACCATTGCCCCAGAAACCATGGTCAGCGATCTGCTCGCCGGCCTCGCGGAGCACAACATCGGCGCAATGGTGGTCGTCTCGGAGGACGGGCTGGTCGGCATCGTCTCCGAGCGTGACGTCGTGCGAAAACTGCACGAGCTGGGTGCTGAGCTGCTCGGGCGGCCGGTGTCGGAGATCATGACGACGTTGGTTGCGACATGCGCGCCGGGCGATTCCATCAACAGCCTCAGCGTGTTGATGACGAAGAATCGCGTGCGGCACATCCCGGTCGTCGAGGGGGGGCGGCTGACCGGCATCGTCAGCATCGGCGACGTGGTGAAGACGCGGATGGAAGAGCTGGAGTTGGAGCAGGAACAGCTACAGGCGTACATCACCCAGGGCCGCTGAGTGGCGATCGGCGTCCGTCCTGCGCAGCGGCGGGATGCTCGCGAGATGTCGCGCTCGCTGGGCCGGGCCTTCTACGAAGACCCCATCATGATGTGGATGCTGCCCAACGCGGCTCAGCGCGCGAAGAGCCTGCCTCGCATGTTTGCGGCGATGACCCGCCATCACTTCCTGGCTGGGGGCGGGGCGGAAGTGGCGACCAACGATTCGGGCATCGGGGCGGCCGCGCTGTGGGATCCACCTGGGCGGTGGAAGCAGTCGGGGCGCGATGAGCTGCTGATGATGCCGACCCTCATCTGGGCATTCCGCTCCCGCGTGCCTGCCGCGCGGCAGGTCATGGAGATCATGAAGCGCGAACACCCTGAGGAGCCGCATTGGTACCTCGCCGTGATCGGCAGTGATCCGACCGTGCGCGGTGGTGGCTTCGGTCAGGCGCTGATGCAATCCAGACTCGACCGGGTCGACGCCGAACACGCGCCGGCCTACCTGGAGTCGAGCAATCCCGACAACATCCCCTATTACATGCGGTTCGGTTTCGAGGTCACCGGCGAGATCAAACTGCCGGACGGCGGGCCAAGCATGATCCCCATGTGGCGGCCGGCAAGGTAGTTCACCGCTGCGGCTGCACGTTTGGGTTCGTCAGGCCGAATCGGTGCTGGCGGCCCCAACGCGGCCCGCCGCCCAGGAATGCCAACCAGCCGAGCATCGCGCCGCAGAGCAGCACGAAGCGGAACGTGAACGGCTCGATGACGGTGACCGCCGCGATGCCGACGAAGCTGCCCCGGCGCGGGTCGCCGACCCATCGCCGGTATCGACGCAGTGCCCACACATGGAAGACGAGGTCGATGATCAGCTTGCCCGCGATGACCACCGCCACCGGACCGAGGATCGCGGTCTGCATCGTCGCCGCGTACACCAGTAACAACGCGAACGCGGTGAGTCCATAGATGGGCTGGACGGTGTCGATCGCCTTGATGGGCAACATCACGGTGCCCAGCGCGCCCATCCTGCGATCACCCACCATGGCGCGGTACCACCATTGGGTCTGCAGAAATCCGCCGAACCATCGCCGCCGCTGGCGCAGAAAAGCCGCGGTGGAACCGGGCGCCTCGGTGCGGGCCTGTGCGTCGCCAAGGACGCGGAATCGCCAGGTGAGATCGTGCTCGCCGGCATAGCGGCGCAGGCGGTGGACGAGTTCGTAGTCCTCCACCAGGCAGACGTCGTCGAAGCCGCCGACGTCGACCACCGGCGCGCGCCGAAAGCCCGCGAACGCGCCGGATATCAGTTGCAGGCAGTCGACACGCATCCAGGCGTACCTGCCAAGGAAGTTCCGGATGTATTCGTAGGTCTGGAAGAACTGCCAGGCCCGACCGGCGGGCGTCGGCTTGCATACCGGGGTGATGATTCCGGTGACGCCGACAAGCTCGGGATCACTGGAAAAGGCTTGGCGTACAGCGTGAATCGCTCTTCGCTCAAGCAAGGTGTCGCCGTCCACGGTGACGATGATGTCGGCGCCGGTCTCGACGATGGCGGCGTTGAGTGCCCGCGCCTTGCCGCCGTGCGGCAGTCGCAGCCACGCGATCGACGTCGTGCCGATGTCGGCGGAGGCGCCGGAACCGACCTCAGGTGCGGGGAGGCCGAACCGCGTGCAGAGCATGTCTGCGGTGGAGTCGGTGGAACCGTCGTCGGCGACGATGATCTCGTCGGGCGGATCGGTCTGGTCAAGCAACGCACCGATCGTCGCCGGCAACACGGCCGCCTCGTTGTGCGCCGCGACCAAAACAACCACGCTAAGGCCGACGGACGGTTCGACCGGCGCATCGCTTGTCCCAGTGAGTCGCCGGATGTGCCATCCGGTGAACACCAGCAGTGTGGCGTCATAGCCCAGGTAGGCCAAGCCGATCGACCAGGCGAGTATTCCGCCCTGGCCGAAGGCGAGCAGGAACAGCGCGACCCATATCGCCAACACGGCAGCATGAATGAGCACGCTGATCCCCGGCGTCCGGGGTGGCGTGAGCCTGGACGAGAAGCGGCAGCGCGAGGCTGCGAGTCGATCGATCAACACCACGATTCTAGGAACAAGGAGGCCGTCCGAGCCGTTCAACCGGCGTATCCGTCATCATTTGAACCGCTGCCCGGAGAACCTGTGCACCGTATGGTCGACGCATGACAGGCAGGGGCGTCGGTCGCATCCGGACCCCCGAATCTCATTGAGCTGATGGCGTTTCAGTGGGCTCCCTGACCGCGTGGGGACTGCTGCCGGTCGCGGTGCCACTGGCGTGCATCACAGTGCTCGGCCTTGGCGCCCTGATCTTTCCGCGCGACACCGTCCCGTTCGGCGAGCGGCTTCTGGGCGGCGCGCTGGTGGCACTGGCCACCACTGCCGTCGGGGCGCGGCTGCTCGGTGCGGCAGGGGTGTTGACAGCGCCTATGGTGCTCGGCGCGGGCGCGGTGGTCGCGGCCAGTGTCGTTGTCGCCGTGCGGATTCGGGGACTGCGGGCCTGGCCGCGGCGATGGCCGGTAAGCCCGTCGACGCTTCCTGTTCTGGGCGTCGCGGCGTGTGCACTGGCGATCGCGACGGTGGCCGCGTATCTGCTGCCGGTGTGGCAGTGGGATGCGCTGGGCTACCACCTTCCCTATGTGAACTTCGCGCTGCAGCGGGGAACATTCGCCGACATTCCCGCCGACGTCCCTTATCTGTCCACCTATCCACATGTCGTCGAGAACGTCTTCATCGCATGGCGCGCGTTGATACCCGACGACCGTCTCGTGGAGCTCGCGCACGTGCCGTTTGGTCTGCTGGGCGCGACGGCGATCGCCGTGATCGCTTACCGGCAGGGTGCCCGTGCCGACACCGCTGTGGCTGGGGGAGCGGCGTGGCTGACGCTGCCGGCGGTGTTCCTGCAACTGCCGACGAACTACGTCGATGTTGCGTCGGCCGCGCTGCTGTTGATCGCGATCGTGTTCGTGCTCGGCCCCGTCGACCGCACACGCGTCATCCTTGCGGCGGTCGCACTCGGCATGTTTCTCGGGTCGAAACCCAGTGCGCCGTTGGCCGCGATGGTGGCATTCACCGCCTTGGGCATCGCGGCCTGGCGTTCCGGGCTACGTGGCGCGATTGGGATCGCGGCTCTGGTCACGTTGCTCCTGGGCGGCGAGTCGTACCTGACCAACCTTGTCCGCCAGGGCAATCCGGTATGGCCCGTGCGCATCGACGTTGGTCCGATGCACTTGCCCGGCCCCTTTCCGATGTCGCATTTGCTCGCCTCCGGCGCCACCGCGCCGCGCACGCACGGCAGCCTCGCCAACCGCGTCTTCGACTCCTGGACGGCCATGTCGCCGGCGGTGCCTGCGTTCGACATGCGGGTGGGCGGCCTCGGCGTGCTATTCGTGGTCGCATTGCCGTTCGCGCTGATCAGAGTGGTCCGGCTGCGCTCCGTCGTCGTCGTCCTCGTCTTCGCGGCGACGCTGGCTACGCCTGACCCCGCGGTGGCACGGTACGTGCTGGCGTTCGCCGGGTTGGTGCTGGCGTTCGCGACGCCGACGATCGACCACGCGCGAGTCGGGAAGCTCGTCCGCGCCTCAGTGTTTGTCCTCGTCGCGGTGGGCGCAACACACAACGTTTACGTCGCTTACCCGGGTTTGACCGGAGAGGGCCCGCCGCTGCGCGCATATGTCGACATGACCGACGACGAACGCCGGCGTGCGGTCGGGGCCGACGGCGTCCCTACGCCGTTCCTCGACGCGGTCGCCCACGTGGGTCCGGGTGAGATCGCGGTGTTCGACGAGACGGCGGACCTGCCCTATCTCGCCTGGCCGCCCGACCTGTCGCGCGACGCTGTGCGAATCCCCGACGACGCGACCGCCGAGGAGGCGGACCGCGTGGTGCACGCCGACAACGTCCGGCTCCTCATCGTGGGTGACGACACCGTTGCGGGATCAGTCATGCGGCGCGACCCTGCTCGGTTCGTTCGGTTGTTCGAATGCAAGTCGTCGCCGTGCGCGGTCTATCTGCGCCGATGAGGCTGACGCCTTAACTCCAGGAGTATTCGGCGCGCAGCCGCGCGGCGACCACCTCGAACGTCTCCTGCTCCAGGATCGCGCCCTCGCGACGGATGCCTTCTTCTGGCACGTCGAGCACTCGGTCCAATCGCACCCAACTGGCCCGGCCCTCGTAATCCCAGCTGCCGCTGCCGATGCTGACCCAGTCCGGGTCCTCGCGGTGGTACTCCTGGCTCGACAGCATGAGCCCGAGCAACGTGGACCGGTCACGACCCACCACCAGCACCGGGCGGTCCTTGCCCCGCGTTGGGTCGTCCTCGAAAACAACCCAGGTCCAGACGATTTCGCCGGGATCGGCGCGGCCGTCGAGATCCGGCGCGTACGCAAGCTTGCGGGCCCGCTGGGCGGTGGGAACGAAGTTCTGGCTGACCGGACGACCGGCGGTGATGGCACGGGCATCGTCGGTGGAGGTGCCGGTGATTGCGTCTAATCCGAGCTTGATGCCCTGCTGGATCCCTCGTTGCACGGTGTCGGATTGCTGCAGTTGACGGATGAACTTCGGCGCCTCGTTGAACACCAGGTTCTCCGCGAAGCGCTGAAACGTCTTCCACGGCGGAGCCATGTTCCCGAGCATATGTGAAGGTGACCTCCCACGATTGTGTCGACGGGCGCCCACCTCGATACGCTGGTAGCGCACACGATCCGTCCCACCAGGAGATTCCCATCAGTAGTTTCGCCGACCAGACTTTCACCGCGCCGGCGCAGATTCGGAACTTCTGCATCATCGCCCACATCGATCACGGCAAGTCGACGCTGGCCGACCGGATGCTGCAATTGACCGGTGTGGTCGCCGACCGGGATATGCGTGCGCAGTACCTGGATCGCATGGACATCGAGCGGGAACGCGGCATCACTATCAAGGCCCAGAACGTGCGGCTGCCATGGAAAGTGAAGGGCACGTCGGGCGACCAAGATTATGTCCTGCACCTGATCGACACCCCTGGCCACGTCGACTTCACCTACGAGGTGTCACGCGCGCTCGAGGCCTGCGAGGGCGCGGTGCTGCTGGTCGACGCGGCGCAGGGGATCGAGGCGCAGACGCTGGCCAACCTCTACTTGGCGCTGGACCGCGACCTGACCATCATCCCGGTGCTCAACAAGATCGACCTGCCCGCCGCCGATCCCGAGCGCTACGCCGGCGAGATCGCCCACATCATCGGCTGCGAACCCGGCGATGTGCTGCGGGTATCCGGCAAGACGGGCGACGGGGTGCCCGAGCTTCTCGACGAGGTGGTGCGCCAGGTGCCTGCACCGAGCGGGGATTCGGACGCCCCGGCGCGGGCGATGATCTTCGACTCCGTCTACGACATCTACCGCGGGGTCGTGACGTACGTCCGAGTCGTCGACGGCAAGATCACGCCGCGCGAGAAGATCAAGATGATGTCCACCGGCACCACCCACGAACTGCTGGAAGTCGGCATCGTCTCCCCCGAGCCGAAACCCACTGCCGGTCTCGGTGTCGGCGAGGTCGGCTACCTCATCACCGGTGTGAAGGACGTGCGTCAGTCCAAGGTCGGCGACACCGTGACCGCCGCGCGCCACGGCGCCACCGAAGCGCTCACCGGCTACCGCGAGCCCAGGCCGATGGTGTACTCCGGGTTGTATCCCGTCGACGGATCGGATTATCCGGACCTTCGCGACGCGCTGGAGCGGCTTCAGCTCAACGACGCCGCGCTGTCGTGGGAGCCGGAGACGTCGGTGGCGCTCGGCTTCGGTTTCCGCTGCGGCTTTCTCGGGTTGTTGCACATGGAGATCACCCGCGAGCGGCTCGAGCGCGAGTTCGACCTGGATCTCATTTCGACGTCGCCCAACGTCGTTTACCGGGTGGTGCTCGAGGACGGCACCGAGAAGATCGTCACCAACCCGTCCGACTGGCCAGAAGGCAAGATCCGCATCGTATTCGAGCCGGTGGTCAAGACGACCATCATCGCGCCAAGCGAATTCATCGGCACGATCATGGAGCTGTGCCAGTCGCGGCGCGGTGAACTCGGCGGCATGGACTATCTCTCGCCGGAGCGGGTGGAGCTGCGCTACACAATGCCGTTGGGGGAGATCATCTTTGACTTCTTCGATGCGCTGAAGTCACGTACCCGGGGCTATGCCAGCCTCGACTACGAAGAAGCCGGCGAGCAGGAAGCCGATCTGGTGAAGGTCGACATCCTGCTGCAGGGTGAGCCCGTCGACGCGTTCAGCGCGATCGTGCACAAGGAATCGGCGTACGCCTACGGCAACAAGATGACTACCAAGCTCAAGGAACTGATTCCCCGCCAGCAGTTCGAAGTTCCAGTGCAGGCGGCGATCGGTTCGAAGATCATTGCTCGCGAAAACATCCGCGCGATCCGCAAAGACGTCCTGTCGAAGTGTTACGGCGGTGACATCACCCGTAAGCGCAAGCTGCTGGAGAAGCAGAAGGAAGGCAAGAAGCGGATGAAGACGATCGGGCGGGTCGAGGTGCCGCAGGAGGCCTTCGTCGCCGCCCTGTCCACCGATGCCGCTGCCGCGGACAAGACGAAGAAATAGCCTATGTCCGCTCCAGGATCGCGGGTGCACCTCGCGGCACCGGAGATACATTGGGCGGCATGGCGCCGACGACGACGATCGCCGGGCGACGTTGCCGGCATGCCCTGGCGGTCGCCGGATGTCTGTTGCTTTCCGGTTGCACGACGGTTACCGACGGCACTGTTCAACCGGCCGAAGGGTTGCCACTTGGTCCGCTTACCGGTTCGGAACTTAGAGAGGTTTTGCCGACCGAGAGCCAAATGGCCGACATACTGGGTGATCGCCTCGGTCCGAGTCCCAATGTGCCCGAAGAGTCCGGTGGTCTGTCGGAAATGGCGGACGGGCTGAGGTCCGACGCGGAAGCGTCGCCGCACAACTGTGTTGGAGCGACATCGCCCTTGCAACGCTCGATCTACCAGGACACCGGGCTGACGGACTTCGCCAGCTTCCGCTGGCGGCTTCCGGACAGTGCGAGCGGTGACGTGATCGGCGCGACGACCGGTGCCGTCGCGTTTCCGGGCCCAGTCCAGGCGAACGACGCGTTCGCAGCGTTCGTCGAACAGTGGCAGGTCTGCGACGGCACCGTCGTCGAGATGCCAATTGAAGACGGCGACTACTTCACCGACGAGGTCACCAACGTGCGCGTCGAGAACTCGGTTTTGTCGGCGGACGTCGCGACAGCTCGCCAGCCCGATTCCATCAGCTGGCCGCGGGTACGCGCCATCGGTGTGCGCGCAAACTGCCTTGTCGAGGTCGACGTGTCCTTCTTCGGCGGGGACGCACCGCCCACAGGTCTCGACGATGCGGCAATCGAATTGGCGGATTTCGTGATGAGTCGGATCGCCGAGGTCGGCTGAGCACGGCACTAATCGGATGACGACTATCGGCGGGGTCGACGTTGCGTTCGAAGATCATTGCCCGCGAAACATCCCCGCGATGCGCAAAGACGTGCTATCGAAGTGCAACGGCGGAATCATGCGCAAGCGCAAGCTGCTGGCGAAGCAGAGGGAAGGCGAGAACCGGATGAAGACGATCGGGCGCGTCGAGGTGCCGCAGGAGGCCTTCGTCGCCGCGCTGTCGACCGACGCCGCTGCCGCCGACAAGGCCAAGAAGTAGGTATCCGATGCGCTCAGCACGATCGACGATCGTCGCGCTGAGTGCGTGTGCGGTTATTGCGGGTTGCTCGGCGCCGGTTGAGGGCGCCCCGGTGGTCCACATCGTCGACGTCGCGAAGCCGTCGGTGTCGCTACGTGCGGAGCAGGCGCTGCCCACCCTCGACGAACTCGCCGTCACCCTGCGCATCGGCGGCTTCCTGGGCCAGCTTGTCAAGGGCGACGCCGACATGCTGCTACAGGGCGTGCGCGAATCAGAGGCGACGCCCATCGAGTGCGTCAGTACCGCCTACCGGCTGCAAAAAGTGGTCTACCAGGCGAGCCCGGTGCGGGCCGTGGCCAGCCAATCGTGGGCCGGTGGCGATCCCAGCGGCCCATCCATCTCCGGGTTTTTCGGTGTGGTCAAGCTTGCGACACCCGATGACGCACAGGCCTTCTTCGCCGCATCTGCAGACAAGTGGCGACGGTGCAACGGTCAGACGACGGTATCGCACCAGCCAGAACACGGCGCGGACGGATTGAGCAGGATCACCGATGTCGTCATCGAACCCCGGATTGTGTCGGCCGTCGTGATGAACGACGCGGGGCAGACGATTCAGCGCGCCCTCGGGGTGGCGTCGGATTGCATTGTGGACGTGGAGATTACGAACACTGGCGACATCGGGGGTGGCGCTGATGGCGCCGTTCGCGTCGCCAACCTCATGTTGCAGAAGATCGGCGTCTCCTGAAATAGCTTGTCAGCGGCAGCAATTGGGGTCAAGCACCGTGCATATGGCGCCAAGCGCTTCGCGGCGTGCCCGGTGAAATACGTTCATGCCGCGCCGATCTGACTCGACGAGGCCTGCCTTGCGCAGCTGGGTGAGGTGATGGCTGACCGTCGACTCGCTCAAGCCGACGGCGGTGGCGAGGTCGCCGCTGATCTCCTCGCCGGCCGATGAGCTGAAGAGAAACGACATGATCTTCACTCGCACCGGGTCGGCCAGTGCCTTGAGGCGCAACGCCACCTGGAGGGCGTCGTCGTCGGTCATGGGACCGGCAGCGACGGGCGCGCAGCACACGGGTGCGGAGATGTCGATCGTCGGTAGCGCCTTCGGCATACATCGATCGTGCCAGAGATCTTGACATATATCAAAAAGGTGTGGATGCTGGGCCATGGCGCCATTTCGATATATATCTAAGTCCACGGAGGATCCCATTATGTCCCGCGTCCAGCTCGCCCTGAATGTCGACGACCTCGACGAGGCGGTCAAGTTCTACTCCAAGCTGTTTAACTCCGAGCCGGCCAAGCTCAAGGACGGCTACGCCAACTTTGCGATCGCCGACCCGCCGCTGAAGCTGGTGCTGCTGCAGAATCCCGGCAAGGGCGGCACCATCAACCACCTCGGTATCGAGGTGGAGTCCAGCGAGCAGGTGCATGCCGAGATCGCGCGCCTGACTGGCGAGGGCCTGTTCGCCGATGAAGAGATCGGCACCACGTGTTGCTTCGCCACCCAGGACAAGGTCTGGGTCACCGGCCCGGCCGGCGAGAAGTGGGAGGTCTACACCGTGCTGGCCGACTCCGAGACCTTCGGCGCACAGTGCGCCCGCTGACGGGATGTTCACCAGAACCTCATTTGGCTGCTGATTCGATGAGGGTCAATATCGATGCATGTCGAAGGGTTGCCACGACGGGTAATTGCGTTGCGATCCTCCGCTTCGGCGGTCGTTCCGCCACAATGGCTGAGTGATCTTCACGGCAAGAGGTTTGCGGGCATGCGCCCTAGGCGGCGTGCTGGCGTCGGTCGTCCTGCTATCCGGATGCGTGAGCACCGTTTCCGGCACCGCGGTACGTGCGCAGAACGCCGGCCCGATCGATGTGCCGCCATTGGACGAGCCGAAACTCGACGATGTTCTACTGTCCATCGACGAGCTCAACGGAATCGTCGGCTCCACGCAGATGAAGATCACCGTCGAGCTGGAGGAGATGAGCGACCACTCCGCGGAGGTGTCGGATCCCGACTGCCTTGGTGCGATCTATGGCGCCGAGGGGCCGGTATACGAGGGCACCGGGTGGACCGTGATGCGCGACCAAGTCGCCCGCGAACCCGACGAAGACAACGACCATTGGGTCGAACAGACGGCAGTGCTCTACCCGTCGGCCGAGAACGCGCAGAAGTTCTTCGACGACTCCAAGTCCGCGTGGGAGGACTGTGCCGGCAATGCGATCTCAGTCTACGACGCCGACGCGAGCTACTTGTGGCAGATCGACGACGTCGCCGCCGAGGACACATTGATCACCCAGCTCACAACGCAGGAAGACGCCGACGGGTGGGCATGTCAGCACGCCTTGTCGGTGGTTGCCAATCTCACTGTGGAGGCCTGGGCGTGCGGATACTCCATCACTGACGAGGCGGCCGCCATCGCCAGCGACATGGTCGCGAACGCCGCAGAGAAGTAGGCGACCAGACGCGAAATTCCCCGACACGCCGCGATTTTGGGGAACGCTGTGTTCCCCAGCTTGGCGTGGGCCCATCTCGCGGGAAAACGTGACCTACATCGGCGCGTTAGCGGGCACGAACACCCCGGAGCTGTCGGCTTCCTCCTCGGCGCGGATGACGTGCACGACCGCGTTGATCAACGCCAGGTGGGTGAACGCCTGCGGGAAGTTGCCAAGGTGCCGCCCGGTGCGCGGCTCGATCTCCTCGGCGTACAGATGCAGCGGGCTGGCGAACGACAGCAGCCGCTCGCACAGGTGCTTGGCCCGGTGGATCTCGCCGATCTCGACCAGCGCCGACACCAGCCAGAACGAGCAGATGGTGAACGTGCCTTCCTCACCGGACAGGCCGTCATCGGTCTCCTCGACGCGGTAGCGCAACACCAGCCCGTCCTCGGTCAGTTCGTCGGCGATGGCCAGCACGGTGGCCCGGATCCTGGGGTCGTCCGGCGGCAGGAACCGCGTCAGCACCGCCAGCAGCAGCGAGGCGTCCAGCGCGTCGTCGCCATAGCGCTGGGTCAGCACCCCGCGGGTGTCGACGCCGTTGGCCAGAATGTCGGCCTTGATCTCCTCGGCGATGGCGCGCCACTGCTGGGCGTAGGACTTCTCGCCCTGCAGCTCGGCCAGCTTGGAGCCGCGGTCCAGCGCGACCCAGCACATGATCTTCGACGAGGTGAAGTGCTGCGGCTCGCCGCGCACCTCCCAGATGCCGCGGTCGGGTTCGCGCCAGTGCTTGATGGCCTCCTCGACCTGTTGCTTGAGCACCGGCCACAGCGTGTCGGAGATCTGCTCGCGCGACTTGGCGTGCAGGTACACCGAGTCGAGCATCGTGCCCCAGATGTCGTGCTGCATCTGGTTGTAGGCGCCGTTGCCGATCCGCACCGGGCGGGCGTTGTCGTACCCGGACAGGTGGTGCAGCTCCTCTTCGACGAGGCTGCGCTCGCCGCCAACGGCGTACATCACCTGCAGCGGGTGGCGCTCGCCGTTGTTGGCCCCGGACACGTCGGCGATGAACGCGAAGAAGTCGTCGGCCTCACGGTCCAGGCCCAGCGTGTACAGGCCCCACAGCGCGAACGTCGTATCACGCACCCAGGCGTAGCGGTAGTCCCAATTGCGTTCGCCCTGAGGGGTTTCCGGCAGCGACGTGGTCGGGCGCGGCCAGTATCGCGCCGGTCGGCGAGTAGGTCAGGCCCTTCAATGTCAGCGCGCTGCGCTGCAGGTAGGCCCGCCACGGATGGTCTGGGAAGTCGCCGATGTTGATCCATTGCCGCCAGGACTCGCTGGTTCTCCACATCTTGTCGGCGGCTTCGTCGTAGGTCTGTGGCGCGGGGTGTTTGGACCAGGAGAGCGCGACGAACACGTTGTCGCCCTCGGTCAGCCGGGTGCGTGCCCGCGCCTCGCGGCCCTCGAGTCCGATGCGCAGATTCGTGGTCAACCGCAGCGTCGGATGCGAGTCCGGGTTCTTGTTCGCCCGGGCGATCGCCTCACCGTACGCCTGGGCGGAGTACTCCCAAGCGGCGTTATTGCGGTGGTAATCGAACGACGGCTCGCAGCTCATCACCAATTCGACGGTGCCGCTCACACATCGGACTGTGCGCAGCAGGATGTGCTCGGCGTCCCAGTCCATCGGGGTGCGCCGGTGGGTGCGCGAGCGCGTCTCGATGTCGTGCCACGGTCCCATCACCAGCGTGTCGCGGACGATCAGCCAGCCGGTGTGGGTCTGCCAGGTGGTCTCCAGGATCAGGCTGCCCGGCAGGTAACGGCGGGCCGCAGGCACGGTCACGCCGTAGGGCCCGAGCCGGAAGTGACCGGCAGCGCGGTCCAGGATGGCGCCGAACACGCTGGGGGAGTCCGGGCGCGGGACGCACAGCCATTCCACCGAGCCGGCCGACGAGATCAGGCAGGTGTTCTCGCAGTCCGACAGAAACGAATAGTCGGCGATCGGCGGGAACGGGTTCCGCAACGATCCGCTGGAGGTGTACGGCACCGGGGCCGTCACGGTGAACGGGGCTTCTGGCTGGTCTTTGGCCTGAGCGGATGGCGCCCCGTCGGAAGGCTCGGTGTGTTGCAGGACCATGCGGACATCATCGACTGCCGATGTGCCCGGCGTCTACTCAGGACGGCGCGTGTTCTGCGGGTTGCGGCTCACCGTCGGGCAAACTCGGGCGCGTGCTCCGGCAGGGGGCCGATCGCGACGGCATACCCGGCCGCGGTGCGCAATGGCCGCGCCTTATTGGCGATCCGCACCAGAAGCGGCGGTCCGGCGGGTTTTCCTCCCGACACGGCGACGGCGATCACCCTGGCGTGGATGACCCGCTGCGCCGCCTGGACCAGCGCGGCGGGCAGCCACCGCCGGGCCTGCACCCGGGCCAACTGCCTGGTCGACACCGTGCCCGAGCGCAGCGGGCCCGCCAGTATCCGAGCGGCCGCCACGGCGTCGGCGACGGCGAGGTTGATGCCCACCCCGCCCACAGGCGACATCGCGTGCGCGGCATCGCCGATCAGCAACAGGCCGTCGGTGTACCAGCGTCGCAACCGGTTGAGCTGCACATCGAGCAGCTTCACGTCGTCAAATGACGTCACCGCGGTCACGTGATCGGCCAGCCAGGGCACCAGCGTCACCACCCCGCGATGCAGCGCCTCGATGCCCTGCGCGCGCAACTCGGCGTCGCGGCCCTTGGGGATGACGTATGCGCATTGGAAATAGTCGCCGCGATCGATGACGACACATGCGTGTCCGGTGCCGAGCACGCCGGCCAGGCCGTGCGGGTCGTCGGCGTTGCGGGGCAGCCGGAACCACCAGACATCCATCGGCGCACCGAAGCTCCTCGGCGCCAACCCCATCGCGTTTCGCAGCGTCGATGAGCGGCCGTCGCAGGCGACCGTGAGTGCGGCGTGCAGCTCCCGGGTCTGGCCGGACGCATCGCGGTAGCCGACGCCGATCACCTTGTCGCCCCGGCGAATCGGTGCCAGCACCTCGGTGCTGCGCAGCAGCCGAAACGTCGGCTCCTTATCGGCGGCGCTCACCAGCAGCTCGAGGAAATCCCATTGCGGAACCAGGGCAATGTGTTTGTGCGGTCCGGGAATTCGGCGCAGATCGATCTTTACCTCGGTGCCTTGGACTTGCATGGCCAGTGTCTCGATCTCGCGGTGCGGCATCCGGGCGAACTCCCCGGCCAGACCGAGCTCGTCGAGCAGCCGCAGCGTGCTGGCATGCACGGTGTCGCCGCGGAAGTCGCGCAGGAAGTCGGCGTGCTTCTCCATCACGGTGACGTCGACGCCGGCCCGGGCGAGCAGCAGTCCGAGCATGATTCCCGCGGGACCGCCGCCGGCGACGATGCACGTGGTTCTCTCCGCCTCGGCCGGCATCCGGTCATCCTCGCATCGAATACGCTGGCCGGGTGGGCGGCTTCCTCAACTGGTGGGACGGTGTTGAGCTCTGGCTCTCGGGCCTGCCGTTTGTCGCGCAGACCGCGGTGGTGATGCCGGTGGTGCTGGTGCTGGCATACGGGATCGCCGTGCTGCTCGACGGCGCATTGGGCAACGGGATTCGGCTGCTTCGCCGGGCCCGCCACCAAGACGAGGATTCCGAATGAGCGGACTGCCGCGCTCCTGGGTGACGTTGGTACTGGTCATCCTGGTGGTGCTGGTAATCGTCATGTGGCTGCTAGCCGTTAAGTCGGCTAAGCCCAAGCCGAGACCGTTTACGGGTTCTGTTATTCTTCGCGCCATGCATGCAGCGACCGGCAGTACCGAGGGCCACATTTTGGCTCTCATTGCCGTGGGTAATTGCGCTGTTGCAGACGTTCACTGTTGTCGCTGACTCCACACCCGTCCGCGGTTTGGTGTCGGTAGCGCTGTGCTCAGGTGCTGATTATTCGCCTTGCCGACGCGACGGGACTCAATCCGTCAGTCCCCTGCAAGGAAAGGTCACCAATGCTCAATATCCGAAAGTCCTGGCGTCATGCCGCCGTACTGGCCGCCACAGCGACCGTGCTCGCAGCCTGCGGCGGTGGATCCAGTGACGTCGCCGGGGGCGGCGACCAGCCGGCACGCAGAAACCACGCTGACGCTGGTCGCCTATGCGGTGCCCGAACCCGGCTGGAGCAAGATCATCCCGGCGTTCGCCGCCACCGAAGAGGGCAAGGGTGTGGCCGTGACCACGTCCTACGGCGCGTCGGGGGACCAGTCGCGTGCGGTTGTCGACGGCAAGCCTGCCGACATCGTCAACTTCTCGGTCGAGCCGGACGTCACCCGCCTGGTCAAGGCGGACAAGGTGGCCGAGGACTGGAACGCCGACGCCACCAAGGGCATCCCATTCGGGTCGGTCGTTTCGCTGGTCGTTCGTGAGGGCAACCCGAAGAACATCAACGACTGGGATGACCTGCTGCAACCCGGGATCGAGGTGGTCACCCCGAGCCCGCTGAGTTCCGGCTCGGCCAAGTGGAACCTGTTGGCGCCCTATGCCGCGAAGAGCAACGGTGGCCAGGATCCGCAGGCAGGCGTGGATTTCGTCAACAAGCTGGTCACCGAGCACATCAAGACACGGCCCGGCTCCGGACGGGAAGCCACGGACGTGTTCCTGCAGGGCACCGGTGACGTGCTGCTCAGCTACGAGAACGAGGCGATCAACGTCGAGCGGCAGGGTAAGCCTGTCGAGCACATCAACCCGCCACAGACGTTCAAGATCGAAAACCCGGTCGCGGTGGTCACCTCGAGTGCTCACCTGGAGGCGGCCAATGCGCTGAAGAACTTCCTGTACACCGCCGAGGGCCAGAAGATCTGGGCGGAGGCCGGATTCCGCCCGGTTGACCCCGCGGTCACGACCGACTTCGCTGACGATTTCCCGACACCGGAGAAGCTGTGGACGATCGACGACCTCGGTGGCTGGAATTCTGTGGATCCGGCATTGTTCGATAAGGACAACGGAACCATTACGAAGATCTACAAGCAGGCCACTGGATGACAGCTGCCCTCAACCCGGAGGCGACCCGGCCGGAACCGACCGATGACGGCGGGGCCGGGGAGCCGCCGGGTTTCTTCAAGAGCCGGTACGGCAGCACGTCGCTGCGGGTGGGTGTCGCGACGACATGGCTGTCCGTCATCGTGCTGCTGCCGCTCGCCGCGATCGTCTGGCAGTCCGCCGGCGGCGGATGGGATGCGTTCTGGACCGCGGTCACGTCCAACGCCGCGTTGCAGTCATTCCGCGTCACGCTGACGATCTCGTTCGCGGTGGCGGTGGTCAACCTTTTCTTCGGCCTGCTCGTCGCCTGGGTGCTGACGCGCGACGAGTTTCCGGGCAAGCGGTTGGTCGACGCGATCATCGACCTGCCGTTCGCACTGCCCACTATCGTGGCCAGCCTGGTGATGCTCGCGCTCTATGGGCCGAGCAGCCCGGTCGGGATTCATGTCCAGCACACGAAGTGGGGCATAGGCGTCGCGCTGCTGTTCGTCACGCTGCCCTTCGTTGTGCGGTCGGTACAGCCGGTGCTGCTAGAACTCGACCGAGAGGTCGAGGAGGCAGCGGCATCGTTAGGCGCCAACAACCTCACGATCTTCAGACTGGTGATCCTGCCTGCATTGCTGCCGTCGCTGCTTTCCGGTGCGGGCCTGGCGTTTTCGCGCGCCATCGGTGAATACGGTTCGGTGGTGTTGATCGGCGGCGCGGTGCCCGGCGAGACCGAGGTGTCGTCGCAGTGGATCCGGACCCTGATCGAAAACGACGACCGCACGGGCGCGGCGGCGGTTTCCATTGTGCTGCTGGTGATTTCGTTCGTCGTCTTGTTCATCTTGCGGAGCATCGGTTCGCGCGCGGCGAAGCGTGAGGAGTTGGCCCAGTGAACCTCTCGCCGGCGGTGCGCTATCTCGCCCGTTACGTCGCGCTCGGATATCTCTTCGTGCTGCTGATCGTTCCGGTGGGGCTGATTCTGTGGCGCACCTTCGCGCCGGGTGTCGGAGCGTTCTTCGAATCCATCACCACTCCTGCCGCATTGTCTGCGCTGCAGCTGTCCTTGTTGGTGGTCGCGATTGTCGTGCCGCTCAACGTGATTTTCGGCGTGCCGACCGCATTGGTGTTGGCGCGCAACAGGTTTCGTGGCAAGGGCGCGCTGCAGGCCATCATCGACTTGCCGTTCGCGGTCTCGCCGGTGGTCGTCGGTGTGGCGCTGATCCTGTTGTGGGGCACGGCCGGCGTCTTCGGTTTCGTAGAGAACAACCTCGGCTTCAAGATCATCTTCGGTTTCCCGGGAATCGTGCTCGCCAGCATCTTCGTCACCGTGCCGTTCGTCATCCGCGAGGTCGAACCGGTGCTGCACGAGCTCGGCACCGACCAGGAGGAAGCCGCCGCCACCCTGGGATCCAGTTGGTGGCAGACGTTCTGGCGGGTCACCTTGCCGTCGATCCGGTGGGGCCTGATGTACGGCGTCGTGCTGACCGTCGCGCGCACCCTCGGCGAGTTCGGCGCGGTGATCATGGTGTCGTCCAACCTGCCGGGAACGTCGCAAACCCTCACACTGTTGGTGGCGGACAGGCACAACCGCGGCGCCGAGTACGGCGCCTACGCCATCTCAACGCTGCTGATGACCGTCGCGGTGATCGTCCTGATTGTTCAGGTGATCCTCGATGCCCGCCGCGCGAAGACAAGCAATTAGGCCACCAAGGAGACGCTGACATGACCACTGCGATCACCGTGCGGGGCGCCAACAAGCACTATGGCGACTTCGCCGCACTGGACAATGTCGACTTCGAGGTGCCTTCGGGCTCGCTGACCGCGCTGCTCGGGCCCAGCGGATCGGGCAAATCCACGCTGCTGCGGGCGATCGCCGGCCTGGACCAGCCCGACACGGGCACCGTCACGATCAACGGGCGCGACGTCACCAATGTGCCGCCACAGCGCCGTGGCATCGGCTTCGTGTTCCAGCATTATGCGGCGTTCAAGCACCTGACCGTCCGCGACAACGTCGCCTTCGGCCTCAAGATCCGCAAGCGACCCAAGTCCGAGATCAAGGACAAGGTCGACAACCTCCTGGAAGTCGTGGGGCTCAGTGGTTTTCAGACCCGCTATCCCAACCAGCTGTCGGGTGGTCAGCGCCAGCGCATGGCGTTGGCCCGCGCGCTTGCGGTCGACCCGCAGGTGCTGCTGCTCGACGAGCCGTTCGGTGCGCTGGACGCCAAGGTCCGCGAAGACCTACGGGCATGGCTGCGCCGTCTGCACGACGAGGTGCACGTCACCACCGTGCTGGTCACTCACGACCAGGCGGAGGCTCTTGATGTCGCCGACCGGATCGCGGTGCTCAACAAGGGTCGCATCGAGCAGGTCGGTTCGCCGACGGACGTCTACGACACACCGGCCAACGCGTTCGTGATGTCGTTTTTGGGAGCGGTGTCTTCGCTCAACGGAAGCCTGGTCCGGCCGCACGACATTCGTGTCGGCCGAAATCCCGACATGGCGATCGCAGCCAGTGATGATTCCGTTCAGGCCACGGGCGTGCTGCGGGCCACCATCGATCGAATTGTCATGCTGGGCTTCGAAGTTCGTGTCGAACTGACCAGCGCGGCTGACCAGACACCGTTCACCGCGCAGATCACCCGCGGCGACGCAGAGGCGCTTGGCCTCAAGGAAGGCGATACGGTCTACGTCCGAGCCACCCGTGTGCCACCGCTTCCGGGCGGCACCGACATTCCACACAGCGACAAGGCCGACGAGGACGAGGCGCTGTCGAAGGCCTGAGTCCGGCGACGCTTTCCGGGCGAACAGGCGCAAAAGTCCCCGACACGCCGAGAAATAAGGTCACTTTTCGTTCGCTGCGCGTGGGCGTCGCGCAGTTTAGGCGGCTGCGCGCTGTGCGGCGGCCACGGCGTCGAAGCGGTCCAGCACCGTGGCGGCGACCAGATTGTGCGAGCCCAGCGGCTCGGCCATCGAAATACCTTGCGCGGCAGCGAAGTTTGCGACCCGGTCGGTGATCCGCCCGTGCGCCAGGAACCAGGGGGCGATCACCAGACGGTCGGCACCGTTGGCCGAGAGCTTGGCCGCGGCGTCGGCGATGCCAGGATGCGGTCCGGTGGCGAAAGCGACCTCGGCGCCTGCCCAGCGCGTCCCGGTGCGCAGCGCACGCGCCACCGTCGAGGTCCGCGCGTTGGCGGCTTCGCTCGACGAGCCCACCGCGACGACGAGCACGCCGAGACCGTCGTCGTCCGGGGACACCCCGATCTCGGCCAGCCGTTGCCTCAACACCGACAACAGCGCGGGATCCTCACCGAGAACCCCGGCCCGCTCGAATGCGGCCCCCGACTCCTCGATCATCGCCGGGATGTCGGTCCGGGCGTGATACGCGTCGGCCAGAAGGAACGGAACCACGACGCCGTCGCCGGGCACACCCACCAATACGTCGCGAAGGTTCGGCGTGTTCTGCTCGAGAAACGCGGGCCGGACGTTGAGCCAGGGCCGCAGCCGCCGGATCCGGCCGGCCACGGCATGCGTCACCGCCGCCGAGCGCGGATCGGCGCTACCGTGGGCGGCCAATACCAGGGTCACGACGCGTGCAACCCGCATTCGGTCTTCGACTGGCCCGCCCAGCGGCCGCTGCGCGGGTCGGCGCCCTCGACCGGCTTCGCGGTGCACGGCGCGCAGCCGATCGACGGATAGCCTTCGAAGACAAGGGGATTGACGAGCACGTCGTTGGCGTCGATGTAAGCCTGCATCTGCTCGTCGGTCCACGCCGCGATCGGGTTGATCTTCACCAGGTTAAAAGCCTTGTCCCAGCTGATCAGTGGCGCGTTGGCGCGCGTCGGCGCCTCAACGCGCCGCAGGCCCGTCACCCACGCGGAGTAACCCCGCAGCGCCTTGCCCAGCGGCTCGACCTTGCGCATCCGGCAGCATTCGTTGGGCTCGCGGGCGAACAAGTCCTTGCCGAACAGTTCATCCTGCTTGGCGACGGAGTTCTCCGGCGTGACGTTGACGATGTTGACGTCGTAGACCGCCTCGACGGCGTCACGGGTGCCGATGGTCTCGACGAAGTGGTATCCGGTGTCGAGGAAGAGCACGTCCACGCCGGGGCGCACCTTCGCCGCGAGGTCGACCAGCACCGCGTCCTGCATGTTGGACGCCACCACGTAATTGCCGCGGAAGTTCTCGTCGGTCCAGCGCAGCAGGTCGTTGGCGTTGGCGCCGTCGAGTTCGGCGGCGCCGCGTTCGGCCAGCTGCTGTAGATCAGTCTCCGTCATCTAGATCAGTCACCTTAGATCCGCCTCGTCTGCTCGTACGTGCCCACGTAGCGAAACGCTCGCCGTGCTCGCGTTGTTTCACGAAATTGCGAACAACCCTGTCGATGTAGTCACCCAGCTCGGTGGACAGCACCTTGTGCTGGCGCAACTTGCGGCCGAAGCCGCTGTCCAGGCCCAGGCTGCCGCCCAGGTGCACCTGGAAGCCTTCTACCGGCCCATCGCCGTCATCGACCATCTGGCCCTTGAACCCGATGTCGGCGACCTGGATGCGCGCGCACGAGTTCGGGCAGCCGTTGATGTTGATGGTGATCGGGCACGTCGAGCTGGGCGTTGATGTCCTCGAGCCGCTTCTCCAGCTCGGGCACCAGGACCTGGGACCGCTTGCGGGTCTCGGCGAACGACAGCTTGCAGAACTCGATGCCGGTGCAGGCCATCAGGTTGCTTGCGCCAGTGCGACGGCGCGACGGCAAGCCCCAGCGCGTCCAGGCCGGCGACCAACTCGTCGACCTTGTCGTCGGGCACGTCGAGGACGATCAGCTTCTGGTACGGCGTGAACCGGATGCGGTCCGAGCCGACCGCCTCGGCGAGGTCGGCCACCTTCGACAGGATGGTGCCCGATACCCGGCCGGCGATCGGTGCGACGCCGACGGCGTTCAGGCCGTTCTTGAGCTTCTGCACGCCGACGTGGTCGATGGTGTGGACCATCGGTTCAGGCGCGGGGCCGTCGATCAGCTTGCGTCCGAGGTATTCGTCCTCGAGCACCTGGCGGAATTTCTCGACGCCCCAGTCCTTGATCAGGAACTTCAGTCGCGCCTTGGAGCGCAGCCGGCGGTAGCCGTAGTCGCGGAACGCCGACACGACGGCCTCCCACACGTCGGGCACCTCGTCCAGTGGCACCCAGGCGCCGACTCGCTGGCCCAGCATCGGGTTGGTGGAAAGCCCGCCGCCTACCCACAGGTCCAGGCCGGGGCCATGCTCGGGATGGTTGACCCCGATGAACGCGACGTCGTTGACCTCGTGGCAGACGTCCTGCAGGCCCGAGATCGCGGTCTTGAACTTGCGGGGCAGGTTGGAGTACTCCGGCTTGCCGATGTAGCGGCGCACGATCTCGTCGATCGCGGGCGTGGCGTCGAGGACCTCGTCGAGCGAATCGCCCGCCAACGGCGAGCCCAGCACCACGCGGGGGCAGTCGCCGCAGGCCTCGGTGGTCTGCAGGCCGACCGCGGCCAGCCGCTTCCAGATCTCCGGCATGTTCTCGATCTGGATCCAGTGGTACTGGACGTTCTCCCGGTCGGAGATGTCGGCGGTGTCGCGGGCGAACTCCGTGGAGATCTCGCCCAGCGTGCGCAGCGCGGCCGTCGACAGCGCGCCGCCGTCGCACCGGACGCGGAGCATGAAGTACTTGGCCTCGAGCACGTCGATGTTCTCGTCGCCGGTCCAGGTGCCGTCGTAGCCCTGCTCACGCTGGGTGTAGAGGCCCCACCACCGCATCCGGCCGCGCAGATCCTGCTTGTCGATGCTGTCGAAGCCGCGAACGGCGTAGATGTTCTCGATGCGGGCGCGCACGTTGAGCGGGTTGTCGTCCTTCTTGACCTGCTCGTTGGGGTTGAGCGGCTCGCGATAGCCGAGTTTCCACTGGCCTTCGCCCTTGCGCTTCGGCGGGCGGGACTTGGTCGGCTGTGTCATCGGGGTGTGGCTCCTTCGTGGAGCCGGCGTTCGGACGCGCTGTTCACCGGTTGGGCTGTCCGGCGGCGCAGATCCGGCGGCCAGCTGAAAGTACAGGTGGGCAGGTCTACGACATCAAGGCAGACAACAACAGGTACAAACGCGCTTGAAGTCGACATGCCGCCGAGCCACCAGCGAGACGCGGTGGGGGAAGATGCGGGCGGCGGTCACGTCGCCAATTGTGCCACGGACACCGACAACTGCCCTAACCGGGAGGGATTTGCGCTCATGGTGAGTAAAAGTGCGTCCGCTCTTGCAAAACAGGTTATCTGGTGCGCATGGCTACTCCTCATCTAGTGGCCGCTAATGGCACTCCTGAAGCCATAATCGCGCTCTTTCGAGGGACGTCGTCACTGCTGGTACCCCATCGGCACCCCGCCAGCTGGAAGCTGCGCGATCTGGCCGGCGTCGGCTGCGTAACACTTGGTGATATGACGGTTCGTGCGGCACCCGCCACTACCGGGGTTTCCGCAACCCCAGGACGAGCGTTCGGCATCTACATCCATGTGCCGTTCTGTGCCACGCGCTGCGGCTATTGCGACTTCAACACCTATACGCCCGCCGAACTGGGCGGCGCGAACCCCGGCGAGTGGCTGGTGGCACTGCGCGCCGAGCTGGCGTTGGCCGCGCAGCGGTTGCGCACGCCACCCGCCGTGAACACGGTGTTCGTCGGCGGCGGCACACCGTCGCTGCTGGGCGGCGTCGGCCTGGCGGCGGTGCTCGATGCTCTTCGGGAGCACTTCACGCTGGCCCCGGACGCCGAGGTCACCACGGAAGCCAACCCGGAGTCCACCTCGCCGGAGCTGTTCGAGCAGCTGCGCGCGGCCGGGTTCACCAGGGTCTCGCTCGGCATGCAGTCCGTCGCCCCGCACGTGCTGGCGGTGTTGGACCGGGTGCATTCACCCGGCCGGGCGCTCGATGCGGCGCGCGAAGCGCGTGTCGCCGGGTTCGACCACGTCAACCTCGACCTGATCTACGGCACGCCGGGGGAGTCCGACGACGACCTGAGGCGCTCAGTCGACGCCGCCATCGACGCGGGTGTCGACCACGTGTCCGGCTACGCCCTGGTGGTCGAGGACGGCACCGCGCTGGCGCGCCGGGTGCGGCGCGGGGAGATCGCGGCGCCCGACAACGACGTGCTGGCGCAGCGATACGAACTGCTCGACGCGCGCCTGTCGGCCGCCGGCTACGACTGGTACGAGGTCTCCAACTGGAGTCGGCCCGGCGGCGAGTGCCTGCACAACATCGGCTACTGGGACGGTGGCGAGTGGTGGGGCGCAGGACCGGGCGCACACGGTTACGTGGGTTCGACTCGTTGGTGGAATATCAAGCACCCCAACGCCTATGCACAATCGTTGGCCGACGGGCTGCTGCCGGTGGCCGATTTCGAGCCGCTCGACGCAACGACGATGCACACCGAGGACGTGATGCTGCGGCTGCGGTTGCGCGGCGGCTTGCCGCGTCGCGGTGTTGAGTGAGGGCGAACGTGGGCGTGCCGAGACGGTGATCTCCGACGGTCTGGTCGCGCTCGAAGCCGACCGGCTGGTGCTCACCGACCGCGGCCGGTTGCTGGCCGACGCGGTGGTCCGCATACTTCTTGATTAACCGCTGATCCGCGAAAACCCTGTTGAACGTTCTGCGGGTGTCGCATCGTTGTGCTCAGAGAGGGCCGACCTACAAGCAAAGGATGCGCGGTGCACGAGTCATGACGGAGCCTGGACCCCTCCCGGGTCGGCCCGGAGAGGGTGAGCACGCCGCGCTGCTGCGGGCCGTCCACGACGCGCACGCCCAGACGCTGTTGCGCCACGTACTACGGCTGACCAGAGGCGACATGCCGTTCGCAGAGGATGTGGTGCAGGAGTCGCTGCTGCGGCTGTGGCGCAAGCCCGAGGTGCTGACGCAGCCGACGGACAACGTGCGGGCGTGGCTGTTCACCGTCGCGCGCAACCTGGTGATCGACGACCGGCGCAGCGCCCGGTACACCCGCGAATTGCAGACCGAGTACCTCCCCGAGCGGCCGTCGCCCGACGCGATCGGCCCGGCGTTCGACAAGTGGATTCTTTCCGACGCACTGCTGTCGCTGAGCCAGGACCATCGCAATGCGATCGTGCGCGCCTACTATCTCGGCCAAACCGTCGCCGATATAGCTCAGCAGGAGCAGGTTCCGGAGGGCACCGTCAAGTCCCGGCTTCATTACGCGCTTCGCGCGTTGCGAATTGCGTTGCAGGAAAGGGGGGTTGTCCGGTGATGAACCAGAGACCCGACGACGACCTTGCCGAGTGGGACGCCGCCTATGTCCTCGGCGCACTGAGCCTCGAAGAGCGGCGTACCTACGAAAGCTATCTCGCGGCCAACCCCACACGGTCCGCGGAGCTCACCGAGCTCGCCGGGATGCCCGGCATTCTCAATGCCCTCAGCCGCGACGAGGCGGTTGCGCTGACCGACCTGGGTGGCGCCGCGCCGGTCGAGGCGAGCGACAACGTCGCGTCACTAGCGCAGGCGGCGGCCAAGCGGCAGCGGAAGTCTCGGCGCACCTTCCTTACCGCGGCGGTCGCGTCCGCGGCCGCGCTGTTGATCGCGGGCGGTGTCGTGGGAGCGACGGTCTTTTCGCGGTCCACACCGTCGGTGGAGACCGTGGCGATGCAGCCGATGCAGCAGACGCCGCGCGAAGGTCTCACGGCGCAGCTCGCGGTCACCGAGAAGAAGTGGGGCACCGAGCTGAACTGGGCCTGCGAGTACACCAAGGACTGGTCGCGCAACGTCGACAGCTACGACCTCGTGGTCACGACGCGCGACGGGACGCAGACGGCGGTCGGATCCTGGAAGCCCGCCGGTGACGAGGCGACGGGGCTGTCGGCAGCCACGAGCATCCCGACGTCGCAGATCCGCACCGTCGACATCCGGGTGACCGGAACCGACGAGCCGTTGGCGATCACCACGCTGCGCTAGCCTCCACCTCGCGGCGCGCCCGGCGTCAGCATTCGCGAGGACCGAGACGGCTGTGCCGGCGACGGTCGAGTTCCTTGTCGAGTCGCTCAAGCGGAGGCGCGACACGATTCGCGATGCCGCAGACGAATTCAACGACAGTTTCGCCAATGGATGGCCCGATGGTCCGCGTCAACGTGTCCCGATCTTCATCGAGACACCGGTGCTCCTGCTGGCCAACCTGGCCGGCGGTTACTGGTTCGTCCGCAGCGGTTGCGTGACTCCCATCGACGTTCTGGGGTCGACGCTGGTCGCCGTGACGATACCCGCCGCGGTGCTGACCGTCGGGTACTCAACCCACATCCGCCAGCAGGCGCAGGCCGCGGCCGGACGCCTGCAGCGTCTGCTCCAGGCCAAACGCTGGGTGTTGTTCTCAATCCACAAGTGCCGCCGAGCGTGTCGTGGTGATCGGTGGTGGCGAAACCGCCGCGTCGATGCTCAACGAGCTGTTCCGCCACCGCGTTTCGACGATCACCGTGATCTCACCGCAAGTCACATTGTTCACCCGCGGCGAGGGATTCTTCGAGAACACGCTGTTCTCCGATCCCACAGACTGGTCGAGTCTGACGCTGGCCGAACGTCGTGACGCGCTGGCACGCACCGATCGCGGTGTGTTCTCCGCGCGGTGCAGGACGCGCTGCTGGCCGACGACCGCATCCGGCACCTGCGGGGTCGGGTGGCACACGCGGTCGCGCTGGACCGAGCGAATCCGGTTGACGCTGAGCACAAACCGCGGCGCTGAACACCTGGAAACGGTGCACGGCTTCGATCTGGTGATCGACGGCTCGGGGGCCGACGCCTTGTGGTTCGTGCCGCTGCTCGGCCAGGACGCTCGGGATCTTCTGGAACTGGGGCTCGGCGGTCCACTCGACGGGCGACGCGTTGTCCGAGTCCATCGGCCACGACCTCGCCATCACAGACGTGACGCCGAAACTGTTCCTGCCCGGCCTGTCCGGGCTCACTCAGGGGCCGGGCTTTCCCAACCTGTCCTGCCTCGGGCTGCTGTCCGACCGAATCCTGGGCGCCAGCCTGACCGACACCTCGATGAGGAGACTCGATGAGCACCAATCCGTTCGATGACGACAACGGCACCTTCTATGTGCTCGTCAACGACGAGGACCAGCACAGCCTGTGGCCGACGTTCGTCGACATCCCCGCCGGCTGGCGGGTCGTCTTCGGCGAGAGCACCCGCGCCGACTGCCTGGCCTACGTCGCGGAGAACTGGACCGACATGCGCCCGCGCAGCCTGCGTGAAGCCATGGCGGACGGCTGACCCTCACTAAGTTAGGAGCCGTGCCAACCTCACGGCGCGATCTGGGGGTTGCCTGCCGTGCTGTGGATCACGGCAGCACTCGCCTTTTTCCTTCTCGAGGGGCTGGCCGCAGCGTCGGTGGTGCCGTCGTACAGCTACGTGTATGGCTTCATCAGCGACCTCGGCGTCCCTGCCCGGACACCCAAGGCGGCGTTGATGAACACGGCGTTCTGCATACAGGGCGTGATGTTCTTCGCCGGAGCGGTGCTGATCGCCACGGCGCACGGTGGAGGCCGGCTGTTCGTGTTTCTCGCGGCGGTGAATGCCGTCGGCAACATCCTGGTCGCCGTCGCGCACGGTGGTTCGGCACTCGTCGCGAGCGGTTACGCCTGGCTGCATATGTTCGGCGCGATTCTCGCCATCGTGGGAGGCAACGCCGCGATCCTCGCCGGCTCGTCGGTCGCGGCGAACGCAGTCGCGCTAAAGGGGTATCGCGCGGTGTCCACAGTGCTCGCGGTCGTCGGATTCGTCTGCTTGGCGATGTTGACCATCGTCATCTCGACCCCCGGGAGCGGTCTGCCCGCCGGAGTGTTCGAGCGCGGCAGCGTGTATTCGATCCTGGTCTGGCAGGCGTTTACGGGCGTGGTCCTGCTCGCCCGGCCGGCGCGCGCCAACTAGATCTGCTGCGACCGCGGCATATCCATGTCGAACAGGCGCGCGTGCAGCACCGTCCGATTGCGCAGCGCCGCCCGCACCGCGCGGTGCAGGCCGTCCTCCAGGTAGACGATGCCCTTCCACTTCACCGCATGCGGGAACAGGTCGCCATAGAACGTCGAGTCCTCCGACAGCAACCGATCCAGCGCCAGCACTGTCGTCGTCGTGACCAACTCGTCGAGGCGGATCTGCCGCGGCGGAATCTGCGCCCACTGGCGATGTGACAGTCCGTGCTCGGGGTACGGCCTGCCCTCGCGGACACCCTTGAAGATCATCGGGTCAAGACCCCCCGATTCTTCCCCCGAGCTTCGGTGTCATCCTGCAAAGGCTAGTCGCAAGAGGCCCGTACGCCACGCGAACAACCGCTCGCGCGGTATCGACGCTGTTGATAACCGTAAAATGGACGCCAACTCGGTGGGAGAGGTAGGTGAACACGTGGGTAGTGCCGACGACCGTCGCTTCGAGGTGCTACGCGCCATCGTCGCCGACTTCGTTGCCACCAAGGAGCCGATCGGCTCCAAGACACTTGTCGAGCGTCACAATCTCGGCGTCTCCAGCGCGACCGTGCGCAACGACATGGCCGTTCTGGAGGCCGAGGGCTACATCGCCCAGCCGCACACCAGCTCGGGCCGCGTGCCCACCGAGAAGGGCTACCGCGAGTTCGTCGACCGGCTGGATGACATCAAGCCGCTGTCGTCCGCGGAGCGCAGCGCGATCCTGACCTTCCTGGAGTCGGGCGTCGACCTGGACGACGTGCTGCGCCGTGCGGTGCGGCTGCTGGCGCAGCTGACCCGCCAGGTCGCGATCGTCCAGTACCCGACGCTGTCCACCTCGAGCGTGCGGCATCTGGAGGTCGTGGCGCTGACACCGGCCCGGCTGCTGCTCGTGGTGATCACCGACTCCGGCCGCGTCGACCAGCGGATCGTCGAGCTCGGCGACGCCATCGACGACCATCAGTTGGTCAAGCTGCGTGACACGCTCGGCCAGGCGATGGAGGGCAAGCCGCTGGCCGCCGCTTCCGTGGCGGTCTCCGATCTGGCGACCAACCTGAACGGTCACGGCGGACTGGCTGACGCGATCGGCCGGTCCGCGACCGTGCTGGTGGAGTCGCTGGTCGATCACAGCGAGGAGCGCCTGCTGCTGGGCGGCACCGCCAACCTGACCCGCAATACCGCCGACTTCGGCGGTTCGCTGCGACCGGTTCTGGAAGCCCTCGAGGAGCAGGTGGTGGTGCTGCGGCTGCTGGCGGCGCAGCAGGAGGCGGGCAAGGTCACCGTTCGAATCGGCCACGAGACGGAGGCCGAGGAGATGGTGGGCACCTCGGTGGTTAGCACTGCGTACGGAAGGTCGGGCAAGGTGTATGGCGGCATGGGTGTATTGGGACCCACTCGGATGGACTATCCGGGAACTATCGCTAATGTCGCTGCGGTTGCTCTCTATATTGGTGAAGTCTTAGGTAGCCGGTAACTCGGCATTTGAAAGGTCAGGCGTGGCACGCGATTATTACGGGCTGCTCGGAGTGAGCAGGGGCGCGAGTGATTCGGAGATCAAGCGCGCATATCGCAAGCTTGCCCGCGAACTGCACCCCGACGTCAACCCTGACGAGGCCGCACAGGCGAAGTTCAAGGAGATCAGCGCCGCCTACGAAGTGCTCAGCGACCCGGAGAAGCGCCGCATCGTCGATCTCGGCGGCGACCCACTGGAGTCGGCGGCCACCGCGGCCGGTAACGGTTTCGGCGGCTTCGGCGGCCTCGGCGATGTTTTCGAGGCCTTTTTCGGCGGCGGGACCACGTCGCGGGGGCCGATCGGCCGTGTCCGGCCGGGCTCGGACTCGCTGCTGCGGATGCGGCTTGACCTGGCCGAATGCGCCACCGGCGTGACAAAGCAGGTGACCGTGGACACCGCAGTGCTGTGCGACCTGTGCCAGGGCAAGGGCACCCACGGCAAATCCACCCCGGTCGCATGCGACACGTGCGGTGGTCGCGGCGAGATCCAGACCGTTCAGCGCTCGCTGCTTGGCCAGGTCATGACGTCACGGCCGTGTCCTGTCTGCGGTGGGGTGGGCGAGGTCATCCCTGACCCGTGTCACCGCTGCGGCGGCGACGGGCGGATCCGCGCGCGGCGCGAGATCAGCGTCAAGATCCCCGCAGGCGTCGGCGACGGCATGCGGGTGCGGCTGGCGGCGCAGGGCGAGGTCGGACCCGGTGGTGGACCTGCAGGCGACTTGTATGTCGAGGTGCACGAGAAGCCCCACGAGGTCTTCGTCCGTGACAGCGACGACCTGCACTGCACCATTTCGGTGCCGATGGTGGACGCGGCGCTCGGCACGACGGTCACCATCGACGCGATCCTCGACGGCCCGACGGAGATCACCATTCCGGCCGGCACCCAACCCGGAGCCGTCACCACGCTGCGCGGACACGGCATGCCGCATCTGCGTTCCGGCGTCCGTGGCGACCTGCACGCGCACATCGAGGTCGTGGTGCCCTCACGGCTGGACCACGACGACATCGAGCTGCTGCGAAAGCTGAAGGAGAACCGCATACGCGATGCGGCCGAGGTGCGGTCGACCCACGCAGCGCGGCGGCGGGTAGCGGCTGTTCTTCAGCAAGCTGCGCGAGACATTCACCGGCCGATGATCCTTTGTGTCCGACACTGACCCGCATGGCGCGGTCCACCGCGCCGTCTTCTACGTCGATGCGCTGCCGGATGTCGGTGAGATCGCGGTCGTCGACGGTGACGAGGGCTTCCACGCCGCCAATATCCGGCGGATCCGCCTCGGCGAGCGGCTCGACCTGAGCGACGGCGCCGGGACGCTGGCGCACTGCGTCATCGAGGACGTCGGCAAGGGCCGGCTGTCGGCGCGCGTGCTGGACCGTCGGACCGTTAACCCTGTGAAACCGCTGGTCACCGTGGTGCAGGCATTGCCGAAGTCGGACCGGTCCGAGTTGGCCATCGAGCTGGCCACCGAGGCCGGGGCGGACGGGTTCGTGGCCTGGCAGGCGTCGCGCTGTGTGGCCAGGTGGGAAGGGTCTGCGCGGATCGACAATGGCCTGCGCCGCTGGGCCGCGGTGGCCCGGTCGGCGGCTCGCCAGTCGCGGCGTGCGCACGTTCCTTCGGTGACCGGTCCGGTTTCGGCCGCCGAGTTGGTGAAGCGGATCCGTGACGACGTGACGGCCGGTGCGGTGGTCCTCGCGCTGCATGAGTCCGCTGATGACCCGGCTGTCCGAATTGCCGGTGGGACAAGCCGATTCGCTGGTCATGATCGTCGGACCGGAAGGGGGAATCGCCGACGACGAGATCGCGGCGTTGACGGAAGCGGGCGCGACAGCGGTGCGATTGGGGCCCACGGTGTTACGCACGTCCACGGCCGCGGCCGTCGCACTCGGCGCATTGGGTGTCCTGACGCGACGCTGGGCTTGACTGCCTCCTTGCAGCTACTGAGTCACACCGGCCACTTCCGCACGCCCAGACCCGACAGTGCCCAGTGGGAAGGTGGCATCACATGCGATATCACCTTCCATCGGGCAGCATCCGGTCTCCAGCTGAAACCACTGGGAATGCTGAGGTGACCGACGGTAAACTGGGTATTCGACAGCAACGACCCAGGCAAGTACCCCAGAAAGTAGGCAGAAAACCCCACGTGACGCCCCGCGAGACGAACGCTGACTCGGACGCATCGGTTCGCAGCAGCATCAATGTTCCGCCCGACTACGTCGTGGGCCTGCTGGGTTCCGCCGACGAGAATCTGCGCATACTCGAAACGCATCCTGGCGGCCGATATTCACGTGCGCGGCAACGCGCTCACCCTGTCCGGCGAGCCCGCCGATGTCGCGCTGGCCGAGCGAGTGGTTTCCGAACTCATCGCGATCGTGGCCAGCGGTCAAACACTGACACCGGACGCCGTGCAGGCACAGCGTTGCGATGCTCACCGGCACCGGCAACGAATCACCTGCCGAGGTGCTCACCCTCGACATTCTGTCGAGGCGCGGCAAGACGATCCGGCCCAAGACGCTGAACCAGAAGCGCTACGTCGACGCCATCGACGCGCACACCATCGTCTTCGGCATCGGGCCCGCCGGCACCGGCAAGACGTATCTGGCAATGGCCAAGGCGGTCAACGCATTACAGACCAAGCAGGTCACCAGGATCATCCTCACCCGTCCCGCCGTGGAAGCCGGTGAGCGCCTTGGCTTCTTGCCCGGCACGCTGTCGCGAGAAGATCGATCCGTATCTGCGGCCGCTGTACGACGCGCTGTACGACATGATGGATCCCGAGTCGATCCCAAAGCTGATGAACGCCGGGATAATTGAGGTCGCCCCGCTGGGCTACATGCGCGGTAGGACACTCTCCGACGCGTTCATCATTCTTGACGAGGCGCAGAACACCACCGGCGAGCAGATGAAGATGTTCCTGACGCGGCTGGGCTTCGGGTCGAAGATCGTTGTCACCGGCGATATCACTCAGGTGGATCTGCCCGGCGGCGCCAGCGTCGGGCCTGCGCGCGGCGATGCAGATTCTTGACGGCATCGACGACATCCACTTCTCCGAACTCACCAGCGCCGACGTCGTCCGGCACCGGCTTGTCTCCGAGATCGTCGACGCCTACGCCAAGTCCGAGGAACCCGCGCTGATGAACCGGTCCCAGCGGCGCGCTACCGGCAGCCGCCCGAGGCGATAGACCGATATGAGCATTGAGGTGTCCAACGAGTCGGGCATCGACGTTTCTGAAGAGGAACTCATCAGCGTCGCCCGATTCGTGATCCGCAAGATGAAGGTGAATCCCGCAGCCGAACTCTCCATGGTGCTGCTCGACACCGCTGCGATGGCCGACCTGCACATGCGGTGGATGGACCTGCCCGGCCCGACCGACGTGATGAGCTTCCCGATGGACGAGCTCGAGCCCGGAGGCCGGCCCGACGCTGCCGAGCCCGGCCCATCGATGCTGGGCGACATCGTGCTCTGCCCGGAGTTCGCGGCCGAGCAGGCCACGACGGCCGGGCACACGCTGGGCCAGGAGCTCGCGCTGCTGACCGTGCATGGCGTCCTGCATCTGCTTGGCTATGACCACGCCGAGCCGGACGAGGAAAAAGAGATGTTCGCCTTGCAGCGCCAACTGCTCGCGGAGTGGGTGGCCGACCAGGTCGAGGCTTACCACCAGGACCGCCAATCGGAGAAGGATCGGCGGCTGCTGGACAAGTCGCGATTCTTCGACGCCCCGTGACCGGCATAGCCCCGCTCCTTGGCGCGATCGCGCTCATCGGTCTCGGCGGGCTGTTCGCGGCAATCGACGCCGCCATCAGCACCGTGTCGATGGCCAGGGTCGAAGAACTGGTGCGCGACGAGCGTCCCGGTGCGGCCCGGTTGGCCCGAGTCATGTCCGAGCGGCCACGCTACATCAATCTCGTTGTGCTGCTGCGGATCACATGCGAAATCGCAGCGACCGTATTATTGGTCGACTACCTCTACGAAGTCCTCGGCCTGCGCTGGGGACTGGTCGTCGCCGCCGCCATCATGGTGGTGGTCAGCTTCGTGGCGATCGGGGTCGGTCCGCGTACCTTGGGCCGGCAGAATGCCTATTCCATTGCTTTGGTGGCGGCGCTTCCGCTGCAGGCGATTTCGGTGCTGCTCACCCCGATCAGCCGGCTGCTCGTCTTGCTCGGCAACGCGCTGACGCCGGGTCGCGGCTTCCGCAACGGCCCGTTCGCGTCCGAGATCGAGTTGCGTGAGGTCGTCGACCTCGCCCAGCAGCGCGGTGTGGTGGCCGACGACGAACGCCGGATGATCCAGTCGGTCTTCGAGCTGGGTGACACCCCGGCGCGCGAGGTGATGGTGCCCCGCACCGAGATGGTGTGGATCGAGAGCTGACAAGACCGCGGGCCAAGCCACCTCTTTGGCGGTGCGCAGCGGGCATTCGCGCATCCCGGTGATCGGGGAGAACGTCGACGACGTCGTCGGCGTGGTGTACCTGAAAGACCTTGTGCAGAAGACGTATTACTCGACCAACGGCGGACGAGACACCAGGGTGTCCGAGGTGATGCGCGCGGCGGTGTTCGTGCCGGACTCCAAACCCTGGACGCGCTGCTGCGCGAGATGCAGCGCGACCGCGTCCACATGGTGTTGCTTGTCGACGAATACGGTGCGATCGCAGGCCTGGTCACGATCGAGGACGTGCTGGAGGAGATCGTCGGCGAGATCGCCGACGAGTACGACACCGACGAGGTCGCCCCGGTGGAAGAGTTGGGCGACAAGCAGTATCGGGTCTCGGCGCGGCTGCCGATCGAGGATCTCGGCGAGCTGTACGACATCGAGTTCGACGAAGATCTGGACGTCGACACCGTCGGCGGGCTGGTGGCACTGGAACTGGGCCGTGTCCCGCTGCCGGGCGCCGAGGTGACGTGGGACGGGCTGCGGCTGCGCGCCGAAGGCGGTCCGGACCACCGCGGCCGCGTGCGCGTCGGCACCGTCCTGGTCAGTCGGACAGAGCGGCAGGAGAGCAATGACTGAACTGGATGCCGAGGACGCCAAGCTGGTGACGTTGGCCCGCGGTGCGATGGGCCGGGCCGAGGCGACCAGCGGCGCGGCGGTGCGTGACGCCGACGGCCGCACCTACGCCGGTGCGCCGGTCGCGCTGGACGCACTTGCGCTGACGGCGCTGCAGGCCGCTGTTGCCGCAGCGGTGTCCAGCGGTGCGACCGGTCTGGCGGCAGCGGTACTGGTCGGCGGCTCGGCCGATGACGCCGGCGTCGCCGCCGTGCGCGAGCTGTCGGGTGACGCCACGATCATCGTGCACCGACCGTGCGGGCAAGGTGCAGTGAGCGAGTTCCGTTCCGGCTTCGTCTGCTTCGTCGGCCGCCCCAACACCGGCAAGTCGACGCTGACCAACGCGCTCGTCGGCACCAAGGTGGCGATCACGTCGAGCCGGCCGCAGACCACCCGGCACACCATCCGCGGCATCGTGCATCGCGAGAACTTTCAGATCATCCTCGTCGACACGCCGGGCCTGCACCGGCCGCGCACCCTGCTGGGCCAGCGGCTCAACGATCTGGTGAAGGACACCTACTTCGAGGTCGACGTCATCGGGCTCTGCCTTCCCGCGGACGAGAAGATCGGCCCGGGGGACCGGTGGATTTGCGAACAGATCCGCACCGTCGCGCCGAACACCACGCTGATCGCCATCGTCACCAAGATCGACAAGGTACCCAAGGATCGGCTCGCCGCCCAGCTGATGGCGGTGAGCGAGCTCGTCGGCCCCGACACGGAAATCGTTCCGGTGTCGGCGACCACGGGCGAACAGCTCGACGTACTGACCGACGTGCTCGCCGCCCAGCTGCCGCCCGGCCCGGCGTTCTACCCCGACGGCGAGCTGACCGATGAACCCGAGGAAGTCTTGATGGCCGAGCTGATCCGCGAGGCCGCGCTCGAGGGCGTGCGCGACGAGTTGCCGCACTCGCTGGCCGTGGTCATCGAGGAGGTCAGCCCGCGGGAAGGGCGCGACGATCTCAACCCGCTCGTTGATGTACGCGCCAACCTCTACGTCGAACGCGACAGCCAGAAGGGCATCGTGATCGGCAAGGGCGGCGCCAGGCTGCGCGAGGTCGGCACCGCCGCGCGCACCCAGATCGAGAAACTGCTCGGCACCAAGGTGTACCTCGACCTGCGTGTCAAGATCGCCAAGAATTGGCAGCGCGACCCCAAACAGCTTGGGCGGCTGGGCTTCTGAGCGCCGCTAGCCCGGCTGGCCGTAGACCGCGACGACGACGCTGCGGTCAAGGCTGTTCGCCGACCACACCCCGATCTGGGTGTTGGCGCAGTTCGACATGATCGCCATGTAGTCGGGCCGGTAGTACCACTGGTTCATGATCTCCACGCCGCTGATCGCCAGCGCGGGATTGATCGCGACGGTCTCGGCGACGACGCCCTTGAACCCGGCGGCAATGGCACGGTCCTGCACCGTGGACCCGTCCGAGCCGATATCGCCGTTGAGCGCGCGGTTGTTGAGCACGTCGTTGGTGTGCCACTGCGCGGCCAGCCGCAGCTGCGGGTTGATCTTGATGTCGGTAGTACAGCCGGCCTGGTGCTGAATGGTGTAGACGTTGACGGCGACACTCTCGTTGAGCCGCTTGTTATCGGCGTTGGCGGCCGGCATGCCCGCGATCGCGCCGCCCGCAACGGCCAGTATCGGGAGCGCATACACGCAACGCTGCGCTGTCATGGTCGACGACATTACGCGACCTCGTCGGACACAGCCTCCGCAATTGGCACCTCATCAAGGACGATCGGCGCCGGCTCCGGGATCGGGGGCTCGTACCACCACGGCTCCGGCTGCTTCATGGCCCAACCGTTGATCGCTTCCAGCGCGGCGGCCAAGGAGATCAACAGCGGTTCGCTGTTGGCCGGGCCCATCAACTGGACGCCGATCGGCAGCCCGTCGGACGTGAATCCGGCCGGCACATTGATGGATGGCCAGCCCAGCAGATTCCACGGCCAGGTCACCGGGCACGCCTTGATCATCGTGCGATCGGTCGACAGCCCGCCGCGACGGTCGAAATCGTGCACCACCGGCGGCGGCTGCGCGGTCGTCGGGGCAAGCACGACGTCGGCGAGATTGAAGGTCCAGCCGATCCGGCGGTGAGCGGCGGCCTCGCGGGCGCGGGCCTTGCGCAGCACGTTCTCCGACAGCACCCGGCCCATCCGCATGTTGGACCTGGTCCGCTTGTCCAGCTTCACGTCGTAGCCGAGCCGGTCGGCCCAGTCCAGCAGCCCCGAGGTGGACCGTGACAGGAAGTTCCACGACATGCCCAACGTGTAGTCGGGGTCGTGCCGCCTGACCGTGTGGCCCAGTTGCTCGAGCTGGCCGGCGACGGATTCGAGTGCAGCGCGGATCTCGGGGTGCAGCTTGGCGCGGAAGATCGTGTACGGGAACTTGGTGGACATCGCGATCTTCAGCGGGCCGGGAGCCTGCGCGACGAAATCGGACACTCGCAGCGGCGGCGGTTGATGCAGGTCACCGGGGACGTTGCCCGACGCTGCGTCCAGCACCAGCGCCGCATCGGTGACCGTGCGCGCCAGCACCCCGTTGACGGTGATGCCGTTGAACGCCTCGGGCAGCGGCCAGGTGGAAATCCGGCCCCGCTGCGGCTTGATGCCGACCAGGTGCGTCCATGCCGCGGGGATCCGGACGCTGCCCGCCCCGTCGGAGCCGATCGCGGCGGCGACCAGCCCGGCCGCCACCGCCGCAGCGCTGCCACCCGACGACCCGCCTGGCGTGTGTTCGCGCGACCACGGGTTGCGGGTGTGGCCGAACGCCGGTCCGCTGGTGAATGGCCATTGACCCAACTCACAGGTGTTGGTCTTGCCGACGATCACCGCGCCCGCGGCCCGTAGCCGGCGCACCACCTCGGCGTCCTGGTGGGCCTTCCGGATGTATCCGTCGGCACCGAACCGGGTGGGCACGCCCGCGACGTCGACGTCGTCCTTGACCGCGATCGGGATCCCGAGCAACGGAAGTTGTTCGCCCGCCGCACGTTTGCGGTCCGCCTTGGCCGCATCGGCCAGTGCCTCTCTGGTCAACACCACGCGGAACGCGTTGAGCGTCGACTGGCTCGCATCGATGGCATCAAGCGATCGCCGTACCAGTTCGTCGGAGGTCACGGTGCCGGCGGCGAGCTGGAAAAGCTGGTGGGTGAGTGTCGGAAACCGGGTGCGGTAGTTGGAAGACTCGACCATCACTTACGAGAGTATCGGCGCTGCGGAACAGTTTCTGTCACATCGCAGTGCAAGACTGTACCGATGCGGCTGTACCGGGACCGAGCGGTGGTGCTGCGCCAGCACAAGCTCGGCGAGGCCGACCGGATCGTGACCCTGCTCACCCGCGAGCACGGGTTGGTGCGCGCGGTGGCCAAGGGCGTGCGGCGCACCCGCAGCAAGTTCGGGGCGCGGCTGGAACCGTTCGCGCACATCGATGTTCAGCTGCATCCCGGCCGAAACCTCGACATCGTCACCCAGGTGCAGGCCATCGACGCGTTCGCCACCGACATCGTCAACGACTACGGCCGCTATACCTGTGCGTGCGCGGTGCTGGAGACCGCCGAACGCCTGGCGGGGGAGGAGCGGGCCCCGGCGCCCGCGCTGCACCGGCTGACCGTGGCCGCGCTGAGGGCAGTGGCCGACGGCGGTCGACCACGGGAACTCGTGCTGGACGCTTACCTGTTGCGCGCCATGGGAATCGCGGGCTGGGCGCCGGCGCTGACCGAATGCGCCCGCTGCGCTGCACCAGGTCCGCACCGGGCGTTTCATATCGCGGCCGGCGGCAGCGTGTGCGTGCACTGCCGGCCGTCCGGGTCGGTGACACCGCCGCAGGGCGTGCTGGACCTGATGGTGGCGCTGCACGACGGCGACTGGGAGCACGCACAGTCGGCGCCGCAGTCGTACCGCAGCCAGGCCAGCGGGCTGGTCGCCGCGCACCTGCAATGGCATCTGGAACGTCAATTGCGGACATTGCCGCTGGTCGAACGCGTGTATCGGGTTGATCGCACAGTCGCCGAGCACCGCGTGTCGCTGTTCGGGCAGGATGTGGCCCATGGCGATGATGCGGACGCGGAAGGCGGAATACCCCCAGTTGCCTCCGGCGCCTGACGACTATCCGACGTTTCCCGACAAGTCGACGTGGCCGGTCGTCTTCCCCGATCTGTCCCCCCGTACCAACGGCAGGTTCGCCCGTCCGCCGCAGCACACCTCGAAGGCCGCCGCGCCCACGATCCCCGCCGAGCAGGTGCCCAACCATGTCGCCGTGGTGATGGACGGCAACGGGCGGTGGGCCACCCAGCGCGGCCTGCACCGTACCGAGGGTCACAAGATGGGTGAGGCGGTGCTGATCGACATCACCTGCGGCGCTATCGAAATCGGCATCAAGCACCTGACGGTCTACGCGTTCTCCACCGAGAACTGGAAACGCAGCACCGAAGAGGTGCGCTTCCTGATGGGGTTCAACCGGGAGGTGGTCCGCAGGCGCCGGGAAAACCTCAACGACATGGGCGTGCGGATGCGCTGGGTCGGCTCGCGTCCCCGCATGTGGCGCAGCGTCATCAAGGAATTCGACATCGCCGAGCAGATGACAGTGGACAACGATGTCATCACGATCAACTACTGCGTGAACTACGGCGGCCGCACGGAGATCGTCGAAGCGGCCCGCGAGCTCGCGCAGGACGCGGCGGACGGCAGGATCAATCCCAGCCGGATCAGCGAGGCGACATTCGCCAAGCATCTGCACCGCTCCGACATCCCCGATGTGGACCTGTTCATCCGGACATCGGGGGAGCGGCGGGCGAGCAATTTCCTGCTGTGGCAGGCGGCGTATGCGGAGTACGTCTTCCAGGACAAGTTGTGGCCGGATTACGACCGCCGCGATCTGTGGGAGGCCTGCGAGGTGTACGTGAACCGCAATCGCCGATTCGGCAGGGCATAGATGTCTCTGTCACAGCGGCTCGCCACCGTCCTCGACGAGATCCTGCCGGTCCAGGAGGAAGAGGACGGTGCGGTCACCGTGCGCCACGACGACACGTTCGCCTCGTTGCGGGTGGTGACGATTGCCGAGGGCCTCGACATGGTGTCGCTCACCCAGATTCTCGCGTGGGATCTTCCGCTGGACAGCAAGATTCGTGCGAAGGTCGCCAAGCACGCGCACGATACCCTGCTGGGCACCGTCTCGCTGGAGGAGAAAGGCGCGGCCGCCAAGCGCAACTCCAGGAAGACCGCGGATGTGCTGCTGCGCTACAACTTTCCGGCCGCCGGCCTGACCGACGACGCGCTGCGCACGCTGATCCTCATGGTGTTGGCGACGGGCGCCGACGTGCGCCGGGCGCTAACTGCCTGAACGGTCCCTGGCCGTACAGGCCCCGCAGATGCCGAAGATCTCGATGGTGTGGCTGACGTCGGAGAACCCGTGCTCGCGGGCGACTTCGGCGGCCCAGGACTCGACCTGACGGCCCTGCACTTCAACGGTCGAGCCGCAGGCCCGGCACACCAGGTGGTGGTGATGGTGTTCCGAGCATCGCCGGTACACCGACTCGCCGGTGTCCGTGCGCAGGGTGTCGACGAGGCCCGCCGCCGCCATCGACTGCAGCGTCCGGTAGACGGTCGTCAGCCCAATGCCGTCGCCGCGCCGACGGAGCGCGTCATGCAGGTCCTGTGCGGAGCGGAACTCCTCCAGGTTCTCCAGCAGTGCGAAGATCGCGGCGCGCTGCCGGGTGGCACGCACCCCGGTCGTGCTCACTCGCTGCCCTCGGCAGCGTGGGTGACCGCCGCGACGACGATGTCGGCCAGGTGGTGATCCACCAGCCGGTACATCACCTCACGCCCCGAGCGCTCTCCGGCCACCACGCCGGCCGCCTTGAGGATCCGCAGATGCTGGCTGACCAGCGGTTGCGGCACCGCCAACGCGTCGACGAGTTCGTGCACGCAGCGCGCTGATTCACGCAGCTGCAGCACGATGGCGATGCGCACCGGCGCGGCCAGCGCGCGCAGCAGATCACCGGCGGTGTCGAGGACGTCACGAGGCGGCAGCTCCTGCGGCGGCGCGCCGTCGTGCTGATGGTCGTCCTGCGCCGGATGCTCTTCGCGCGAGCGCTCACCGCCAGCCAATGTGGAAACGGTTTTCATTATGCCGCCAGAATACATTCGCGATTGCGCATGTCAACGTTGTCGAGGCGGTCGCTACGCTGTTGACCCGTGGCGTCCATCATCGACACTGTCGCGAACGTGGCCAAGCGGCGCGGATTCGTGTTCCAGGCCGGCGAGATCTACGGTGGCACCAAGTCGGCGTGGGACTACGGGCCCTTGGGCGTGGAGCTCAAGGAGAACATCAAGCGCCAGTGGTGGCGCTCGGTGGTCACCAGCCGCGACGACGTCGTGGGCATCGACAGCTCGATCATCCTGCCGCGCGAGGTATGGGTGGCGTCCGGGCACGTCGAGGTGTTCCACGATCCGCTCGTCGAGTGTCTCAACTGCCATAAGCGGCATCGGCAGGATCACATGCAAGAGGCGTACGCCGCGAAAAAGGGCATCGACGATCCGGCTACCGTGCCGATGGCCGAGATCGTGTGTCCCGACTGCGGCACCAAGGGCCAGTGGACCGAGCCGCGCGAATTCAACATGATGCTCAAGACCCACCTCGGCCCGATCGAGAGCGAGGAGGGCCTGCACTACCTGCGCCCCGAGACCGCGCAGGGCATCTTCGTGAACTTCGCGAATGTGGTGACGACGTCACGTAAGAAGCCGCCGTTCGGCATCGGCCAGATCGGCAAGAGCTTCCGCAACGAGATCACGCCGGGCAACTTCATCTTCCGCACCCGCGAGTTCGAGCAGATGGAGATGGAGTTCTTCGTCGAGCCGGACACCGCCCGCGACTGGCACCAGTACTGGATCGACGAACGCCTGCAGTGGTACGTCGACCTCGGCATCGACCGCGACAACCTCCGGTTGTTCGAGCACCCGAAGGACAAGCTGTCGCACTACTCGGACCGCACCGTCGACATCGAGTACAAGTTCGGCTTCCAGGGCAACCCGTGGGGCGAGCTGGAAGGCGTCGCCAACCGCACCGACTTCGACTTGTCCACGCACTCCAAGCATTCCGGCGTGGACCTGTCGTTCTACGACCAGGCCGCCGACACCCGCTACGTGCCGTACGTGATCGAGCCGGCAGCCGGCCTGACCCGCTCGTTCATGGCGTTCCTGATCGACGCCTACGCCGAAGACGAGGCACCAAACGCCAAGGGCGGCGTGGACAAGCGCACAGTGTTGCGGCTCGATCCCCGACTCGCTCCGGTCAAGGCCGCGGTGTTGCCGCTGTCCCGGCACGAAAACCTGTCCCCGAAGGCCCGCGACCTCGCCGCCGAACTGCGCAAGTGCTGGAACGTCGAATTCGACGACGCCGGCGCCATCGGCAGGCGGTATCGCCGCCAGGACGAGATCGGCACGCCGTTCTGTGTGACCGTCGACTTCGACACGCTCGACGATCAGGCCGTGACCATCAGGGAGCGGGACGCGATGACGCAGGACCGGGTCGCGATCGACGGCGTCACCGACTATCTGGCGGCGCGGCTGAAGGGCTGTTGATTTTCTCGCGCGAGCAGACGCAAAAGCACCCAAAACTCCGGCGTGTCGGGGACTTTTGCGTCTGTTCGCCGGGAGAAGGCGGGGCTAGAACCGGCCGCCGCTGTAGCTGCGGCCCGATGAGCGCGACGAACCGCCATAGGACGTCGAGCGGCCCATGCCGCGGCCGCCGCCGAAGCCGCCGCCGAAGCCGCCGCCGTACCCGCCGCCGAATCCGCCGGAAAAGCCTCCCCGCAGGATGTTGCCGATGATGATGCCGCCGATGACGGCGCCCATGTCGGATCCGCCGCCGCCGTATCCCGAGGTGTAGGACCGCTGCGCGGCCCGGACATCGTCGTTGGCCAACGACTGCGCCTGCGCTGCCAGCATCGCCGCACCGTTGGCGTGCGCGATGGCTTCGGTCATATTGCTTTCGCGTCTTGGCCTGGGCCGCCTCGATCTGCCGCTGCGCCTCGGCGAGCCGGGTCCGCGCCTCGGGACCGATACTTCCGCGGCGCGTGTCGATGAAGTCCGACACGGCCTTTACCCGCGACTGGGCGGTGAACAAGGCCTGATCGAACGTGCGGGCCAGGCGTTGCGCCGCTTCGCGTTCCTCGGCCACGCTGGCCAGCAGCCGGTCCAGGTCGGCGTCGGCCTTGGTCAGCCGGGTGAACGTGCCGAGTGGGTCGGTGCTGCCGGACTTCTGCGCCTCGGCGACGGCCGCCACCGCGGCCTCTCGGGCCGCGGTCAGTTCGGCGGCCTGCGGCGTGTTGAGCTGCTGCAGTTGCCCGCCCGCCTGGTTGATGCCGTTCTGGATGTCGGCGATCGCCGACGGCAGCGTGGCCACCGCCCGGTTGATGTCGGTCGCCGCGCTGTCGACGGCGTCGAGCAGCGAGCGCGCCTGCCCGAGTGAAGACTCGGCTGCCCTGATCGCGTCGACCAGACCCATCTGCTGGCCGGCCGGACGCTCCACCAGCCCGCGGGCGTTGGTGATGTTCTGGTCGGCGAACGCCAGCCGCTGCTTGGCTGCGTCGACATTGTCGGCGACGGAAGTCAGTGCGGCGGCGTCGAATTGGCTGTGCAGCGCTGCCAGCGCCTGCCCCGAGGGTCCGATCCGGGCGGTGATGTCGACCATCTGCTGGGTGAGCGCGTCCAGCCGACTCGGCGCGTTGATCACAAGGTCGCGCAGCTTCTCGAAGGCCTCGCCCTGCGCGTCCAGCTCCTGATCGGCCTTCGCCGCAGCCACGACCACCCGCGTCAGCAGGTCGCGGCGCTGCTGCGGCGTCTCGGGGGCGGCGTCGTCGAGGATCTGGCGGACGTTGAACGCCTGAGCCAGTGTGGTCTTGGCGTTGCCGACCGCCCGGCTGAACGGCTCGGTCTGCGCGGTGCCGAATTCCTCGACGGCCAGGGCTAATTCGCTGTCGCTGGTGCGCACCGCGTTGTCGACGTCCACCACGATCGCCTTGGACAGATCGTCGAGGGCGTCGATCGGCACCGCGGCCAGCGCGTTGGGGTCACTCGGGTCCACTCGCTTCGCGGCGGCGAACTCGGCTTCCCGCCGCTTGCGCCGGCGGCGCCGCATCCATAGCCACAGCAGCAAGACGGCGACGACGATGATCGCCAGCACGACGAGCAGGCCGAGCCATGACATGCCGACGCCGGTGGTGGTGGGCGTGTTGAGCCCGTTGGCCGCCGCCACCGCGGCACCGGCCCAATCGCCCTGGCGCAGTGCCGGCTCGATGTCGTTGCGGCGGATGTCGTCGGCCTGTGTCGACGTGCCGCCGGTGACCGCGTTCGGCACGTCGAAGGCGACTGCCCGTTCTTCGGTGGCGATCGCCAGCAGCGCATCGTCGTCGCCGAAATCGCTTGCATTTGCATCGTGTTTTGCGCCCAGCTGATGCGCACTCTGGCCGGAGAAGTCTTTGACGTACACCACCCAGAGCTGGATCCGCTTGTCGTTGTACAGCTTGTCGACAGCCGCTTGAACGTCGTTGCGCCCACCGGCGGACAACACTCCTGCGTTGTCGGTCACCTGGGTCTGGAGCCGGAACGGCGGTTCGGCGGTGGCGGCCGGTGCGATCAGCAGTCCGGCGGCCAGCATCGCGAGGACCAGGCTGAGCGAGCGGGCGATGAAGCGCATGGTCGTCATCCTGGCAGACTGTGCGTCGGTGGCCACGAAAACCGACCCCTACGACGAGTTCGACCGGCAGCGTCTGGTGGTCGAACCGCCCAAGGGCGCCGCGCTACCGGGTACCGACACTGAGCACCGCACCGATTTCGCCCGCGACCGCGCGCGGGTGCTGCACAGCGCGGCGCTGCGCCGATTGGCCGACAAGACGCAGGTGGTCGGGCCGCGCCAGAGCGAGACGCCACGCACCCGGCTGACCCACTCGTTGGAGGTGGCCCAGATCGGCCGCGGTATGGCGATCGGGCTGGGCTGCGATCCCGATCTTGTCGACCTGGCCGGGCTGGCCCACGACATCGGCCATCCGCCGTACGGTCACAACGGTGAACGGGCGCTCGACGAAGTGGCCGCCGAGCACGGCGGCTTCGAAGGCAACGCGCAGAACTTCCGTATCCTGACCCGGCTGGAGCCGAAAGTCCTTGACTCGCAAGAACACAGCGCAGGTCTGAACTTGACCCGGGCAGCGCTGGACGCGGTGACCAAATACCCGTGGCGGCGCGGGCTGCACAAGCGCAAGTTCGGGTTCTACGAGGACGACGCCGCCGCGGCCGACTGGGTGCGCACCGGTGCCCCACAGGACAGGCCATGCCTGGAGGCCCAGGTCATGGACTGGGCCGACGACGTCGCGTACTCGGTGCACGACGTCGAGGACGGCGTGGTCTCTGGCCGGATCGACATGCGGGTGCTGGCCGATGACGACGCGGCGGCCGTGCTGGGCCGTCTCGGCGAGTCCAGCGGCATGGGCGCCGGGCTGCGCGCCGACGACCTGGTGGCGGCGGCCGAGCGGCTGTCGAATCTGCCGGTGGTCGCCGCCGTCGGCAAGTACGACGCCACGCTTGCCGCGTCCGTCGCGCTGAAGCGATTGACCAGCGAGTTGGTGGGGCGGTTCGCGTCGGCCGCGATCGCCGCGACCCGGGAAGTCGCCGGTCCGGGACCGCTGGTGCGATACACGTCCGACCTGCGGGTGCCGGAGCTGGTGCGCGCCGAGGTCGCGGTGCTCAAGATCCTGGCGCTGCAATTCATCATGTCCGACCCGCGGCATCTGGAACTGCAGGCGCAGCAGCGCGAACGCATTCACCGCGTCGCCCAGTGGCTGTTGGCCGGCGCACCGGCGAGCCTCGACCCGATCTTCGTGCCGGCGTTCAACAACGCCGCCGACGACGGCGCGCGGCTACGAGTCGTCATCGACCAGATCGCGTCATTCACAGAGGGGCGATTGGAGCGTTTGGAACCGGCTGAAGCGTGATCGCGCCCGACGCCGGGCGCTCTAGACTGACCCGGTGGCCGGCCGTATCCCTGATCGCGATATCGCGGCCATTCGTGAACGCATCCGCATCGAGGACGTCGTCGGCGACTACGTGCAGCTGAGGCGTGCGGGGGCGGATTCGATGAAGGGGCTGTGCCCTTTCCACGACGAGAAGTCGCCGTCGTTTCACGTGCGGCCCAACCACGGCCATTTCCATTGCTTCGGCTGCGGCGAGGGCGGCGACGTCTATGCGTTCGTCCAGAAGATCGAACACGTCAGCTTCGTGGAGGCCGTGGAGCTGCTGGCCGACCGGTCGGGCTACACCATCACCTACTCCGGCGCGGCGGCGACGAACGTGCAACGCGATCGCGGCAGCCGCAGCCGGCTGCTGGCCGCCAACGCGGCCGCCCAGGAGTTCTATGCCGCCGCCCTGCAGTCCGAGGAGGCCGCGCCGGCGCGTCAGTATCTGCACGACCGGAACTTCGACGCCGAAACGGCCGCGCACTTCGGCTGCGGGTTTGCCCCGTCGGGCTGGGAATCACTGACAAAGCATCTGCTGCGCAAGGGGTTTGAGTTCAAGGAACTCGAGGCCGCCGGGCTGTCGCGCGAGGGGCGCCGCGGCCCGATGGACCGCTTCCACCGCCGCCTGTTGTGGCCGATCCGGGCCAGCGGCGGCGAGGTGATCGGCTTCGGAGCGCGGCGCATCTTCGATGACGACCAGATGGAAGCCAAGTACGTCAACACGCCCGAGACGGTGTTGTACAAGAAGTCCTCGGTGCTGTTCGGCCTCGACTTGGCCAAACGCGACATCGCCAAGGGGCATCAGGCCGTTGTGGTCGAGGGATACACCGACGTGATGGCCATGCACTTGGCCGGGGTGACCACCGCCGTGGCGTCGTGCGGCACCGCGTTCGGCGACGAGCATTTGGCGATGCTGCGCCGATTGATGATGGACGACAACTTCTTTCGCGGCGAGCTGATCTATGTGTTCGACGGCGACGCCGCGGGTCGAGCTGCGGCGGTCAAGGCGTTCGAGGGCGAACAGAATCTGGCGGGGCAGTCGTATGTGGCGGTGGCCGACGACGGCATGGACCCATGTGATCTGCGGCTGAAGGCCGGCGATGGTGCGTTGCGCGATCTGGTGGCGCGGCGAACGCCGTTGTTCGAGTTCGCGATTCGCACGGCGCTGGCCGACCACGACCTGGACAGCGCCGAGGGCCGCGTCGCGGCGCTGCGGCGATGCGTGCCGATGGTGGCGCGGATCAAGGAGCCCATGCTGCGTGACGAGTACTCCCGTCGGTTGGCTGGCTGGGTGGGCTGGGCCGACGAGGGCCAAGTGCTGACCCGGGTGCGCGAAGAGGCGCAGAAGCGCGGCATGCCAGACCGGACCAGACGTCGTATGTCCGCAGCGGAGTCGGCCAAGCCCAGACCGGCCCGAATCCCGGAGGCGACGGCTCGCCCCGACCCCGCCGATCCCACGCTGTGGCCGCAGCGCGAGGCGCTCAAGTCCGCGCTGCAGTATCCCGCGCTGGCGGGGCCGGTGTTCGACTCGCTGACGGTGGAGAGCTTCACCCATCCCGGCTACGCCGCGGTGCGGGGGGCCATCGGCGCGGCAGGGGGAACGGCGGCGGGCCTGTCCGGTGCGCAGTGGATCGAGGCCGTGCGCGAACAGACCGGATCGGCGCCGGCCGCCAACCTGGTCAACGAGCTCGGGGTGGAAGCCATCAACGTCGACGACGACGACAAACTGCCGCGCTACATCGGCGGGGTGCTGGCCCGTCTGCAGGAAGTGTGGGTCGGCCGTCAGATCGCCGAGGTGAAGTCAAAGCTGCAGCGCATGTCGCCGGTGGAGCAGGGCGACGAGTACCACGCGTTATTCGGCGACCTGGTGGCGATGGAGGCCTACCGCCGCAGCCTGCTCGAGCAGGCCAGTGGCGACGACCTTACTGCGTGAACGACCACGGCAGGCTATGGTGAATGGGCTGTCGGGGATCCGGGAGGAGAGCGAGCAGGTGGTATTGATGACTAACCGAACTCGGCGACTGGTGGCCGGGGCCTTCGCGGCCGCCGCCGTTGCGGTCCCGCTCTATGCCGCGATCGCGACGGATGGCACCCCGCGAGGTCACCGCGGGACCGCCGTGCCTGGCGTGGTTCGGAAACGCGGAAGACGGCAAGTGCCTGTCGTACTCCAACGGCAATGGCATAAATGTCGGAGCCCCGGGGTTCTACGGCGGCAACAGCCCTAACAGCGGCTTCTACACCGGGCCGCTGTTGCCCGGCACGACCATCCGCCAGGGCGTCGCTGGTCCCTAGCGCTCGCTCCTTGCCGACCGTCTCCGGCTCAAGGACCTCGGTTTCGGAGTCGATCGGCGTCAGCGTGACCATCGCCGGATCCGGTGAAACCCGGTGGGCGATCTTGCGGCGCCCGGCATCGATCACAGCCTTGGCCGCCGGGCTGCCGGTTACCGCCTTATATGTCCCGGATATCTGTTCGTAGCGGCGCCGGCCGGCCTTTGAACCCAACACGTAACCGACAGCCAATACGACGAGATACCGGATCACAGGGCCCCTCCCAGACGACGGTGCGTTGGCGTCCATCCTGCCTCACTTGCAGCAGTGTGTGCGGGGCGGCGGTGTATTGGCGGCCAGAACCGCACATACGCTAGAGTCATCCCTCGGCCCGCGGCAGAATCAGACGCGGGAGAGCGGTCCCCTGTAGCTCAATTGGCAGAGCATTCGGCTGTTAACCGAAGGGTTGCTGGTTCGAGTCCAGCCGGGGGAGCAACCCGCATCTACTTGCGCTTGCAACAGCGTCAAATTATTTGTGCTGATTGCCCGAATCGCCATGGATAGAGGCCGATAATCGACGCGGCGGCGAACGGCCTGACTGATCCGAGAGCGCCTGCGCGACCTCAGACCGGCCAAGCCTCTCGCGGCCGAAATGTCGGATGCGCAGAACGGGGGTTCGAAATGTCAGAGCAGGACAACATCGAGGTCATCAAGAGGGGTTACGAGGCCTTCTCCGCCGGCGACCTCGAAACAGTGATGAGTCTGTTCGACGACGACGTCGAATGGGTGCAGCCGGGCGAGAGCGCGGTCAGCGGGACTTTCCACGGAAAGGCCGAAATGATGGAGCATCTCGGGCGACTGGCAGAGAAGTCGGTGACGGTCAAGCTCAACCGTCTAATCGCCGACGGCGATACGGTTGTTGCCCTAACCGAGGTGACGGCTGGTGGCGAGACGGGCCAAGACGCCGACGTGTTCACCCTTCGCGACGGCAAGACCGTTCACGTACAGATTCACGGTGACACGTCGTTGCTGGAGCGCGTGTACGGCAAGAAGCAGCTCGCGGCTGGTAGCTGAATCGCCTAACAAGGTCAGCCCGTCATCAATTGTTGACGGGCTGACTGCTTATGTGGGTCACGCGCTCATCCGTACGCTCGAGTCGTGGCTTCAAGGCTTGCGGGCGATACCCGCGTGATCTCGATCGGCCTTCATCCCCGGGCGTTGGACTACAGCACCTTGCCGGACGGGGTCGACGAGGCGTCGCTCACCGCGCGGATCGAGCGAGGCAACGCGGCGCTCGACGAGGCCGGGTTCGACGTCGTGCTCTGCCAGATCGGCACGTCGCCGGACACCGCCGAACAGCTGATTCGAGATGCCCTCGACAGCACATCGTTCGGATTGGCAATGATCGGCGGCGGCATCCGGATGGTCCCCGAGACACCGAGCTCTTCGAGCGCATCGTGAACGTCCTGCACGAGGCCTCGCCGGGGATCCGGTTGTGTTTCAACACCGCGCCGGACAACACCGCCGACGCGCTTCGCCGCTGGATCGCGCCGCGCCCGTAGGCTCGGGTGGGTTTTGACGGTTACTCGTCGGGGATGTTCTCCGGGTGCAGCATCTCGGCGTAGCGCAGCTGCTCGGGAATCCCGAACCCGTCGACCAGCGTCTCGGCGTGCGGCCGCAGGCTGCGGCAGCGTTCGTTGATCCCGCGGGTCACGGCCTTGGCGCGCTCGGTGGACAGGTAGCGGTGCTCGACGAACCAGGCCTTGTCCTCCTCGATCACCGAGAGCGCGTACAGGTCGCACACCATTTCGAGAATCTTTCCGGCTTCGTCGTCCTCACAGGAATCGATGCCGGCCACGAACGCCTCGAGGATGATGCGGTCGATATGCGCGCGAGCGGCGTGCAGCACATGGTCCTGCACCGCGTTGAACGCGTCGAACGCACTCATCTCCTTGGACTTGCCCTGCAGCCGGCGAGCCACCGTCGAGAGTATGTACTCCTCGCGGTCCTCGAACATCTTGACCTGGGTGCCGCGGTTGAACAGGCTGCCCTCCTCCTCGTTGTCCTGCCGGGTGTCGAGGATCGTCTGCATGATCGTCTCGGCCGCAGTGCGTTTCAGCACCCGCTCGCCGGCGAAGTTGGCCGCAAACCGAACCCACTCCACCGGGCTCATGCCCTTGATGTCGTCGGCGTATGCGGTCAGCAGTTCCTTGGCCACCAGCTGCGTGAGCACGTGGTTGTCGCCTTCGAAGGTGGTGAACACATCGGTGTCGGCACGCAGCGCGATCAGCCTGTTCTCGGCGAGATAGCCTGCGCCGCCGCAGGCTTCGCGCGCTTCTTGAATGGCGCGACTGGCATGCCAGGTGTTGGCAGCCTTCAGGCCCGCGGCGCGGGACTCCAGCTCGCGCTGCTCCTCGGCGTCGGGGTTGTCGGCGGTCTGCAGCTCGTGGGTCTTGGCGACCAGTTCGTTCTGCGCGAACTGCAACGCATACGACCGCGCGATGAGTGGGAACAGCCGGCGTTGATGCACGAGGTAGTCCATCAGCAGCACCTCGTTGTCGTCGCCCGGCGCGGAGAACTGCCTGCGCTGCAACGCATATCGCGTCGCGATGTCGAGCGCCACGCGGGCCGCCGCGCCTGCGCTGCCGCCGACCGTGACCCGGCCGCGGATCAGCGTGCCCAGCATGGTGAAGAACCGGCGGCTCGGGTTCTCGATCGGGGAGGTGTAGGTGCCGTCCTCGGCGACGTCGGCGTACTTGTTGAGCAGGTTCTCGCGGGGGACGCGTACGTGGTCGAACTGGATGCGGCCGTTGTCGACACCGGGCAGGCCGCCCTTGTAGTGGCAGTCCGAGGTGGTCACGCCCGGCAGGTCGTTGCCCTCGTCGTCGCGGATCGGCACCACGAGACAGTGCACACCGTGGTTGACCGGCTTGCCGTCCTCGTCAGTGATCAGCTGGGCGAAAACGGCTGCCACCCGCGCGGTTTCGGCGGCGCCGCCGATGTAGTCCTTGCGCGCGGTGCGGGTGGGGGAGTCGATGACAAACTCTTGTGTCGCCGGGTCGTAGGTCGCGGTGGTTTCGATCGCTTGCACGTCGCTGCCGTGCCCGGTCTCTGTCATCGCGAAGCAGCCGAGGAGATCGAGATCGATGATTCGCTGTACGTATGCCTTGTGGTGGCGCTCGGTGCCGAGGTTCTCGATGGCCCCGCCGAACAGGCCCCACTGCACGCCGGCCTTGACCATCAGCGACAGGTCGGACATCGCCAGCATCTCGATCTGGGTGACGGCGGCGCCGACGTCACCGTTGCCGCCGTGTTCCTTCTTGAACCCGTCCTCGGCGGCCCCGTGGGCGGCCATGATCTTCAGCTGTTCGGCCACCTTGGTGCGGGCGATGACGGTGTTCGGGGTGTAGTGCGGGCGGAAGACCTCGTTGGAGAGTTCCTTCCGCATCCTGTTCTTCACGTCGCGCCAACGGCCGTCGAGCGTGTTGCGTAGATGCTCCGCAGTGGTGGTCATACCCAGACGGTAGCCGTTCCGGGGCCCGCGGAAACTGTGATGTGGCAAACGTAGGCAAACCTAGCTAGACCAGCCGAAACCCGTGGCGTTGAATCACCACCCATGACCGAGTCCAGACCGGGCGGCGGGTGCTGATGCGTGGCGACCTCATGAGTTCGACCACCGGCACGGTGACGTCAGCGGGGGTTGGCTGCGGGCCGCCACGTTCGGCGCGATGGACGGCCTTGTCAGCAACACCGCGTTGATCGCAGGCGTCGGCGCGGCTGCCGAAGCCCACACCGTGGTGCTCAGCGGTTTCGCCGGCCTCGTCGCTGGGGCGTTCTCGATGGCACTCGGCGAGTTCGCGTCGGTCAGTACCGCGAACGAGCAGATCGAATCCGAGGTCCGTGTCGAGCGGCGCGCGTTCCGTATGCATCCGCAGGCAGAGAGGGCCGAACTCGTCGACATGTTGGTCCAGATGGGGATGACGCAGGAGACCGCCACCAAGGCCACCGACGAGATCCACCGGGACGAGAACCGTGCGCTGAACTTCCATCTCAGTCAGGAACTGGGCGTCGATCCACGGGAGAAGCCGTCGCCGTGGGTGGCGGCGATCTCGTCGTTCGTGACCTTCGCGGTCGGTGCCATCACCCCGCTGGTCCCTTATCTGCTCGGCTTCGAATCGCTATGGGCGGGCTTGATCCTGGGTGGTGTGGGTCTGATGATCGCCGGTGGCGTCGCCTCCCGTTTCACCAAGAAGCCGCTGTGGTGGGCGTCGCTGCGGCAGTTGGCCTTTGGCGCCATCGCGATCGCGGCCACTTACGTCGTCGGCACGCTGGTCGGCACAGTCACCACGTGAGACAGATGCTGCTCAGTCGCTGCCGACGGTGATGGCGGTCGCCTGCTCGGTGATCTCGTCGAGCTCCGATTCCTCGACGTCGATACCGACCAGGTGCGAGCGGGTGGCGGCCAGGACCCCAGCAGCCATCAGCACAGCGGCAGCGCCGACCCAGAACGGTAGATGCACGCTGATCTGCTCGCCGAGCACGCCGGCCAGCCACGGAGCCATGGCGGCGCCGGAAAACCGGACGAAGCTGTACGCCGCCGACGCCACGCCGCGTTCGACGGGCGCCGCCTTCATCACCGTCTCGGTGATGAGCGTGTTGTTGATGCCGATGAATAGGCCCGCGACGACGACACACGTCGCCAGTACAGCCTTGCTGTCGGTGCCGATGGCCATCACCACCAGCGTTGCGGTCATCGCCAGGAGGTTGACCAGCAGCGTCGGCACGGTCCCAAAGCGCCGCTGCAGTCGCGGTGCGACGATGACCGATGTGAAGGCCAGCGCGACGCCCCAGCCGAAGAAGATCAGCCCGATCTGATAGGCGCTCATGTCCAGCGGGAACGGCGTGAACGCCAGCAGGGTGAAGAAGCCAAAGTTGTACAGCAGCGCGGTGATCGCGACGCCGAGCAGGCCGCGGTGCCGCAGTGCGCGGAACGGGTCGGCCAGCGTAGTGGCGCGCTCGGCACGCGGAGTGGAGGGCAGCAGGAACACGGTGGCGACGAGCGCGATCGCCATCAGCACCGACACCCCGAAGAATGGTCCCCGCCACGAGATCGACCCGAGGGCGCCGCCGACGAGCGGGCCGACGGCGAGGCCCAGACCCAGCGCCGCCTCGTACAGGATGATCGCCTGTGCCACCGAACCGCGAGCGGAGCTGACGATGGTGGCCAGCGCCGTGGCGATGAACAGCGCGTTGCCCAGGCCCCAAAGTGCCCGCCAGCCAACGATTTCCAGCACAGTGTCGGACATGCCCGCCAGGCCGGCGCCGGCGATGATCACCAGCAGGCCCGAGCAGCAGCGTCCGTTTGGCCCCGATCCGGCTTGCCATCACGCCGGTGATGAGCATCGCCACGCCCATCACGGCCATATAGCTGGTGAACAACAACGACACCTGCGACGGTGACGCGTTGAGGTTGTCGGCGATCGGCTTGAGAATCGGGTCGACGAGACCGATGCCCATGAACGCGACTACGGACGCGAAGGCAACGGCCCAAACGGCCTTGGGTTGGCGCAACATGCGGTGCGGCTACTCCCTTTGTGGTTATTTGGCGGTGGTGGTGTTGGGTGCGGCCGCGTCCTCGAGAAGTCCACGCAGCACGCGGACGGCGTCGCTGAGCGTCTGCCGATCCGCGGGGTCAAGCCGCTCCAGATACGGGTCGATGGCGGCGCCGCGGTCGACCCGCACTTGCCGCAGCGTCTCGACACCCTTCGGGGTGATGCGGATAAGCACGGCCCGCGCATCGTCGGGGTCGACGGTGCGTGATACCAGGCCGGCGTCTTCGAGCCTGCGGACCTGGGTGGTCATGGTCGGCTGTGAGCAGTGATCGAGGGTGGCCAGATCGGAAATCCGGGCCGCGCCCTGGTCTTCGATCGTGGACAGCAGCCGGCGCCTGGGCAAACGGCAACGGCAACCGGGCTCGTTGGGTGGCCAGGCGGTTGATCCGGGCCACGACGGCGAGCAGGTCGGCACCGAGCGTCGAGGTCATGCCGCCCATAGTTGCATAGGTTTACTATGCGTATCAAACGGGCGCGGCGGCGTGTCCGGTCACAGCGGGGCTCTTAGTTTCCGACTGGCAGAATCGTGAAATGACCGCGACCGGGCCGAGCACCCCTCGACGGGCCGGCTCGCTGCAACCGGTCGAGTTGGCGCAAGCCTCTGTGATGGCGGCGCTGTGCGCGGCCACCGCGATCATCGCCGTCGTCGTTCCGTTCGCTGCCGGGCTGTCATTGCTCGGAACGGTGCCGATGGGCCTGTTGGCCTACCGCTACCGGCTGCGCGTGCTGATTGCCGCGACGGTGGCCGGCGCGCGTCATCGCGTTCCTCATCGCCGGCATGGGCGGCTTCATGACGGTCCTCAACTGCGCCTACATCGGCGGGCTGACCGGCATCGTCAAACGTCGCGGCCGCGGCACACCGACGGTCTTCTTGTCGTCACTCGTTGCCGGTGCGGTGTTCGGGGTCGCGTCGGTGGCGGCGCTGGCGATCCTCGCGCGGCTACGGAACCTGATCTTCGACTCGATGACCGCCAACATCAACGGCCTCGCCGCGATCATCGCCCGCATCCCCGACATGGACGGCGTCGCGGAGCGGCTCAAGCGTGACTTCGCCACGGCACTGGACTACTGGCCGTACCTGTTCTTCGGCGTCGTCGGTGCTGTCCGTCACCGTGGTCACCCTCATCGGTTGGTGGGCACTGTCGCGGGTGATGGCGCGACTACTCGGAATTCCCGACGTGCACAAGCTGGAGTCGTCGACCGACGCCGCACCGGTCGCACCCGTTCCGGCCCGGCTACGCGACGTCCGCTTCCGCTACCCCAACGCCGACCACGACGCGCTCGGTCCGGTGTCGTTGAACGTTGATCCCGGCGAGCACCTCGCCGTGACCGGCGCCAACGGCTCCGGCAAGACGACGCTGATGCTGGTGCTGGCCGGCCGCGAGCCCACCTCGGGCACTGTGGAACGGCCCGGCGCCGTCGGGCTCGGTCGGCTGGGCGGCACGGCCGTGGTCATGCAGCACCCGGAGAGCCAGGTGCTGGGCACCCGCGTCGCCGACGACGTCGTCTGGGGCCTGCCTCCCGGCCAAACAACCGACGTGCACCGGCTGCTCACCGAGGTCGGCCTGGACGGGCTGGCCGAACGCGACACCGGCGGGCTGTCCGGCGGAGAACTGCAGCGCCTGGCAGTCGCAGGGGCGCTGGCACGCGAGCCGTCGCTGCTGATCGCCGACGAGGTCACCAGCATGGTCGACCAAGAGGGCCGCGACGGACTGATGTCGGTGCTGTCGGGTTTGACCAAGCACCACCGCATGTCACTGGTCCACATCACCCACTACAACGACGAGGCGGACGCCGCCGACCGCACCGTCGACCTCACCGGAAACGGGGGCGCCGCGGACAACACCGACATGGTGGAGACAGCGGCGGCACCGTCCGCCACGGTCCCGACGGGTCACCATCCAGACGAGCCGGTGCTCGAACTCAATGGAGTCGGCCACGAATACGGCAGCGGAACACCGTGGGCGAAAACTGCTTTGCGCGACATCACCTTCACCGTTCATGAGGGCGATGGCGTGCTGATCCACGGCCTGAACGGGTCGGGCAAGTCGACGCTGGCGTGGATCATGGCCGGGCTGACCGTGCCGACCGTCGGCACCTGCCTGCTCGACGGCAAGCCGGCGTCCGATCAGGTCGGCGCGGTGGCAATCTCGTTTCAGGCGTCCCGGCTGCAGCTGATGCGCGGCCGGGTCGACCTGGAGGTTGCCTCGGCCGCCGGCTTCTCGGTGCGCGACCACGACCGGGTGGCCGACGCGCTGGCGACGGTCGGCCTCGACCCGGCGCTGGCGAAGCGACGCATCGACCAGCTCAGCGGCGGCCAGATGCGCCGCGTGGTGCTGGCCGGGCTGCTGGCCCGCTCACCGCGTGCGCTCATCCTCGACGAACCGCTGGCCGGCCTGGACGCCGCGAGCCAGCGTGGGCTGCTGCGGCTGCTGGAAGGCCTGCGGCGCCGCGCCGGATTGACCATCGTCGTCATCTCGCACGACTTCTCCGGCCTGGAAGACCTGTGCCCGCGCACACTGCACCTGCAGGACGGGGTGTTGGCGCCCGCATCCACAACGGCCGGAGGCATGTCATGACCGCGCCGGCCACCGCCCGTCGGCCACGCAAGCCGGTCGTGCTGCTGCGGCCAGTGCCGGGCCGCACCGTCATTCACGAGCTGTGGGCCGGCACCAAACTCCTTGCGGTGGCGGGCATCGGCGCGTTGATGACCTTCTACCCGGGCTGGGTGCCGATCGGCATGGTGGCCGCCCTGGTGCTGACGGCAGCGTGGCTGGCACGCATTCCGCGCGGCGTGCTGCCGTCGATTCCCCGTTGGCTCTGGCTCCTGTTGATCCTCGGCGGAATCACCGCCACCTTCGCCGGTGGTAGCCCGGTCATCGACTTGGGCTCGATCGAGGTCGGCCTGCGCGGATTGTTCAACTTCCTGCGCATCACCGCGCTGTCGATCGTGCTGCTCGGGCTCGGCGCGATGGTGTCGTGGACCACGAATGTCGCCGAAATCGCGCCCGCCGTAGCCACATTGGGACGACCGCTGCGGCCGCTGCGGATACCGGTCGACGACTGGGCGGTGGCGCTGGCGTTGGCACTGCGCGCGTTTCCGATGCTGATCGACGAGTTCCGCGTCTTGTATGCGGCGCGCAGGCTGCGACCGAAGGAAGTGCTCACAACCCGGCGCGCGCGCCGCCGCCGGTGGGCGCTGGAGGTCATCGATCTACTCGCCGCAGCCATCACCGTCGCCCTGCGGCGGGCCGACGAGATGGGCGACGCGATCACGGCACGCGGCGGTGCGGGCCAGATCTCGGCAGCGCCGTCACGGCCGAAACGCGCCGACTGGATTGCGTTGGCGATCGTGCCGCTGCGTCGCTGTCGCGGTGCTGGCGCTTGCGCGGCGCTGTGAGCTTTACCCGCACCGGTCGAGGCGTGGTGGCCGCCCACCGAATGCGGGTGCCAGGCGCTGTCTGGCACGACCGCACTGTCGCTCGACCGGCGCCGAACAAGCCGGCGGTCAACGGGTCATCACCCCACGATAGGCACGCCGTGCGGATCAACAATTCCGTTGCACGCCACACGGTACCGTGAGGCACTAGCGCCAGTCATGGTCCGTGGCCGCATGGAGCGACTCGCCGTTGGCGCTGCACGACACAGAGCATCAGGTGCAACCGCATGTCGCCGGTAAAAAGAGGTGACGCGCATGATGCACCGCGTCGCCAGCATCAGCGGTGCTGCGCGTTCACCAGCCGCCCATCGGAGCTACCGCTCGATGTCAGCCACAGCGTGCAGATCACCTTGGAGTCGCGCAAATCGGCAGATGGCGATCCGCACCAGGGCTCGGGGCTCTGAAACGACGGCACAGGACCCCTGCGCAAACCTCTGGCCGAAGTGATGATTCGCGACACTAGCGCTGCGCGGCCGAATTGGCGGCCTGCTGGGCCTCGGCAAGGCTGCTCGAGACATCGCGGCGGCCCAGGAACATCTCGTCGAAATACGGCTTGAGGGCATCGAATCCGGCGGCGAACCCGGCACCGCCGGGGGCCGGGATGCGTGGCCCGTTGAGCACCTTGAAGAAGGGGCTGACGTCGACGCCCCGCGACGCCCAGTACTTGTGGTACACCGGCTGGGCCGCCAGCACCGCGGGGATCGCGGCACCCCGGGCACCGAGATACTCGTTGCCGCGAGGGCTGGCCATCCACGCCAGCACTTGCCGCACGGCGTCGGGGTGCTTGGTTGCCGAATTGCCCGCGGCGGCAATGCCGTTGGTGACGCTGACCCTGCCCTTCGGGCCGACCGGCAGCAACGCGACACCCCACCGGAACGGCGCCTGGTCGGCGACCGCCGCCAGGTTGTAGGTGCCGGACTGAAACAGCGCCATCCGGCCCTGCAGGAACTGGTTGCGCGAGAAGTCGCCGTTGTCGTTGGTGGCCGACGCCGGCGGCGCGACGTGATCGGTGTTGATCAGCCGCACCAGGTATTCGAACGCCTCGGCCGACTGCGGGTTGTCGAAGGCAAACCGGTCGCCGACGGAGAACACGCCACCCGCCGAGCCGATGTAATTCAGGTAGATGCCCTGTAGGTCGTTGGCCGCGTTATAGCCCCACTGCCGGATACGCCCGGCGTCGAATCCGGGTGTGGCGGCGGATCGCCCGTCGGCGTCAAGGGTGAGCCGGGCGAGCAGCGGCCGCAGCGTGTCGTCGTCGCCGAGCGACCAGCGCAGCGAGAGCAGTTCCTTCAGCTCGACGCCCGCGGCGTCGAGCAGGTCGGCGTTGAAGTACAGCGCGATCCCGGCATCGGTCAGCTGCGGTACACCCCACAGCGACCCGTCGCGGGTGAACTGGTTGACCACCGACTGCTCCCACGCCGCCGACGGCGTTGGGGCCCAACGTCTCGGCGATGTCCATCAACCGGCCGCCGTCGGCATAACCGGCGAAGTAGGCGTTGGACAACCAGAAGATGTCGTCGGCGCTGCCGCCCGCCACATCGGTGCGCAGAGTGTCGAAGTAGGTCGAATACGCGACCACGTTGACGCGCACCTCGATGTCGGGGTGCTCGCGGGTGAACTCGTCGAACGACTCCCGGTACGCCGTCGCGACCTGCTCGTCCCACAACCGCACGGTAACCACGGTTCGGCCGCTGGGTTCGGCGGAACGGCCCAACAGCACCGCGGCGACGAGCAGCACGGCCATCGTGGCAGCCAGACCCGCGGCGGCCAGCGTGGAACGCCGTGGCCGGATGCTCATTTGAGCCCCGTCACCACGATCGAGCGGACGATGTGTCGACCCAACGCCACGAACAACACGATCAGCGGCACGATCGCCACCGTCGTCGCCGCCATCACCAGCGTCCACTGCGCGTTGTATCGCGACTGCAGGCCCGCCGTCGCCACGGTCAGCACCTGCCACTTGCTGCCGCTGGTGATGATCAGCGGCCACATGAAGTTGTTCCACTGCGACACCACGGTGATCAGCGCCAGCGTCACCAGGATCGGCCGGCTGGCCGGCACCACGACGTGCAGGATGACATCAAGCGTGTTGGCGCCGTCGATGCGGGCGGCGTTGATCAGATCGGCCGGGATGGTCCGAAAGTACTCGCGCAGCAGGAAAATCGCGTACGGCGAGCCGAACATGAACGGCAACACCAGCGCCCAGAAGGTATTGCGCAGACCGGCTTCGGCCATCATCAGATACAGCGGCACCACCGTGACCGTCGCCGGCACCATCAGAGTGGCGATATAGACCCAGAACAACGCGTCGCGGCCCGGAAACCGCAGGCGCGCAAACGCGTACGCCGCCAGCACCGAGAACGTCACCTGCCCGAGCAGAATCACGGCGGTCATCAGCGCCGTCACCATCAATGCCCGCCCGAAGCCGGCGTCGGCCAGCCCGAGGTAGTTCTCCAGCGTCGGCGGCTTCGGCAGGGACAGCGGCGATTCGGTGTTGAATTGTCGCGCCGAGGTGAACGACGTCAACAAGCCCAGCGCGAAGGGTGCCAACGTGATCAGAGCCGCAACGGCCAGGCCTGGATAGACCACCGCGCCTGTTAGGACTCGGCTAGGTGAGGTCATAGCTGATCCGCCGCCGGAAGTACAGATGCTGGACGATCGTCACGCCGACCAGCAGCACGAACAATACGACCGCCATCACCGCCGCCCGGCCGACCGCCGCGGAGCCGAATGCTTCGGCGTAGATGCGGTGCGCCACCAGATCGGTTCGGCCCTGCGGGCCGCCGGCGGTCATCGCGTACACGGTGTCGAATACCTGGGCGGCGCTGATGATCCCGGTGACCAGCACGAAGAACAGCGTCGGCCGCAGCATCGGCAGGGTGATGCGACGGAACCGCTGCCATGCGGTCGCGCCGTCGGTGCGCGCCGCGTTCTGAATGTCCTCGGGGATCGCCAGGATGCCGGCAAGGAAGAACAGGGACACATACCCGACATTGGTCCAAACCACGACGGCCGAGACGACAGGCAGCGCCAGCCCCGGATCGGTGAGCCACTCGATGTTCTGACCGAGCAGTGTGCTGAGTGCACCATCGGTGGGCGCGAGGATCCAGCGCCACAGCACCGCGATGGCCAACGGCGCACAGATCCACGGCAGCACATACAGCGTGCGGAAGAACCCGGTGCCCGGCAGCCCGCGGGACAGCATGACCGCCGCGACGAGGCCGAGCAGAGTTTGCACGGGCACCACCATCGCGATGAACAGCACCGTCACTACCAGCGACATGGCGAACGATCGATCGGTCAGCACCAATTGCCAATTGTCCAGTCCGACATATCGAATCGGCCCCAATAAGTCCCAGCGGTGCAGGCTGACAGCCACAGCACGACCAGCATCGGCAACAGCATGAAGGTGACCACGCCGAACAGACTGGGAGCGAGCAACACATATCCCAGCGCTGTCGATCGGACACGCCGCAGGGCCATCGAGTCATTAAAGCGGGCCGGCGAGCGGGCCACTACGGTAGGAGCCGTGACAGCGCCCCGACGAGTCGATGCCGACTTCCTCGGGCTGCCGCGACACGAACTCGCCGACGCGGCGTTGTCTGCCGCCACCTCTGCCGGGGCGAGGCACGCCGACCTGCGCATTCACCGCATCACGACGGAGATCGTGCAGCTGCGCGACGGAGAACTGGAAACCTCCGTCATCAACCGCGAGATCGGTCTGGCGGTGAGGGTGATCGTCGACGGCACGTGGGGCTTCGCCTCGCACGCCGACCTGGACCCGGCCGTGGCGGCCGCTACCGCGCGACGAGCCGTGCGGGTGGCCACCACGCTGGCGCCACTGAACGCCGAGCGCATCGAGCTGGCGCCCGAACCGGTCTACACCGATGTCAGCTGGGTGTCGGACTACCGGATCGATCCGTTCGACGTCGGGTCGGCGGACAAGATCGCGGTGCTTGAGGAGTACTCCGGGCGGCTGCTGGCCGCCGACGGCGTCGACCATGTCTCAGCGGGGCTGAACGCGGTGAAGGAGCAGACGTTCTACGCCGACACGTTCGGCTCGTCGATCACCCAACAACGGGTGCGGGTGATGCCGACGTTGGAGGCGGTGACGGTGGACGCCGCCGCCGGCACCTTCGAGACCATGCGCACGCCTGGCGCCGCCGACCGCGCGGGGCTGGGAGGTCGTCGCCGGCGACGACGTGTGGAACTGGTCCGAGGAGCTGGCCCAGCTGCCCTCCCTGCTCGCCGAGAAGGCCAAGGCCCCCAGCGTGACGGCCGGGCCGACCGATTTGGTGATCGACCCGTCCAACCTGTGGCTGACGATCCATGAGTCGATCGGGCATGCCACCGAGTACGACCGCGCGATCGGCTACGAGGCCGCCTACGCGGGCACGTCGTTCGCGACCCCGGACAAACTGGGCACCATGCGATACGGCTCACCGGTGATGAACGTGACCGCCGACCGGACCGTCGAATTCGGCTTGGCCACCGTCGGTTTCGACGACGAGGGCGTGCGGGCCCAAAGCTGGGATCTGGTGCGCGACGGGATATTCGTCGGCTACCAGCTGGACCGGGTGTTCGCGCCGCGGCTGGGTGTTGCGCGGTCCAACGGCTGCTCGTATGCGGACTCACCCCATCATGTGCCGATCCAGCGGATGGCGAACGTCTCGCTACAGCCAGGCATCGACGATCTCGGCACAGACGACCTCATCGCCCGCGTCGACGACGGCATCTACATCGTCGGCGACAAGTCCTGGTCAATCGACATGCAGCGCTACAACTTCCAGTTCACCGGGCAGCGATTTTTCCGGATCCGCGACGGCCGGCTCGACGGCCAGCTGCGCGATGTCGCGTATCAGGCCACCACAACGGACTTCTGGGGGTCGATGGAAGCCGTTGGCGGGCGGTCGACTTGGCGCCTCGGTGGGGCGTTCAACTGCGGCAAGGCGCAGCCCGGTCAGGTCGCTGCCGTGAGTCACGGCTGCCCGTCGGCGTTGTTCCGAGGCGTCAACGTGCTCAACACGCGCACCGAGGCGGGGCGGTAGTCGGTGATCGGCGCACAGCAGGTCGTGGATAGCGCGCTGGCCGAGGCCGCCAAGTTGGGCAAGGTCGACGAGACCATCGTGCTGGTCACCGATCGAGCGGATGCGTCGCTGCGCTGGGCCGGCAACTCGATGACCACCAACGGTGAATCGGTGAGCCGTCATACGACGGTGATTTCTGATTGTGCGCCACGGCGAGAAGGCGCATGTTGGTTCGGTGCGCTCGGCCGAGGTGGATCCCTCGACGATCGCCGGTCTCGTCGCCGCGTCCCAGGAGGCCGCGCTTTCGGCGCCCGAAGCCAGCGACAGCGCGCCGCCACTGCCCGGCACGCGACGCCCGCACGATTGGGACGCGCCCGTTCCCGGCACCAGTGCCGAAGTGTTCATGGGTGTGGCGGGCAGCCTGGCGGCGCGCGGGTTTCGTGGCCCGGACCAGCTGTACGGGTACGCGCGGCATGTCGTGGAGACGACGTTCGTAGCCACGTCGAACGGGCTGCGGAGGCGCTACACGCAGCCGACGGGTTCGGTGGAGATCAACGCCAAGCGCGACGGCGCGAGTGCGTGGGCCGGTACCAGCACGCCCGACTTCGTCGATGTGCCAACCGATTCGATGCTCGAGCAGCTCTCTACGCGGCTGAGCTGGGCGCAGCGCACTGTCGAGTTGCCCGCCGGGCGGTACGAGACGATCATGCCGCCGTCGACGGTGGCGGACATGATGATCTACCTGTCCTGGACGATGGACGGCCGGGGTGCGCAAGAGGGCCGCACCGCGCTGTCGGCGCCCGGTGGTGGTACGCGGGTGGGTGAGAAACTCACCGGTCTGCCGCTGACGCTGTATTCCGACCCGGCCGCGGACGCCTTGGCATGCACACCGTTCGTCGCGGTGCCGAGTTCGTCGGAGCGAGTGTCGATCTTCGACAACGGCATGGACATCGGCCGGGTCGACTGGATCCGCGACGGCACGATCAACGCGCTCGCATACCCGCGTGCGGCGGCCGCCGAGTTCGACCAGCCCGTGGCGGTGTCGGCCGACAACCTGCTGATGACCGGCGGCTCGGCGAGCCTGGCCGACATGATCGCGAGCACCGAGCGGGGTCTGCTGCTGACGACGCTGTGGTACATCCGCACGGTCGACCCCGCGGTTCTGCTGCTGACCGGGCTGACCCGCGACGGCGTCTACCTGGTCGAAGACGGCGAGGTGACCGCGGCCGTCAACAACTTCCGGTTCAACGAAAGCCCACTGGACCTGCTGCGCCGGGCCACCGAGGCGGGCCTCAGCGAAGTCACGTTGCCGCGCGAGTGGGGCGATTGGGCGACCCGGGCCGCAATGCCGACGCTGCGGATACCGGACTTTCACATGTCGTCGGTGAGCCAGGCGCAATAATCCTTGCGTGAGCGACGAAAGACTGTCCGAGCGGCTGGCCGGACTGGTCGCCCTGTCGTCGGGTGATGCGCGCCTCGACACGCTGATCCGGCTGACATGCGGCAGGGCGCTGTCGCTGCCTCCTCTGCCGATGGAAGTCGACCTGGTCGACGGGACCTCCGAGCGCGAGTCGGTGGTGGCGGCGTTCGCCGAGCAGTTCGCCATCGACGTGTCGGGGATTGGTGACAACCAGCGAAAGCAACTGTTGTCCTCGTTGGGCAACAATGCCTTTCGGACGGTGGTGGCGATATTCATCGCTGACTTCATTCCGCGAGTGTGGGCGGGGTTCGAGGCGCTCGGGATGGGCAAGCCCGGCAACGGTCGAGTCGTCCAGTGGGATCACGACACCGATCCGATCGATGCGCTACTGAATGGGTTCGTGCCCGCGGTGGCACGTCTGCGGGCATTGGATCCGGTGACGACGGAGATCGTCCGGTTGCGAGGGGCGGCGCAGCACAACTGCCGGTTGTGCAAGTCGCTGCGGGAGGGCAACGCACTGGATGCGGGAGGGTCGGAGAGACCTGTACGACCAGATCGACCGTTACGAAAAGGCGGACGGCCTGACCGATGCGCAGAAGGCGGCGCTGCGATATGCCGACGCATTGATCTGGTCGCCGGCCGACGATCGCACCAGAGGTGGCGGCCGGTGTGCGCGAACACTTTTCGGAGGACGAGGCGGTCGAATTGACGTTGGACGTCATGCGCAACGCGAGCAACAAGATCGCCGTCTCGCTGGCCGCCGATGCGCCCAGAGTCGAGCACGGCACCGAGCGGTACATGATCGATGCGGATGGGCAAACGGTCTTCGCCTGACCGTCGATGACGATGCTTGCTGCGCAACGGGAGTTCTCGGCGTACGGCCCGTCGCACTGGGGCGCCATCGTGGTGTTCGTTGTCGGCGCGGTGCTGCTGGTTTGGGTGGGGCGCAGGCAGACCGAAGCGCAGGCCCGCCGGCTCGGGCGCATTCTCGGGGCGGTGACGGCGGTCATCTATGTCGCGATGGTGATCTACACGCTGATCCCGCCGTCGATCCATTGGTCGGTGCCGCTGCGCCTGACCGATCTGGCAACCGTTGCCGCGGCGTATGCGTTGTGGTCGCAGCGGCACTGGGCATACGCGCTGACCTACTACTGGGGGCTGGTCCTGAGCTCGCAGGCGTTGATCTCGCCGGCGCTGGAGAGTCCGGACTTTCCGCACTACGAGTTCCTGGCGTTCTGGGCGATTCACCTGCTCGTGGTGTGGGCCGCGATCTACCTGACGTGGGGCAGGGGAATGCGGCCCGAGTGGCGCACCTTCCGCTTCGTGGTCATTGTCTCGGTGGTGTGGGCCGTCGTCACGTTCACGTTCAACAGAATCGCCGACACCAATTACGGCTTCCTCAACTGGAAACCCGTCACCGCGAGCCTGCTGGACGTGTTGGGCCCGTGGCCGGTGTACATCTTCACCGCGACCGCGCTATCGTGATGGTGTGGGCGCTGATGACCTGGCCGTGGGAGCGTGCGACCATGGGTGCCGCGCGACGCGCGAGGGGCGGTAGCTCAGTTGGTTAGAGCCGCGGACTCATAATCCGTTGGTCGCGGGTTCGAGCCCCGCCCGCCCCACTTCAGAAGGCCTGCTAGATGGCTTTCCGGGGCGGTTCGTCGTCCGAGAGGGCGGCTCGCCCCGGCGTTACCCCGGCGGGTGGGCGGGATCAGCGCCGACCCGCCGCGTCTGGCCCGTCATGGATGACATAGAGCGCGGGGCGATCCCCGCCGAGGGTCTAGACCCCTAACAACTCCGCCGCGGTGACAGCATTAGAGCTAGTAGGGCTGGAATTGGGCCGCGCTGATTCGAATCTTGGCCGTCAAAGGGCGGGGCCGACGCTATGCACACGGAACCGTGTGAGATCTGGATCCGACTGAAGGAGCGCCAGGAAGATGACAACCATGCGGTCTGTCGTTGCCGACACGTTAGGCGAACCGTCCGAGGTTCTGCACCTGCAGGCCCGCCCGATTCCGGAGCCCGGTCCCGGCGAGGTCCGGATCCGGGTGGCAGCTGTACCTGTCCATGCCAGCGATCTGCATACCATCCGCGGCAGATACGGATTCACCCCGGAGTTCCCCACCGTACCCGGAATCGAATCCGTCGGTGTGATCGACGAACTCGGTAGCGGTGCAGACGGTCTGACCGTCGGGCAACGCGTCATCACGATCGGAGTCAAGGGCACGTGGCAGGAGTATGTCGTTGCCGATGCCGAGCGGGTCTTGCCTGTTCCCGTCGGCATGAGCAATTCCACGGCCGCCCAGATTCTCGCCAATCCGCTCACCGCCGTGATCTTGACCGGTGATGAACTCGATGTTCGACCGGGTGAATGGCTCCTGCAGACGGCGGCCGGTTCAACCGTGGGCCAGTCGGTCATCCAACTCGGAGCGCACGTCGGCTTCAAGACCCTCAACGTGGTCCGCCGTCGATCCGCTGTCGAGGACATCCTCGCGCTGGGGGGCACCGCGGTGATCTGCACGGAGGATGAGGACGTGCGCGAACGGATTGCCGACATAGCAGGCCACGACGGCGTGTCCAAGGCGATCGACTGTGTCAGCGGTCAGGTAGGTGCGGACGTGTCGCGTGCGCTGGCACCGCACGGTGAGCTGGTCGTCTACGGTGCGCTGTCGACGCACCGCCAAACCGATCCCGACAAACTCACCATCCCCATCTTCGCGCGCTCACTGATCTACGAAACCAAGACCGTTCGGGGGTTCTGGCTGTTCCGCTGGTTCACCGAGACCCCGAAGGATCGGATGGCCGCAGCGATCGACCGGACACTTCAGCTCGCCGACAGCGGCGCGCTGCGCGTGCCCGAGGGCCAGCCGATCCCCGTCGAAAAGTTCAGCGAAGCCGTCTATTTGGCCGAAGCTCCCGCACACGGGGGCAAACCGCTGCTGGTATTCGAACGGTAGGAGGCAGACGCTGCCCTTCGACGAGTAAGCGCGGCCCGGCTCACGGGCGGGGCGGCGGCCTAGGCGCGGCCTAGGGGAGTTCAAACGTCGGCGCGGTGTAGGAGCTGCCGGCGGTGATCTGCGCGACGACTGCCGCTGCGCGGTGGCGTACGCGCCAACACCAAACGACCGGACATAGAAGCTGTCCTGAATCGGGTACGGCCCGTTGCCTTTAATATGCCGCAGGCCTTGGTAATCCTCGTTGACGTGTTCGCGGAACCCGACGACGTTGACGTCGCTGTTCGGTCCGCCCGTCGCCACGACGGCCGCGTAACCCCTGGGAATGTAGAGGGACTCGATGACCAACGCACCGCCGTAGCTGCCCCACACGTCGAGGTTGTTGTATTTGTCCGGCGGGGTAGGCCCGTGAATCTCTTCGGCGCTGATCCAGGCTGGAAGGAGTGCGGAGGGAATGAAGTCCCACTTGGGTAGCGGGCCACTGCTGCGGTACTCCACACCCGCGCGCCAAGCTGAGATCCGTGACGCCTCGAAGTCGGCGTCGTTCAGGAGGATCAGCAGTGTAGCGCCGGAGCGGACGCCGTATCCATGCTCGGTCACGTGATTGAGAAGCGCCTCGATGTGGTTGGAGTCGAGCGTTGTCGACGCCGTAGCCAAATAGTGAGTATGCGTGCCATCGAAAACATTCCCCATGTAAGGCGGCGGTGTCATGTCGGCATTCCACAGGCCGTAGACCGTATTTCCCCAGTCGTTCGTGCGAGTGGTTGGAGTGAAAATACGATGCATCACCGAATTTGTCGTCAGTTTCACGTCTGCTTCGAGTGCACGAGTCACGTGCGCCTGAACCTGCTCTGCAGATGCCTCGCGAAGGAACTTCCATGTGAATGCGGTCCGCAGATCGATCGAAGTCGCGGAACGGGTAGCCCAACTTGGGGTAGTCGGAAGGCGGACGGATGGCGCGCGGAATGCCGAATTCTGTTGCCTCTTCGAATGAATCGGTCGTCCAGCTCTGCGGTACCACGTCGTTGACTTTGGTCGTGCGGAAGCTGAGGAGGTCCGTGATCGACCTGCGTTCGTTGTTCCAGAGCTCTAGGACTTCTTGAACCTCGGCCCAGATTTCATTGAGGTCCGTTCCATCGTTTAGCCGCGTCACCAATAAGTCCCCGTGGACGCTTACACCTTTAGCCACGATTGTTCCCCTGTGGGTCGTGAGTTCGGGGCCGACGCTACGCCAACGAAAACGCCACTCGCTGAAGCAAAGTCGCTTGCTGCCTGACCGACGGTGGTCGGTGTCGGGCGGAGCTAAAAAGTCGGCGAACCGAGGCGCGTAGCGACTAGAATCGACGGTAGAGCGAAATACGCTGCGGGATAGCCGATTATGGCGCTACCTGCGAAAGTCTGCAATGGAGATACCAATGGCGAGATTGCTACCAATACACCACGAACCACCGCCCGGCGTGACCCTGTCGAGCGTGCCGACGATCCGAGGCCGCGCCGCTGCGCACCGATGGCTGAACGAAGTTCTCGGCGTCCCCGTGACGCTCAACTACGTTCGTGAAGCGGCCAACCGTCGCCAGATTGCCTGCACGAAGATGAGTGGCGCTCTGTTCTTCTCAACACAAGGCCTGTTCGACTGGATCATGTCGCGGGAGGCGGCATCATGACCAAGCTCAGCAGTGACGAAATGATCGCCAAGTACGGCATGAACAACGCGCCCGACCCAAACAACCTGCACGTGATGGCGATGGACGACGGCCCTCGCGTCGTGGCTGAGTTGTTCAACTGGCGCCCCGGCGCAGACGTCAACGAACTGTTTGACGCGGCGCGGTGCCCGGAGCTGTACACCATCGCGACCAAAGCGCACCGTGAATTCGTGTGGGATGGCGGCTGGCGCGGTGGAGTACGTGGATGCGAGCGACGACCCGAACGACGTTGACGACGTTGATGATGCGGCGATGCTCGTGCATTTGTCGGCTCACGGGCGTCGTAGTCGTGCGGCCTGACGCGGTGAACAGTTCTCGGCGAAGTACAAGGCCACCTGGCAGGTAACCGCTCGGCGCACAGCCCAGGCTCGGTGTGCGGTGGGATTGCGCCGGTTTGTGACCTGGCCTGCGCTAACGGGAGGGCATTGGAGTTCTGGCCGTATCTGGGCGGCCAGTTCCTGCTGATGTTCCCGATCTGTGGAGCGTGCCGCGAGCGGCATCGCCAAAGCGAGAGGTGAGAAGCTCGCCGTCATGGCCGCGCGGGACCGGTGCCCAACGTTCCAGGACATGGCGGCATTTCTGGTCGCACGCACTAGGTTGGCCGGAGTCGATGAGTGGCAGGCCGAGCGGGTGTCACAGATCGGCCTGGAGGCCGACCGCCGGCGCGACGAGCATCGGGGCGAGGCGCGGCGGCGGCACAACGGATCCGCGGTAGGGCAGAGTCGGTGGGCACGATCGCGGCGCTGGCCAACGTCTCCGAGGGCGAGGTGCGGGCATTTCTGGAGGCGGCGCGAGCGCGTGGCGCTGCGGCACCTGATGACGCGGCGCAACCACTAGGCGCGGAGGCGGTGGCAGCAGAGGGCTCACAGGCGAGCGCAGGCGCGGCGCCACTGGAAGCGCCGCGCACGTAATCGGATGGCTGTGGGCCGCAAGCACGCTGTGTGCGCGGGGTGGGGGATCTGATCCTCACCCGCTGCAAGATCCCGCGATCCCGCTGCACACCGCGGACGGGAACACCGCCGAGGACTGGTCGGTGCGCAACGGCAACCGGTGGCGGGTCGCCGGCATCGACACCACCACGAATCGTCTTGCAGCAGAACGCCGCGACGGACAAGGCCGATGGCGGTGTCAATGTCAGGCAACGGGACCCGGGCGGTAATCAATGCTGCGCAGTTGACGGCCCCCGCGGCGACGGTGTGGACCGCTCGGGCAAAGGTGTGTTGTAGCGACTGGGAGCCCGTGATCGTCGAGCTCCTTGGCGAAGATCGCGTAGGGCGACACCCGTGCGACGGACTCTGGGCTGGAGACTCCGAAAACGTGGAACCGGCCGGCGGGACGTACCGCGTCCAGCCCATCTTGAAATCCGCTCACCGATCCGGTGGCCTCGACAACCAAATCCCAGCCGTCGGAATGATCAATGTCCGAAACTGTCGCGGCGGTCCGGTGGGCTCCAAAACCTTCAGCACGCAGATGCCGATGCGAGCTGAGGTCGACCACATCGACAATCGCCCCGGATGCGGCGAGGAGCTGGCACAGGATGAGTCCGGTCGTGCCGGCACCGATCACTAACGCGCGGTCTGCGGCACGGATAGGTCCGATCCGGTCGAGGGCATGCAGGGCACACGACACTGGTTCGACCAGGGTCGCCCACTCATGGGGGACCGAAGGAGGGATCGGCTCGACGTCGACGGCCCGGACGCGGACGAACTCGGCGAAGCCTCCCGGCTGGGTGACTCCGTATCCCTGCCAGTTCAAGCAGAGATTCGTTCGGCCACTACGACATTGGTCGCAGTAACCGCACTCAACGACCGGGTCGACGACGACGAAAGCGCCCTCCTCGAGGTGCCGTGCAGCCTGCCCGCGGGCAACGATGGTGCCCGCGATTTCGTGGCCAGGCACAATCGGTGTCCGCGCGGCGGGGTAATCGCCATCGATGATGTGCAGGTCAGTCCCGCAGACACCGCAGCTGTCGACCTGGACGATGACTTCGGTCGGCCGCGGGGCCGGGTCGTCGACGGTGGTCAGTGTCACCGCTCCAGAACCGTCCGCAATGGCTGCCCTCACTTGGAATCTTCCTTTCGATGGTCACGTGCGTCGGCCCGTGATGTCTGCTTGGGCACGGGCGTGGCTGCCGTGCCTGCCCCGATGGCACGCACCAAATCAAACGCTAGGTCCCGGTCCGGGCGTATGTAGTGGTGGTGCTTCGACTGCGAATTCATTTCGGGCACTTTCTGCTGTTCTCAACAGGATTCATGACCGGATGTGCGTGCCTCAGCCGTGAAGAAGGCTGGCGCCCGCATGTCAGTTGATGCGTTCGCCCGTGCCCGGGTGGAACAGGTGCACCACACCGTCGGGATGCCTGCGCAACCGCACCGAGTCGGCCAGCTTGGGGGCCGTGCGCGGATTGCACCGTGCCACCAGCTCGACGCCCGAGCACGCATGGGTGTACACGTAGGCCTCGCTGCCGAGGTCCTCGACCAGGTCGACGACGACCTCCACGCCACCGGAGTCGGTGAGCTCGAGTTGCTCGGGCCGGATACCGAAGGTGACCTCCGACAGGCCCGGCCTCGGACTAAGCTGCGTGAGGTCGGTCGCGTTCGAATTCCAGTGTGGAATCGCCGATCTTGACACCGTCGGAGACGATCGGAGCCGTCAGCAGGTTCATCGCGGGCGATCCGATGAAGCCGGCGACGAAGGCATTGTTCGGCTTGTCGTAGAGGTCGTTGGGCGCGGCGAACTGCTGCAGCTTGCCGAACCGCAACACGGCCACCCGGTCACCCATTGTCATCGCCTCGACCTGGTCGTGGGTGACGTAGACGGTGGTGGTGCCGAGCCGTCGTTGCAGCGCGGCGATCTGGGTGCGGGTCTGCACGCGCAGCTTCGCGTCCAGGTTGCTCAGCGGCTCGTCCATGCAGAAGACCTGCGGCTCGCGCACGATGGCGCGGCCCATCGCGACGCGCTGACGCTGACCGCCGGAGAGCTTGGCGGGCTTGCGGTCGAGGAAGTCGGTGAGGTCCAGGATCTTGGCCGCCTCCTCGACCTTCTTGCGCCGCTCGTCGGCCGATACGCCACGCAGCTTCAGTGCGAAGCCCATGTTCTCGGCGACCGTCTTGTTCGGGTACAGCGCGTAGTTCTGGAACACCATCGCGATGTCGCGATCCTTGGACGGCACGCCGGTCATGTCCTTGCCGCCGATCTCGATGCTGCCCTCGTCGATGTCCTCGAGGCCGGCGAGCATCCGCAGCGCGGTGCTCTTGCCCGAGCCCGAAGGCCCGACCAGGACGACGAACTCGCCGTCGGAGATGTCGAGGTTGAGCGAGTCGACGGCGAGCGTCTCCGCCTGGGCGTAGATGCAGGAGGCGTCCTTGTAAGTGATTGATGCCATGGCTTCTGTTCTCCTTGTGACGGTGAGGGGAAGTTACTTGATCGCGCCGAACGAAAGTCCGCGCACCAGCTTGTTTTGGGCCAACCACCCGCAGAGGATCACGGGCAGCGCGGCCATGGTTGCCGCCGCCGACAACACGGCCCAGTACTGGCCCTCACCGGCGATGAATCCGACGAGGTAAACCGGCATGGTCTGGGCGTTCACCGCGGTCAGGTTCACCGCGAAGAAGAACTCGTTCCACGCGAAGATCACGCAGATCAGCGCGGTGGCCGCGATGCCGGGCGACACCAGCGGCAGGATCACCTCGCGCACCGCTCGCCACAGGCTAGCGCCGTCCAGGCTGGCCGCTTCCAGCAGTTCGCCGGGAACCTCGAGGAAGAACGACCGCATCATCCACACCGCGATGGGAAGGTTCATCGAGGTGTACAGAATGACCAGCGCCCAGATGTTGTCCAGCAGGCCGATATTGGACACGATCACGTAGAGCGGAAGGATCGCCGCCACAATCGGCAGCATCTTGGTGCTCATGAAGAAGAACAACGCGTCCTGTGTCTTTCGGACCTGCCGCAACGACAACGCGAAGGCGGCAGGGGTGCCGAGGAGCAGCACCAGAATCGTCGAAACCCCGGTGGCGAACACGGAGTTCAGCATCGCGGGCCCGATGCCCTGGTCGAACACCGCGGCGAACTGATCAAGCGTCGGGGTGAAGAACAGCGTCGGCGGACTGGTGGCCGCGTCGCCCTCCTGTTTGAAGGCTGTCAGGACCATCCAGAACACCGGGAAGAAGAACCCGAGTCCGACGACCCACGCCACCACTGCCCATGGACTGAACTTGCGGCTCTTCTTCTTCGACGGCGACGGCCGTATCCGTTGTCGCCGTGCCCTTCTCAACCGTGGTGGTCATCAGGCTGCCTCTTCCTTGCCGGAGAATGATTTGAAGATCAACCGCAGCGCGAAGCTGGCGATGACCATCGTGAAGATCACCACGACCACGCCCATGGCCGCGGCCTGGCCCATGTCGAAGCCGAGGAACGCGCGCTGGTAGATGTAGAACGGCAGGTTCGCGCTGGCGATGCCCGGCCCGCCCTGGGTCAACATGTAGATGGCGTCGAACGTGTTGACCAGGTAGATCGCGCCGAGCACCACACCCAGTTCGATGAAGCGCCGAAGGTGGGGCAGCGTCAACTCACGGAAGAGTTGAAACGCGCCCGCACCGTCGACTCGACCGGCCTCCAGGATGTCGCGAGGCATCGACTGGAGGCCGGCGAGGATCAGCAGCATCATGAAAGGCGTCCACTGCCAGATCAGCACGACCATCACCATCGTCAGCGGGAACTGGCCGATCCAGTCCACCTTGCCGATCCCCACCAAAGACAGCACCCAGTTCAAGATGCCGTTGGTGGGATCGAGAATCGTGGTCTTCCAGATCAGCGCCGCCGCAACGGGTGTGACCAGGAACGGGGTGATCAGCAGCGTCCGCACGACCCCGCGTCCCAGAAACGCCCGATCCAACAGCAACGCCAGCAACAGGCCGAGAAACGCCGAGACCAACACGACGACGACGATCAGGATGACGGTGTTGAGGCCCACCCTCCAGAACTGGCTGTCCTTCGCGACCGTGATGTAGTTCTGCAGCCCGACGAACTGGCGTGAGCCCGGACGAACCAGGTTCCAGGACAGTGTCGAGTAGTACAGCGTGAACAGGAACGGGATCTGCGTGACGACGATCATGAAGATCAGCGCCGGCAGTAACGGTCCCCGCCTGCGCCACCCTTCGGCGCGGCTCACGCCGGCGTCCTGCGCCTCCCGGATCTTCCGAACCCGTTCGGCGAGATCGGTTGGTGAATCCGTCCGTTCCGACGAGTCAGGGGCCATGGTGCTCATTTGTTCTCCCGATAGCTACGTCCGACGACCTCGGCATATTGCTGTGCCTGAGCAAGCGCCTCATCCACCGAAATCTGTCCGGCGATCGCCGCGCTGATCTGCTGACTCACCCGCGTCCCCAGATCCTGGAACTCGGGAATGGTGAGGAACTGCACGCCCGTGTACGGAACCGGTTGCACGGTTGGTTGGGCGGAGTCGGCGGCGTTGATGGAATCCACGGTGAGGGGCCCGTAATCGCCGCTGATATCGCGGTATTCGGGGATGTCGTAGGTCGACAGCCGGCTTCCGGGCGGGACGCGTTCCCAGCCGAGTTCGTTGCCTACCAGTTTCATGTAGTCCTTGGAGGTCATCCAGGAGATGAACTTCCAGGCGGCATCCTTGTGCTTGGCAGCTGTTGGGATCGCCAGTGACCAGGTGTAGAGCCAACCGGAATCGGGCTTGACTGCCATCGGCGCTCTGGCGTAGCCGACCTTGCCGACCACCTTGCTGGACTCGGGGCTTTCCACAGTGTTGACCGCTGAGGTGGCGTCATACCACATCGCCGCCTGTCCCTGACCGAACAGGTTGGCGCATTCCTGGAATCCCGCTGAGGGGGCTCCGAGTTCGCCGTGCTGCTGGACCAAGTCGACGTAGAACTGGACTGCCTTCGTGACTTCCGGGCTGGTGAGCTGGGCGTTCCAATTCTCGTCGAACCAACGCCCACCGAAGGTGTTGATCACTGTGTCCAGAGGCGCCAGCACCTCACCCCAACCCGGCTTGCCGCGCAAGCAGATGCCCGCCCTGTCCGGGCTGTCCAGTTTCGCGGCCGCGGCGGCGACTTGGTCCCAGGTCGGTGCGTCCCCCAGGGTGATCCCAGCCTGCTCGAAGAGGTCTTTGCGGTACATCAGGAACGACGACTCGCCGTAGAACGGAACCGAATACATCTGGCCGTCGTAGGACAGCGACTCCCGCAGCGAGGGAATGAAGTCGTCCTCGTCGTATCCGGGGGTGTCGGCGATGTAGGGCCCCAGGTCCGTCAGCCATCCGTTCTCGGCGAATTGCGGGGTCTCGAAGTTGCTGATCATGACGACGTCGAAGGTGTCTGCGCCGGTCGCGGCGGACATGGTGATCTTGGCGCGGGCCTGATTCTCCGGCAGTGTCACGAATTTCAGTTCGATGCCGGGGTTTTCGGCTTCGAACTGCGACGAGAGGGCGATCGCGTCGGTCATCTGCGAGTTCGACACCATCGCGATGGTGACGACCTCGCCGCCGCTGGACCCCAGCGAGCCGGCGCCCGAACATCCTGATAGTGTCAATACTGTTGCCGCGCAGAGGCTTAGTGCCCGGGCGACGAGACGTCGTTTCATGGAAGACTCCTACGTGAGCTGGGTGGAGCTGCCCGGCAGAAGGCAGCACGGATCTGACGACCGGCGTGCGGGTGGCGCGCCGTCGTAGCGTTGGTGTCAGTGCTCAGTCAGCGGTGAGCGGTGCCGCGGCGGTGTCACATGGCGGCCCCTTCTCCCGGCAGCAGGCTCACCTTCACGGATTCGGCTCCGCGGCCGACCAGATCGAGGCCGGCACGGAATTCGTGCAGCGGAAGTTGATGGCTGCAGATCCGATCCAGCGGAAGAGTTTTCGCTTCGATCATGGCGATGGCAGTGGGCCAGCAGTACGGGCCAAGGTGCGCACCGAGGACGTCGAGTTCCTTGAAGTCGCTGATGATCGTCCAGTCGACGCTGACCGGTGCGGCGAACACCCCGTATTCGACGTAGCGGCCGAGCTTGCGCAGCAGGCCCAGACCCTGAGGGACCGCGGAGGGGTGTCCGGTGGCGTCGAGGTAGATGTCGGCACCGTAGCCCTCGGTCAGGTCGCCGACAATGGATTCGACGTCGCTCGGTGCTGATGTTGACGGTGATGTCCGCGCCGCACTCGGCAGCGAGATCGAGCTTCGCCGGGATGCTGTCCAGCGCGATGACATGCGCGGGACCTTTCGCCCGCGCGCCGGCGATCATCCCGAGGCCGATCGGACCGCAGCCGGCCACCACAACGACGTCACCGAATGCGATCGCGGCGCGCTCGACGGCGTGCAGCGCGCACGACAGCGGTTCGGCGAAGGCGGCATGGGCTGCGGGGATGTCCGGGGACACCCTGTGCACGATGGCGTCGGCGGGAAAGATCATATATTCGGCCATGGCCCCGTTGACGACGCGTCGGAAGCCGAAGATATTGTGCGGCTTACACATCCAGTACTGACCGCGGCGGCAGAACCGGCATTGCCAACACGGCACGATCTGTTCGGCGACGACTCGGTCGCCGACGTCAACGCCCCAGCGTTGTCTGCCCAGGTCGTCGATGGCGACGATCTCCCCGACGAATTCGTGGCCGGGGGTGGCCAGTAGATCGACGTTCGGGGGCACTGGGCCGTCGCCCCAGTACATGGGTGCACCGTGGTAGCACTTGAGGTCACTGGCGCAGATGCCGACCGCGTGGACTTTGACCAGGGCTTCACCAGGGCCCGGGACGGGAACGGGGATGTGCTCGAGGCGGTAATCCTCGCGGCCGTGGATCACCACTGCCTGCATCGTCGAGTTCACCGTCGCCTCCTGTCGGTGTTCATGGGTCTGGCTCGCTTGCCGGTCATGCGCGCGTACGGAATCTGTTCGCGGCACCTGCTGCGGCGCTGATGGCGGGATCGTGGTCGTGTAGCGGCTGCGTCAGGTCGATGGCGTCCGTGACGGTCACCGCGGTGTGGGATGTGTTGGGGGAGAACAGTGTTCCTTCGTGCTGCACGGCGGCCGCTCCCCATTGCAGGGCCGTCGCCAACGCCTCGGTGCGGCCCCCGCGGCAGCTGAGGTAGCCGGCAAGCATCGCGTCGCCGGCGCCGACGGTGCTGACGACTCTGCTCACCGGTGCGTGGCCCCAGAGGGCGCCGTCTGCGTCGACTAGGACTGCTCCGTCGCCCCCGAGGCTGGCCAGCACTGTATGGGCCCCGCGGCGGCGGACCTGCTGGGCGGCGTCGACGACCTCGCCCAGGGTGTGTGGCACCGTCCCGGTGAGTTCGGCGAGTTCGTGCAGGTTCGGTTTCACCAGATCCGGCGCGGTGGGCAGGCTCTGCACAAGTGCGGGCCCGGAAGAGTCGACAGCGACGGGCACCCCGTGGTGGCGGCCCAGGTCGACCACTTCGCCGTACCACCCGTCGGGAACGCCGCTGGGCAGGCTGCCGGCGCACACCAGCCAGGTGGCCGTGTCAAGTTGCGCGGCGACCGCCGCGAGCAGCTCGGTGCGTTCGTCGGCGGTCAGCTCGAGGGCCGGCTTCGTTGATTTTGGTGACGGTGCCGTCCGGTTGAGTGAGGCTGATGTTGCTACGGATCTCTCCGGCGATGGGCACGATCACGGTGTCCAGGCCGGTGGTTCCGAGCATCTGACGCAGCTGTGCCCCGACCGGGCCGCCCGCGGTGACGACGGCGCGCACGTCCACGCCGTGGGCGTGCAGGGCGAGCGCGACGTTGACGCCTTTGCCGCTGGGCTCACTCCAGCTGCGTTGACTGCGATTGACCGACCCGAGCGCGAGCTCCTCGAGGAATACCGTGCGGTCCACGCTGGGGTTGGGCGTCAGGGTGACAATCATGTTCGCTCCACATCAATTCCGGCGCTGCGCAGTTGGGTGGTTTGGTCGTCGGTCAGACCGGTGTCGCTGATCAGCACGTCGATGTCGGCGAGGTCGCCGTGTTTGGTGCCCTTGATCTCACCGAACTTGCTGTGATCGGCCAGCAGGACCCGCTTGGCGGCACAGCCCAGCATCAGCCGTTTGACGGCAGCCTCCGCGGGGTCAGGTGTCGTGAGGCCTCGCATGAGCGAAATGCCGTTGGTACCAAGGAACGCCACGTCGACATTGATCTCCGCCAGTGCTCGCACCGCCCAGTCGCCGACTTCGGCGAAGGTCTTGTTGCGCAGACGCCCACCAAGGGTGAACACCGTCAGCCGTGGGCGGGTCAATAGCGAGACCGCCAATGGAATCGTGTTGGTGTACACCGTCAGGTCGCGGTCGCCAGGAAACAGCTCGACCAGCTTGGCGGTCGTGGATCCGGCATCGATCAGCACCGAACCCTGGGTGGGAAGGTGTTTCAGCGCTGCCTGGGCGATACGGGTTTTCTCGGACATGAACTGCGTGCGGGTCTCCACCGCGGGTTCGAACGCCAGCGCCTTGCACCGGCACCGCACCGCCGTGCACTCGGCGGAGCAGCCCTTGGCGTTCCAGCGCTATGAGGTCTTTGCGGATCGTCTCACCGGTGACACCGAGCGTTTCGGCGACCTTGACCGCGTCGACGCGACCGCTACGCAGCAGCTGATCAAGGATGTGATTCTTGCGCTCATCGGCGTAGAGGGTGCGGGCGTCATCGTTGTCGGTGGCCATAGCCGCTGATCCTCGCCCCTGAACGGGGTCGCGTCGAGGCTCGGCACGGCGCGCCTGCCTCGAGGGGGCACTGATATCTGCTGTCGACGCGGTCATGGCACGGCCACCGGCGTGTCAGCGGGTGCGGCGTCGCTGGCGGCGCGCGCGGCGAGCAGGGCTGCCCCGCGGGCTCCGGCCTCGTTGACGTCGGCTTGGACGAGATCGCCGAGGCGCCGGCGTTTGACCGCGATCAGGCCCTGGCTGCGCGACCAGCCGCCGGTGACCACCAGCGTCCCGTGTGCGCCACTCACGGCGCTCATCGCATCGTGAATGTGGGCGGCCTGCTCGGTGACTGTTTCCAAGGCGGCGCGCCACAGGTGGGCGGGCCCGTCGCCGTCGGCGACTCCGAGGACGTCGAGTCTGCCGAACGGCGGCGCCTGGACCTGCAGCGTCGGGGTGGGCAGCGCGAGAGCGGCCAAGTCCAGAGCCGGCAGGTCCGCCTTGTCCTTGCCGAGCAGCCCCATGATGCGTTGCAGCGCAAGTCCGCCCTGAGTGGCGCCGAGTAGGCACCAGTGGTCGGCGACGGCGTGCCAGCCGGTAGTGATGCCGGCGTCGGCGAGTTCGGCGACGACCAACGGCGACAGACCAGGCGCGATGGTCCGCACCAGTGCTTCTGCGGTGCCGCACGAATCCAGTTCGTCACCGGGCCCGTCGGCGCCGGCTCCGATGACGGCCGCCTGGTGATCGTGGCCGGCCAGCGTCAACACCGCTCCGGTGAGTCGCGGGATCTCGGCGTCCGCGCTGACCCGACCCAGCGGCGTGCCCGCGGTGACGAGCGGCGGCATCAGATCCTGGCTGGCACCTGACCACTCCAGGGTGTCGCTCCACCACGAACGCTGCGCCAGCCGTAGCCACCCGGTCCGTGAAGCCAGCGACTGTTCGGTGGCCTCCTCACCGCCGAGACCGCGGACGATCCATTCGGCGACGTTGAGTCGCCGTACCGCACGACGCGCCTCGGGCATGTTGTCGAGTAGCCAGCGGTGCTTCGTCAGTGACCACTGCTGTCGGGCGGGCAGACCGGTCATCGCCGAGAAGTCGTGTGCAGTGATGGTGCGCAGCAGGTCGGCCAGTTCGGCGTGATCTCGGGTGTCATGCCAGGCGATCACGGGCGCGACAGGTTCGCCGCGGGAGCCGAGCAACACCCCGGCTTCGGCCAGGCTCGCCACCCCGACCCCTGCGATGGGTCCGGGCGGGCAGCCGGCCAGCGCCTCGGATATCGCGGCCTTAGCAGCGGCCAGTAGGGCATTGGCGTCAAGTTCGGCGCCGGTCGACATGAACATCCACGGCGTGTCAGCGCGTCCCGACGCAACCGGTTCACCGGCATCGGTGAACACGACGGCCTTGCTGGTGTTGGTCCCGACGTCGAGGCCGACGAACAGCGTGCTGCGCATCTCGATCCTTCAGATATGTGAGCTTGCCCACTTGGATATTGATGGATATAGTTGCGTTTTGTTGGAGCCTTGTCAAGGGGCACTTCAGCCGGACGCATACAGTGCCGGACACCAGGAAGGAAATCTCGATGCCGCTCGCCACAACTGCCGACCTCGTCGCAGCCGCGCATCGCGCGGGCAGCGGGGTGGCGGCGTTCAACGTCATCACCCTCGAACACGCCGAGGCCATCGTCGCCGGGGCCGAACAGGCCGGCAGGCCGGTGATCTTGCAGATCAGCGAGAACGCGGTGAAGTTCCATCACGGCAAACTCCGCCCGATCGCGGCTGCCGCCGTGGCCGTCGCCGCCGAGGCGGCCATCCCGGCGTCGGTCCACCTCGACCACGTCGAGGACCGCGAACTGCTGCACCTCAGCGCGAACGCCGGTGCCAGCTCAGCGATGTTCGACGCCTCCAAGCTCGACTACGACGCCAACGTCGCGGCCACACGCGAGGCCGCGGACTGGGCACATCAACGCGGCCTGTACCTGGAGGCCGAGCTTGGCGAGGTCGGCGGCAAGGACGGTGCCCACGCCCCAGGGGTGCGCACCGACCCCGCCGAAGCGGCGGCGTTCGTCGCCGCCACGGGTGTCGACGCCCTAGCGGTAGCTGTGGGCAGCTCGCATGCGATGTCGGCGCGCACCGCTGCCCTCGACTTTGACTTGATCGCGCGACTGCGCTCAGCGGTGCCGGTGCCACTGGTGCTGCACGGCTCCTCGGGCGTGGCCGATGAGGATCTGCGCAAAGCGGTGAGCGCCGGAATCACCAAGATCAATATCGGCACCCTGCTCAATGTCCGGTTCACCGGTGCAGTGCGCACTTACCTGGCCGCCGACGAAGTGGTGACAGATCCGCGCCGCTACCTTGCCCCGGCGCGAGTCGCGGTCAGCGACGCGGTGGCCGCCATGATCGCCGCCATCGACTGGCGCACTGGCTGGAGGGCGCGGGCCTGCTGTCAGTAGGCGTGGGCCGCTATGGCGTGGGGGACTTCAACTTCTCCCTTGGCGTCAAATCCGGCTGAGCTCGCCGCCGGATCCGGCACGCGGCCCCGTCCCGGTTGACAGGTTCCCGCCTGCGCCGGGCGGTACCGCTGCCGTGGGGATGGCGTTGTCGATTAGGACGACTGCGATGGCGGCGGCGGTGGCGAAGGTTTCGGTGTTGAGGACTCGGTTGCGGGCCGAAGCGCCATCCAAGAGCAGCGCCAGTTGTTCGCCGAGCTGTTCGGGGTTGGTGGCGCCGGCCTCGCGCGCGGTTTCGGTGAGCCGCGCGGCAAAAGCCTTCTTGTAGTCGCAGGCGTGCACGCGTGCCGGGTGGCCCGGGTCGTGGATTTCGACGGCCGCCGCGATGAACGGGCACAGAGGCGCGTGAATGTCGAAGGCGGCGAGGAGCCGTTCGCGGGGTGTGAGGTCGGTGCGGTCGAACACCTCGGGCAGGATGTCGGGATCGAATCGGCGTAGGTGTTCGGCGATCAGCTCATCCTTGCCGGTGAAGTGCTGGTAAAACGTGCGCTTGGACACCTGGGCCACCGCGCAGAGCTGGTCCAGGCCGGTGCAGTTAATGCCTTGATCGCGGAACAGTTGTTGTGAAGCGCCGAGGATGCGCTCTCGTGCGCCCCTGCCGCGGCGCAGGCCTCGCGGCCCCTTCTCTAACTCCGTCATGCGCCCAGCGTAGCCCAGTTGGGTACCGATCGGTGTGCATAGCTTGCATTCCACATAACCGTTCGATACGTTAAGCACGCCGATCGGTGTACATAACGCCAGCACTATTCAATGATTGGAGTGATCGTGGGAAAACTCGATGGCAAGGTCGCGGTGATCACCGGCGCGACAAGTGGTATGGCGCTGGCCGGTGCCAAGTTGTTCGTTGACGAAGGAGCTCACGTCTTCATCTCGGGCCGACGGAAGGACGCGCTGGAAGAAGCCGTCATGCTGATCGGCCGGAACGTGACCGGCGTGCAGGGCGACTCGGCCAACCTCGACGATCTGGACCGTTTGTTCGACATGGTCAAGCGGGAAAAGGGCGCGGTCGACGTGTTGTGGGCAAGTGCCGGGACGGGCGAGCAGAGCAGGCTCGGCGAGATCACCGAGGAGCACTTCGATGCCGCCTTCTGGCTGAACGCGCGCGGCACGCTGTTCACGGTCCAGAAGGCGCTACCGCTGTTCAACGATGGAGGCTCGATCTTCATGACCGGGTCAAACGCTTCGCTCAAGGGCTACCCCGAGTGGAGCGTGTACGCAGCGAGCAAGGCCGTGCTTCCCGCCTACGCACGGGTGTGGGTGTCCGAGTTGAAGGACAGGAAGATCCGGGTGAACGTGCTGACCCCCGGCCAGGTCGCCACTCCGAAGCAGGAGGAGTTGTTCGACGAGGAGATGAAGGCGCAGTTCGAATCCCTGATCCCGCGGGGAAAGATGGGCCGCCCTGAGGAGATCGCGTCGGCCGCGTTGTTCCTCGCCTCGGACGACTCGAGCTATGTCAATGGCATGGAGTTGGTTGTCGACGGCGGCACCTCAGCGATCTAGTGAGCGACAACGGCATGTATGCCGACAAAAACGTCGCGCCCCGGACCGCGGCCACCAGCGCAGAAGAGTACCGGCCTTCCGATTTCCGGAAATCCGTTTTGGTCGTCCGCTTATTCGGGTCATCGCACAGCCGCGCCTTTAGGGCGACCACCCCGGGCCTAATGAACTCGCGGATCCGGCTCCGCAGCGAGGTTGCCGCGACCCTGCGGCCACTCAGCGCAGTCGTCCACCACAACCACTCAATATGGCGCTAGCGGGAATCGATGAAATTGATTCTCAGTCGGCGAGTTCATCTCACCTTAATGACCTGGCATACCGACTCGAACGGGTGGGCGCACCGATCAGGTCTCACAAACCACAAGCAACAAAGGACATAAGGAGTAACCATGACCACGTTCGCCCCGCACCGCGACGCCGTGGAATTCTTTGTCGACTGCATGCACGGCGGCGCAGACAAAGACGCTCTTTCCGGAATCCTCGCCGAGGACGTGGTGCTGTACGGCCCGCTCGGCGATGAGCCACTCACCGGCTGCGAGGCAGTCCTGGAAGCCATGCGGACGGTCGGCACGGTGGCGGCCGACCTCACCTACAAGGAAGTCCTCAGCGGCGAGACGCACCACGCCGCGTACTTCCGGCTGCAGATCGAAGACACCGTGGTCAACGGGATGGACTACATCCTGCTCGACGCGGACGGCAAGATCGCCGAGGTGACCATATGGTGGCGCCCGCTGCCGTCCGGCGTCCAGATGCAGGGGCACCTTGCTGGTCTCCTCGGCATGCAGCCCTGGGAACTTCTCACCGATATGGAGTAACGGTGAAGCCCGATCCCGAGGTGGGCAAGTGGTCACCGCACCGGACGGGCCGCTGTCGCCGACGCCTCCGGGGCCGGCCATTTCGGGCCGAACCCGGCCACCAACCCCAACTTCACCCACCCTGGCCACCGGCCCCCGGGTGGTGCGGACGCTGCGTTCGACCCTGTCGGAGGCGACTATTGGCTCCGATCACTGAAAGCCCTGACCGGGGCAGGCATCCTCGTCGCCTACGGATTTTTCGGAATGGTGAACGAGCCTGATGTGAGCCTCGGTCTAGCGGATCGGTGGGTAAGGCGGCGTACCGGGGCGCCGAAACGGCAATATCGTCGCCCACGATCGCGCCGGTTACCGGCACGGGACACACAGGAACGCGATCTGTCCCGACTGAATCGTGGAAGCTGAATGTCAAATACAGAAACACAAATGCCGACCGTCATTCCCGCTTACTCACATAAACGTTCGCGGTCAAGCAATGTTAAGCTGTCGCCATCTTGACCTGCGGGTAAAGGCGAAGATCGCCGAATCCGCCAGCCCGCGAACTCGGTGGCACCCAAAACTAGATAATCAAAAAACCCTATTCGCTTATCTTCATTGCATCTCGACAGAAAACCAAACCCGCACTCTCGCATCGCAATAGACACCACCACCACAGCCCTGTGCCGGGTGCAATGGCATTTCACCGAAACGCTGATGTTGGCCGGTACCGGGGTGATCGATGGCGTCGACGTCGCGGTAGTCCACTGTTCCCCATCAACTATCACTGAATGTGGTTGCGGAAGCTGCCGGTCAGGCGGCTTCAGAGCTTGTTGCGACACACCGGAGAGAGAAACTGGAAGTCGACGCCGGCTGCACCACGGTGCTGATCACGATTTTCGATTCGTCACATCGGTACTAGGCCCTGTGGTGGTGATGAAGTCGTCAAGGATTTGCACCACCGCGGTTGGGGACTCGACGTGCGGGAAGTGCCCCACGCCGGGGAGCACCTCAAGCCGGCTACCCGGCACGGCGGCGTGAGTGGCGTAGCCGTGGGCGACAGGGATGATCCGGTCCTGGTCCCCCCAGATCAGCAAGATCGGGTAGCCCAGAGCTCAGATGCAACTTGTTGATCGCACTGACTGCCTGGCCACGGTAGTCCACCACCGAGCGCAGCGTGCGCAGGAACGCCTGCCGGGTCTGGCCGTCTGACAGCGACGAGTAGGCGTTCCATATCTCGCCGGCATTCGGCGAGTGGATTCCGGCCGAAGTGAGCCACGACCCCAGCTTCTTGCCGATGTTCAACACCGGCCGTGGTGCGACCACCGGCAGCACGAGCTCGGCTCCGGGTGCCGACAGGATCCGCAATATCCAGCTCAGGTCGGGGCCCAGGCCACCGCTGCTGATGAGAACCAGCCGTTCGCAGTAGTCGCGATGCTGGTAGGTGAACTGCATGGCCACACCGCCACCGAGCGACTGACCGACCACTGTCGCCCTGGTGATGCCAAGTTCATCGAGCAGGTCACGCAGCCATGCCGCGAACGCACCTAGCGAATAGTCACCTCGGGGTTTGGCGGATTCACCGTGCCCGAACAGGTCCGGTGCCACCACCCGGTATTTCTTCGACAGCTGGGGCAGCACCGCTCGCCAGGTGGCCGAACTTCCCGCCATGCCATGGATCAGTAGCAGTGCCTCGCCGGCTCCCGCTTCCCGATAGGCAACACGGTCGCCGTGCAGATCGAGATGCTTCATCTCGCTCTCGCTCACGTGAACCAGTCTCCATCCAAGGGTGTTCCGGTTGGTGGCACATACTCATAACAATCGTGATCAGGCCGCATCCGCGATGCGCCTCGGATGAGTGTTCCTCGGCTGATGGGCCGTTGGTCGTCGCCGGGCCTGCGGTAGTCCCCTTGGTGTCCGCACCGCCGGGGGTGGCCTTCATCGACGGCTTGCGTCTCTGCGACGTTGTGTGAAAACCTCCATGAACGCGTTGAAAAGGGTTGTGGGAGGAACGCACGTGGGAACCGTTGTCAGCGTGTGCCGTTGGTGGCGTACTGGGCGATGGCGTCGATGTTGGATTTGTCGATGAAGGATGGGCCGGTGAGGACGGCTTGCCCGCCGCCGATGGTGTTGCGGTTGTTGAGGTACAGCCATAGCGAGTCCACGGCGAGATAGCCCTGCAGGAACGGTTGCTGATCGTTGGCCCATGCGACGTCACCGTTTTTGATCTCCTTGACCAGTTCGGCGTCGGTGCCGAAGGTGACGATGGTCGCCTGGCTGCCTGTGGTCGCCTTCGCCTGCACAGCGACGTGGGCGATGGAGGAGTCCAGTGTGGCAATGTGGTCGATCGATGGGTCCTGCTGCAGTTTCGCGGTCAGTGTGGCTTCGACGGAGGCCGGGTCGGCGCTGTTGACGTTGAGGATCTCCACGCTGCCACCGGTGAGGGTCTCTTTGATGCCCGCGCAGCGGGCTTCCAGGGAGACGTTGCCCTGCTCGTGAATCACGCACAGCACCTTGCGGGCGCCCTCGGCGGCGAGGCGCTGGCCGGCGGCCTGGCCGGCGATGTTCTCGTCCTGACCGAAGTACTGCTGCACACCCAGCTTCTGCCATGCGTCGAAGCCTGAGTTGAGTCCGACGATGGGAATGCCGGCGGCGAGGGCCGCCTGCACGCCGGCGGCCATGGCGTCGGGTTTGGCGAGCGTCACCGCGATGCCGTCGACCTTGCTGTCGATGGCGGACTGCAGGAGGTTGGCCTGGTTGGGGGCTTGCGGGTCCGCAGAGTAGCGCAGCTCGATGTTGTCCTTGGCAGCCGCGGTTTCGGCGCCCTTCTGCACGACGTCCCAGAAGGCGTTCCCGGGGACACCGTGGGTAATCATGGCAATCGTTGCGCGGGGTGTGTCGGCGGTTCCGCCGGCCATTGCGCCGCCGGTGTTTTCGGGTTTGCCACCGGTGCTCGAGCATCCGGCGGCAAGGACGGTCAGGGCTGCGAGGGTTGCGGCGGCGAGCTTGGTGAGTGGGCGGCGCAGCTGCCGGGTGGTGGTCATCGGGGTGGTCCTATCGGGTTGTGGGGATTGAGGGCGTTGCTGGTGGGGTTGCGCTCGGGGTGAGGGTGGGGATGGTTCGTGTTGTCCGTGCGACTGCGATGTGGTTGGTAGGAACGCAGTCTGGGATGTCATCGTGTGGGGTCATCGGGTCATGTCGGCGCCTTCGATCGAAGGGGACGACGAGGCAGACCGCGTCGTGACACGTGCGGCGCCGGCGCCTCGGTCTGGTCGGGGTCGCGTTCGGAGAGTGTGCACCACTGGTCCTGACGCGCCAGGATTCGTTGCCAAATATGCTCGGTTGCTTTGATGCTCAGCGGCTCGATGGTTTCCTCGAACGGTTGGCAGTCCGCGATGCGCCGGCCGAGTTCTTCGAGGCTGTGTTCGAGGATGGCGCGGCCGTACTCGGCGGTGGCCTCGGAGGCATCGTCGCCCTGGGCGTAGCGGCCCAACGGGCTCGAGGAGATGTCCGAGATGCGTTGAAGATTGACCAGATCGGGCCGCACGTGCAGCAGTTGCGAGAGCTCGTAGCGTCCGGCGTGATCACCTGGGTAGATGCCCTTGGCCAGCTCCGGATCGCTGACCGTGATGATCCGCACACCGCGGGTGGGCATGAATTCCTCGGCCACCAATCGCAGGTCGGCCTGGTTGCCGTGGTGCCCGGTGAGCACCACGACGGCGCGGAAGCCGGCGTTGATGAAGGCGCGCAGCTGGAAGAGCAGCATGCGCAGCAGCACGTCCGGGGGCACGCTGCCCAGGTGCGGGTTGACCTCGCCGATGACCTCGGCGAGCCACGGACGGTGGTAGCCGGTCTCGTGGATCTGGAAGCCCTGGGTCGGTGCGACGATCCCGCCGAACCGGCGGGCGGCCTCTTCGCACAGCCACTCGGCCTTGAGGGTGTCAAGGCCGAACGCGGCGGCGTGCCCGTGCGGCTCGCACAGGCCCAGCGGCAGGTAGACCAGCGGGAGCTCTTCCTGCCGGGCGAGGAACTCGCGCGGGCAGCAGCTCCTGCCCAGCGGGTGCTTCGGCGGTCATCGCGTCAGTCCCAGTGGGTGGCGTTGTTGAAGTTCTTGATGAACCGGTGCCGGGTCCGCAGCAGGTCGACGACCTCGTCGGGCAGGTCGGGCCCGTCGACGGCGGCGATGTTCGCCGCGGCGTACTCGGGTAGGTGCATGCTGGTCAGTGCGGTCGTGATGCCCGGTGCTGGGTGACGAATTTCAGCGCCAGCGCCGCCAGTGAGGGTGCGTGCTCCGGCACGAACGCGCGCAGCGCGTCGACCTTGTCCAGGTACACCGACGCGGGGCACGGTCGTCGTCGAAGTATCCGTGGCGGTAGTCGTCTTCGGGAAAGACGGTGTTTCGGTGATCGCGCCGCTCAGCCCGCCCTCGTCGAGGACACATCGGGCGATGAGCGCGACGTCGTGCTGCCCGCACAGCGGGGCCAGGGCGTCCAGGGCGAGCGGGTCGAAGATGTTGACGATCGTCTGGACCGAATCGATCAGCCCGCTGGCGACCAGTCCGAGCGCCATGTCGGAGCGGTGATCGGGAATCGATACCCCGACATGGTTACCAGGCCATCGATCTTGAGCTGCTGCAACTCGTCCATCCAATAGCCCTCGGTGCCCCAGGTCGGCCACCACAGGTGCAGCTGCAGCAGGTCCAGGCGGTCGACGCCCAACTCCTTGAGCGAGCGCTGGGCGCTGGCCCGGACCTGACCGCGGCGGGAAGACGGCTCGACGTCGACCGGCATGCCCCAGCGGCGGCCGGTATCCGAGCGACTCGACCTTGGTCGCCACGATCGGCGGTCGCGCCGGACCAGGCACTGCAGCGCCCTGCCGACCACGGCCTCGGACTCGCCATAGGCGCGGGCAGTGTCGACGAAGGTGACGCCGCAGTCGAGCGCGTAGTGCAGCGCCCGGACGGCAGTCGCCCTCGTCCTGCGGGTCCGAACCAGCCGGCGAAGCCCATCGCGCCGAAGCCCAGCTTGCTCACCGGCCGGCCGCCAACGGAGTCGGAAAATCGCATTGTCACACCAATCTTGGGTCGACCGCGATCAGTGGTCACAGGACGAGAGTCGGGCGCCGCAGGAGCGGGAGACGCAGACCATCATGCAGTCGTTCGACGGCCCGGTCGTCCTCGTCGAGGACGGAGTCGCGATGGTCGGGCTCGCCCGAGAGACGTTGACCTCACAGGATCCGCAGGTGCCCTCGCCGCAGGAGGACAGCACCGAGATGCCGGCCTCTTCGACCACCGACAGGATCGACCGGTCCGGCGGGACGGTGAGGGTCAGATCGCTCTGGGCGAGGTGCATCTCGAAGGCCTCGGTCGGCGCGCCGGTTCGGCGACGGGTTTGGCGTGCGAAACGCTCGACGTGCAGCGACTTCGCCGGCCAGGCCCGGCAGTTCTGCTCGACCGCGGCCAGCAGGGGTTCGGGGCCGCAGCAGTAGATCAGTGTGTCGGCCGCGGGATGCCCAGTATCGACGGCAGGTCCAGCAGGCCGGTCTCGTCTTGCGGGCGACGATACCCGGTCGCCGTAGTCGGCCAGCTCGTCGAGGAAGGCCATCGACTCGCGCTGCCGACCCCCGTAGACCAGCTCCCAGTCGGCCCCGACCGCGCTCGGCCTGGGCGATCATGGTGAGGATCGGCGTGATCCCGATACCGCCCGCGATGAACAGGTACCGCGGGGTGTGGGCCAGCGGGAAGTTGTTGCGCGGACCGCGAACGCGCATGATGTCGCCGGCCTGCAGCCGGTCGTGGACGTGGACCGAGCCGCCGCGGCCGTTGGCTCGCGCAGGATTCCCAGCCGCCAGGTGTGCGGGTCGGCCGGGTCACCGCACAGCGAGTACTGCCGGGTCGGCGCGTCGGGCAGGATCAGGTCCACGTGTGCCCCGGGCTGTCCACCGCGGCAGCGGCTGCCCACCGGCCTCGTGCAGCTCCAGGGTGACGACCCCGTCGGCGGCCAGCTCCTTGGCCTCCACCCGGACGTCGACCTCGAACTCCTCGGCGACCAGCGTCATCGACGTGGTGTGATGTTGGACGACCTCCACGTGCGGGCGGTGTTCGGCTGTTGTGGTCATGGTGAGAGTCCTTTCAGGGGTGCGGGATTCACGCCGGGCTGACGGCCGGACGGGGGGCGACGAACAGGTTTTCCCAGACGTAGGCGTTGGGGGTGCTGCGGTAGCGCACCGGCGGGCGGGACAGCTCGTAGTCTCCGAGCAGCGGCAGTGCCACCTCGCCGGCGACCGTGATGTCCATGCGCGCCAGCGGTGCACCGAGACAGCCATGGAGCCCTTCACCGAAGCCGAGGTGGCGCTGGCGTCCCCGGGTGACATCGAACCTGTCCGGATTGGGGAACTGGCGGGGGTCGCGGTTGGCTGCCCCATAGACGAGCACGACCCGCCCGCCCTTGGGGATGGTGACGCCCTGCACCGTCACGTCCCGCGACGGTGGTGCGACCGACCAACTGCAGCGGCGTCGCGTAGCGAACTGCCTCCTCCACCGCGTCTGCCATCAGCGACGGGTCCTTCTGCAGCACCGTCCGCTGGTCGGGGTTCTCTGCCAACAACTTGAAGAAGGTGGACATCAGACCAGAGGTCGTCTCGGCGCTACCGAAGAGCAGAATCGTCATGAGGCCCATCACCTCTGACGCGGCAACGATGTCCTCATCGGCGAGCGGGACCCCGTCGATCTCCGCCTGAACGATATGAGTGATCAGGTCCTGACGCGGGGTGCGGCGCCGTTCGTTGAGCAACTCGACGAAGTAGTTGCGAATCCCCTCCGTGGCCGCCTGTGCCACGGGCGTGAGGCGGTCGTCACCGGGGTCGCGGTCCTTGAGCTCGTGGACCCAGCGCTCCAGATCGGCACGCCCCGTCTCGCTGGACGACGGCAGACCGATGAGGTCGAAGAAGATCTCCAACGGCGCAGGCCAGGACAGCTCCTGGGCAATGTCGATCTCATCCCTGTCCTCCCAGCCGCGGACGAACTCGCGGATCACCTCGCGGACGTGGGCCTCGTGTTTGGCGATGCGGCGCGGCAGGAAGTGGGGCTGCACGATCTTGCGGAGCTGGTCGTGCCGAGGGTTGTCGATATCTGGAAGAAACCCCGGACCGCTCTGGTCCTTGGCGGTGTCATCGATGTCGATGCCCTCGAAGCTCAGGAAGGTCTCGTGATCGGTCGCGGCCGCCCGCACATCCTCGAACCGCGACAGCGCCCACCACCCCCACTTCTCGCTGTAGAACACCGGCGCCTCGTCAAGCATCCACCGATACACCGAGAACGGGTCGGCTTGGAACTCCGCACTGTACGGGTCGTACTCCATGGCAGCCACCACACCTGACATCTCGGTCTCCTAAAAATCGTATAGTTCGATCTATAAAGAAGATGGCAGCTAGACTCGTCATAGTCAAGAGCTTGCGGCGATATATTTATAGATCGATACACACGATAGGCTTCGTGTTGACGGAAGGAGTGGTGATGTCCGACGGGATCACCGCAGGCGCAGCCGCCAAGGCGCCGACCATGGCCGACGTCGCCGCCCGCGCCGGAGTGTCACGCGCGCTGGTGTCCACCGTCTTCCGCGACGTTCCAGGGGCGAGCGCGGCGACGCGAGAGCGGGTCCTTCAGGCAGCCGCGGACCTCGGCTACCGGCTCGACAACCGGGCCCGCATGCTGCGCCGCACCCGCACCGGGCTGGTCGGCGTGGTCTTCCGGGTTCAGGACGCCTTCCATTCCGACCTCGTCGAGGCCCTCTATCCCACCGCCACCACCGCGGGATACAACCTGGTGCTCAGCGCCACCACACCGAACAGACCGGAAATGGCCGCCGCCGAAGTCCCTGCTCGACGACCGCTGCGAAGCACTGATCCTGGTCGCACCCCAAATCCCCGACACCGCAGCTGACCGACCTAGGGAAACGGACACCGACCATCGTGGTGGCACGAAAAATCCGGTCCGCGGCCCTCGACGTCGTGCGCACCCCCGACGAGGAGGTCGTCCGCACCGCGATGGATCACCTCACCTCGCTCGGCCACCGCAACATCGCCCACCTCGACGGCCGCGCCATCCGTGGTGCATCCGACCGCCGACGCAGCTACCGCAACCTCATGCAACAGCACGGCCTCGAGCAGAACACCAAGATCTTCACCGGAGGCAACACCGAGATCGAGGGCATGCGCTCGGCCCAACTCGTGCTCGCCGAACCGGAGCTACCGTCCGCAATCATCGCGTTCAACGACCGCGCCGCCGTCGGGCTGATCTTCGCGCTACGAGACGCCGGACTGCGAATTCCCGATCACATCAGCATCATCGGCTACGACGACGTCCACATGGCCGCCCTGCCATTCATCGACCTCACCACCGTCGGGCAGGACGCCACCGCAACCGCCCGCTGCGTCGTCGAACAAGTTGCCGCCCGGCTCGAGGCCCGAGCCCCCGGCGGAAGCGAACGACTCGTATCCCCCTACCTCGCCGTGCGCAGCACCACCCAGGCACCCCCACACGATCTACCCAAACACCCCGCTCCGACGCGGGCGCATGGACCGGCAATGTCGTTAGTATTTCGCGGTAGCCCTCGGCGTTGACCCGAGGCGGTTGAGCGGGTGCTGTTCACCACGCGCCAGGTCGTCGGTGGTCCGCGGCCAGCGCCCGCGCCGTGGCGACCGGAATCACCTCGTCGTGCACCGCGTGATACGGAACCCCGAACCAGGATTTCTAGCTTAGCTGCGCGGCGTGATCCATCGAGCATCAAGCAATTGGCTTCCCGAATCCGATATTGGTCTCGATGGTGCGCCTTCCTAGTTGGATCGCCCAATGGCGCGAGATCACCGACTCGGCAACGAAGATCGACCGACCGGGCCGGGTCGGGTCATGTTAGGAGCCACGTTGTCGCTCCGTGAACGAAAGATTGACGGGATACTTCGGTCAATTGTCTGCGACACCGCTGGCAGAGCTACTGTTGTGCCGCAACTAAATTGACAGAGAACAACACCTATAGAAGGCGCTGCGACGGCCGGGGATGTAGAGCAGCCGCTGGGAGGCGCCCAGCAGCGGAGTGATCAACAACGCAGCACGCGCCACGTCCTCCCCAATTTTATAGCTGCCGATCTCGCCGTTAAGGCCAAAACCTGGCACCTCCCAGAAGTCTCGCCCTGAACGGTTTTCGGTTGCGCATCCGGGGCCACATCGGTGTTGGGCATCCGGTTGAGAACCTCGTTGACCAACGCCGTTCCGAATCCTTCGCGTTAATGAATCAGCGCGGTGTACAGCGCCTCGTTCCAGCCCCGATCGCTAACAGTGCCGATAATCGCGACGCTGACAGGCGCCCTGGACAGCTCGGCAATCAGGATCGTGAGTTCCTGTTGACCATCAACTTACGATACTCACCCAGAAACCGCCAGTGGTGAACGTATTTCGAGTAGGCCGCTACTAATGACGCTGGCGTGAAACGTTTTTGAGCTCGGCAAGCGGATAGACTTCAGGCGGCGGGAGCGCCCTCCGCTACGCCGGGTCTCACTTTCGTGTCATATCCGACAGGAGGAGGAAGATGTAGGTTCTGACCGCGGATGGCATCTCACCACCCCTACGACCTGGGCGTTCCGAAGCTGTCTCACGACGAGGGCGGTCTGGTTTGTCTCACTCAGCGCTGCATTCCCTCAGCCCGCCTTTGGTTTTGGTCAGCGGTCGATGGCGGCCATGTTCCCTTCGTCGTGGCGTTCGCCGGCGGCTGGAGTGAGGTTGTTGAGCCGTTCGATTTGTTCGGCGCTCAGCTCGATGGCGTCGGCGGCGGTGTTCTCCTCGACGCGGGCGACCCGCTTGGTGCCGGGGATCGGGGCGATGTCGTTGCCCTGGGTGAGTAGCCAGGCCAGGGCGATCTGCGCCGGTGTGGCGGCTGCCTCGGCGGCGACGGCCTTGACCTCGTCGACGATGCGTAGGTTGCGCTGGAAGTTTTCACCGACGAAGCGCGGATTGGTCTTGCGCCAGTCGTCGTCGGAAATGTCGTCGGTGGAGCGGATTTGGCCGGTGAGGAAGCCGTGGCCCAGCGGCGAGTAGGGCACGAAGCCGACGCCCAGCTCGCGCAGCAGCGGCAGCAGCTCAGCCTCCACGTCGCGGGTCCACAGCGAGTACTCGGTCTGCAGCGCGGTGATCGGGTGCACGGTGTGCGCGCGGCGGATGGTGTCCACTCCGGCCTCGGACAGTCCGATGTGGCGGACCTTGCCCTCGCTTACCAAGTCGGCCACAGCCCCGACGGTGTCCTCGATCGGCGTGTTCGGGTCGACCCGATGCTGGTAGTACAGGTCGACGTGGTCAGTGCCGAGCCGCTGCAGGGAGCCCTCGACGGCGGCGCGGACGTTGGCCGGGGTGCTGTCGAGCACGCCGGGTCCGCCTCCGGAGTGCGACACCAGGCCGAACTTCGTCGCCACCACGACCTGATCGCGGCGACCCTTGATCGCCCGCCCGACCAGTTCCTCGTTGAGGAAGGGTCCGTAGATCTCGGCGGTGTCGAGGTGGGTGACGCCCAAATCCAGCGCCCGGTGGATGGTGCGGATCGACTCGGCGTCGCTGCCTTCACCGGTGTTGTAGTAGCCGGACATCGACATGGCGCCCAGGCCGATCCGGGAGACGTCCAGCTCGCCCAGCGTGATGTGCTTCATCAGTTGCTCCACTTCTTAATTTCTCTTGTTTCCAGGCGATCTTGGGCCTGGAGCCGGGTGGCAGTCGTCCAGTAACAGGCGGCTCATTCGACAATCCGCATGTTGGCTTCATCCATCCGTTCACCGTGCACCGTGATCTTGGCGAAGTCGCTGTCGATCTCCTGAAGGTCCGCGGGCGTCAGCGCAACGTTGAGTGCTCCGAGGTTTTCGGTCAGGTGATCGATGTTGCGGGTGCCGGGGATGGGAACGATGAACGGCTTGTGCGCCAGCAGCCATGCCAGCGCGATCTGGGCCGGTGTGGCGTCCTTCTTCGCTGCGAATCGTTTCATCAGGTCAACGACCGGCATGTTCGCTGCCAGGGCTTCCGGGGTGAAGCGCGGGAACCTGGATCGAAGATCGGTTTGCGGGTCGAACCGAGCGCGGGCATCGATCTTCCCGGTCAAGATAACCCAAGCCCACCGGTCCCCACGGGACGAAGCCGATTCCCAACTCCTCGCACGTGTCGAGTACGCCGTTTCGTTCGGGATCTCGTGTCCACACCGAGTACTCGCTCTGCACTGCGGCTACGGGTTGCACGGCGTGCGCGCGGCGGATGGTTCGTGCCCCCGCCTCGGAGAGACCGAAGTGCAGCACCTTCCCCTCGCTGATGAGCTGCCTGACCGCGCCGGCCACATCCTCGATCGGCACGGTCGGGTCGACCCGGTGCTGGTAGTAGAGGTCGATGCGGTCGGTTCGCAGACGCGTGAGTGACCCCTCAACCACCTTCTTGATGTGCTCGGGTCGACTCAGCGGCGCACCGGAACCTTCGACATCGAACCCGAACTTGGTTGCGATGGCGACCTTGTCACGGAACGGCGAGAGTGCTTCTCCGACAAGCTCTTCGCTCGTATAAGGGCCGTACACCTCGGCGGTGTCGAAGAACGTGACCCCTTTTTCATGGGCCGCGCGAATGGTTCGGATGCCCTGGTTTCTGTCCGCGGGAGGTCCGTAGTTGGCGCTGATGCTCATGCACCCGGCGCCCAGTTCCGAGACGTCCAATGCTCCCAGTCTTCGGGTTTGCATGTCGTTGTCGCTCCGGTTGCTGGTTTCCTCGGGTTTGTTCGCGCACGCGGCCAACACCAGGGGTCCGGCGGCCAGCCCGGCACCGATGAGGGCGGTTCTCGCCATCAGGTCGCGGCGACTGATACCCCGGACATCGTTCGTCTCAGTCACTTCGGGTGTCTCCTTCATGCTTTGTCGGTGCCATCCGGTGGCCGCCCTATGGGTCTGCATCCAGAAAACCGGAGACGCCGCGACGGTGGCAGTGGCTGGTTATCCATGTACTGGCAGCCCACCCCGACACGCGGTACGGCGACCGTAGCCTGGCTGGGTGGACAGCAGGAATGACATACGGGAGTTCCTGGCCACCCGACGGGCCAGGATCACCCCCCAGCAGGCCGGCCTGGCCACCTACGGCAGGCGACGCGTTCCCGGACTGCGCCGCGAAGAAGTAGCCGTGCTGGCCGGGGTCAGCACCGACTACTACGCCCAACTGGAACGCGGCAACCTCACCGGCGTCTCCGACAGCGTGCTGGACGCCATCGCCCGCGCCCTGCACCTCGACGAGGCCGAACACGCACACCTGCACGACCTGGCCCGCGCCGCCAACACCACACCCCACAGCCGCCGCCGCCCCGCCCCCAAGCAACAAATTCGTCCCGTCGTGCAGCGGATCCTCGACGGAATGACCGCGCTGCCGGCGATCGTCCTCAACGGGCGTCTGGACCTTCTGGCGGCCAACCGGCTCGGAGTCGCCCTGTACTCACCGGTGTATGCCGACCCGTCCCGGCCGGTGAACCTGGCGAGGTTCGCCTTTCTCAACCCACAGGCAACCGCGCTCTACCCGAACTGGGACGACGCGGCCAACACCACCGTCGCCATGCTGCGCACCGAAGCCGGCCGCAACCCCTACGACCGCGGCCTGTCCGACCTCATCGGTGAGCTGTCCACCCGCAGCGAAACCTTCCGCAATCGCTGGGCCGCCCACAACGTGCGCCTGCACCGGGCCGGCGCCAAACAATTCCATCACCCCGTCGTCGGCGACCTCCGCCTCGCCTACGAGGTCATGGAACTCTCGGCCGACACCGGTCTGACCCTCACCGCCTACAGCCCCGAACCCGACAGCCCATCCCAGGACGGACTGGCCCTTCTCGCCAGCTGGGCCGCCACCGTGGATCAGAGCGACCAGCACGAGACGGCCCACCCGGGAGATCGACGAGATCCCTAGCGGCGCAGAGCAAACCAACCGCAAGGATCACTGGTCTGCCGGAGCCGGGCGAAGGCCTCCCGCGCTGCCGGAGATCAATCCGTCCACGCGATGGGGTGACGGCGGACTATTGTTCAGACAGTCCCGGACAATACCGCGCGTGGCGCGGCGGAACCCGCATGCGGCACTCGTCGACGCAGTGACGACTAATGCCGCACGAGGGATCTGGTCCGCAATTGCGGGCCGGTACCTTTCAAGGAAGGGGTCGGGGAATGACGGAGTACGCAACGGCAATCACGTTTCCACAGACCAGCACGACATATGAAGCGTTCAGCAAGCTGTCAGCCGCTGCCGACCAGTACGGAGTCCGGTCCGCGGGGATCGTCGAACGTGACGCTCAGGGGCACCTGCAGGTTCCCGAGTCGGGCGACAGCGCCGCCGGTATCGGAATCGCTAGTGGCAGCTTGATCGGGATGCTCGTCGGGGTGCTCGGTGGCCCGATCGGGATGCTGCTCGGGTGGAGTGTCGGCGCCGCGACCGGCGCCCTATACGACGCGGACCGCCTGGACACCGGTGACGAGGCGATCGCAGCATTCGGGCGCCTGATACCGCCTGGTGGCAACGCAATCCTGGCCGAGACGGACGAAGTCACCACCGAGCCGTTGGAGCAGTTCGCGGCCGGACTCGGTGGCAAGGTTTCCCGGAGGCCGCTGGACGAGGTTCTGGCCGAGTTGGAGGCGCAAGACGAGGCCGCGCGGGAGGCTGACAAGGCCGCGCGAAAGGCGATCCGCGAGCAGAAGAAGCAGCAGCGCAAGGAAGACTTCCAGAAGCGAGTGGACGCCTTGAAGGAAAAGTTCCACACCGAGGAAGAGTTCCCCACCGATTAGTGCGCTGAGGCCAACCCCGCACGATTATCAGGCGCGCGGGCGCGGTGCACCACACCGCGTTCCGCGTGCGCCACTACGCCCGGTCTAGCCGTGGCAACCACTGCACGGCATCCGCGAAAGTTGGTAGTACCAGGGCCACGTCAGTACTCGCCTGCGTTGAGGCCGTATTTCGGGCCGAGGGCAGCAACGCTGCTCTTGAGCTCTTCACCGATGTCGTCGAGACGGTGCGCGTGTGACACGTCGACGGCTGCACTGATCGCCGCGATCAGACTGCCGTCGGGTGCCAGCAGGGGGGTGGCTACGGCGCACGCGTCCGCCAACGTGATTCCACGGTTGAAAGCCAGTCGGCGCGAACGGATTTCGGGGAGCTCGGCGAGGAACTGTCGGACTGCGCCTGCCTGCTCGGGACCGGTGAGATCGAGGAGACGATACATCTCGTCGTCGGGAACATTGGCGAGGAGGGTCTTGCCCGCGGCACTGGTATAGAGAGGGCGACGGGCGTGGGTGCGCGCAACGAACGTAAGGCTGGGGGACTCTTCACCCACAAAATCTGTGAAGACGATGGAATCCCCGACGCGCACCCCAACGAGGACAGTGCAGCCGAGCACCTTGCTCAACTCGACCACGAACTCATGATTAAGGGAGAGCGCGGCCAGCTTGTTCGCGCGAGCGGCCAGGATGAACGGGCCCGGCCCGAGGTGGAAACGGCGGTCCTCTTCGATGAGATAGCCGCGCGCAAGAAGACCGTTGGTCAGCTCCTGGACGGAGCTCTTTGCCGCGCCCATGGCAGTTGCCAACTCGGCCAACGTGACGCCGCGCTGGCTCAACGACACGGTCTCGAGGATCTCTACGACTCGGTCGACCGTGCGATGCGGACGGGCAGGCATTGGTAGTCAGTCTCCCTGTGCCGTGGTGGGCGCGTCGTGCCGACGTGAAAATGGTGGTGGGTCGTCCGCGACGCCGACGCTTCCTTGGTAGTTAAGCCCGTTAGTCAGTCTGGCGCCGGGGCCCGACCAGAAGGGTCGCGCACTGTTGCTTCGAGCACGCGGATCAGAATTTCGGTTTCCTGACCGAGGCCCCCGGGCGTCCCGCAACGGTTGATGTCGAGAAGAGGAGGTGTCTGGATGATGAGGCATGAACCGGTAGAGATCGACGCCGACGACAGCGTGGAGGTGGTGCAGCGCGTCGCCGCCGTCGATGTCGCGAAGGCTTCGGGGAAGGTGTGCATCCGGGTGCCCCATCCCAGTGTGGCCGGGCGGCGGGTCACCAAGGTCTGGGATGTGGGCGCCACCACCAGCGCGGTGATGGAGCTGGCCGACGAGCTGGCTCGGCAGCGTATCGAACGAGTGGTGGTGGAGGCGACGTCTGACTACTGGCGCCCGTTCGTGTATCTGTTGGAAGCCCGCGGGCTGCTTGTATGGCTGGTCAACGCCCATGACGTCAAGCAGCGTGCCGGGCCGGCCGAAGACCGACCTGTTGACCGAACTACTGCGGGGATTTCGGGGCGGGTGCGTGCTGGGAGGGGTTCGGCTGGCTAGGTTCCCTGCTCGTGATCAACGATGGGGATGTGCCGCGGGAGTTGTCCGGGCTGGTGGTGCCGGGTCGGGGTGGCTGGAGGCGACCGGAGATCTGTTCCAGCCGTATCGGCTGGTTGACGCCGACGGTGCGGTCGTCGCGCCGGTCGCGGCGTTCTTCGCCGAGTTGGCGGCGTGCGGGCGGCCGGCGACGACGCAGCGTTCGTACGGGATGGATCTGTTGCGCTGGTTCCGGTTCCTGTGGGCGCTGGGGGTGGGGTGGGATCAGGCGACTCGGGTCGAGGCCCGGGACTTCTGCCGCTGGCTGCAGGTCGCGGACAAGCCGGTCCGGCCGCACTGGCGGCGCCCGGACGGCGATGTTGCCGCCGTGGCGCGGTCACGGACCGGGTCGGGGGTGAATGCGGTGACCGGCAAGCCGTCGCGCGGGGGCCGGTATGCGGCGGCGACGGTGGCGCACTGCGAGAGCGTGCTGCGCGGCTTTTACGACTTCCATCTGGAGGCGGGGACGCGGGCCGATGGTCAACCCGTTCCCGCTGGCCCGGCATCGCGGTGCCGGTCGCGGGATGCGCATCACAACCCGATGGAGCCGTTCGCCGGGCAGCGCAGCGGCCGGTATCGGCCGAAGGTGGTGGACGCGGGCGCCGCGGTGCATCCCGGACGAGCGGTTCGACGAGTTGTTCGCGCAGCTGGGTTCGCACCGTGACCGGGCGCTGGTCGCGTTCTGGGTCTCGACCGGGGCGCGGGCCTCGGAGCTGCTGGGCGCCACGGTCGGCGACGTCGACCCGGGCCAGCAGTTGATCACGGTGATCCGCAAGGGCACCCGGGTGTTGCAGCCGTTGCCGGCCGCGCCGGACGCGTTCGTGTGGCTGCGGCTGTATCAGGCGCAGCTGGCCGGGCTGGTGCCGGCCGGGCGGGACGAGCCGTTGTGGTGGACGTTGCGGCGCCCGTTCCGGGCGTTGAGCTATGACGCGGCCCGGGCGATGTTCACCCGGGCCAACGCCGCGTTGGGGGCGAACTGGTCGCTGCACGATCTTCGTCACACCGCGGCGTATCGGATGGCCCGCGACCCGCAGATGCCGCTGACCGACGTGCAGTGGGTGCTCGGGCACGCCCACCTGTCGACCACGCAGCGCTACCTGAACCCGGTGACCGAGGACGTGATCGCCGAGTGCTGGCCTTCCACGCCCGGCGACGCGACCGCGACCCGGCGGCGCCGCCGGCGCCGGGGTACCGCGCCGAGAGCCTGCAGATCCTGTTCGGCGAGGACGAGTCGTGACCGCCGCGCAGCGCGCAGGTGGCGCCGGCCGGTGGCCGCGTCGCCGGTGAGCGGGTCGGTGAAATCCGACCGGGGCGCAGCTGCTGGCCGCGTTCCCGCCCCGGCCGATCGCCGTCGTCGTGGCCGGCGACCGAGGCGAGCCGGTCCGCGGTGCTGGCCCGGGTGCTGGCCGCGCCGTTCACGTTGGACAACCCGCCAGCCAGCAGACCGCCGGCTGGGGGTGCTGGCCGTGCTGAGCTGGCTGCGAGACCCAGCCCGGCGACAGCTGGCAGCAACGGTGGCGGGCCAGCGGCGCGGAGGACCAGCCCGACTGGCGGCTGCTGGTCGGCACCGACCGCGCCGAGCCGCTGCCGCACCTGAGCCCCGGGCTGCTGGTGCTGATCTGCGCCGATGTGATCCGGCCCGGCCTGGGCTGGCTGCTGCGCTTCGCCCCGGCGCGGCGCGGCCTGGCCGCCGAGATGGCCCGCACCCGCGATCCGGCGGCGTTCGCCGCGCTCGCCGAGCTGTGCCGAGGGCCGGGTCGGACTGCAGAGCGGGCAGCAGGCGCTGACCCGGGTCGCGGTCATCCTGGCCGCCAAGGGCGGCCCGGTCGCCGCGGTGCGGGTCGGTGACTGCGTCGAACTGCTCGCCACCGCCGCGGCATGCGCGCCACCTCCGAGGCGCACGCCCACAGCCCGCTGTTCTACCAACTGCTGCGCGCCCACGGCGTCCTGGGCGAGGACGCGCCCGCCGCGATCGAGATGTTCTCCGGCCGCGGGCAGCCGACCTGCGAGCAGCTGATCGACCGCTACCGGATCGCCTGCCGCCCGGTGCGCGACGTGCTGGTCGACTACCTGCGCGAACGCCAGCCGTCGGTGGACTTCTCCACGCTGCAGCGCTTCGCCTACCTGCTCGGCAAGCTGTTCTGGGCCGACCTGGAGGCCCACCACCCCGGCATCGACTCGCTGAAGCTGCCCCGCGACGTCGCCGCGGCCTGGAAGCAGCGGGTGATGACCCGCACCCGCAGGCCACCACCGGACAACGGCCAGGTCACCGGGCCGCGGCTGGACGGGCGCAGCGTGCTGACCGCGGTGCGGGCCTTCTACCTCGACCTCGCCGAGTGGGCCGACGACGACCCGGCCCGGTGGGGGCCGTGGGCGGTGCGCTGCCCGGTCAGCGCCAGCGACGTCTCCCACAAGAAGGACCGCCTGCACGCGCAAGTCCCGGATGGACCAACGCACCCGGGAACGGCTGCCGGTGCTGCCGGCGCTGGTCTCCTGGGTGGACGCCGAACGCGCCCGCACCGCCGAGCTGCTCGCCGCCGCCGAGCGCACCCGGCCCGGCGAGCTGTTCACCGCCGCCGGGGTGACGCTGCGCCGCGCGGTGATGAAGACCGAGACCACCGGCCGCGTCTGGGCCGAGCACCCCGACACCGGCCAGCCGCCGCGACCTGAGCTTCGAAGAACACCGCGGCTTCTGGACCTGGGCGATGGTGGAAGTGCTGCGCCACACCGGCATCCGGATCGAGGAACTGACCGAACTGTCCCACCACAGCCTGATCCAATACCGGCTGCCGGCCACCGGCGAGCTGATCCCGCTGCTGCAGATCACCCCGTCCAAGACCGACGCCGAACGGCTGCTGGTGATCTCACCGGAGCTCGCCGACGTGCTGTCCACCATCGTCGCCCGCATCCGCGGCGGCCGGCCCGACGTGCCGCTGGTGGTCTCCTACGACAAGAACGAACGCGTCTACAACCCGCCCATGCCGCTGCTGTTCCAATGGCGCCGCCGGCTGGAGAACCGCGCCGGTCACCGAGACCGCGCTGCGCACCTACCTCGACCACGCGCTGACCGCGCTCGGCGTCAAAGACGCCGCCGGGCACCCGATGCGCTACACCTTCCACGACTTCCGCCGGCTGTTCATCACCGACGCGATCCTGCACGGCATGCCGCCGCACATCGCCCAACTCGTCGCCGGGCACCGCGACATCAACACCACCATGGGCTACAAGGCCGTCTACCCCGAGGAAGTGATCAACGGCCACCGGGCGTTCATCGCCCGCCGCCGCGCGCTGCGCCCCAGCGAGGAATACCGCACCCCGACCGACGAGGAATGGGCCGAGTTCGTCGGCCACTTCGAACGCCGCAAGGTCGCCGTCGGCGACTGCGGCCGCTCCTACGACACGCCCTGCATCCACGAACACAGCTGCCTGCGCTGCCCGCTGCTGCGCCCCGACCCCGCCGCCCGCGCCCGCCTGGTCCAGATCCGCGACAACCTCATCGCCCGCATCGCCGAAGCCGAATCCCACCGCTGGTTCGGCGAAGCCGAAGGACTGAAGGTCAGCCTCGCCGGCGCCCACGCCAAACTCGCCCAGATGGACCAGATCACCGCCCGCCGCACCAAGACCGTCCAGCTCGGCATCCCCACCTTCACCGACGCCGCCGGCCGCACCACCGACCCTGCAGACAACCGAAATCAGTTCTGACACACCAGAACACAGACTCAATGATCAAGATCAATTTAGTTCGGAGAAGACAAGCTCGATGCGGTGTGGCTGGCCAAGCTCGACCGAGCGGGGCATGCTGCGCCCCAGCTTCGTCCCGCCGGCGGAGATCCGCCAGCTGCGCGACTAGACCCGGTTGCGGGTCGACCTGGTCGAGGACCGCACCCGGTACAAGCAGCGCGTCGAGAAACTCCTCGAAGACGCCTCATCAAGCTGTCCACGGTCGCCACTGACATCTTCGGCGTGTCCGGGCGGGCGATGCTCGACGCGCTGATCGCCGGCGAACACGACCCTGAGGTGCTCGCCGAGCTGTGCACTGGGGAAGATGCGCCCGAAACGAGCGGCCCTCAAGGAGGCGCTCACCGGCCGTTTCGACGCCCACCACGCCGAACTCATCGCGCATGCTGCTCGACGAAGTCGACGCGCTCACTGCCCAGATCGACACACTCACTGCCCGCGTCGATCAACTGCTCGCCGACATTCCCGCCGCTTGCGCACCCCCGCCGGGTCCCGGCGCCGTCAACATCGGCGTCGCCCCGCTCGGCGCGGTCGCCCGCCTGGACGAGATCACCGGAATAGGGATCACGGCGGCGCAGACCATCATCGCCGAGGTCGGCTTGGACATGACCCAGTTCCCCACCGCCGGACATCTCGTCTCGTGGGCCAAACTCTCCCCACGGACCATCCAGTCCGGCACCCGCCGCCGGTCGGCCAAGATCGGCAAGGGCAACCCCTACCTCAAGCGGGTGCTCGCCGACGCGGCCGCGTCGGTGCGCCAGGACCGACACCTTCCTCGGCGAGCGCTACCGTCGGCTGGTCAAACGCCGCGGCAAACTCAAAGCGATTGTCGCGGTTGCCCGCTCGATCCTGGTTATCGTCTGGCACCTGCTCGC
>CAWKOI010000004.1:0-101690 GCA_963851115.1 uncultured Actinomycetota bacterium
GGGCGTCTGATCGGTGCAACTACAAGAAAGGTAATCACAGAAATGGCCAAAGTAGTCTGCGTGCTCTACGACGATCCCGTCGACGGCTATCCCCAGACCTACCCACGTGACGGACTTCCGCACCTCGACCGCTACCCCGACGGGCAATCGCTGCCCACGCCGTCGGCGATCGATTTCACGCCGGGCTCGCTGCTGGGCAGCGTCTCCGGTGAACTCGGCCTTCGGCACTATCTGGAGGGGCTGGGCCACGAGCTCGATTGTGACCTCGGACAAGGACAGCGAGAACTCGGTATTCGACCAGCACCTGGCCGATGCGGAAGTCGTCATCTCACAGCCGTTCTGGCCCGCATACCTCACCGAGAGCGGATCGAGGGGCGCCCAAGTTCAAGCTCGCGGTGACTGCCGGAATCGGGTCGGACCACGTCGATCTGGACGCAGCGATCAAGAACGGAATCACCGTTGCCGAGGTCACCTTCTGCAACAGCATCAGCGTCGCCGAGCACGTCGTGATGATGATCCTGTCGCAGGTGCGTAACTACCTGCCGTCCCACAAGTGGGTCATCGACGGCGGCTGGAACATCGCCGACTGCGTGGAGCGCTCGTACGACGTCGAAGGCATGCACGTCGGCACGGTGGCCGCAGGCCGGATCGGTCTGGCTGTCCTGCGCCGGCTCGCGCCGTTTGACGTGCATTTGCACTATCTCGACAAGCACCGGTTGCCCGCCGAAGTCGAGGCCGAGCTCAACCTGACCTATCACCCGACGGTGCGCGACATGGTGCCGCACCTCGACGTGGTGACCGTCAACGCGCCGTTGCATCCCGAAACGCGCGGACTGTTCGACGACGAGCTGATCGGTACGATGAAACGCGGTGCGTACCTGATCAATACCGCGAGAGCACTCATCTGTGACCGCGATGCCGTCGTTCGCGCTCTGCAAAGCGGTCAGCTGGCGGGCTACGCCGGTGACGTCTGGTTCCCCCAGCCTGCTCCGGCCGACCATCCGTGGCGCACGATGCCGCACCACGGCATGACCCCGCACATTTCCGGGTCGTCGTTGTCGGCGCAGACCCGCTACGCGGCAGGCACGAGGGAGATCCTGGAGAGTTACTTCTCCGGGCGCCCCATCCGGGACGAATACCTTCATCGTCGACGGCGGCGCGCTCGCCGGTGTCGGGGCGCGGTCGTACACGGCCAACGCCTGATGGGACGTGGTGGTGTGCCGGACAAGCATGGCCCGGCACACCGCTGCGCGGCTGTTCGAGACGCCGCTACCGCTGGGCAGTAACGCGATCGACGTGGGCCAGAAAGTTCTCCAGCACCGCGTCAGGCCCCCGCGCCAGCGGGTGAACGTGAAAGTCCCCGACACGCCGAGAAACCGGGACACTTTGCGCCTGCTCGCGCGTGGACCAAGCTCGCGCTGTCAGCCGGGCGCTACCTCAGTCGAGGCGTTCGCTGACTGCCGGCTCTGCGACGGGGGCACCTTGGGCTGCCACCCAGCCGGTGATCTGGCGGGCGACGTTGCGGTCGGTCAGGCCGACCTCGGCGAACACCTCGCCGCGCGATGCCTGTGCGAAGAACTCCTGCGGCAGCCCGACGTCGCGGCATGGCACGTCGATTTCGGCGCGGCGCAGCGCCGCCGACACGGCCGAGCCGACGCCACCGTTCACGCCGTTGTCCTCGAGTGTGACGACGAGCTTGTGCGCCGTCGCCAACTCGGAGATCGCGTCCGGCACCGGCAGCACCCACCGCGGGTCGACCACCGTGACACCGATGCCCTGGTTGCGCAGCCGCTCGGCGACCGCCAGCGCCATCGACGCAAACGGACCGACCGCGACCAGCAGCACGTCCTCGGACAGACCCTCGGCGGGAACCGCGAGCACGTCGACACCACCGCGCCGCTCGAGCGCCGGAATATCTTCGCCCACATCACCTTTGGGGAAACGCAGGGCGGTCGGCCCGTCGTTGAAGTCGAGCGCTTCGCCGAGTTCCTCGCGCAGCCGGGTGCCGTCGCGCGGTGCGGCGACCCGCATGCCCGGCACGATGCCCAGCATCGACAGGTCCCACATGCCGTTGTGGCTGGCGCCGTCGGGGCCTGTGATGCCGGAACGGTCCAGCACCATGGTCACCGGCAGCTTGTGTAGCGCCACATCCATGATGACCTGGTCGAACGCACGGTTCAGGAACGTCGAGTAGATGGCCACCACCGGATGCAGGCCACCCATCGCCAGCCCGGCGGCCGACGTGATCGCATGCTGCTCGGCGATGCCGACGTCGAAGAAGCGGTCAGGGAACCGCTGCCGGAACGCGCTCAGCCCGGTCGGGCCCGGCATGGCGGCGGTGATCGCCACGATGTCACGGCGCTTGGTGCCGTAGGCGATCAGCGCCTCGGAGAACGTCGACGTCCAGCCCGGCCCCGGCACCGACGTGGCCAGCCCGGTCTCGGGGTCGATCACGCCGCACGAGTGCATCTGGTCGGCCTCGTCGTTCTCGGCAGGTGGGTAGCCCATGCCCTTTTGGGTGACCACGTGCACGATCACCGGTGCGTTGAAGCCCCGCGCGTGGCGCAGCGCGGACTCCACCGCGTGCTCGTCGGTCCCGTCGATGGGCCTACATACTTCGTCCCGAGGTCGGTGAACATCACCTGCGGTGACAGCGCGTCCTTGATGCCCGCCTTGATGCTGTGCATGCACTGGTAGCAAAACTCGCCGATGAGCGGCACGCCGCGCACCGCCTTGCGGCCCTCGTCGAGCACCTTCTCGTAGCCCGGCTGCAGCCGCAGGCCGGCCAGGTGCTCGGCGAACCCGCCGATCGTCGGGGCGTAGCTGCGGCCGTTGTCGTTGACGACGATCACCACCGGCCGGCGCGCCGCGGCGATGTTGTTCAGCGCCTCCCAGCACATGCCACCGGTCAGCGCGCCGTCGCCGACGACGGCCACCACATGGCGGTTGCGGTGCCCGGAGAGCTCGAACGCCTTGGCCAGCCCATCGGCGTACGACAGCGCCGAGCTGGCGTGGCTGGATTCCACCCAGTCGTGCTCGCTCTCGGTGCGCGAGGGATAGCCGGACAGGCCGTCCTTCTTGCGCAGCGTGTCGAAGTCGTGGCAGCGCCCGGTCAGCATCTTGTGCACATAGGCCTGATGGCCGGTGTCGAAGATGATCGGATCGTGCGGCGAATCGAACACGCGATGCAGCGCGAGTGTGAGTTCGACGACGCCGAGATTGGGACCGAGATGCCCGCCTGTTGCAGCGACCTTGTGAATCAGGAATTCGCGGATTTCGTGTGCCAGATCGCTCAGCTGCGACTGGGACAGGTGCTGCAGATCAGCGGGACCGCGGATCTGTTCAAGCATCCCGTCAGTGTACGCACGGGCCGATGCGTCAGTGCCGTCAAGACTCGTAGATGTCGGGTACCCCGTCGTGGTCGGCGTCGGCGGTCTCGATTTCGTAAATGCGCCGATACGCCGCGTTGCGGCTCAACAACACCAAAGATGCCAGTACACCTGCGATAACAGATCCGACGAGCACGCCGATCTTGACGTCGTCGCCCGCGGCGGTGCCGTGGCCGAACGCCAGCTCACCGATCAATAACGACACGGTAAAGCCGATGCCGGCCAGCAGCGACACGCCGAGCACGTCGCGCCAGGCCAGATCGTCATCGAGGCTGGCATGTGTGAATTTGGCCAGCAGAAAGGCGGTGACGAACACACCAAGGGGTTTGCCAAGCACCAAACCGAGGATCACGCCGTCCGTGAGCGGGTGCAGCAAGGACGCGCCGAGACCAGACCCACCGCCGACCGTTACCCCCGCCGCGAAGAACGCGAACACCGGCACCGCGAATCCCGCGGACACCGGCCGCATCGTGTGCTCGAACAGCTCCGCGGTCGGGTGTCCGAACCGGCCCAGCACCGGAACCGTGAACCCCAACACGACCCCGGCGACCGTCGCGTGCACCCCGCTGGCGTGCACCAGCGCCCAGGCGGCAACCGCCAGCGGCACCAGCAGCCACCAGTGGTGCACGCCGCGCTGCACGGCCAGTGCGAACAATCCGATCGGGACGAGCGCGAGCGCCAATGGTCCGAGCGACAGGTGGTCGGTATAGAAGACGGCGATAACGGTTATCGCCAGCAGGTCGTCGACGACGGCCAGCGTGAGCAGGAATGTGCGTAGCGCGGTCGGCAAATGGGTGGACAGCACAGCGAGGACGGCGAGCGCGAATGCGATGTCGGTGGCGATCGGCACCGCCCAGCCGTCAAAGTTCTCAGGCTGGCCGGCGGCCATGTTGATGCCAATGAAGACTGCGGCCGGGGCGATCATCCCGCCGATCGCGGCGGCGATCGGCAGCGCCGCCTTGCGGGGATCGCGCAGATCGCCGGCGACGAACTCGCGCTTGAGTTCCAGCCCGACTACGAAGAAGAAGATCGCCAACAGCCCGTCGGCCGCCCACGCCGAGACGCTCAGCCGCAGATGGAGCGACTCTGGCCCGATCGCGAAGTCCGACACCGTGCGGTAGGCCGAAGACCACGGCGAGTTCGCCCAGACCAGCGCGGCGCCGGCTGCCGCGAGCAGCAGCATGCCGCCGACTGTCTCTTTCCGGAGGATCTCGGAAAACCGTTGCGACTCCGACCACGAGCCGCGCGTCAGCAGTCGCAGAGGAGTGGGCATTGACCGATCTTATTGAAGCGCTCCCCCGTGCTCAGCTCATTAATTGCTCGTGACAGGCGCCATGTGGGAGTAGATTTCGACTTGGTGTGCCGGGAAGTCTGGTCGGCAGTCAGTTGACCGACTCGCGAAAGGCTCCGGTGCACGTCGACTATCCCGTTGAGGTGTCGCGGGTTTCGCAGCCGCCCGATAGGACGGCGTTAATACGCCAACGATCACCTTCAATCGTGCTGACACGCTCGTATGGTGCTGATATGCACGCCGAGGACATGGCCGAGGAATTCCCGGTCATAAGCATCGATTCCAACGCACTGGATGCGGCACGCACATTGGCCGAGCACCGCCTCCCGGGGATCGTCGTCACAGACTCGTCCGGGTTGCCGTACGCCGTCCTGCCCGCGTCCCAGGTGGTTCGGTTCATCGTGCCGACGTACGTCCAGGACGATCCCTCGCTGGCCGGTGTGATCAACGAGTCGTGGGCCGACCATGCCGCCGAGAAGCTGAGCGGTAAGACGGTGCGTGACGTCCTGCCCCAGCATCTGCTGGACGTGCCGGCCGCCAACGCCGATGACACGATCATCGAGGTGGCCGCGCTGATGGCACGACTGCGCAGCCCGCTGATCGCCGTGCTGAAGGACGGCAAACTGCACGGGGTCATCACCGCGTCACGCTTGCTCGCCGCTGCCCTGACGACCTGACGGAAATGCCTGTCACCGCGATCACCGTTTTTGTGGTCGCGTATGTCCTGATCGCCAGCGATCGCATCAACAAGACGTTCATCGCACTCACCGGTGCGGCCATCGTGGTGGCCTTCGGGGTGGTCAGCTCCGACGACGTCTTCTACTCCCGCGAAACCGGAATCGATTGGGACGTAATCTTTCTGCTGCTGGGGATGATGATCATCGTCAGCGTGCTGCGCCAAACCGGCGTCTTCGAGTACATCGCCATCTGGTCCGCCAAGCGAGCAAAAGGCTCGCCGCTGCGGATCATGATCCTGCTCGTCTTGGTGACCGCGTTCGCATCGGCACTGTTGGACAACGTCACCACAGTCTTGTTGGTCGCGCCGGTCACGCTGCTGGTGTGTGACCGGTTGTCCATCAATGCGGCCCCGTTCCTGATCGCCGAGGTCTTCGCCTCGAACATCGGCGGCGCGTCGACACTGGTCGGTGACCCGCCGAACATCATCATCGCCAGCCGGGCGGGCTTGACATTCAACGACTTTCTGATCCACATGGCACCGATCGTTGCCATCGTCATGGTGGTTTTCATCGCCATGCTGCCCCGCCTCTTCCGCGGCTCGTTCGACGTCGATCCCGAACGCGTCGCCGACGTCATGTCGCTCGAGGAACGCGAGGCCATCCGCGATCCACGACTGCTCATCAAGTGCGGAGTAGTCCTCGTCGCGGTCTTCGCCGCGTTCGTCTCGCATTCCTTCCTGCACATCGAGCCGTCGGTCATAGCGCTGCTGGGCGCGGGCATCCTCATCCTGATCTCGCGCGTTGAGCGACCCGACTATCTGTCCAGTGTCGAATGGGAGACGCTGCTGTTCTTCGCCGGGCTGTTCATCATGATCGGAGCTCTCGTCAAGACCGGAGTAGTCGATCAGCTGGCCCGGTCGGCGATCGAGTTCACCGGCGGGAACGCCCTGCTGACGACGATGCTGATCCTCGGGGTCTCCGCGCCGGTGTCGGGCATTATCGACAACATCCCCTATGTCGCGACGATGGCGCCGATCGTCAGTGAATTGGCCGCGAGCATGCCGGATCTGGCCCACCCGGACACGCTGTGGTGGGCCCTCGCCCTCGGCGCCGACTTCGGCGGCAACCTGACCGCGATCGGGGCCAGCGCCAACGTCGTGATGCTCGGAATCGCCCGGCGCGCAGACACTCCCATCTCGTTTTGGGAGTTCACCCGCAAGGGAGCAGTGGTCACCGCGATGTCTATCGCGTTGTCTGCGATCTATCTCTGGCTCCGGTACTTCGCGTTCGGCTAGAAAGGAATTCCAATGTCGCCGCCTTGCGAGCAATGTTGCTGGGCAGGTCGACTTCACAGACGGGGATTCCCGCCAACTCCGGGGATGCGATACGCACGGGTGTCGTAACCCGCGCCGAGAATCACAACGGCGTCAATGCCTTTCGCGAGGGCACTGAGCAATTGATCGTCGACGTAACGCTTTCGGCTCAAGAAGCTGGCCCAGCCGCCGCGGATCCGCCTCTCGGTCACCGCGATGAACGCCCGGCGGGCGGGTGACCACCGCGCGAGCGATGCGGCGAATCGGCCACTGGCGGCAACATCCGGCCGGCCCATGGATCGTTGACCAGCGGCGATGGTGCGTGCTGATCGGCGGCGACGATGATCATCGGGCCAATAGCGGTCTGCTCAGCAGGGTTATTCACGATGTACCTCTGGTCGCGGGGACATGACGCCGACAAGGCTTCCCGACACACCAACACCCAACTCAGCAGCGCATCCGGTTGCGGCGTGAGGCCGCCACACGTGTGATGCAGTTCGTTTCGATTTCATCGACCGACCCGAGAGTAGAATTCTGCACATCGGTCACGCGGCGGCAAGACGCTGATCGCCGGAGAGTTGCACGCCATACGGCGCCACCCAAACTTCGGAGCGTCACATGGGCACACGTTCGCCCGACAAACTCCCGTCCTTGTCCAGGCGCGCCCGTCGGCTGACGATCCTGGGCCTCGGCCTCATCGCGTTGCTGATCGTGGGTCCACGTCTGATGGATACATACGTCAATTGGTTGTGGTTCGGTGAGGTCGGTTTCCGCACAGTGTGGATTAGCGTGTTGATCACCAGGGTCGCCATCTTCGTCGCGGTTGCACTGGTGGTGGGCGGCACCATATTTCTAGCCATCCTGCTGGCCTATCGGTCGCAGCCTGCGTTCATTCCCAATGCGGCGCCGAAAGACCCGATCACGCCATACCGGACCCTGGTGATGCGCCGGCCAAGGCTGTTCGGGTGGGGTAGCGCGGTCACCGTCGGCGTGTTGTGCGGCCTAGTCGCAAAGACGGAATGGCAGACGGTGCAACTGTTCCTGCACGGTGGTTCCTTCGGCATCGTGGATCCGGAATTCGGATACGACATCGGGTTCTTCGTCTTCGACCTGCCCTTCTACCGGGCGGTCCTGAATTGGCTGTTCGTGGCCGTTTGCCTCGCCTTCGTTGCGAGTCTGGCGACGCACTACCTGTTCGGCGGCCTACGACTGACCACGGGCAAGGGCATGCTGACCCAGGGTGCGCGGGTTCAGCTCGCCGTGCTCGCCGGCACACTGATCCTCTTGAAGGCGGCTGCATACTGGTTCGACCGCTACGACCTGTTGTCGGGTAACCGCAAGGAACCGACATTCACTGGCGCCGGCTATACCGACATCCACGCCGGGTTGCCCGCCAAGCTCGTCCTGCTCGCGATAGCGGCGCTGTGTGCCCTGGCGTTTTTTGCCGCGATCTTCCTGCACGACATGAGGATTCCTGCGATGGCCACGGCACTGCTCGTACTGTGCGCGGTCCTCGTCGGTGGGGTGTGGCCGCTGCTCATGGAGCAGTTCTCCGTGCGTCCTAACGCAGCAGACGTCGAGCGCCCGTACATCCAGCGCAACATCGACGCGACCCGTCAGGCGTTTCGGCTCGGTAGCGACTGGGTCGAATACCGCGACTTTCCGGGCGTCGGTACTAAACCACCGGTCGACGTTCCGGCTGACTTGACCACGATCGCCAACGTTCGGCTGCTGGACCCGAACGTGCTCTCGCGAACCTTCACGCAGCAGCAGCAGCTCAAGAACTTCTACAACTTCCACGACAAGTTGGACCTCGACCGGTATCGCATCGACGGCGAGCTGCGCGACTACGTAGTTGGCGTTCGAGAACTTTCTCCTAACAGCCTCACCGGAAATCAGCGGGACTGGATCAACCGGCACACCGTCTACACCCATGGCAACGGCTTCGTCGCCGCCCCCGCGAACCGGGTGAACGCGGCGGTCCGCGATGCTGCAGAAGCCTCCGAAAGCAACAGCGGTTACCCCATCTACACGGTCGGCGACATCGCGTCGCAGGGGTCTGGTCGACAGATTATCCCGGTCGACCAACCACGCATCTACTTCGGTGAGGTGATCGCGCAGGCAGATCCCGACTACGCGATCGTCGGGGGCGCCCCGAGATCCGCACCACGCGAATACGACACCGACACCTCGAAGTACACCTACACCGGCGCGGGCGGCGTTCCCATCGGAAACTGGTTCTACCGCACGGTGTTTGCCACCAGGTTCGCCGAGCATAGGTTCCTGTTCTCCCGCGACATCGGTTCCGACTCGAAGGTGATATTCCACCGCGACCCGAAGGACCGCGTACAGCGGGTGGCGCCGTGGCTGACCACCGACGCCAACCCCTATCCGGCGGTGGTGAGCGGGCGGATCGTCTGGATCGTCGATGCCTACACCACCCTCGACACCTATCCCTACGCGCAGCCCAGCTCGCTGGAGGGACAGGTGACCAATGCCGCCGGCACCCTGAGACCCGGCAAAGAGGTGTCATACGCGCGGAACTCCGTCAAGGCAACCGTGGACGCCTACGACGGCACAGTCACGCTCTATCAGGTTGATCGAGACGATCCAGTCCTGCAGGCGTGGATGCGCGCCTTCCCTGGCACGGTGAAACCCGAGGACGACATCACGGACGAACTGCGAGCCCATTTCCGCTATCCCGAAGATCTGTTCAAGGTTCAGCGCGAGCTGCTCGCGAAATACCACGTCGACGAGCCGCGCGAGTTCTTCACCACTAACGCCTTCTGGTCGGTGCCCAGCGACCCCACCGATGAAGCCAACCCGACGCAGCCGCCGTTCTACGTCCTGGTCGGTGACCAGCAGACCGCACAGCCATCCTTCCGGCTGGCCACCGCAATGGTCGGCTACAACCGGGAATTCCTCTCCGCCTACATCTCGGCGCAGTCGGATCCGGAGAACTACGGCAAGCTCACCGTGCTGCAACTGCCAACGGACACCCTGACCCAGGGCCCGCAACAGATCCAGAACTCGATGATCTCCGACACCCGGGTGGCATCCGAACGGACACTGCTGGAGCGGTCCAACAGGATCCATTTCGGCAATCTGCTGATGCTCCCGATCGCCGACGGCGGCGTGCTCTATGTGGAACCGCTGTACACCGAACGGATCTCGACGGCGCCGCATAGCTCGACGTTCCCGCAACTTTCCCGGGTTTTGGTGAGCGTCCGAGAACCCCGCGCAGGCGGCGGGGTCCGGGTCGGCTACGCCCCCACCCTGGCCGAGGCTCTCGATCAAGTTTTCGGCCCCGGCACAGGCCGTGCCGCCACCGCCCCCGGTGGTGATGCAGCCACACCACCACCACCGCAGACTGGACCGCGGGCCCCTCAGAAACCGGCACCTCCGCTGGCAACTCCTGCACCAGGCCAAGACGATTCAGCCACGGCCGAGATTCGGGAGACCCTGGCAGAATTGCGCGCTGTGCTCGACCGATTGCAGCGGGCGGTTGACGCGATTGAGAATCCCGGCGGTTAGGCCGCCAGCCGACCAGAGGTGCCACCCGGAGCGGCCATCGGTCCGATAAGTTGGATCGTAATCTTGCTAAAAGGATGAACCGATGATCGTCGAGCGGCAGAGCATCGTTGATGCACCCGTCGAGCGGGTGTGGGCACGCGTCGTCACACCGGAGGGCATCAACGACGAACTTCGGCCGTGGATGACCATGTCGATGCCCCGCGGCGCCGAATCGCTGAACGTCGACAACGTGCCAGTTGGCGAGCCGATTGGCCGGGCCTGGATACGGTTGTTCGGTGTCCTGCCGATTGACTATGACCATCTGACCATCGCCGAGCTTCAGCCGGGCCGAGGCTTTGACGAGCAGTCGACCATGCTGAGCATGCGAGTCTGGCGACACGAGCGCACCCTGACGCCAGACGGTGACGGGAAAACCGTTGTCCGGGACCGTATTACCTTTGAGTTGCGCGCACCGCTGCGCCTGGCGACGCCGGTGATCGCGGCCGGGCTGCGCGCGCTGTTCGGGCACCGGCACCGCCGGCTTCAGCGGCATTTCGCCGACCGAGTTCGTCGATCACGCACGTGACGTACAGGGCGACGGCCAGGCCGGGCTCATCGAGCGATCGCTGCAGAACTCGGGCGATCTTGTCGAGGCGGTAGATGAGCGTATTGCGATGGACATGAAGGCGCTCCGCCGCCCTCGTGATGTTGAATGCGCTGTCGCCCCAAGCGATCAGCGTGGCGCGTAGCGTCGTCCATTCACGGTCGGCCAGCAGCGGTGCGAGCAGGCCTTCGACGAGGCGGGTCCGCGAGTCGATCGGCACGACCGACAAGGCTTGGTGCAGTCGAACGTGTTCGATCTGGTGGATCGTCATTCCCGGATGCGCGATCGGCCCGACCTGAAGCGCGTCGAAGGCATCGCGCGCGGAGACGTTCAGTTCGCCGATTCCCGATCGCGGTGGACCCGATCGCCGACGCGAACGCGCAAGCCACTGCCCTCGGCCGACGCGACCAGTTCGCGGCAGCGATCCTCGACGGCGCCCTCGGGCGTCGCGACCGCGATCACCATGCGCGCCAGCGGCGCAATGAGGTCGTCCGCCGAGCTGAACACCTCTTCGACCCGACGGACGATGTGTTCTGAGCCGGCCTCTTGTCGCGACCCTTCGGTCTCCTCCCATTGGATCAGCACCATCCGGCGCGGCAGTGTCAGGTCGTGGCCGAGCGTGCGGCCCCGACGGAGCAATTGCGATTTCGCGACCCCGGAGTGGTGCCACTCGCAGATCTCGCGCAGCAGTTCGGCCGTGGCCCGTTCGTGCGTCATCCGCGTCCCGATCCGGGCGGCCTCCTGCATCAGGATCTCGGTCTGCCGCTTGACGACGAGCCCGAACTGAACGACCTCCTCCGGCGACCCGGACAGCCCGATCGTGCCGACCACCTCGTCGTCGATGACCAGTGGGATGGTCACGCCCGGCAGCGTGCCGATGAGATCGCGGACGTCCTCGCTGGAGTGCGCCATCGTTCGCCGGCTGCGGACCACCTCGACGGACGCCTCGTGGAACTGTCCGACACGTGACTCGTCGCCGCTGCCCAGGACGATGCCCGACTCGTCGGTGATCAGCACGTTGTGCCCGATGACGTCGGTGATCTCGTTGGCGATCTGCTGAGCCAGAGCCTGTCCGAGCATGTGTCCCCCAGCGGAGCGAGTTAGGCACTTCGCCTAATTTCTTACGTTCTGGAAACAGAAGTCTAGGTGATTTGCCTAGTGACGTGCGGTCACATGTCCGTCCATACGATTGGGCGATCCTCGACAAGGAGTTCACATGACACCTCTGGACTGGATCCTGCTGGCGGGCTACTTCGCCCTGCTCATCCTCATCGGCGTGCAGACCATGCGACGGGTGAAGAACCCCGACGACTTCGCCGTCGCAGGCAACCGAATCGTCTGGCCGGTCTTCTTCGGCAGCCTCGCCGCGGCCTTCCTCGGCGGCGGCGCATCGATCGGCGTCGCGGGCGCGACGATGCGCGACGGATACGTCTACATGTTCGCGTTCTGCGCGTTCGGCGTACAGACGGTGCTCGTCGGCCTGTTCGTCGCACCGCGGCTCAAGAACTACGTCGGCGCTCACACCCTGGGCGACGTCATGCACGAGCACTACGGCAAGCCGGCGCGCATCGTGACCGGCGTGCTGTCCCTCGCCCTGTGCGCGGGCATCCTCGGCGCCCAGGCGTTGGCGATCGGAACCGTGGTCAACGCGACCCTCGATGTTCCGACGGTGCCCGCGGTGCTCATCGGCATGGGCGTCGTCGTGCTGTACTCGTCGTTCGGCGGCGCATGGGCGGTGATCCAGACCGACATGCTGCAGTTCGTGTTCCTCGGTGTCTTGCTGCCGGTCGCCCTGCTGATCGGCCTGGACGCGGTCGGCGGCCCGAACTCGCTGATCGACCAGGTGCCGGCGGCGCATCTCACGGTGATGGGCGATTACACCCCGCTGCAGTTCCTCACGCTGTTCTGCGCGCTGCTGCTCGGGGAAACGTTGGTGCCGCCGTACGCGCAGCGCACCTTCTCGACGCCCGACTCCCGGCACGCCCGAATAGGTTTCACGATGGCGGGGTTCTTCTCGTTCGCCTTCTACTTCACCTCGGCATCACTCGGCCTGATCGCGCTGGTGCTCTATCCGAACATCGAAACCGACCAGGCGCTACCGACGGTCGTGATGAATCTGATGCCGATCGGCGTCCTGGGTCTCGTCATCGCGGCGCTGCTCGCGGTCGTGATGTCCACCGCCAGTTCGTATCTCAACTCCACCGCGGTCGTGCTGACAAAGGACATCTATCAGCCGCTGCGCACGACACCCGTACCGGCCACCCGTCGACTGACCATCGAGCGCGCCACCAGCGTGATCGTCGGAGCCGCTGCCACCATCTTCGCGCTGAGCGTGCCCACTATCGTCGACGCGTTGCTCTACAGCTATACGCTCTGGGCGCCGACCATCATCGTCCCGCTCTTCGCGGCAGTGCTGTTCGGAATCCGTTCTGCGCCTGCGGCACTGTCGGGGATCGCCGCGGGTGCGGTTGTCACCGCGGTATGGCAATGGGTCCTGCCCGCCCCCTTCGGTCTCGATGACGGGCTCATCCCCGGCGTGCTGGCCAACTTGATCGTCTTCACCATCGTCGCGACCGTCACGGCGAACCGCTATCCACCCCGCCGGCAACCGGCGCTCGTCCCCCAAGGAGAACTCGCATGATCGCCAACCTGCTCTACTACGGAGTTCCCAGCGCCGTCATCGCCGTCACCCTGTGGGTCGGGTTCCTCGGCTGGCGCTTCTACGTTCAAGAAGTGCTGCGCGGCAACGACGATGACTCGGAGCCGACAGAGTGAAGATCGCCGTCATCGGGGCCGGCGTCGTCGGTGTCGCAACGGCGCATGCGCTGGCCGAGCGCGGGCACGAAGTGCACGTGTATGACCGCCGCTCCGAAGTCGCCTCCGATACCAGCGCCAGCACCGCCGGGCTGATCGCCCCCGGGCACTCCTACGCCTGGGCATCCCCGACCGCGCCGCGGATGCTGCTGCGGTCCCTGCTCGGCGCCGACACCTCGATCAAGGTGAAACCCCGGGCGGACGCCGACCTGATCCGGTGGGGCCTGCGCTTCCTGCGGGAATGCACGCCGTCGCGGTCGCGGGCGAACACACTCGCCAAGCTCGCACTCGCCCGCTACAGCCAGCGGCTGACCGACGAACTCGCCCATCGGGAGGGACTGCAGTTCTGCCACACCGGCAGCGGCGTGCTCTACCTCTACCGCGACGGGTCGGAACTTACGGCAGCCGAACGCAATTCGGTGCTGCTTCGCGACCACGGTCGGCACCAGGAGATTCTCGATGCCGAACAGACTGATCGCCGTCGAGCCTGCGCTGCGCCATAGCGAAGCACGCTTCGCCGGGGCCATCCACGACACCTCCGACGCCACCGGCGACCCACAACGATTCGCCGTCGCCCTCGCCGAGGCGTGTCGCGCGGCTAGGCGTGCAGTTCCACCTGTCGACGCACGATCACGGGTATGGCGACCGACGGGTCGAGCGTCACCGAAGTCACTACACCCGACGGCGACATCCGTTCGGACATCGTCGTCTTGGCCGCCGGTGCGGCGAGCCCACTGCTGACGCGGACCATGGGCATCCGGATTCCGGTCTACCCGGCCAAGGGTTACACGCTGACGGCGGCGATCAAGGATCCCGAACGCGCGCCGCATGTCGGCGGCATCGACGAGCGCTCCCTGGTCGCATGGTCGCGATTCGGCACCGATATCCGGATGTCGGCCACCGCGGAATTCGTTGGCTACGACCGCAGCTCGACGCCGGCCGATTACGCCGGCATCATCACCGCGGGTGAGCAGCTGTTTCCCGGGGCGATCGACTGGGACAGTGCGCGGTACCGAACGGGACTGCGCCCGATGACCCCCGACGGACCGCCGCTGATCGGGCTCGGCCGCCTCGACAACCTGTACTACAACACCGGCCACGGCCATGTCGGTTGGACGATGGCATGCGGCTCGGCTCGCATGCTCGCCGACTTGATCGAGGGTCGTCAGCCCGACATCGATCCCACGCCGTACGCGCCCGCGGCCAGCCGTCGACATCGCATCTAGCGCTGTCAGGTGTTCTTGGCGACGAAGCGACGGAACAACGGCCAGGCTATCGCGACGTTATAGACCACGCCGACCACGATGTACGGCCACCAGGTGCCGTGATCGCTGGCCACCCAGAAGGCCTTGGCGGCCCAAAACGGCGGCAGCACACCAAAAGCCAGATTCCACGCGGAGTCGATGAACCAGGGCAGGCAGGGCAGACCGGCGATGAGCATGCCGAGGCCACGCACCATTGCCAGGCCCTGGATCTTGTTGTTGGCGACCGCGACGATCAGCAGCAGACAGACGACGGCCGAGAGACCGGACAGCAAGCCGATCGGGACCAGGGCCGGAATCAGCCCGGGCTCGAGAATGCCGCTGAACGACATAGTCGCGATCACGTAGCTGGTCGTCACCACGATGACGGTTGCCGCGCGATAGCCGAAGAAGGTGGGCAGCGGGACCGGAGTCACGCGCAACGCGGTCAGCGTTCCGGCATCCACCTCGTCGAGCACCAGGAATGAGGCGAGGCCGCCGACGATGATGATGCTCGTCAGCAGCAGGAACGCGGTGAGGACCAGCGGGTAATATGGAACCAGGTCGAAGCCGTAGCGCTCGGCCAACATCCCGGTGAACATCGGCGTGAGAACAGCGACGCCGGTGGTCCAGATAACCGGGGCGACCACGATCATGATCAGCAGCGGATCACGGTAGGTGCCGCGAATATCGTTGCGGCCGAACGCAACCAGCGCATGTGCAGACGCCAACATCACATACCCCCCGACCGTGCGACGACGTAGCGCACGAATGTGGCCCTCGCCGCCCACGACAGGCCTGCGATACATACCGCCGGGTACGCCACCGCGTACGCGACCTGCCACGGCGCGAGTGTGACCTGGTCGAATGCCTCCCCGAACAGCAACAGCGGGCCTTGCGTGGGAATCAGATACGTCAGCGGATTCGGCCACACACCGGAGTAGTACAGGACCGGCGGAACCGTCATGACGGCGAGCGGGATCGTGGCTGCAAGGAACCAGTCGCTGATCGAGGCGAACGGCAGCGACGTAGTGAACCCGACCAGCAGCATCAGCAGCGTGCCGAGCACCGTTGCGACCACGAGCGGTAAGGGGTGATAGCCGAATCCGTGACCGACTATCGGAACGACCATCGCCACAAAAAGCGAAATCAGCACCAACAATGTCAGTTTGGCGGCTAAGTACTCCCAGAACCGCAGTGGTGTGGAGATAACGGCACCGAGCGTGCGCTCCTGCTTTTCGAAGAACACCGTGCCGGCGACGAAGAAGAACCCGATGATGCAGGTGTCGCCGAGCAGGACGTAGGGCTCGGCGACCGGCCGCAGGCCGGTAGGCATCGGCAGTAGCACCGCCAGCCAGATCAGGCCGGAGAAAATGGCGGCGTGCAGGAACCGCTGCCTGACTTGGAGGGTCAGTTCGAGCCGCAGCGCGCTGGCCAGCCGGCTCATGACAGCCGCCGTCCAGTGATCTCCACGAAGACGTCGTCGAGGCTGGCCTCCCTGCTATGGATGGTTTCGACGTGATGCGTGCGCAGTAGCTCGTGGAATGCCGGATGATCGGCCAGGCCATCCATCGGGAAGTCAGTCGCTTCCAGTCCGCCGTTGCCGCCGCGGTACTCGACCCGTACCACCCGCTGGCTGCGGGCGATCTTTAATTCGGCGGGTGTGTCCAGCGCGACGATCCGGCCGTCGACGACAAACGCCACCCGGTCACATAGCTCGTTGGCGGTGGCCATGTCGTGCGTGGTGAGAAAGACCGTGCGACCGCGCGCCTTCAAGTCCAGGATCATGTTCTTGACATTGCGCGCGTTGACCGGGTCCAGGCCCGATGTCGGCTCGTCGAGGAAGAGTAGTTCCGGGTCGTTGATCAGCGACCGCACGAACGTCAGCCGCATCTGCATTCCCTTGGAGTACTTGCCGACTCGCGTGCGAGCGTCGCCGGTCAGACCGACGGCGTCCAGCAGGTGCATCGGGTCCAGGGTGTTGACGTCGTACAGCGACGCGAAGAACCGCAGGTTCTCCAGACCGGTGAGCTTCTGGTAGTGATTGGGCAGCTCGAACGAGACCCCGATGCGCTGGTAGTAGTCGGGCCCCCAGGCCAGTGGATCCCTGCCCCATACCGCTGCCTCGCCGCCGTGGCCTCGCAACAGACCGATCAGAAGCTTCTGCGTGGTCGACTTCCCTGCTCCGCTCGGGCCGAGGAATCCGAAGATCTCGCCGCGACCGACGCTGAAGTCCATGCCGCGCACCGCGGGCTCGGGTGACTTCGGATAGGTGTACGTGAGCCCGCGCACGCGGATCACCTCGGTGATCGCATTCGACGGCGTGCCGGTTTCTACGGTCTCCATCACTGGTGCGGTCCACCTTCCAGACAAACGGACAAAAGTTCCGACCAGACTTCCCGGAGCACCGAAGCTACTATACTGAATTTTCAGAGATTACTGAAGATTCTGAACGGGGCGCCAATGCAACAAGACCAGCAGGACGCCGCTGAGCGGCTCGCCCTCGTCCTGACCAACCACGGGCTGCAGAGAATGACCGCGCGTGTGCTGGCCACCCTGCTGTTCACCGAGCAGCCGAGCATGACGGCGGGTGAACTGGTCGATCGGCTTCAGGCCAGCTCGGGCGCGATCTCCGGCGCGCTCAAGATGCTGACGTCTGTTGGCCTGGTCGAACGAGTTCCTGCGCCGGCGAGCCGCCGTGACCATTACCGCGTGCGCGACGACGCCTGGGCGGTCCTCTACACCAATCAGAACGAGGTGATCGGCGCGATGCAGGCTGCCGCGGACGCTGGAATCGCCGCCACCGGCCCGGACAGCCTGGCCCGGCAGCGCCTGACCCAGATGCGCGACTTCTACGATTTCTTGCTCGACGAGATCCCGGCACTACTGGACCGCTGGCACCGCCAGCAGTCGGTCCTCGCCGCCAAGCGCGTCAGGCCGAGGGCCGGCCGCCGGACTCGAGAATCGCCTTGAGATCGCCTATGCCCACACCCGAGGATTTCATCTATTGACTCTGCGGTAACGGTGTTGCGTACTCGCACTTTCAGTGCCGTGGCCGCAGAGTCAATGCAATTGGGCCGCCCTCAGCGGGTCAGCACTGCGACGCACTCGACGTGGTGCGTCAGTGGGAATGAGTCGAACACCCGCAATTCCTCAACCTGGTAGCCGTGACCGAGGTACAGCCCGACGTCGCGTGCGAATGATGCCGCCTCGCAACCGATGTGAACCACGCGGGGCACCTCCGCGGCGGCGAGCAGGTCGATGACCTCGCGACCGGCCCCAGACCGCGGCGGGTCCAGCACCGCGACGTCGGCGCGCTCCGCCTGTGCGCGTCAACGCCCGGCGGACGGAGTCGGTCACCACCGAGACCCAGCCGAGGTCGGCCAGCGCGTCCCGCGCCGATCGTGAGGCACCGCGCGACGTGTCGATGGTCACCACCTTTCCGGTCTCCCCGACCGCCTCCGCCAGCACCGCTGCGAAAACGCCTGCCCCGCCGTACAAATCCCACGCCGTCATCCCGGTGCTCAGCTGCGCCCAGCCGGCCACTAGCCCGCTGTACACCCGTGCCGCGTCGCGGTGCGCCTGCCAGAACGCGGTCACCGGCACCCGCCAGACCCTTTCCCCGATCCGCTGCACGGCCTCGTAGCGCCCCTCGACCACCTGGGTCGACGTCTTCCGCCCGGTGCGTGGCCCGGACTGCACGACGTGCCGGGCGCCGTCGTCGTCGAGCGCGACGTGCAGCTGTGCCCCGGGCGGCCAGACCCAGTCATGCAGGCCGTCGAGCATCCCCGTCGGCAACTGGGCGCAGTCCAGGTCGGTCACCAGCTCGGAGCTGTGATAGCGGTGAAAGCCCGCCCGGCCCTCGCCCGAGGTGTCCAGCCGCACCCGGGTTCGCCAGCCTGTGGCGCTGCCCTCGCCGACCGCCTCGGCGGCAGCGTCATCCTCGTCGCGCCAGTGGTACCCACCCAGCCTTGCCAGTTGGTTGGCGACCACGGCGCCCTTCAGTCGTCGCGCGGCGCCGGGTTCGGCGAACGCCATATCGCAACAACCGGCGCCGTCCACGCCGGCGATCGGGCACAGCGATTCCACGCGATCCTCGGACGGCTCGATCACCTCGACAACGTCTGCGTGCCAGTACGATCCGTGATCGCCGACGACGCGAACCTTGACCGTCTCCCCCGGCAACGCATACCGCACGAACACCACCCGGCCCTCGTGGCGTGCCACGCAGCTGCCGCCGTTGGCCGGTGACCCCACCGTCAGAGTGAGGTCCTCCGGCAATGGCGGCGGTTCGACGACTTCTTCGCTCACTCCAGGAAGCCTCTGCGCGCATCTCCAGGAGCCGCGTGCGGCTGCAGGGTCTTCAGCCGCTCCGACGAACTCAATTGCCACGGAACGGATGTGACCATCACGTTCGGCTCGAACAGCAGCCTGCCCTTGAGCCGCAGAGCGCTTTGATTGTGCAATACCTGTTCCCACCAGTGGCCGACGACGTATTCCGGAATGAACACCGTGACGACGGTGCGCGGCGACTCCTTGCTGATCCGCTTGACGTAATCGAGCACAGGCCGGGTGATCTCTCGATACGGCGAGGCGATCACCTTCAGTGGCACGCTGATATCGCTGTCCTCCCACTTGTGGACCAGCTCGCGTGTCTCCCCGTCGTCGACGCCAACGGTGATCGCTTCCAGTACGTCAGGTCGGGTGGCCCTGGCATATGCCAGGGCGCGCAGCGTCGGCAGATGCAGCTTGGAAACCAGGACGATGGCGTGGTTGCGGCTTGGCAGCACTATGTCCTCGGCCTCTGCTGCCTGTTCCGCAAGCTCGCGTGCGACGGTGTCGTAGTGCTTGCGGATCAGCTTCATGATCACGAACAAGGCACCCATCGCGAGGATCGCAATCCACGCCCCCACAAGGAATTTCGTCACAACCACCACGACCAGCACAGCGCCGGTGCAAATGAAGCCGATCGTGTTGATCACCCTGGAGCGCATCATCTTGCGCCGCACTGCGCCGTCGGTCTCGGTGCGCAACAGCCGGGTCCAGTGCCGGACCATGCCGATCTGGCTCAACGTGAACGACACGAAGACGCCGACGATGTAGAGCTGGATCAGCGCGGTGACCTCAGCCCGGAACGCCACGATGAACGCGATCGCCGCGAACGCGAGGAACAAGATCCCGTTGGAGAACGCCAGCCGGTCGCCGCGGGTGTGCAGCTGACGCGGCAGGAAACGGTCTTGGGCCAGAATCGATCCCAGCACCGGGAATCCATTGAATGCCGTGTTGGCCGCCAGCACCAGGATCAGCGCGGTGACACTAGTGATGATCAACAGCCCGAGCGGGAAGCCTTGGAAGATGGTTTCGGCCAACTGGGCGACCAGCGTTTTCTGCTGGTAGTCGGGGGGCGCTCCGACCAGCTGCTCCTCGGGGCGTTCGGCGATCTTCACGCCGGTCTCCTCGGCCAGCAGGATCATGCCCATGAACAACGTGATCGCGATGAGGCCCAGCAGCGCCAAGGTGGTAGCGGCGTTGCGGGACTTGGGTTTCCGGAAGGCCGGCACCCCATTGCTGATCGCCTCGACACCGGTCAACGCCGCACTACCGGACGAGAACGCCCGGGCCACAAGGAATACCAGCGCAAAACCCAGCACGTCGCCGTGCTCGGAGTGCATCTCGAACGCGGCCGATTCGGCGCGCAGCGGTTCACCGAGCAGGTAGATCTGAAACAGTCCCCAGGCCAGCATGATGTACATGCCAATCATGAACGCGTAGGTCGGGATCGCGAACGCGGTGCCGGACTCGCGGATGCCGCGCAAGTTCAACGACGCAAGGACCAGGATCGCGGTGACCGCGAACAAGACCTTGTGCTCCCCGATGAACGGCACCGCCGAACCGATGTTCGACATCGCCGAGGCCATCGACACCGCAACGGTCAGGATGTAATCCACCAGCAGCGCGCTGGCCACCGTCAGGCCGGCCGTATGGCCGAGGTTGGTGGTCACCACCTCGTAGTCGCCGCCGCCCGACGGATAGGCGTGCACGTTCTGCCGGTAGCTCGCGATCACGATCAACATGACTACCGAGACCGCGACCCCGATCCACGGCGCCATGGTGATGGCGGTCATACCCGCGACCGACAGGACCAGGAAGATTTCCTCCGGTGCGTAGGCCACCGATGACAGTGCATCCGATGCAAACACCGGCAGGGCGATCCGCTTGGGCAAAAGGGTGTGCGAAAGCCTGTCGCTGCGGAACGGCCGACCTAATACCAACCGCCGCGCGACGGTCGAAAGCTTGGACACGAGAGCCAAGAGTAAGCCCAGGAGCGAATGGCTGTAGCGTTCCGAGTGCGCAGTTTCCACAGACAGCTTTTTCTAGGCTGCGGCCGGAGAGGACCGTCAGGTGCGTGTAGTGGTGATGGGATGCGGCAGGGTTGGCGCGTCGCTATCGGACAGCCTGGCCAGGATCGGTCACGACGTCGCCGTCATCGACCGCGACAGCACCGCCTTTCACCGCCTGTCCCCCGAGTTCTCGGGCGAGCGGGTGCTCGGCATGGGCTTCGACCGTGACGTGCTGTTGCGGGCGGGAATTGAGGAGGCCGGCGCGTTCGCGGCGGTGTCCTCGGGCGACAACTCCAACATCATCTCGGCCCGGGTGGCTCGCGAGACGTTCGGCGTGGAGCGCGTCGTCGCGCGCATCTACGACGCCAAGCGAGCCGCGGTGTACGAGCGGCTCGGCATCCCGACCGTCGCGACCGTGCCGTGGACGACCGACCGGCTGCTACACGTGCTCACCCGGGAAACCGAGACCACCAAATGGCGGGACCCGACCGGCAGGGTCGGCGTGACCGAACTGGCGCTGCACGAGGACTGGATGGGCCACCGGATCACCGACCTCGAAACCGCCACCGGTGGGCGGGTTGCGTTCTTGATCCGCGTCGGCGCCGGCCTGCTGCCCGACGCGAAGACGGCTATCCAATCCGGCGACCAGGTGTACATGGCGGCGATCGCCGGGCACATCGCCGAAGCACTGGCCATTGCGGCGCTGCCGCCCAGCGTGGACATCGAAGCCCAATGAAAGTCGCGATCGCCGGGGCGGGCGCCGTCGGCCGTTCCATCGCCCGCGAGCTCGTCGACAGTCACGACGTCACGCTGCTCGAACGCAACCCCGACCACATCGACGTCGACGCCATTCCCGCCGCGCACTGGCGCCTCGGCGACGCGTGCGAGCTGACCCTGCTGGAATCGGTGAAGCTCGAAGAGTTCGACGTGGTGATCGCCGCGACCGGCGACGACAAGGTCAACGTGGTCGTCAGCCTGCTCGCCAAGACCGAGTTCGCCGTGCCGCGCGTGGTCGCCCGCGTCAACGATCCGCGCAACGAGTGGCTGTTCGACGAGAACTGGGGTGTCGACGTGGCGGTGTCGACGCCGCGCATGCTGGCCTCACTTGTCGAGGAAGCGGTCGCCGTCGGTGATCTGGTGCGGCTGATGGAGTTCCGCAAGGGGCAGGCCAACCTGGTCGAGATCACGCTGCCCGATGACACACCGTGGGGCGGCAGACCCGTCAAACGCCTCGAGATGCCCCGCGACGCCACGTTGGTGACGATCCTGCGCGGCCCCCGGGTGATCGTGCCCGAATCCGATGAGCCCCTCGAGGGCGGCGACGAGTTGATCTTCGTCGCCGTCGCCGAGGTCGAGGACGAGCTGCGGGAGCTGTTGCTGCATCCGCAGTCCCGCTGAGGATTTCATCGCCTCGCGTACGCGGGCGGCGGCGCCGCCCGGTCATGACAGTCCGCCGCCGCCTGGAGTGACAGACGGTCAAAGTCGCACTGCTCGTTGCGGATCCCGATCGCCGAGGTCAGCCCAGCCACCGCGAACAGCGCGGCCGTCACCAGCGCGCCCTGTTGGAATCCGGCGAAATCGATTGCACCACCGATGATCACGCCGGTGAACGCAATCGCGATCAGACCCGCGATCCGCGAGATCGCGTTGTTGATCGCCGATCCGATACCGCTCTGCGCCGGATCGACCGCGGCGAGGATCGCCGCTGTCAGCGGCGACACCGTGACCGACAGCCCAAGACCGAACACCACCAGGCCGGGCAGCATCTGCGTCCAGAAATTGAACGGTTCCCGCGCAGTCATCATCAGCAGGTAACCAATCGCCGCGATGATCGGGCCTGCCGCCATATACAGACGCGGGCCGTGCCGCCCGGCCAGCATGCCGAACCGTCGGGCCAGGAAGAACGACAGCACCGGTACCGGCAGGGTGGCCAGACCAGCCTGCGTCGCCGACAGGCCCGCGGTCTCCTGCAGGAACAGCGCGACGATCAGCATGCCGAGCGACACTGCGGCGTAGAGAAACGCGGTGGCCAGGTTGCCGACGGCGAAATTGCGGGCAGCGAAGATGTGCAGCGGCATCATCGGGTGCGCCGTGCGGCGCTCCCACCACGGGAATGCGATCAGGCAGACCAGGCCGACCCCGAGGGTGGCCACCACCGCCGGATGCGAGAAGCCGAGCCGCTGGCCTTCGATCAACGCGTACACCGCGCCGGTGAGGCCGACGGCGTTCAGCGCCGCGCCGACGATGTCGATGCGCGCGGAAGATCGCTGCGCGGCGAACTCGTCGGCGGACAGTTTGGTCGTCAGGTAGAGCGTGACGGCGAGCGGCAGGATGTTGACCCCGAAGATCCAGCGCCAGTTCAGCCCGTCGACCAACACGCCGCCTAGCAGTGGACCGATCACGAACGCCGTGCCCGTCCATGCCGTCCAGGTGCCGATGGCACGCGCCTGGGCCGCGCCGGAGAACCGGGCGTTGATCATCGCCAGCGAGCTGGGCACCAGAAACGCGGCGCCCACGCCCTGCAGGCAGCGGGCGGCCACCAGCACCCAGCCGCTGGGTGCCACGGCGCACAGCACCGACGACACCGCGAAGACGACGAGGCCCATCCGCAGCACCGACAGCCGGCCGAATTGATCGGAGATTGCCCCGGCCACGAGGATCAGCGCCCCCAGGGTCAGCAGGTAGCCATCCACCACCCACTGCTGCAGCGCCAGGCCGCCACCGAACTCCCGGCTGATCGCCGGCAATGCCAGGTTGACCACCGAGCCGTCCAGAAATGCCACGAAGGAGGCGAGGACCGCGACCGCGAGGAGCGGCCGGTCGGAAACCCGCGCCCCGGACGTCAACTGGGTCTGATGTCGCCGGCCGGGCGGCTCCGGATTTCCTGCACCGAGTCCTCAGGCTCGGACTTCACGGCTGGACCGTCGTGGGCGTGGATCGCGCGCTGGGCCGCCCGGATGGCCAGATAGGTCACCAGCGCGGCCACCGCCGTCAGCGGCCAGCCCATCGCGATGCGGGCAACGCCCAGCAACCCCGTCTCATCGGCGTCGTAGAGGTGGTTCTGCACGACGAACCGCGACGCGAACACCAGCACCCAGAACAAGGTCGCGATGTCGAAGGCCAGCACGGCCCGGCGCACCTGGCGCCAGCCTCGGTCATGGCCGTTGACCCAGCCCCAGACGTAGCCGACGACCGGACGACGGATCAGCACGGACAACGCGAACACCGCCGCCCACAGCAGCGACGACCAGATACCAAGCAGGAAGTAGCCTTTCGACTCCCCCATCAGATAGGCGATCAGCGCGCACACGCCGACACCGATGAACCCGGAAATCGCCGGCTGGGTCGACTCGCGGCGGACCAGGCGCCACACCAGGATGAGCGCCGCCACACCGAGCGCCGAGGCGATCGCGGCCTGCAGCCCGAAGGCCGACGACACCGGAACGAACGCCACGACGGGCAGAGACGAATAGATCAGACCGCTGACGCCGCCCATCTGGTCGAGGACGGCGTGGGCTTTGGTCTGCTTCCCCGGTTCAGGTCCGGGGGAACTCACTTCTGAATCTCGTAGTGCGGGTTGTAGATGGCCTTGGCGCCGTTGTCCAGCTTGCCGACGCGGCCGTGCACCTTGAGGGTGCGACCCGACTCGATGCCGGGGATGCGGCGCTGTCCGAGCCAGACGAGCATCACGGAATCGGTGCCGTCGAACAGTTCGGCCTTGACGCCACCGGCGCAGCCTTTGCCGTTGCATTCGACACTGCGCAGGGTGCCGATCATCGTCACTTCCTGACCGCGTTGACAGTCGATCGCCTTCTGGGCGCCGGTGCTGGCGGCTTCGTCGCTGAGCTCTTCCACGTCGAGTTGCTCCGGGTCATCCGTCAGCCGGCGGGTGAGTCGGCGCAGATACCCTTCGGCCGTAGCCATGGCCTCTCCTGACTTCTGCAGATCCACCATTGATCTACCCAATCCAACGCCACGGTAGACCTGTTGGTTCCGATCTGCCACGCGGGGCACACCTCGAAGCGACGTTGACTTCAAGGACCGGGCACGATCGTGTGATGGCGGTCAATCTTCGCGGCGTGACGACGGTTCTGCTGCCTGGCACCGGATCCGACGACGACTACGTCTACCGGGCGTTTTCCGCTGCTCTGCACGCCGTGGGCGCGGTCGTCGTCACGCCGCCGCCGCAGCCGGATCGCCTCATCGACGGCTACCGGGATGCGCTGGACAATGCCGCACGGGCTGAGCCGATCGCGGTCGGCGGGGTCTCCATCGGCGCCGCTGTCGCCACCTCGTGGGCGCTGGCCCGACCGGGGCACGTCCTCGCCGTGCTGGCCGCGCTGCCCGCGTGGACGGGCGCACCGGACACCGCGCCCGCCGCGCAGGCCGCGCGCCACTCCGCGCGTGTGCTGCGACGCGACGGGCTAGTGGCGGCCACCTCTGCGATGCGGGCCTCAAGCCCGCCGTGGCTGGCCGACGAGCTGACCAGGTCGTGGGTCGGGCAATGGCCGTCGTTGCCCGACGCCATGGACGAGGCCGCCCGCTATGTCGCGCCGACTTGCAGCGAGCTGGAACACCTGGCTGTCCCGATGGGGGTGGCGGCCGCGACCGACGACCCGGTGCACCCGGTCGAGGTCGGCATCGAGTGGGTGGCCGCGGCGCCGCGGGCCGCGCTGCGCACCGTCACGCTCGACGAGATGGGTGCCGATCCGGCGGTGCTGGGCGCGGCGTGCCTTGCCGCGCTGGCAGACGCCTGAGCTATTCGTCGATGAACGTGACCGTCTCGGCTAGCGGCGCCCTGCCCGTACGCACGTAGCTCACTGCGGGGTCCTCGTAGCCGATCGACATGCCGCAGAAGAGGATCTGCCCGTCCGGGGGTGACACCGCCTCTGCGACGGTCTTGCGAACCTGCGACCACGCCATCTGCGGGCAGCTGTGCAGCCCTTCTCCGCGCAGCAGCAGCATGACGGTCTGCAGATACATGCCGAGGTCGGCCCATTGGGCCGGGCCAAGGTCGCGGTCGATGTAGCAGAACAGGGCGGCGGGCGCGCCGAAGCAGTCCCAGTTGGCGATAGCCGCGCGTTGGCGCGCCTCCCAGTCCTCACGCTCAATGCCGAGTGCGCTGTAGCGCTCCTTGCCGAACGCGGCTCGGCGCTCGCCGTACGGGGACTTCAGTGCGGGCGGGTACATCACGTACTCCCGCTCGTCCCACGGGTCCCCGGCAGCCACGCGCTCGGTGGCGAGTTTCTTGAGCTCGGCCAGCGGCGCGCCGGTCACCACATAGATGTTCCACGGCTGAATGTTCGATCCGGACGGTGACCACGCCGCGCCGGACAGCACGCGTTCCAGCACCTCCCTCGGCACAGGCTGATCGGTGAAGCCGCGCACCGCGCGTCTGCTCGTGACCGCCTCATATACGTCCATGATCTCGCCTACCTAACATCTACTCGAGTGCATCCGTTACATTCGTAACTATATCATTCAATACGATATTGCTTGATACTATTCCCGACGCACGCGAGGTCCCCGCGACCGCCACGCGGGCGCACCTACGTCTCAGCGTGAGGGGTGAATCGGGTGAGCAGATCCGTCAGCTGCCCGACCTCGCCTGGCCCCAGCACGGAAACCAGGCGCTCGGCCAGTGGCTCCGCGGCCACATGGGCGGCATCGAAGAGCTCGAGGCCCTTGGGTGTGATCTCCACCGCCCGCACGCGCCGGTCCCCCGGAACGGACTTGCGCACGGCCAGCCCTTTTCGCTCAGGGTCGTCCACGACCCGCATGATGCCCGCCTTGTCCGAGCCCGTTGCCTCCACCAAGTCGCGCTGCTCCGTGGGTCCGCGGTTGGCCAGGATGAGCAGCACAGCAAAAATGTCGCAACTCGATGCCGAGCGGGCGAAGCGCCTCCGACATCACCGCGGCCGCGCGCCAGTGCGCCCGGCGCAGCAGCAACCCGAGAGCGAAAGGCGAGGGATCCCCCGGGCGGTCGGTCGCACGCGAGGCAGCCGCCTGCCGAGGAACGTCGGCGGTCATCAGGCGAAAGTATCAGAAATTCATATCATTCGATACGGTCTCATTTGAAATTAAACGGCATCAGGCACGGGTCTGGGCCCACTCGGACCTACCCGCCCGTGATCGTCCTGAGCTGCTGCATCGCCGATCCCTGCGCGCTGCGACGCGCGACGGGCTGCGGCGGTGGCGGCTCCTGCTGGCCGGCCTGCTGCGCCTGCTGCGCGGCCTGCTCGGCCGCCGCGCGCAATTGCGCTGCCATCGGCTCTGGCAGCTGCACGGCCAGTGGCGTGCGAACAGGCAGCGGTGTCTCGCCGCGACGAACCACGGTGTCGGCCAACGCATTTCGTGCCTCGTCGGCCAGAGCCTTGATGTTCTCCTGCGGCCCGTTGACAACGCAGCGGATCATCCAGCGATAGCCGTCGACGCCGATGAACCGCACCGCACCGGCGCCCTGCCCCTGATCTCCGGCTGCCAGGCCGACCACCTCACGGCCCCACGGGCCGTCCTCGATGGTGACCTTGGCCACGTCTTTGCGCAGCGAGTCGGCCAGCTCAGTGGCGACCTCCCGCCACAGGCCCGCGGTCTTGGGGGCGGCGTAGGCGGCGATCGTGAAGCGGCCGTTGGGCGTCATCACCCAGACCGCGTTGGGCACACCCGTCTCGTTCACCTCGACCGAGACCTGCCCGGCTTCGGGCATCGGAATCAGCACCGAGCCCAGGTCCAGCCGGGCCAGCGCCGCCACCGACGGGTCGTCGAAGTCGTCGATGTCGAACGGGCCGTCGAGCTCGTCGCCGCCATCCGTCGCCGCGGACGGGGTGGCGTCCTGCCGGTCGTCGTCGCTGTTCTTGCTTTTTCCGAATGCCATCACAAACTCGCATGTCCGCCGGAGGAACCGTGGCCGCCGTCGCCACGGGTGGTGTCGGCGAGGCCGGCCTCGTCGAAAGACGTCACCTCGACCAGCTCGGGCAGCTCGACCCGCTGAACGAGCAACTGGGCGATCCGGTCGCCGCGGTGCACGACGATCGGCTCCCGCGGGTCGAGGTTGATCAGCGCCACCTTGATCTCGCCGCGGTATCCCGCGTCGATCGTGCCGGGGCTGTTGACGATCGAAAGTCCAACGCGGGCAGCCAAACCCGAGCGAGGGTGCACCAGGCCGACCATGCCGTACGGGATGGCCACCGCGATTCCGGTCGGCACCAGCGCCCGCTGGTGGGGCGCCAACTCCATGTCGAGCGCGCTGTAGAGATCGACGCCGGCGTCGCCGTCATGGGCTCGGCTGGGCATCGGCAGATCGCGATCCAGACGCACGACCGCCAGAGAGGTGGACACGACGTCAGAGATTACTCTTGGCCGCGTGTCCGACACGCGCGCCACGTCGCAATCCGTGCGCTACCGCGAACGGTTGTGGGTGCCGTGGTGGTGGTGGCCGCCCGGGCTGGGGCTGGCCGCATTGATCGCGCTCGAGGTGAACCAGGGCGTTGGCGGTTTGCCCAATTGGCTGCCGTTCGCCGTCTTGCTGCCCGTCGCCGCCACCGTGCTGATGTGGTTCGGCAAGACCGAAGTGCGCGTCCTGGGCGGTTCGGGCGGAACCGAGCTGTGGGTCGGCGCGGCACACCTGCCGGTCAGCGTCATCTCCCGGTCGGCGGAGGTGCCCCGCTCGGCCAAGTCAGCGGCGCTCGGCCGCCAGCTCGACCCGGCGGCCTACGTCGTGCACCGGGCGTGGGTAGGCCCGATGGCGCTTCTGGTTCTCGACGATCCCGATGATCCAACGCCGTATTGGCTGGTGAGCTGCCGTCATCCCGACCGTGTGCTGGCCGCGTTGCGCGATTGAGCCGTCAGGCCGCGCAGTCCGTACAGATCATCACGCCGTTCTTCTCGCTGGCCAGCCGGCTGCGGTGATGCACCAGGAAGCAGCTCGAGCACGTGAACTCGTCGGCCTGCTTCGGGATGACGCGCACCGACAGCTCCTCGCCGGACAGATCGGCGCCGGGTAGTTCGAAGGACTCGGCAGACTCGGACTCGTCGACGTCAACTACGGCCGACTGGGCTTCGTTACGCCGCGCCTTCAGTTCCTCGAGCGAATCCTCGGAAACGTCGTCGGTCTCAGTGCGCCGTGGGGCGTCGTAATCGGTTGCCATAGCCATGTCCCCTCCATAAACCTTGCAGCAGAGCTTTGTACCAGCGTCGAACGCATTCCCCAAACGTTTCGTGCCCGTATTGACACGCGTTCCACTGTGATTTACGTCACATCCTAGGTTGTGCCGCGCAAAGGGCCCAGCGACGCAGGCCTTAGAGTGCACACGTGGTCGTGCAAATCACCGAAGGCACCGCGTTCGACAAGCACGGTCGCCCGTTTCGTCGGCGTAATTTCCTGCCTGGGATTCTTCTGTTCGTCGCCCTGTCAGTGGTGACGATGTTGGTCTGGGTCATCGCCCTGTCCCGTCCGGCCGATGTGCAAGAGGCCGCCGTCTGCAACGCGCCGCCGCCACCGGCCAACCCGGGCGACCCACCGCCGCTCGGCGAGCAGGTATCGCGCGCCACGATGACCGAAGTCACCCCGGCCAGGCTCGCCGACACCAAGATCCGCGTGCTCAACGCGAGCGGGCAGGGTGGCCAGGCCGCCGAGGTGGCCGGCGAACTGCGTGACCTGGGCTTCGCCGAACCCGCCGCGGCGAACGACACCGTGTATGTCAACACCCGTCTGGAGTGCCAGGGCCAGATCCGGTTCGGGCCGTCCGGGCGCGCCGCCGCGGCCGCGGTCTGGCTGGTCGCGCCCTGCACCGAGCTGTTCGCCGACCAGCGAAGCGACGACACCGTGGACCTGGCCATCGGCACCGAGTTCACCGAACTGACCGTCAGCGAGGACATCGACGCGGTGCTTACCAGCCTGCGCCCGGATGCCACGCAGCCCGCCGATTCGACGCTGTTGAAGAAGATTCACAACGCCGCCTGCTAACCCTATCCCGTTGGGGCAGAAGCAGATTCGCCGCTCACAGAGCTCCGGACCGACGAAGCTCGCCCGCCAGCGCGTCGGCGATGCCCGGGGCGGCCGCCACCACAACCCCGGCTCCTCCGTCGACCGGCGGCAGAAGCAGCTTCGCGCCGGCCTCGGCGGCGATCAGTGCGCCGGCGGCCCAATCCCAGACGTGCACACCGTCCTCGTAGTACGCGTCGAGCGCACCGGCGGCCACCATGCACAGATCGAGAGCGCACGAGCCCATCCGCCGTACGTCGCGCACGACGGGCAGCATCCTGGTGAGGATCTCGGCCTGCCGGATCCGTTGCTCCGGGGCGTAGGAAAAACCGGTGCCTACCAACGACATTGGCAACTCTTCGATGGTGTTGGCTCGCAGCGGCGTCGTGACGTCGGCGCGGCGGACATCTGCGCCGTGGCCCAGCGCGGCCGAGTACAGCGCACCGGTGGGCACATTGGTGACGGCGCCGGCCACGGACACGCCGTCGCGCTGCACGGCCACTGACACCGCGTAGGTCTCGATCCCGTAGACGAAGTTGACCGTGCCGTCGATCGGGTCGAGTACCCAGGTCAGCCCGTCGTGACCCGCCGTCGATCCGCCTTCCTCCTCGCCGAGGATGTGTTCGCCTGGCCGCAGTTCGGCCAGCCGATCCCGCAGCAAGCGCTCGGTCTCGGTGTCGACGACGGTGACGGGGTCGGTCGGCGTGCTCTTGGCACGCACCGCCTGGCGTAGTCCGCGGTGTCGGCGCGTCGCCGAAGACCTCAGCGCGCCGCCGCCGGACGAAGGCCGCCGCCTCCGTCGCCAGCTGCTCGGCGACCGAGCGCAGCAGCACGGGATCGGCGTCGTCTTCGGTCGCTTTGTCAGGCACGGGGATATCGCACCATTTTTGGCCAAAGATGTCGCTAACCGGTTGCTCGACAGCCACGCATGAGTTTTCCCGAGCTACTAAGGTGTGGGTCGCGTCGCACTTTGCCCACCTCTAAGAGGAGCGCTCATGACCGCCACCGACTCACCCGCCGCCGCTCCCAGCACCAACGGCGGCCCGCAACGCCGCGGATTCGGTATCGACGTTGGCGGCAGCGGCGTCAAGGGCGGCATCGTCGACCTGGACACCGGGCAGCTGATCGGTGAGCGGTTCAAGCTCGCCACGCCGCAGCCGGCCACTCCGGACGCCGTCGCCGAAACCATCGCCGCGGTGGTTCGTGAATTCGGCTGGACCGAAGAGCTCGGGGTCACCTATCCCGGCGTCGTGACCGACGGGATCGTCCGCACCGCCGCCAACGTCGACAAGGGCTGGATCGGCGTCAACGCCCGCGACGTCATCAGCGCCCAGCTCGACGGCCAAGCGGTGACCGTGCTCAACGACGCAGACGCTGCCGGCCTGGCCGAGGAGAAGTTCGGCGCGGGCCGGGACAACACCGGCGTCATCGTGCTGCTGACCTTCGGCACCGGCATCGGGTCGGCGGTGATCCACAACGGTGTGCTGCTGCCCAACACCGAGTTCGGCCACCTCGAGGTCGGCGGCAAGGAAGCAGAACACCGGGCCGCCTCGTCGATCAAGGAGAAAAAGGGCTGGAGCTACGAACGCTGGACCGAAGAGGTCACCAGGGTGCTGATAGCCGTCGAGAATGCGATCTGGCCGGACCTGTTCATCGCGGGCGGCGGGATCAGCCGCAAGGCCGAGAAATGGGTCCCACTGCTGAAGAACCGCACGCCGGTGGTGGCGGCCGCCCTGCAGAACACGGCCGGCATCGTCGGTGCGGCGATGGCCGCGGACGTCGACGTCACCGCTACTGCAAAGTAGCCACGCCCAAGGGCGTCAAATTTGCCGCTCAACGCGGCGCTATCTCACACTGTCGTTACAATGGTCGACGGCGGCCGCATACGGATAGCGGCGAGATCAACCGCCAATATTCGACATAGCCGACGCTTTTCGATGGTGCACGACCCTGCCCGCGCCGTGCGGGGGGCCTAGCCCAGCGGAAAGGTGCAAGATGAAAGGGTGTACGTGGCAGCGACAAAGGCACGCCCGGCAACCGATGAGCCGGTGAAGCGCACCGCTACCAAGACCCCCGCCAAGAAGGCCCCGGCGGCGAAGTCCGCCAATGGATCGGCGCCCGCCAAGCGGGCGACGAAGACGGCCGCGGCCAAGCCCGCCAAGGCCTCTGCGGCCAAGCCCGCCAAGGCAGCGGCGGCAACGAAAGCGCGGCCGTCGTCGCGGGCCTCGAAGGCCAAGGCCGCCGACGCGCCTGCCACTCGCAGCCGCGCGAAGAAGGCCACCGGACCCGAACCGGAAACCACCGACAAGGACGCTCGCGACCGACGAGCTCGAGAGCTCCGAAGACCTCGAGGCCGAACCCGGCGAGGATCTCGACGTCGACGAGGCCGACATCGACCTGGAAGACCTCGAAGTCGCCGATGACGAACCCGCCGTCGTTGAGGCAGCCGATGCAGAGGGCGCCGACGCGGAGCCCGCTGCCGAAGCTGCCGAGGGTGCACCCGCCGCCGAGGACGACGAGATCGCCGAGCCGTCCGAGAAGGACAAGGCCTCCGGCGACTTCGTCTGGGACGAGGAGGAGTCCGAGGCGCTGCGCCAGGCCCGCAAGGACGCCGAGCTCACCGCATCGGCCGACTCCGTGCGCGCCTACCTCAAGCAGATCGGCAAGGTCGCCCTGCTCAACGCCGAGGAGGAGGTCGAGCTCGCCAAGCGAATCGAGGCGGGGCTGTACGCCACGCAGCTGATGGCCGAGTTCGCCGAGAAGGGCGAGAAGCTGCCCGCCGCACAGCGCCGCGACATGTCGTGGATCTGCCGCGACGGCGACCGCGCGAAGAACCATCTTCTGGAAGCGAACCTGCGACTGGTGGTGTCGCTGGCCAAGCGCTACACCGGCCGCGGGATGGCGTTCCTCGACCTGATCCAGGAAGGCAATCTGGGTCTGATCCGTGCGGTCGAAAAGTTCGACTACACCAAGGGTTACAAGTTCTCCACCTACGCGACGTGGTGGATCCGCCAGGCCATCACCCGCGCGATGGCCGACCAGGCCCGCACCATCCGCATCCCGGTGCACATGGTCGAGGTGATCAACAAGCTCGGCCGGATCCAGCGCGAGCTGCTGCAGGACCTGGGCCGCGAGCCAACGCCCGAAGAGCTGGCCAAGGAAATGGACATCACGCCGGAGAAGGTGCTGGAGATCCAGCAGTACGCGCGTGAGCCGATCTCGCTGGACCAGACCATCGGCGACGAGGGCGATTCCCAGCTCGGCGACTTCATCGAAGACTCCGAGGCCGTGGTGGCCGTCGACGCGGTGAGCTTCACGCTGCTGCAGGATCAGCTGCAGTCGGTGCTGGAGACGCTGTCCGAACGTGAGGCCGGCGTGGTGCGGCTGCGGTTCGGCCTGACCGACGGCCAGCCCCGCACGCTCGACGAAATCGGCCAGGTGTACGGCGTCACCCGCGAGCGCATCCGCCAGATCGAGTCGAAGACGATGTCAAAGTTGCGCCACCCCAGCCGTTCTCAGGTGCTTCGCGACTACCTCGACTAGTGCCGCCGCTCGCGAATCTTGTACGTCGCGGGCCAAGACTCTCGAGACTCGTCGCCCGTCAGGGGAACTCCCTGACTGCCGATCTTGACGTCGTACGGTTCCATTCCGGCACCGACTTCGCGTTCGGCTTTCTGCTGGGCGAGGTAGTACAGCTGGTCGATCTCCAGTTCGCGGAAGGCCAGGAAGCTGGTGCGGCGAACCACGTGAGGGCTGGTGGCGGCGGCAACCATCCGGTCTATCAGGATGCGCGACGTGATCGCCGCGCTACCCAGCAGCGCGAACGGAATCACCCAGTAGCAGATGAAGGACAGCGGGGTCCTGGTGTCCAGAATCGTGGCATCCGCGGCCACGATCGGCGGGATCGACGACGACAGCGTCATGCCGGCGAACGTGGCGACCCAGATCCACGTCACCAGCGCGGTGGTCGAACCGAACGGCTCGCTCTTGATCACCTCGGCGGATTGCTCCGCTTTGGCGAACTCACGCACGAACGGCTTGCCGATCAGCGCACCGGTAAGCGCCACGAGGAAGATCCCGGCGTTGCTCAGCGGCTGTATCCACTGCTCGATGAACGACGGGCTCAGCGTGAACGTGAGAACTGTCAGAATCAAAAACGTTGCCACAGCCCCGATTTCGAGGGTGCGTCCCGGCGTCCCTGTGACCCGCCCGGTCACCGACGCGGCGACGGCGAGCACCAGCGCGACCAGCGCCGCGAGGGTGAAGGGAACGTTACCGACCAGCACCCAAAAGACGATCCACGGCGCAAAGCCAACCAGAGTGCCCACGAAGGGTCAGTGTAGGGAGTCCGATCCTCGCCATGTGACAGTCGGGCACTAATTTGTAGTGATGACCCATCGCCACAACGTGTCGTCGGGCTCGGCCTTCGAGTCGATCGTGGGCTACTCACGTGCGGTGCGCACCGGTCCATATGTCGCAGTGGCAGGCACCACCGGTACCGGCGAGGACATCACTGCGCAGGCTCGGGATGCATTGCGCCGCATCGAGATTGCGCTACAGGAGGTCGGCGCGTCGCTCTCCGACGTGATGCGTACCCGAATGTATGTCACCGACATATCGCTGTGGCGTGACGTCGGCGCGGTACATGCCGAGGTGTTCGGCGACATCGGTCCGGTCGCGACCATGGTGGAGGTGTCGGCGCTCATCTCGCCCGAGCTGCTGGTGGAGATCGAGGTCGACGCCTACGTGGCGCCCTGATCGCCCAGCGGCGCGAAGCGGCCGTTCGCATCGGGCCGGTACGACGTGACACTTATCACAGCCGCCGCCGGCAACGGTCCGTACAGATGTGGGAACACCATCGAATCGGGATCGGTGGCGACGCCGGGCTCCCAGCGGACTTCAGAGGACAGCCGTGCAGGGTCGATGCGCAGCAGCACCAGATCGGCGCGGCCGGCGTAGAGCCGGTTGGCCGGCAGATGTACCTGCTCAGGCGTCGAGAGATGCACGAATCCGGCCGCGTCCAGCGAGTCGGGGCGATGCTCGCCGAGTTCCTGGGCCAGCCGCCAGTCGTCGGCACTGCAAATGTGGACCAGCACGCTCGGGGACGGTCGCATACCGCCAGCCTGCCGTGTCTGCAACTCGACGAAATCGTGAGACACGACACACCCGTAAACCCTCGGGGAACAAGGCCGGAACCGAAAGCGTCTGAGACAGTAGAGATGCGCGAAGAAGTTCACGCGGAGCATTACGGAGGTGCCATGAACGCAACGCTGACCAGTCCGGAACTGACTAGGGCTGATCGCTGCGATCGCTGCGGTGCCGCGGCTCGTGTACGCGCGAAGCTTCCGTCCGGCGCCGAGCTGCTGTTCTGCCAGCACCACGCCAACGAGCACGAGGCCAAGCTGGTCGAGCTGGCCGCTGTTCTCGAAGTCCAGCCGGTCGAGGCGTAGCACCGAACCCGCAGGCGTCCGCCCTGCTGGGCAGGACCACCTTCCGTCAGGAATGCTGGACTGGTCATGAATGACCAGCCGGCACGGGTTAAGCCATCGCGCCACCACATCTGGCACATCGTGCGACGCACGCTGTCCAAGAGCTGGGACGATTCGATCTTCGCCGAGTCGGCGCAGGCCGCGTTCTGGTGCGCGCTGTCGCTGCCGCCGCTGCTGCTGGGGATGCTGGGCAGTCTTGCCTACGTAGCGCCGCTGTTCGGTCCGGAGACGCTGCCGACGATCGAGACCCAGATCATCAACACGGCGAACAGCTTCTTCTCCCCCAACGTCGTCAACGAGATCATCGAGCCGACGATCCGCGACATCGTCAAGGGCGCCCGCGGCGAGGTCGTGTCGTTGGGCTTCGTGATCTCGCTGTGGGCGGGGTCGTCGGCCGTCTCGGCGTTCGTCGACTCGACCGTCGAAGCCCACGACCAGACGCCGTTGCGCCATCCGGTCCGCCAGCGGTTCTTCGCGCTCGGCCTGTACGTGATCATGCTTGTGTTCGTGATCGCAATGGCACCGCTCGTCGCGCTGGGACCGCTCAAGATCGCCGAGTTCCTGCCCGACAGCTGGGACAACGTGCTGCACTTCGGCTACTACCCGGCGTTGTTCCTTGGTCTGGTGGTGGCCGTGAATGTGCTGTATCGGGTGTCGCTGCCCAAGCCGTTGCCGTCGCATCGGCTGCTACTCGGCTCGGTGCTGGCGGCCGTCGTTTTTCTGCTCACCACGCTGGGGCTGCGGGTGTATCTGACGTGGATCACCGCTACCGGCTACACCTACGGCGCGTTGGCGACGCCGATCGCGTTCCTGTTGTTCGCGTTCTTCCTGGGTTTCGCGATCATGCTGGGCGCCGAACTCAACGCCGCCGTCGAGGAGGAATGGCCGGCGCCAGCCACCCACGCGAAGCGATTCCGGTGGTGGCTGGAGGAGAAGGCGGCCGAGACGCGGAACGGGGCCGGCGATGAGCCACTTGGGCGAAGTGGGGGTACCTCCCGCCCGAAGGGCAGGGGGACAGAAGGCACGGCCGAGGAGCCCACGCCTGCGACGGCGAAAGCCGACGGCGCTACGTCTTGAGCTTCTCGTAGATCCGCTTGCAGTCCGGGCAGACCGGCGAGCCGGGCTTGGCGGCCTTCGTCACCGGGAACACCTCGCCGCACAACGCGACGACGTGCGTACCCATGACGGCGCTCTGGGCGATCTTGTCCTTCTTGACGTAGTGGAAGTACTTAGGGGTGTCGCTGTCGGTCCCGTCGTCGACGCGTTCGTCGGTGTCGGTGCGCTCGATCGTCTGGGTTCGCATGAGTCCATTTTGCCCGTCCCCAATCCGACTCGTACAGCAGGCGACGACTGTGGAACAGTGGAGGCATGAAACACGGCCCCGAGCTGAGTTTCGATGACGAGGGCAGGCCCGTCCTGATCACCCGCGCCGCGCCCGCCTACGAGGTCCAGCACCGCCAACGGGTACGCAAGTACCTGACGATCATGTCGTTCCGCATACCGGCACTCGTTTTCGCCGCGGTCGCCTATGGCATCTGGCACAACGGGTTGATCTCGCTCGCCATCCTGGTGGCGTCGATTCCGCTGCCGTGGATCGCCGTCCTGATCGCCAACGACCGGCCGCCGCGTCGCGCAGAGGAACCCCGCCGGTACGAAGCGCGGCAGCGCATCCCCCTGTTTCCGACGGCCGAACGGCCCGCTCTCGAGCGGCGCAACAGCGTCATCGTCGCAACGGGACGCGAGCGATCCGCCGCCCGATGTTCCCAGCTGAGGATCTTCTGGCTCTATTCTCAGCACATTCTCAGGTCGACTGCCAATAACCGCAGATCAGGACGTGTGAACCGGCCAGCGGGTGGGAACTCTTTGCGGCACGTGGGCGTTGTAGCTCATGACAGTTCGACCCGACCAGGAGGCCGTCATGGCAAATGCCACCACCGCCCGCTTCGACAACGATCTGGATGCCCAAAGTCCAGCCGCTGATCTGGTGCGCGTGTACCTGAACGGCATTGGCAAAACGGCCCTGCTCAATGCCGCCGACGAGGTCGAACTCGCAAAGCGCATTGAGGCAGGCCTTTACGCGCAGCATCTGCTGGATACGCGGAAGCGATTGGGCGAGAACCGCAAACGCGATCTCGCCATGATCGTCCGCGACGGCGAGGCGGCGCGGCGCCATCTGCTGGAGGCGAACCTTCGATTGGTGGTGTCGTTGGCGAAGCGCTACACCGGTCGGGGCATGCCGTTGCTGGACCTGATTCAGGAGGGGAATCTGGGTCTGATCCGGGCGATGGAAAAGTTCGACTACAGCAAGGGATTCAAGTTCTCCACCTACGCCACCTGGTGGATTCGCCAGGCGATCACCCGCGGCATGGCTGACCAGAGCCGCACCATCCGGCTGCCTGTGCATTTGGTCGAGCAGGTCAACAAGCTCGCCCGGATCAAGCGCGAGATGCACCAGAACCTCGGCCGCGAGGCCACCGACGAGGAGCTGGCCGAAGAGTCCGGCATCCCGGCGGAGAAGATCGCCGACTTGCTGGAGCACAGCCGTGACCCGGTGAGCCTGGACATGCCGGTCGGCAGCGACGAGGAAGCCCCGCTGGGCGACTTCATCGAGGACGCCGAGGCGATGTCGGCCGAGAACGCGGTCATCTCCGAGCTGCTGCACACCGACATCCGCCACGTGCTGGCCACGCTCGACGAGCGCGAGCAGCAGGTGATCCGGCTGCGGTTCGGCCTCGACGACGGTCAGCCCCGCACGCTGGATCAGATCGGCAAGCTGTTTGGTCTGTCTCGGGAGCGGGTCCGCCAGATAGAGCGCGAGGTGATGGCGAAGCTCCGCAACGGTGAGCGCGCCGACCGTCTGCGCTCTTACGCCAGCTAGGAATGGGTTCAGTAGGCCCGCCGGGCAACCGGCGGGCCTACTCCCCGTCGCACGCGGAGGACCCTGTCGCCACGGATGTTGCACCGCAGTTCAGGCGGCCAAACCGGTAGACTCGCCGTGACGGAGGGTGCGGAATGAACGAACTTGTCGATACCACCGAGATGTACCTGCGGACGATCTACGACCTCGAGGAAGAGGGCGTCGTTCCGCTGCGGGCGCGCATCGCCGAACGTCTCGAGCAGAGTGGACCCACCGTCAGCCAGACCGTGTCACGGATGGAGCGCGACGGATTGCTTCACGTCGCCGGCGACCGGCATCTGGAGCTGACCGAGAAGGGCCGCGCCCTGGCCGTCGCCGTGATGCGCAAGCACCGGCTCGCCGAGCGGCTACTCGTCGACGTGATCGGGTTGCCCTGGGAAGAAGTGCACGCCGAGGCGTGCCGCTGGGAACATGTGATGAGCGAGGACGTCGAGCGTCGCCTGGTGCAGGTCCTCAACAACCCCACCACCTCGCCGTTCGGCAACCCGATCCCGGGCCTGTCCGAGCTCGGCGTCGGCGACAACTTCACCAGCGACCAAGTCAACCTGGTGCGGCTCACCGAGCTGCCGGCCGGCATGCCCGTCGCGGTCGTGGTGCGCCAACTCACCGAACACGTCCAGGGCGACGCCGAACTCATCGCCCGGCTGAAGGACGCCGGCGTCGTACCCAACGCGCGAGTCACCGTGCAAGGCAACGACAATGGTGGGGTCATGATCGTGATCCCGGGCCACGAGCAGGTCGAGCTGCCTCATCACATGGCCCACGCGGTCAAGGTCGAGAAGGTCTAGCCACTAGCCCGCACGCCTGCCGAACGCCCGCTTCGGCGGTAACCGCACGCCCAGCTGATCGGCCAGACGGTAACCGGTGACGGCCAGTTCACGGATCTGTTCGGGTCGCATGCCAGATTGCAGGGCCGTGTCGAGCATGCCCGCCATCCGGTGTGTGGGGTCGCACCGTAGCGCCGCCTCCAGCGACACCCCGGCCAGCGGGCCGTCGCCGCGGACGTAGGCCGAGAAGGCCAGCAGCACCAGGGCTTCCACCCGCCACGGGTCGGGCAGGGTGCGCGACAACACCGCCCACAGCGACTCGGCCTGCCCGGCGTTCTCCCCCACCGCCAGCGCATACAGCGTGTCGCGCACGCGCGGGTCCTTCAGCGCCCACGCGAGCCTGGCCAGCTCGTCATCCGACAACTCCCGGCCGTCGACCACTTGCCCGGCTGCGGCGATCGCGTCTTCGATATCACTACGCGCCTCGGCATCCGCGCGTTCGGCGCCATCCGGTTGGCGGTCGCGAATGATGTCGGCCAGCGCGGCCCGCCGGGCGGGATCGACGACGTTGATGACGTCCTGCAGCTCGGCGCGCCGGGCGTAGAGCCTGCGTCCGTCGAGAACGGCGGCCACCGCCAGCGGCGACGCGGACGGGTCGTCGACGGTGCCGGAGTTGCCGCAACCGTCCGCGCAATGCCAGCGGCCACCCGCGGCGACCCGATCCACCACGTGCGCAGCGAGCAGTTCGATGCCCCGCTCGGCCAGCGAGGTGGTCAGGACGGCGGCCAGTTGACGGTATTCGTCGGCGCACATCCGGCAACCGAACCCCTCCTCGTCGACCACCACCGCGATCGCCGAATCCGGTTTCGCGGCAGCGGCCACGTCCGCGACGTGCCCTAGCGAATACCCCAACTCATCCGAAAGGTCTACGCGCATAACGCATCCCATCTCTCCGCGGTCAACGGTCACGAGTACGAGGGACTTCTCCGGCACGAAGCCGAGCACAGCAGGCAGGGCAGCGATCAGCACGCCGGGCCGGTTCAGATGAAAGTCGGGTGGTTGCGATGTCGTCATGACCCAAACTTGACGACTTGCGCCGTCGACTACGCCTCCCAAGGGAGCCACGAGGCGCCGCCTGGGGATGAATTCGCGATTGGGTATGAAGGCTGTCGATGGCCGACTGCGTCGGACTACGGCCCGCCGACGCGGCGCACCTTGAGCACCGCATCGGTGAACAACGTGTCCAGCGACTGGCTGTCCGGCGTGGTTTCGGTCGTGCCGTCGTGCAGCCAGGTGGCGCTGAGCCGCACCTCCCCGACCTGGGCCACCAACGTCAACGTTCGGCGTATCGAACCCGATTGCGAGGTGACGGTCTGGTCGACGGCATAGCTGTCGTCGGCGTCGACGGGCGGTGGGGGCAACAACGTCGCCGTGACCGAAGTGGTGTCGGGACCGCTGACTGCCGTGAACGACGGGCACGCCGTCAGTTGCTCGACCCTGGTATGCAGCGGCGGGGCCGGACTGGTCACCGCGACGATCAGACTGCTGACTTCCTGGCTGTCGATACCCTGTGCCGCGGCGGTGTGTTGGGGCGCAAGCGGCGGCGGCGCGCACTCCGGCGGGGTGGCCACGGATCCACCGGGCACACCGTCGATGTCCTGCAGCACCCGATACACCGCAGTCCCGTCGAGCACCGCGGCGGGATACCGCGCAGGAAAGCGCTCGGGTTCAATCAGTAAGTCCGCCACTGGAATCGGCGTCGGCTGGTCGCCCGGCGCCACGGGATGCATCGTGCCGACGATCACCCGCGTGCAACCGGCCAGCAACGCCGTCGCCATGACAAGGGCGCAACCGACAACGGGCAATCCCGGCCCCCGCAAGCACCGCATGAGTGTGCTGACCATTGACGTCATCGTCTCATCACGGGGTCGGCCCGACGGTCAGGCGCGCGCGAACTCCCCATTTGCCGAACGGACGATTTATTCACGCGGTATTGACGCCAGTCGGCATGCGAGATTGCCTCAACCGGCGTAGACCTTGTGCCATGGGTTCTGTGCTGGAGTACGACCTCGTCGTCATCGGATCGGGTCCGGGCGGGCAGAAGGCCGCCATCGCCGCGGCCAAGCTCGGCAAGACCGTGGCCGTGGTCGAGCGGGGCCGGATGCTGGGCGGCGTCTGCATCAACACCGGGACGATCCCGTCCAAGACGCTTCGTGAGGCCGTGGTGTACCTCACCGGCATGAGCCAGCGCGAGATGTACGGCGCGAGCTACCGCGTCAAGGAGAAGATCACCCCGGCCGACCTACTGGCCCGCACCTCGCACGTGATCGGCAAGGAAGTCGACGTGGTGCGCAGCCAGCTCATGCGGAACCGGATCGACCTGATCCAGGGTCACGGCCGGTTCGTGGATGCGCACACCGTTGCTTGTCGAGGACACCACCCGAGGCGACACGACGACCGTCAGCGGCCAGTACATCGTCATCGCCACCGGCACCAAACCGGTGCGTCCGGCCGGCGTCGAATTCGACGAAGATCGGGTACTGGACTCCGACGGGATCATCGACCTGAAGTCCCTTCCGTCGTCGATGGTGGTCGTCGGCGCAGGCGTGATCGGCATCGAATACGCCTCGATGTTCGCCGCCCTCGGCACCAAGGTCACCGTGGTGGAGAAGCGCGACACGATGCTGGACTTCTGCGATCCCGAGATCATCGAGGCGCTGAAGTTCCACCTCCGCGACCTGGCGGTGACGTTCCGCTTCGGCGAAGAGGTGACGGCCGTCGACGTCGGCGCCGCAGGCACCGTCACCACCCTGGCCAGCGGCAAGCAGATCCCCGCCGAGACGGTGATGTACTCCGCCGGACGGTCGGGCCAGACCGAGCACCTCGACCTGGAAAACGCGGGCCTCGAATCCGACAGCCGGGGGCGGATCTTCGTCGACGACCAGTTCCAGACCAAGGTCGATCACATCTACGCCGTCGGCGATGTGATCGGCTTCCCGGCGCTGGCCGCCACGTCGATGGATCAGGGCCGGCTGGCCACGTACCACGCGTTCGGCGAGCCGTGTAAGGGCATGACCGAACTCCAGCCGATCGGCATCTATTCGATCCCCGAGGTCTCCTACGTCGGGGCCACCGAGGTGGATCTGACGAAGGATTCGATCCCGTACGAGGTCGGGGTGTCGCGGTATCGCGAGCTGGCCCGCGGGCAGATCGCCGGCGACTCGTACGGCATGCTCAAGCTGCTGGTGTCCACCGAAGACCTCAAGCTTCTCGGCGTGCACATCTTCGGCACGAGCGCGACCGAGATGGTGCACATCGGCCAGGCCGTGATGGGCTGCGGCGGCACGGTCGAATACCTCGTCGACGCCGTCTTCAACTATCCGACGTTCTCGGAGGCCTACAAGGTCGCGGCGCTGGACGTGATGAACAAGCTGCGCGCGCTGAATCAGTTCCGCAGTTAATCGCAGTCGTCGTCGAACACCGTCGGCGCGTCGTCGCCAGGGCCGCCGGCCTCGGCGCGCGTGAGCAGGCGGGTGATCGCGTCGTCGAATGGCGGCGAGTACGAGCTTTTGTCTTCACAGCCGCCGCCGTCGAGGCCGCCGATCAGACCCGTGACCGTCGATCCGGTGATCCATGGGGCACCGGACAGGCCGTCCACCATGCCCTCGCAGGGCAGCGACGGAAAGCCTTGCGTTGCTTTGGCGGTCGCTGCCCGGCAGCCGACTGGGCCGCCGTCACCCATCGGGTAACCGGTGACCGTGACCACCGTCCCCGGCTTCGGAGCGGGCCCCAGCTTCAGACCGCCGCCGGCCTGGGCCTGGATCGTGCCGCCGCCGTCGCGGCTCACCCGCGCGATCGCGAAGTCGGCCATCGGATCCTGGTTCTGCACCCAACGGGGATCCAGATACACGGCATCGAGGTGCCAGACGTTCTCAGGCGCGGCATCGTTGTTGAAGCCCGCGACGAAGGTGGCATCGACGCCGTCGGCGATACAGTGCGCGGCGGTCAGGATCAGGTCTCCCCCGGCCGAGTCGAGCACCGCGCCGCTGCAGCTGTGCTGGGGCATCCTCGCGAGCTGGGGGCACCCCACCCGCCCTGGAGGGCAGGACAGTCGCCGCCCAGGAAACCGCACCCACCTGCGGGTCGGGCCGTACCGGCTGGGCCGCGGCCGGTGTCGCCGGTGGAACCGGGGCGCCCGGGCTCGGCGGCGCGGCAGGGCCGGGACGGGCGCACGACGACGTCAACGCGGCGAGCAGTCCGGTCGCCAGGACCATCCGGCCTGCCGCGGATAAGCGCATCCCACCGATCTTGCCCCAACACTGCGGAGGCGGCATTGGGCAACATCGCGGGGTGGGCCGCACTGGCATCCGCCGCGATATGCGCGACACTAGGGGTCACGAGGAGGCGAAGCAGAATGGCTGACAACCCGGGTAGTGCAGATCAGCACTACCAGCCCGAGCAGACCGGGATCTACGAGTTGGAGTTCCCGGCGCCGCAGTTGTCCTCCGACGACGGCCGCGGACCTGTGATGATCCACGCCCTCGAGGGTTTCTCGGACGCCGGTCACGCGGTCCGGTTGGCCGCCCAGCACCTCAAGAACACGCTGGACACCGAGCTGGTGGCGTCGTTCGCCATCGATGAACTGCTGGATTACCGGTCGCGGCGCCCGCTGATGACCTTCAAGACCGACCACTTCACCCACTACGAGGACCCCGAGCTCAACCTGTATGCGCTGCACGACAGCGTCGGCACGCCGTTCCTGTTGCTCGCCGGCATGGAGCCGGACCTGCGCTGGGAGCGGTTCATCACCGCGGTGCGGCTGCTGGCCGAGCGGCTCGGCGTCCGGCGGGTCATCGGCCTCGGCACGATTCCGATGGCCGTGCCGCACACCCGCCCGATCACCCTGACCGCGCACGCCAACGACAAGGAGCTGATCGCCGATCACCAGCCGTGGGTGGGTGAGGTGCAGGTGCCCGGCAGCGTGTCGAACCTGCTGGAGTTCCGGATGGCCCAGCACGGCCAGGAGGTCGTCGGCTTCACCGTGCACGTTCCGCATTACCTGGCCCAGACCGACTACCCCATTGCCGCCGAGGCGCTGCTGGCCGAGGTCGCCAAGAGCGGCTCGCTGCAGATTCCGCTGGCCGCGCTGACCGAAGCCGGCGCCGAGGTGCACGACAAGATCAACGAACAGGTCGCCGCAAGCACCGAGGTCGCTCAAGTGGTGGAGGCGCTGGAGCGCCAGTACGATGCCTTCGTCGCCGCTCAGGAGAACCGGTCGCTGCTGGCGCGTGACGAAGATCTGCCCAGCGGTGACGAACTCGGCGCCGAGTTCGAACGATTCCTCGCACAACGGGACAAGTTCAAAGACGGCTTCACTGACGATCCGGACAACAAGTAGCAGCCCTCACCGGCCCGACAACGAAGTTGGAAGTTGGCGAAATGACCCGGCTTTATGGCTAAACGAAAGCCCAACCTGCGGTCCGTGCGGGAACTGACGCCCACGCTTGCGTTCCGAACCATCCACGGGTACCGGCGCGCGTACCGGGTGGCCGGTTCCGGCCCGGCGATCCTGCTGATTCACGGCATCGGCGACAACTCCACCACGTGGAGCAGCGTTCAGTCCAAGCTTGCCCAGCGGTTCACCGTCATCGCCCCGGATCTTCTGGGCCACGGCAAGTCCGACAAGCCGCGCGCCGACTATTCGGTGGCCGCATATGCCAACGGCATGCGGGATCTGCTGAGCGTGCTCGACATCGACCGCGTCACGGTGGTGGGCCACTCGCTGGGCGGTGGCGTGGCGATGCAGTTCGCCTACCAATTCCCGCAGTTGGTAGACCGGCTGATCCTGGTCGGGGCCGGTGGCGTGACCAAGGACGTCAACATCGCGCTGCGGATCGCCTCGCTGCCGATGGGCAGCGAGGCGCTGGCCTTCCTCCGCCTGCCGCTCGTGCTGCCTGCGCTGCAGGTGGTGGGCCGCGTGGCGGGCGCTGCGTTCGGCTCGACGGGCTTGGGCCGCGACCTTCCCGATGTGCTGCGAATCCTGGCGGACCTGCCGGAGCCGACCGCGTCGTCGGCGTTCGCCCGCACGTTGCGCGCCGTGGTCGACTGGCGCGGCCAGGTGGTCACCATGCTGGACCGATGTTATTTGACGCAATCCGTTCCGGTGCAATTGATTTGGGGTTCCCGGGATTCGGTGATCCCGATGACCCACGCCCGGATGGCGCACGCCGCAATGCCCGGTTCGCAGTTGGAGATCTTCGAAGGCTCCGGGCATTTCCCGTTCCATGACGATCCTGACCGCTTCGTCGAAGTCGTCGAGCGCTTCATCGATTCGACCGAGCCCGCCGTCTACGACCAGGATTACCTGCGCGACCTGCTGCGCACCGGCATCAGCGAAGGCGCCATCTCCGGGTCGATCGACACCCGCGTCGCGGTGCTCGACGCGATGGGCACCGACGAACGCAGCGCCACCTGAGGCGAGACCCCGACCCCACTGAAGAGAAGAAGTAGCATCGGCGCATGGCCATCGACGTGACAGTGCTGCGCGTTTTCACCGATCCTGACGGCAACTTCGGAAACCCCCTCGGCGTCGTGGACGCCAGCACGGCGGAGCCCCATGACCGGCAGCGGATAGCCACCGAATTGGGTTACAGCGAAACGGTATTCATCGATTTGCCAGAGCCCGGAGCGAGTACGGCACACGCGCGCATCTACACGCCCGCCACCGAACTGCCGTTCGCGGGGCATCCGACGGTCGGCGCTTCCTGGTGGCTGCGCGACGTTGGCACACCCATCCACACGCTGCGGGTGCCTGCAGGCATTGTCCAGGTCGCCTACGAGGATGATCTGACCGCGGTGAGTGCCCGCTCGGAGTGGGCACCGGAGTTCGCGATCTACGACCTCGAGTCCACCGATGAGCTGTTCGCCGCCGACCCGGACGACTACCCCGACGACATGCAGAACTACCTGTGGACATGGACCGACAAGGAGCAGGGCGTGCTGCGCTCGCGCATGTTCGCGGCGAACCTCGGCGTGCCAGAGGACGAGGCCACCGGCGCCGCCGCCGTGCGGATCACCGACTACCTCAGCCGTGACCTGACGATCGTGCAGGGGAAGGGATCGGTCATCAAGACCCAGTGGAGCCCTGAGGGCTGGGTCCGGATCGCAGGCCGCGTCGTCAGCGACGGCACCAAGCAGATCAATTGACGGTTCGGCGGTCAGCTCTGAGCCGGTTGCGGGGACTTGCGGTGCGCCCGCAGCGCCTCGATCTCGCGCTCGAAATCCTCCGCCGACGAGAACGACCGGTAGACCGACGCGAATCGCAAGTAGGCCACCTCGTCCAGTTCGCGCAGCGGTCCCAGGATCGCCAGCCCAACCTCGTGGCTGGGCACCTCCGGTGAACCCGTTGCCCGGACAGTGTCTTCCACCTGCTGAGCAAGCAGATTCAGCGCATCGTCGTCGACCTGTCGGCCCTGACAGGCCCGGCGCACGCCCCTGATGACCTTCTCCCGGCTGAACGGCTCGGTGACGCCGCTGCGCTTGACGACAGCCAGCACGGCCGTCTCAACCGTGGTGAACCGACGCCCGCATTCGGGACACGACCTGCGGCGTCGGATCGCCTGGCCTTCGTCGGTTTCGCGGGAGTCGACCACGCGGGAATCGGGGTTGCGGCAGAACGGACAGTGCATCACCGCTCCTTCGCCGCGACGACAAACAACTACCTCGAACGTCTCCGAGCGTACCTGCGTGCCCGCCGCGTAGCCCAGCACCGGAGGAAATGAAGCGTATGCGGCAGATCCGCCGACCAGAGGTGTTGTGCCACACTGTCTTTCACTGCTCACGGCACGGCATTAGCCGACGGGCGCGATGAGCGTCTGACCCGCGTCCAGCGAAACGGATTCGAGCTGGTTGAGTTCGCGGATCCGCTCGACGACCTGGCCGACCGGCGCGTCGGGCGCCACCCGCTGGGCCACATGCTGCAACGTCTCGCCCGTCTGGACCTGGACCACCGCCAGTCGGTCCGGCACCGGCGCGGCGCTGCCGGCCACCCCACCCAACTGGGCCACCAGGCCGAGCCACACGGTGATGGCCGCCGCGATCAGCGCGAGCACCACCGTCGTCATCGGGGTGATCGGACGCCGCCGATGCGATGCCCGGGACATCAGCACACCCGTACCGCGGTAGCGAATGGGCGCTCCACCTGGACGGTCAGTCCGTGGCCGCCGCCGTGTGTCGGACGGCCGGAATCCGGGCCTGACCACGGGCGCCGCCTGGATTTCCCGGGTGTCGAGAATCGTCATTGTTCCTGCCTTCCGCTGCGCTGTTTCGCTCGTGTGTTCGAACATACTCGATCATCTGTTCGATTTATAGAACATGTGATCGAACTGTTGCCAAACGATAGGGCAGCCCACCGACAAATTTCGGCCACCGCTGCAAGCGACCTGGTCAGAGGCGACACGCCTCGAACACATGTTTGATTATTGCCTCGCCGCGGACTACATTCGGCGCCATGAGCGATGACAGCAGCGACACCCCGGTCAGCACCGAAAGCACCGGCGGACGCCGAGGACTCGACACGGGTCTGACCGAGCGTCAGCGCACCATTCTCGACGTCATTCGCGCCTCGGTCACCAGTCGCGGCTATCCACCCAGCATCAGGGAGATCGGCGATGCGGTCGGCCTGACCTCGACCTCGTCGGTGGCCCATCAGCTGCGCACGCTGGAACGCAAGGGCTACCTGCGGCGCGATCCCAATCGGCCGCGCGCCGTCGATGTCCGCGGCGCCGACAACGGGCACGTTGTCACCACCGACGTGTCCGGGTCCGACGCGCTACCCGAGCCGACGTTCGTGCCGGTGCTTGGCCGCATCGCAGCCGGCGGGCCGATCCTGGCCGAGGAGGCCGTCGAGGACGTCTTCCCGCTGCCGCGCGAGCTTGTCGGCGAGGGGTCGCTGTTCCTGCTGAAAGTGGTCGGCGACTCGATGGTCGACGCGGCCATCTGCGACGGCGACTGGGTGGTCGTGCGTCAGCAGAGCGTCGCCGACAACGGCGACATCGTCGCGGCGATGATCGACGGCGAAGCGACTGTCAAGACCTTCAAGCGGACCCGCGGGCAGGTGTGGCTGATGCCGCACAACCCGGCATTCGATCCCATTCCCGGTAACGACGCGGCGGTGCTCGGAAAGGTCGTCACGGTCATCCGCAAGATCTAGCGGCGGGACTAGTCGCCCCTGACGAAACCGTTCGTGCGAGCGATTTCTTCACTGGCGAACCAGATTTCGGCGCGAGCGTCGTCGTAGAGCGCGCTGCCAGGTGCCCAGTACAGCCCCGACTTGGTGTCGGCCTTGATCGGATATCCCTCCGGCGCCTCGTTGGGATCGTCCAGCGGCAGGCGAAGCGCGGTGCGCCGACGGCTCGGGTTCGTCGATCACGATCCGGGCGTGGCGCCCGGTGTCGGTCAGCGGGTCGCGTTCGACTGCGGTTGGCACGCGCGTGGGAGCGGTGTCGACGGTATCGGGATCTTCCTCTTCCTCCTCGTCAGCGACGACCGGTGCCGCGGCCGGCTGCGCCTCGGTGGTTTCGTCAACGCGCTCGGCCGAACCCCACGCGCTGATCGGGGCATCCGGATAGGACCGCTGGCCGGGCGTCGGAGACGACATGGACCCCAGCCCTTCGCGCGCGTAGCGATCCCCGACTAGCTCTGCGCCGTGATCAGCGGTGGTTGCCTGGTCAGCCGCTGCAGGGGCGCCGCTGTACGCCGGAGTTTCGAGTCCGAGGCCGCCGACGCTCGGTTCGAATCGCTCGTCGTCTCCACCGCGGCGCCGGTTCCTCAGCGCGGCGAAGGCCACCAGCCCGACCAGGATCAGCACCGGAACGACCGCGAGCAACCACCACCAGTTCCACTGGAAACCATTGCCGCCGTTGGTGTCCGAGGCCTGCGGGCTGCTCGGTGCCTTCGGCGCCTCTTGTCCGGGGACCTGCAGATCCGACAGCTGGGACGCCAGATTGGCCGGCTCGGTGGTGAATTTGTTCGTCGAGGAGTCCCATGCGACCACACCGCCGCTGAACCGCTGGGTGATGACGTTGCCGTTCTCGGTCTGGTCGGCCATGGGGGCGCCGAGATCGCCTTTGGCCCCGCCGAGCTTTTCCCACGCGGCGTTCATGGCACCGCGCACGATGACCGCGCCGTAGTCGGGCGTCCAGAAGATGACCGGTTTGTCGTCGGCTGAGAAGGTGCTTATCCGACTTGACGGTGCCAGGCCGCCGTCGACCTCGTTGCTGGTCGGGAATCCCAGGTCGCCCTCTGGACCGCCGACACTTTCGTACTTGGCCAGGACCTGGCCGGTGACGACGTTCGCACCGGTCTCGGGGCTGTAGAAGATCTTGCCGCCGGCGAAATTCTGGCCGAGACCGTCGCCTCCGATCGGATAGGGCGGGCCTTCGGCGGCGCCGAGCGGGCCCAGCGCTCCCCCGGCGGCGCGCCGGGCGGCGTTGATGGCCGACGTCGGGTCGTCGGGGATCTCTAGGTCGGCAAGTTGTCCGGCCAGCTCTGGCGGCACGGTGGTGAAGGTCTTGGTTTGCGCGTCGTAGGCGAGTTCTCCGCCGGTGAACTTCTGGGTGACGACGTCACCGCGATAGGCCTCGTCCTCGGCGGGCACCCCGAGCGGCCCCGCCGAACCGCCGAGCTTGTCCCACGCGGCGTTGATCGGCCCGCGAACCACCCGGGCACCGGTGTCGGGGGTCCAGAAGATGACCGGCTTGTCGGCAGCGCTGAACGTGGTGTTGCGGCTGCCCGGGGCGCGGCCTGGCACCCTCGTCAATGGTGGGGAAGCCGAGGTCGCTATTGGCAGGCCCGCCCAGCGCCTCGTACTTCTCCAGGATCGCGCCCGTCATGATGTGGGCGCCGGTGGCCGGGGTGAAGAAGATCTTGCCGCCGGCGAAGTTCTGCCCGAAAGCCCTCCCCGACTGGATAGACGCCGCCGTCCTTCGGGCCAAGCTGGACCGGTGTCGCCGCCGTTGGCGTCCCATGCCGCGGTGATCGCCGCGTCGGCGTCGGACTCCGGAGTCGCCGCCGCGACGGGTGCGAAAAGGACGAGCGCCGCAGCCACTCAGCAGGCCGATCGCGCACGCGCGACCGAGCACCATGTTGCGCAGGATCCCCTGCACGCTCATTAACCCTCCCGGCGTGTCGGCGCAAAATTCCCTGAAAGGTATCGCGTCCGTCAACTGTGCGTCAGCAGACCTCGATAACCAAGGACATCGCTGAATCTTGGAGGGAAAGTACCCGGTGGCGGATCCGAGACCGCGGATGAACACGTGCGTCGAAGGCCGGACCGCCTCGGCTATACGCCGAGGCTGCGTGCCGATGATCTCCTTCATGATCTCGGTCGTGCCGCCATAGATCGTCTGCACGCGCGAATCGAGATATGCCCGCGCAACCGGATATTCACGCATGTAGCCATAGCCACCGTGCAGCTGGAGGCACCGATCGATCAGGTAGACCTGCTTCTCGGTCGAGTACCACTTCGCCATCGCGGCCTGCTCGGCGGTCAGCTTCTCGTCAAGGTGAAGCCGCAGATACTCGTCGACCATCATCCGCACCACGGTGGCCTCGGTCGCCAGCTCGGCGAGCAGGAAGCGGCTGTTCTGCTGGCTGCCGATCGGGCGGCCAAATGCCTTGCGCTCCTTGGTGTATTGCAGCGTCTCCTCGAGCACGGCCTCCATCGCCGCGGCCGCCATCACCGCAATGCTGATGCGCTCCTGGGGGAGGTTCTGCATCAGGTAGACGAAGCCCATGCCTTCCTCGCCGAGCAGGTTCTCGGCGGGGACCTTCACGTCGGTGAACGACAGCTCGGCGGTGTCCTGGGCGTCCAGGCCGATCTTGTCGAGCTTGCGCCCGCGTTCGAAGCCCTCCATGCCCCGCTCGACGACGAGCAGCGAGAAACCCATCGCGCCCTTGTCTGGGTCGGTGCACGCCACCACGATCACCAGATCGGCGTTGATGCCGTTCGTGATGAACGTCTTTGCGCCGTTGAGAATGTAGTGATCGCCCTCCTTGACGGCACGGGTCTTGATGCCCTGCAGGTCGCTTCCCGTGCCGGGCTCGGTCATGGCGATCGCCGTGATGAGTTCGCCGGTGCAGAACTGCGGCAGCCACCGCTGCTTCTGCTCCTCGGTCGCCAACCGCAGCAGGTACGGCGCGTCGACGTCGTTGTGCACGCCGAACCCGATGCCGCTGTAGCGGCCCGCGGTGGTCTCCTCGGTGATGATCACGTTGTAGCGGAAGTCGGCGTTACCGCCGCCGCCGTACTCCTCCGGCACCGCCATCCCCAGAAAGCCCTGCTTGCCGGCCTCCAGCCACACGCCGCGGTCGACGATCTTGTCCTGCTCCCACTGTTCGTGGTGCGGCGCGACGTGACGCTCGAGAAACGCCCGGTAGGACTCGCGGAACAGCTCGTGCTCGGGCTCGAAGAGGGTGCGTTCGTACATGACGACACCGCCCATGGCTGACCTCCAGATCGGTGGGGGCTATTGGAACGACGATATACCATCCAACCGGATGGTTGGTTGGTCGGAGGCCCGGCCGTCAGCCATAGACTCGCGACCGTGGTCCACGCCGAAACCAGCCTCACGCATTGGGGCGCATTCACCGCGGTCATCGAAGCCGGCGACATCGCCTCCGTCGCACCGCTTACTGGCGACGCCGACCCGTCGCCACTGCTGGGCAATCTGCCCGGCTCGATCCGGCATCGCTCACGGATCGCTACCCGGCCGTGCGGCGCGGCTGGCTTCGCGACGGGCCAGGCGCCAGCAACTGCGCGGCGCCGACGAGTTCGTCGCCGTCTCGTGGGAGGAGCTCACCGAGCTGCTGGCCGGCGAGTTGCGCCGCGTCGTCGACACCCACGGCAACGAGGCGATCTACGGCGGCTCGTACGGGTGGGCCAGCGCGGGCCGCTTCCATCACGCGCAGAGCCAGGTGCACCGGTTCCTCAAACTCCTTGGCGGGTATACCTTTTCACGGCACTCTTACAGCCTCGGCGCGGCCGGCGTGATCATGCCGCGGGTGATGGGCACCCACGACGACCTGTACAAACGGTCCACCGAATGGGACGTCATCGTCGAACACACCGATCTGCTGGTGTGCTTCGGCGGACTGGCGCTGAAGAACACCGGGATCAACCGGTCACGGCGCACCCGGCGCGAGACGCGTTGCGCCGCTTCCGGAACCGCGGCGGCCGGATGAGAATTGACCGATGACCGACACGATCGTCGTGCAGGAACGTGGTCAGCGCATCATGTTCACGTTCGACGATGTGATGCGCTACCACGGTCCGCACTCCCCCGGCGGCGTCGCCGTCGCGTTCAAGGCCATGCAGCGCGCGTTCTTGTCGCTGTCCCCCGACAAACCGCCTGAGCGCCGGTCGATCACGGTGCGCACGGCGTTTCGGGGACCCGGCGCGCGCGACGGGTTCGAAGCCGTCACACGCGCGGTGACCGATGGCCGTTACACCGTAGATCGCTCGCTGGTGCGGGCCGACCGCGGACGCCTGCTCGAGGACTTCGTATTCGAGGTGACGATCGGCGAGCGCAGCGTCACTCTGCTGCTGCGCGACGGATTCGTCACAGACGAGTTCATCGAGCTTGCCCGCACCGAAGACCGTACCGAAGCCCAGGAGCGGCGGCTCGACGAGCTGAAAGCGCAACTGGCGCAGCACGTCCTGAGCACCTCTGCTGCAGATGTCCTCGACATCCTCGATAACTAGGCGACCGCAAACGCTGTCAACTCTGACACCTCGCACGAAGCCGTGTTTAGCGAAACGGTCAACCGGGAACAGCTAGCTCAACGTCGCCACTCTGTTGAGGAGGAACAGGCAAATGTCGGATAAGAACAGCGGTCCCGAAGAAGCCGTCAAAGGCGTCGTCGAGGGAGTCAAGGGCAAGGCCAAGGAAGTCGTCGGTGCCGTCGCAGCTGAGGTGCCCGCGTCGTGGGGTGCGGGCACCTCGTCCGTGTCAGAACGTCGAGAACTCGCGCAGGCTGGCCGCCAACGGAATCGGCACGCGCGCCTTGATTCTGGTGCCGTCGGCGGTGTGCTCGGTGGCGTCCACGCGGCCATCGGCGTGCACCCGGTTGACGAGATCGCCGCGGTCGTAGGGGATCGTCACGTCAACCATGGTGTCCGTCGGCGCGATCAACTCCGCCATCCGCTGCTGCAGCCGCTCCAGCCCCTCGCCCGTACGCGCCGAGACGAACACCGCGTCGGGCAGCGCACGGCGCAACTGGGCGAGCGCCAGGCCATCCGCGGCGTCGATCTTGTTGACCACCAACAGCTCTGGGGCGGGCTTACTGTCATGGTCGGCGATGACCTCGTTGAGCACCTGGCGCACCGCGTTGATCTGTGCCAGCGGGTTGACGTCGGACCCGTCAACCACGTGGACCAGTAGGTCGGCGTCGACGACCTCTTCCAACGTGGAGCGGAACGCCTCGACCAATTGGGTGGGCAGATGTCGCACGAACCCGACGGTGTCGGTCAGGACGAACGGTCGGCCGTCCTCGAATTCCCCACGGCGCGTGGTGGGTTCGAGGGTGGCGAACAACGCGTTCTCCACCAGCACACCGGCACCGGTCAACGCGTTGAGCAGGCTGGACTTGCCGGCGTTGGTGTAGCCGACGATCGCGATCGACGCCACGTCGCTGGCCAGTCGACGGCTGCGCTGTGTGTCGCGGACCTTCTTCATGTCCTTGATCTCGCGGCGCAGCTTGGACATTCGTTCGCGGATGCGGCGGCGGTCGGTTTCGATCTTGGTCTCACCTGGACCGCGCAGACCCACACCACCGCCGCTGCCGCCCGCGCGGCCGCCGGCCTGTCGCGACATCGATTCGCCCCAGCCACGCAGCCTAGGCAGCATGTATTCCATCTGCGCCAGCGCGACCTGCGCCTTGCCTTCGCGGCTGGTGGCGTGCTGGGCGAAGATGTCGAGAATCAGTGCGGTGCGGTCGACGACCTTGACCTTGACCGCCTTCTCCAGCGCGGTGAGCTGGGCGGGGCTGAGCTCGCCGTCGCAGATGACGGTGTCGGCGCCGGTGGCCACGACGATATCGCGCAACTCCAGCGCCTTACCCGAGCCGATGTAGGTCGACGCATCGGGCTTGTCGCGGCGCTGGATCAGGCCCTCGAGCACCTCTGAGCCTGCGGTTTCGGCGAGCGCCGCGAGCTCCGCCAGGCTGGCATTGGCGTCCGCGGCACTGCCTTCGGTCCACACGCCGACCAGCACGACGCGTTCCAGCCGTAGCTGTCGATACTCGACCTCAGAAATGTCGGCGAGTTCGGTCGACAGACCCGCCACCCGGCGCAGCGCCGTGCGGTCTTCGAGGGCCAGCTCACCCGCGCTGGGTGTGTGGTTAACGGGAAAATCGGGAGAAGTCATAAGCGGTAATAGATTTGCACGGCTACTGCGCCCCGTGCACCCGAATTAATGCTGCGCAACACGCCACCATTCCTCCGACAGATCGCCGCGGGCCACCAGAACCGACGGGCCGCGCAGATAGCTGCTGGCGTCGGTGACCGTGACGGTGACCTCCCCCCCGCGGATGCGGACCCGCAGCGTGCCCGTGGCCGCGCCGGCGAAGGCCAGGGCAGCGACGGCGGCGGCGACGGTTCCGGTGCCACAGGATCGCGTTTCGCCGACACCTCGCTCGTGTACCCGCATCGACACCGCACCATCCACCGGCGCCGTCAGCACCTCGACGTTCACCCCTTCGGGGAACTGAGTGCGGTCGAACGAAACCGGCGCCCCGACATCGAGGGCCAGCAGCTCGTCGAGGGTCAGGTCGGGGTCCACACACGCCAAATGCGGGTTGCCCACGTCGATGGCCATGCCCGCGAACGGCCGGCCACCGACGATGGCCTCACCGGTGCCCAGCTGGTTGGTCTTGCCCATCTCGACGGTGACGTCGGCGGTGGTGTCGTCCCACTGATGCAGCACCACCGGACGCGGACCCGCCAGTGAGCCGACGACGAACTCGTCCCGGCTCTCCAGCCCGCTGGCCCGCAGATAGTGTGCGAACACCCGCACGCCGTTGCCGCACATCTGCGCGATCGACCCGTCCGCGTTGCGGTAGTCCATGTACCAGTCGTCGGGCTGCAGACCCTCGGGCAGCCGCTCGAAGACACCCGCCGCCTGGGCGGCCGCGGCCCGAGTCACCCTCAGCACGCCGTCGGCGCCCAGCCCCCGGCGACGGTCACACAGCGCGGCCACCGCGGCCGGCGTCAGCGCGAGCCGCGCATCGGGGTCGGGCAGCAGCACGAAGTCGTTCTGCGTGCCGTGGCCCTTGGCGAATATCACTTGTTCAGGATACGTGCCGCCATATCCCCAGCGTGTGCTCGACGTTGCCGGATGTGGCGCCGTCCAGCCAGACGATGCGGTGGTCGCGACGGAACCACGACCGCTGCCGACGCACGTAGCGCCGGGTGCCGATGAATGTCGGATCACGGGCGGCCGACCCGTCGCCACCACTGTCGAGATCATCGATCACCTGCGCGTACCCCAGCGCACGTGACGCGGTAGCACCGTCGCGCAACCCACGACCCAGCAGGGCTCTGACCTCGTCGACGAGCCCGTCGGTGAACATCTTGTCGGTGCGCTGCGCCAGCCGCTCGTCGAGAACCGTTGTGTCCCAATCCAATCCCACGATCGCGGTGTCCCACCGGGGCGCCCCGATCTGAGGTGCCGAGGCAGCGAACGGCTGGCCCGTCAGTTCGACGACCTCCAGCGCCCGCACAATACGGCGGCCGTCGGTGGGCAGGATGGAAGACGCCGCCGCGGCGTCCATCCGTGCCAGCTCCTTGTGCAGCGCGCCGACACCGACTTCGGCGAGCCGCCGCTCCCATCTGGCCCGCACGGCCGGGTCGGTGGCCGGGAATGCCCACTCGTCGAGCAGCGACTGGATGTACATCATCGAACCGCCGACCACGATCGGCACTGCACCGCGGCCGGCGATGGCCTCGATGTCTGCCGCGGCCGCCTGCTGGTAGCGGGCGACGGTCGCGGTCTCGACGACGTCGAGGACGTCGAGCTGGTGGTGCGGGACGCCGCGGCGCTCGGCAACGGTCAGTTTCGCGGTGCCGATGTCCATGCCGCGGTAGAGCTGCATGGCGTCGGCATTCACGATTTCGCCGCTGACCCGCTCGGCCACCGCCAGCGCCAACGCGGATTTACCTGTGCCGGTCGGGCCGATGATCGCGATCGGCCGGGTCATGGTTGCCAGACGCCGACGAAGTAGCCGACGCCGTAGGGCGCGCCGCGGTAGAGCTCCTTGGCCGATCGCGGCGCACGGTCCGGACGAGAGGAGGACGACGAAGACACTCCGGTCAGCCCGGCCAGCACCTGATAGGCCACCCGGCCGACGGTCGCGTCCGGGAGCCGGGTCAACGCTGCGGCATCGCCATGAGCCAACGCGTCGTCAAGCGCGTCCTGCACTGGGATCGACTCCGGGGAGTAGCCGCCCGGCGCGGGCACGGTGAGGGTATGCGCGCCGTCGGCCACCACAAGCACACCGATCGGATCGGCCGCCTCGTCGATCTCGGCGCGCAGCCGCCGGCCACGCTGCAACGCGGCGTCGACGTCGTGGTCGTCGGCGAATGCCCGCACCTCGATGGCCGCGTCCGGCTTGACCTGCCCGCGCACCCAACCCGCGATCAACGCGGTCAGTGGCAGCTCCAAGGGCGCCGAGCCGGTACCGGGTGACAGTGAGATCCGCAGGTCGACGCCGTAGCCGGCGAACGTGCCGACCCGATCCGGGCCCACGACCGCGTCGGCGGGCGCGACACCGATGGCGATCCACCGCATCGGCAGCGAGGTCGCGGCCGCGAACACCGCCTCCCGCAGGTCGGCCAGCTCCGCGGCGGCCGCACCCGCCAGTTCCGGGACCATGACGGGTGCCGACGGAATGATCGCGATCGCGCCAAGCACGAAACCAAACTAGTGGGTCAGGCCGGTTGGTTGGGTGACAGCGGCCTGGCCGCGGGCCAGCGCCGCGGTCGCGACGATCATCACCGCCACGGCGACGACCAGGGTCAGCCAGCCGGCGTCCCCGGGCCGCAACGCCTCGCCGAGGACGACGACGCCGAGCACAGAGCCGACGACCGGCTCGGCGACGGTCATGGTCGGCAGCGATGCCGTCAGCGAGCCCGCGCGAAACGACGACTGCTGCCACGCGGTGCCGGCGACGCCGACCAGCGCCCACGCGTACAGCTCGGGGGTGCGCGCGAGTTCTGCGATGCCGTCGTCGAGCCGGTCCACGACGCCCTTCGTCAGCACCGCGAACAACCCCCAGAGCGCGCCGGACACGACAGCCAGCAGCACGGCGCTGGCCGGGCCCTTCCAGATGCCTGCGCCGATCACGCACAGCACCAGCGCGGGGCCGAGGACCGCGATCACCGCCGTCCAGGTCTCAAACGACGCGCGGGAGTGCCCGGCGGTCGGATTTCCGACGGTCACGATGATGGCGACCGAGGCGGCCAGCATCGCGGCCCATGTCCATTCCCATCGGGTCACCCGACGGTGCGTCAGCCGCGCGTTGATCGGCAGCGCGAACAGCAACGACGTCACCAGCAGCGCCTGCACAAGCAGCACCGATCCCAGGCCAAGCGCTGCGGCCTGAAACGCGAATCCGGCGGCGGCGACCAGACTGCCGAGCCACCACTGGCGATCGCGGAGCAACCGCATGAACAGGGCGACGTGGCTGACCGGTTCATCGGTGACTTCATGGGCAGACCGCTGGTGGATGACGTCGCCGATGGCGATGAAGAAAGCAGCGCCGAGGGCGAGCAGGGCGGCGATATCCGCCTTCGCCATCGATGACCTCCCGTTGACGCTTGGTGATGAGCGTAGGCAAATGCGATCGCGAAGGCGTGGGCGCGGGACGCGGCGACCTGTTTGAATAGCGTCCGAGAACACAGCTATCAGGCGCCGCGTCGCGCGGCAGGTGCGCGGACCTCCGCGCGGAGGGTACGAGGTAACGGATATGACGACCAGCGAGCCAGGTGGCGAACCCACCATCGCAAAACCCGCTCCCCGGCCAGGTCCGTCGCCGCGCCCCGTCCCCCGCCCCGGCCGGCCTGCGCCGACCGTTGCCGCACCCGCCTCGAGCGATCCGCATCGGTTCGGCCGGGTCGACCCCGACGGCACGGTGTGGCTGATCACCGGCGCCGGCGAGCGAGTCATCGGCTCCTGGCAGGCCGGCGACACCGAAGCCGCGTTCGCGCATTTCGGCAGGCGCTTCGACGACCTGCACACCGAGGTCGCGCTGATGGAGAGCCGCCTGGAGTCCGGGACCGGCGATGCCCGCAAGATCAAGGCGGCCGCGGCCGCGCTGGCCGAAAGCCTGCCAGAGGCGCATGTGCTCGGTGACGTCGATGCGCTCGCTGCCCGTCTGTCCACGATCGTCGAGCACGCCGACACCGCTGCTGCGGCGGACAAGGCCAAGCGCGAGGAGTACCGGGCGGCGCAGACCGCGCGCAAGGAGGCGCTCGCAGGCGAGGCCGAGGAACTGGCCGCCAACTCGACCCAGTGGAAGGCCGCAGGCGACCGGCTCCGCGAAATCCTCGAGGAGTGGCGGACGATCGGCGGGCTGGACCGCAAAACCGATGACGCGTTGTGGAAGCGCTATTCAGCGGCTCGCGAGACGTTCAACCGCCGCCGCGGATCGCATTTCGCCGAACTCGACCGCGAACGCGCCGGTGTCCGCCAGGCCAAGGAGGCGCTGTGCGAACGCGCCGAGGAGCTGTCCGACTCCACGGACTGGGGCGCCACCGGTGCGGCGTTCCGCGATCTGCTGACCGAGTGGAAGGCGGCGGGCCGGGCGGCCAAGGACGTCGACGACGCGCTGTGGCAGCGGTTCAAGGCGGCCCAGGACACCTTCTTTTCGGCGCGCAACGCGGTCAGCGCCGAGCGCGACGCCGAATTCCGCACCAACGCCGACGCGAAGGAGGCGCTGCTGGCCGAGGCCGAGAAGCTCGACACGTCCGATCTCGACGCGGCGCGCGCCGCGCTGCGGGCAATCGGCGAGAAATGGGACGCGATCGGCAAGGTGCCCCGCGAACGAGGCGCCGAGCTCGAGCGACGGCTACGCGCGGTCGAGAAGAAGGTGCGCGACGCGCCTTCGCATGGCGTCGATCCGGAGGCTCAAGCCCGCGCCGACCAATTCCGTGTCCGTGCAGAGCAATTCGAGCGCCAAGCCGAGAAGGCCGCAGCGGCCGGGCGCACGAAGGACGCCGACGAGGCCCGGGCGAACGCCGAACAGTGGCGGCAGTGGGCCGAAGCCGCGGCCGACGCGCTCGGCAAGAAGAGCTAAGTACTAGCGGTCGTCGGTGCCCTCGTCGTCGAGGCCATCCAACAGCCCCTTCTTCTGCCGTTCGGCCACGGCCCGGCGGCGTTCTTCCTCGGCCGCGAGCTGCACCGCGGTGCGCGCCCACACCGCACGTGCCCAGTTGACTGTCAGCGCGATCACCGCGATCCAGGCGACGATCAGCCCGATGCCCGGTCCGGGGTGGGGCTCGGGCGCGGTCTGCCGTGACCACACCGCAAGCAGGCCCAAGAAGGACGCCACCGTGGAGCCGGCGAGCGCGACCCATGCGAGCGCCCAGCGTCGAGTCAGTAGAGCAAGCATCGAGAATCCGACGCTGAACACCAGGATCAGCCAGGTGAACACCCGCGACGGCAGTGCAATTCCGTTGCGGATGGCCGCATCGTTGCCGACCAGCACGTCCCAGCCTCTGGCACCACCGGTATGCGGCAGCACGAACGTCAGCAGCAGCACGAACACGCAGACGGCGATCACCAATGCCCTTGCACCGGGATCGATTTCACGCGCAACGCGACGTTCGGCGGCCTCGATATCGCCCTTGAACTCTTCGAAGTCGCCGTTGTTCTGGTCGCCGGCGCTCACCGGGCACACCCGGTCGAGGCCGGCTGCGCGGCGGGGACGCCGATGCCGGGCATGCCGAGGCCCACCCCGGTCGGCCGGCGACCGCTGGCGTGCGCATCGCCTGCCCTGGTGCGCCGATGGGTCTGCAGCTCGCCGTCGGCGATCAGGTGGTGCGGGGCGGCGCCGGTGACGACGCTGGTGACGACGTCGCCGGGCCGGATGTCGTCTCGCCTTTGCGGATTGAAGTGCACCAGCCGGCCGTCGCGGGCGCGCCCGGACATCCGGGCGGTGCTGGCGTCCTTGCGACCCTCACCCGTGGCGACCAGGAGCTCGACGGTGCGCCCGACCTGTGCGGCGTTCTCCTCCAGCGAGATCCTTTCCTGAAGCTCGATCAGCCGCTGATAGCGCTCGGCCACAACGGCTTTCGGCACCTGGTCGCCAAGCTCGGCGGCCGGCGTACCCGGGCGCTTGGAGTACTGGAAGGTGAACGCGCTGGCGAACCGGGATTGGGCGACCACGTCGAGCGTCGCCTGGAAGTCTTCCTCGGTTTCGCCGGGGAAACCAACGATCAGGTCGGTGGTGATCGCGGCGTGTGGAATGGCCGCCCGTACCCGGTCGATGATCCCGAGGTAACGCTCGGAACGATACGAGCGACGCATGGCCCGCAGGATCCGGTCCGAACCGGATTGCAGCGGCATGTGCAGGGTCGGGCAGACGTTCGGCGTTTCGGCCATCGCCTCGATCACGTCGTCGGTGAACTCGGCGGGGTGCGGCGAGGTGAAACGAACCCGTTCGAGCCCGTCAATCCGCCCGCATGCGCGCAGCAACTTGGCGAACGCCCGTCGATCGCGGGGCTGATCGGGATCGGCGAACGAGACGCCGTAGGCGTTGACGTTCTGGCCCAGCAGCGTCACTTCCAGGACGCCCTGATCGACGAGCGAGCCGACCTCCGCCAACACGTCACCCGGCCTGCGGTCGACCTCCTTGCCGCGCAGCGCAGGCACGATGCAGAAGGTGCAGGTGTTGTTGCAGCCGACCGAGATCGAAACCCATGCGGCGTAAGCGGATTCGCGCGCGGCGGGTAGCGCGGACGGGAATTCCTCGAGCGCCTCGACGATTTCCACCTGGGCCGCCTTGTTGTGGCGGGCGCGGTCTAGCAGCGTCGGCAGCGACCCGATGTTGTGGGTGCCGAACACCACGTCGACCCATGGGGCCTTCCGCAACACGGCGTCGCGGTCCTTCTGGGCAAGGCAACCGCCGACGGCGATCTGCATGTCGGGGTCGGCCTGCTTGCGCGGTGCCAGGTGGCTGAGGTTTCCGTAGAGCTTGTTGTCGGCGTTCTCCCGAACCGCGCAGGTGTTGAACACCACCACGTCGGCGTCGGCGCCGTCGGCCACGCGCTGGTATCCGGCGGCCTCCAGCAACCCGGCCAGCCGTTCGGAGTCGTGCACATTCATCTGGCAGCCGTAGGTGCGGACCTGGTAGGTACGCACCGACGAGCGCTCGCGCGAGCAGGCGACAGCCAACGCCTGGCGATCCGCCAAATTGGCCGTCGCCTGACGCGTCACCATCGAAGTCACGGACCCATGGTACGGACGAGTCCGCGCGGGGATTTGAGCGGATTGACGAGTTCCAGGCACGCTGGGCATTCCCTGAGTAAGGTCTGCAACCATGGAGACCACCGGGTCGGATGTGAAGGAGGTCGATCCGATTCCAGTCAGACGCGCCGATGATCTCGATCAAGGCGGTCAACAAGCATTTCGGCAGCCTGCATGTCCTCAAGGACATCAACCTGGACGTGGATCGCGGAGAGGTGATCGTGGTGCTGGGGCCGTCGGGGTCGGGTAAGTCGACGTTGTGCCGCACCATCAATCGGCTCGAGCCCATTGACTCCGGCACCATTGCGATCGACGGTGAGGTGCTACCCGACGAGGGACGCAAACTGGCGCAGCTGCGGTCCGACGTCGGCATGGTGTTTCAGTCGTTCAACCTGTTCGCGCACAAGACAATTTTGGATAACGTCACGCTGGCGCCGATGAAGGTGCGCAAGAAGTCGAAGGCCGAGGCTCGCGAAAAAGCGATGGAACTGCTGGAGCGGGTTGGCATCGCCAACCAGGCCGACAAGTACCCGGCTCAGCTCTCGGGCGGCCAACAGCAGCGGGTGGCGATCGCGCGGTCTCTCGCGATGAACCCGAAGGTCATGCTGTTCGACGAGCCGACCAGCGCGCTCGATCCCGAGATGATCAACGAGGTGCTGAACGTGATGACGTCCCTGGCCAAGGAAGGGATGACGATGCTGGTGGTGACGCACGAGATGGGCTTCGCCCGGGGCGCCGCGAACCGCGTCGTGTTCATGGACGGCGGCGCGATCGTCGAGATCGGCCGAGCCGGCCGAGTTCTTCGGGAACCCGAAAACCGACCGCGCCAAAGACTTTCTCGGAAAGATTCTCCACCACTAACGCCCGGCGAAAGGAACGTTTCATGCCGTCTCTCAAAGTGCGGGTCGCAGCCGCCGTTGCACTCGCCATCGCGTTGCCGCTGTCGGCGACCGCCTGTGGCGGTGGTGACGGCGGCGGTGGCGACACGATCGTCATCGGAACGAAGTTCGATCAACCCGGACTCGGGTTGAAGAATCCCGACGGCACCATGAGCGGCTTCGACGTGGATGTCGCGAAGTACGTGGCGCAGCAGCTCGGGTTCAGCGAGGACAAGATCGAGTGGAAGGAAGCCCCGTCGGGGCAGCGGGAGACGCTGATCCAGAACGATCAGGTCAAGTTCATCGCCGCCACATACTCGATCACCGATGCCCGCAAGGAGAAGGTCGACTTCGCCGGGCCGTACCTGATCACCGGCCAGAGCCTGCTGGTGCGCGCGGACAACACCGACATCACCGGTGCGGCCTCACTGCAGAACAACAAGAAGCTGTGCTCGGTGTCCGGTTCGACGCCGGCGCAGCGCATCAAGGACGAGTATCCCGGTGTGCAGCTGCAGCAGTACGACACGTATTCGGCGTGCGTCGAGGCGCTGAAGAACGGCGCGGTCGACGCGGTGACCACCGACGAGGTGATCCTGGCCGGCTACGCGGCGCAGACCCCGGGCGCGTTCAAGCTCGTTGGCGACACCTTCTCCGAAGAGAAGTACGGCATCGGCCTGAAGAAGGGCGATACCGAGCTGCAGACCAAGATCAACGACGCGATCGCGAAGATGGGGCAGGACGGCGCCTGGAAGGCGGCGTGGGACAAGAATCTCGGGCCGGCCGGGATCCCGGCTCCGGCGCCGCCGCAGATCGACCAGACCTGAGCGGGCCGCCGCCGAACGTGGAGATCTTCACCGAGTATCGCGGCCAGATCTTCGAGGCGTTCTGGACCACGATCCAGCTGACGGTCTACTCCGCGATCGGAGCGCTGATCCTCGGCACGGCGCTGGCCGCGATTTCGGTTGGCGCCGGTGCCGATGCTCAATTGGATCGGGACGACCTACGTCAACGTGATACGCAATACCCCGCTGACGCTGATCATCCTGTTCTGCTCGTTCGGGTTGTCGCAGACGCTGGGCATCACGCTGGTCGATCCGAAGTCGCTGACGTCGATCGAGGACAGCAACTTCCGGTTGGCGGTGCTCGGATTGACCGTCTACACCGCGGCATTCGTGTGCGAGACGGTGCGCTCCGGGGTCAATACCGTGCCGCTTGGCCAGGCCGAGGCGGCGCGGTCGCTGGGCCTGACGTTCAGCCAGAATCTGCGGATCATCCTGCTGCCGCAGGCTTTTCGCTCCGTCATCATTCCGCTGGGCTCGGTGCTCATCGCGTTGACCAAGAACACCACGATCGCGTCGGCGATCGGGGTCGCCGAGGCGGCGCTGCTGATGAAGGAGATCATCGAGGACACGGCCGCGCTGCTGGTGACCGGGACGATCTTCGCGTTCGGCTTCGTCATCCTGACGCTGCCGACGGGGTTGTTCTTCGGGTGGCTGGGTAAGCGGTTGGCGGTGGCGCGGTGAGCGGATCCGTCCTCTTCGACGCTCCCGGGCGGCGGGCACGGGCACGGAACCGGGTATTCAACGCCGTCACGGCGCTGGTCATCGCGCTGGTGATCTGGGTGGTGTACTCACGGCTGAACGCCAAGGGTCAGCTCACGGCCGCGAAGTGGGAACCGTTCCTGACGTCGAACCTGTGGACGACCTACGTGTTGCCCGGTGTCGAGGGCACGTTGACGGCGGCGGCGGTATCCATCGTGCTGGCGCTGGTGCTCGGCTTCGTGCTCGGTGTCGGCCGGCTGTCCCGCACGGCCCCGATCCGTTGGGTGTGCTCAGTCATCGTGGAGTTCTTCCGCGCCGTGCCGGTGCTGATCATGATGATCTTCGCGTACTTCCTGTACGCGCTCTACGACGTTTTCCCGTCCAGGCAGCTGGCGTTGGCCGGCGTCATCACGGGTTTGACGCTGTACAACGGCGCGGTGATCGCCGAGATCGTCCGCGCAGGTGTCTATGCCCTGCCCCGCGGGCAGTCGGAGGCGGCGTACGCGCTGGGTCTGACGTGGGGTCAGACGATGCGGTCGGTCCTGTTGCCGCAGGCGGTCACGTCGATGTTGCCGGTGCTGATCTCGCAGCTGGTGGTCGTGCTCAAGGACACCGCGATCGGCTACGTGATCACGTTTCTCGAGATGGTGCGTCAGGGCGTCCAGTTGGGCGCGGCGTACGGCAATCTGCTCCCAGCCTTGATCGTCATCGCGATCCTCATGATCAGCGTCAACTTCGCCTTGTCGACGTTCGCTGATTTGGCTGGAAGGCCGACTGCGCCGGTCGCGTCGCGCGCCGACACCGCTGGCGGCCGAGGCTATCGAGCAGGAGGGGGCGCCAGGCGCGAAGGTGCAGCAGGCGCCACCGAGTGGCCAGGCCTAGACCAGGCCTAGACCCGCCGCCGTTCCCGCTCCCTTGCCAACTCGGTGGTGACCACGTCGAGCGCCATCGACTGGCTGTAGCCGCGGCGCGCCAGCATCCCGACCAGCCGTCGCATCACTTTCGCGTCATCGTCGTCGTTGAGGCGTTCGCGGTGCAGCTTGTCCCGGACGAGTTGCTCGGCCCGCTCCCGCTCGGCGCCGGCGTCGATATCCGCCAGCGCAGCGGTGATCACATCGTTGTCCACGCCCTTGGTTCGCAGCTCAGCGGCCAACGCGCGCTTGCCTTTTCCGGCATTCACTCGGCGTGACTGGACCCACTGCTCGGCGAAGTCGGCGTCGTCGACCAGTCCAACTTGCGCCAGCCGGTCGAGCACCCGAGCACTGACCTCGTCGGGGTATCCCCGGTTGGTCAGCTGGCCGACGAGCTCGGCGCGGGTGCGTGCTCTCGCGGTGAGCAGGCGCAGGCACAATGCCCGCGCCTGCTCCTCGCGGGAGACCTCAGAAGTCGACGGGGGCGGGCAGGACTTCGTCATCGGTTATCACGGCGCCAATGCCGAGCTTCTCTTTGATCTTCTTCTCGATCTCGTTGGCCACGTCGACGTTTTCCATCAGGAAGGTGCGGGCGTTCTCCTTGCCCTGGCCCAGCTGCTCACCCTCGTAGGTGAACCACGAACCGGACTTGCGAATGAAGCCCTGCTCGACACCCATGTCGATCAACGAGCCTTCCCTGCTGATGCCCTTGCCGTAGAGGATGTCGAACTCGGCCTGCTTGAACGGGGACGCTACCTTGTTCTTGACGACCTTGACCCGGGTCCGGTTGCCGACCGCATCGGTGCCGTCCTTGAGTGTTTCAATTCGCCTGACGTCCAAGCGAACTGAAGCGTAGAACTTCAAAGCCTTTCCACCAGTTGTCGTTTCGGGAGAATTGTGCACCATGACTCCGTCAGCGAAGTAGTTGTGCGACCCCTCGACCTCGATGTCGAAGCGGTCCATCTTTTGGTAATCCGTCTTCGACTCAATCTCGGTGACACGTGCCGGCATCAGTTGCCTTGTCGGTTCAACAAACTGCGGTTCCACCTTGAACTGGCCACGGAAGCGCGGTAGCAGCTTGTATTCCATGGACGGATGCACATATGGCGCAATCAGCTCCTGGAACTTCGCGCTGGCCTGCGTCGAGAAGACCAGCATTGCCTTGCCCCGCGAACCTGCGTACCGCAAACGGACATCGAGCCCATGGGTGTCGCGAAGGTAGTCACGAAGGCGCACTCGCGATCCCTCGCTCATCGCCTCCACACAGATCTCGATCCGCCCGCTGCCGCCCTCGGTGCGTTGCTGCAGCCCCTTGGAGCGCAACGTGAACGACCCGTCATCCATGTACCAGATCGCCAACGCCAGCGGCGTGAGCGCCTTCAGGTACTCCTCGGAGAGGAATTTCTTGCCGTCGCCCAGATACACCGCGGACCTCAACTCGTGGAGTTCGGCGAGTGGGGTGAAGTCGGCGAACACTGCGCCCTTGCCATTACTGGTGCGGCAGTGGGGGATGTTCCCCAGCAGCGAGACTTTCCAGTCGAGATAGTCCGACTGCTTCGCCCCGTGTCCCATACGGAGCCGGGCAGATTCGGAATCTTGTCGGACGGGCGGAGATAGGCATCCGTCGCCCATCAACGAACCCAGCACGACTTCCCACTGCTGATCGCTGAGCAGGCTCGGTTGCGCCAGCATCACTCGATCACCGACTTTGATCTCTTCGGCTTCACGCCAGCCGCCCGGTGTGCGGATGAGATGGTTACGAGTCATCGCCAAGCTGGCGTGGCCATGTCCTGACCCGCCTCCAGCCCGGTCGACCTTGAAGTGCAGGAACTCTTCGGTCTTGCCGTTGTTGAACCAATTCGTCACCTTGCGCGGCACGATGCGCCCGGACTCGAAGTCATAGGACAAGACCTCGACGTCCATCTTTTGGTCCACGATCTTGCCAAGTTTCTCAGTCGATCCGTCGGCGAGAGTGACGTTGGTGTACCAGGATCCACATCCGAACATTACCCCGATTTTTTCCCGAAGCTGGTTGATGAAGATCGCGGTGGTGCCCGAATTATTCAGTGCGCCAGTCATTTTCCGCAACGCCTGGCTCATCAACCGGGCCTGCAGGCCGACGTGACTGTCTCCCATCTCGCCTTCGATCTCGGCGCGCGGCACCAGTGCGGCCACCGAGTCGATGACCAGGATGTCCAGTGCGCCGGACCGGATCAGCATGTCGGCGATCTCCAGCGCCTGCTCACCGGTGTCGGGCTGGCTCACCAAAAGCGAGTCGGTGTCCACGCCGAGCTTCTGGGCGTAATCCGGATCCAGCGCATGCTCGGCGTCGATGAACGCCGCGATGCCGCCGGCGGCCTGGGCGTTGGCGACCGCGTGCAGCGCGACGGTGGTCTTACCCGAGGATTCCGGGCCGTAGATCTCGACCACCCGGCCGCGCGGCAGCCCGCCGATCCCGAGCGCCACGTCCAGGGCGATCGAGCCGGTGGGGATGACCGAGATCGGCTGGCGCACCTCGTCGCCGAGCCGCATCACCGAGCCTTTGCCGTAGTTCTTGTCGATCTGCGCGATGGCCAGCTCGAGTGCTTTCTCGCGGTCAGGGGCCTGCTGGGCCATGGGTGGTCTCCGTCCTCGTGGGTGTTCGGTGATCGGTTTCGATCAGTTGGCCGTGACGCTAGAGGCAGCCACCGACAAGTCGGCCTGACCAGCATCTAGCCATCGAACACTGCCCACATTAGACGAACACCTGTTCGATTCAAGCTGACACGCCGTGCTCGTGCGAGCTGGCCGGAAACCATCGCGAGACGCCAACAAAAAAGGCAGCTGGCCGAGCGGCCCGGCGTCATCTTCACGACGTTCGGCGACATGATGAGGATGCCCGGGTCCAAGGGCAACCTCATCGAGGCCAAGGCCCGCGGCGCCGACGTGCGATTCGTGTACTCCCCGCTGGACGCGCTCAAGGTGGCGGTCGACAATCCCGACCGCCACGTTGTGTTTTTCGCGGTGGGTTTCGAAACGACCGCACCGTCGACCGCGGTGACGTTGGTGCGCGCACGCGCGCTCGGCCTGAAGAACTTCAGTGTCTTCTGCAACCACGTCACGATCGTTCCGCCGATCAAGGCCATTCTCGAATCGCCCGATCTGCGGCTGTCGGGGTTCCTCGGCCCCGGTCACGTGTCCACCGTGGTGGGGTTGCGGCCCTACCGGTTCGTGCCGGCGGTGTACGGAAAGCCAATGGTGGTGGCGGGATTCGAGCCGCTAGACATTCTGGCTTCGGTGCACATGCTGTTGCAGCAGATCCGCGACGGGCGCTGTGAGGTCGAGAACCAGTACACGCGCGTGGTGCGACCCGAGGGGAACACCCAGGCGCTGAAGCTGATGTCGGAGACGTTCGAGCTGCGTCCCCATTTCGAGTGGCGGGGTTTGGGATTCATCTCGCAGAGCGCCTTGAAGGTGCACGCCGACTACGCCGATTACGACGCGGAGCTCAAGTTCGACATGCCGGGGGTGCGCGTAGCCGACCCGAAGGCATGCCAGTGCGGTGAGGTTCTCAAGGGCGTCATCAAGCCGTGGGAGTGCAAGGTGTTCGGGACGGCGTGCACACCCGAAACGCCGATCGGGACGTGCATGGTCTCCCCTGAGGGCGCCTGCGCCGCGTACTACAACTTCGGCCGGCTTCACCGGGAGACGGCTCAGCTGCTGGGCCAGCGCGTCTAACCCAACCAATGTCGCCGCAGCCCAGTGCGGCGGCCGTGAAGAGATGTCATGAGCACTTCGGGCGATCAACATCTGACCGAGGAACCCCAGGAAGAGCGCGGAGCGCCCGGATCGCGGGATACCGGATCCGACGAGCCGTCAGACGGCCCCGCGGACCGACCGTCGGGCACATACAAGGGCGACGAATCCGTCCCTTCATACGACGACGGCGGCAAACCCGACTTTGAAACGGGAACGACCAACGAGCCACCTCGGGACGTCAAGCCCGCGGTACCGCCCTACGAAGGCCGCAAAGAGACGGCCGACGTGGGCGACGACAGCACCGAGGCGGCCGGCGCCCGGACCGGTGGAGCCACCCGGCCCACCACCGACAAACGCTGACTCACCACTGATCGCGAGGGACGTCGAAGTCGGCGCACAGCGCCCGCCACACGTCCCGGGGGTCGACGCCGTCCTCGATGGCCTGCGCGGCGGTGCGCCCGCCGAACCCGGTCAGCACGTGGTCGACGAGCAGGGATGCGCCACGCACCGGCCCGAACTGTCCCTCGACGAGTTCTTGGAATTCCGTCAACCGCACGCGACCCAACCTACGCCGACGCGGCCAGCGCTTCCTGGCACACCCGTACCGGTTCGGCGACCCCGGCGATGCTGGCACCCGCGCACTTGGCAGCCTCCCGGTACCGCGGCGACGACAACACTTCGCCCACCGCTGCCGCCAACGCGTCGGCGGTCAATGGCCTCACCAGCTGCGCACTGCCTTGGCGCACAACACGATTGGCGATCTCCCACTGGTCGCCGCCACCTGGCACCACCACCAGCGGCACCCCGGCAAGCAGCGTCTTGGACACCATGCCGTGGCCGCCGCCGCAGATCACCACATCCGCGCGCGACAGCAGCTCGTCCTGGCGGCCAAGGCCGACGGCCGCCCACGGCGGCACCGCCACGTCAGGTCCATCCAGCCGCGACACCACCACTCGCGACCCGTCGGGCAGCACCTCCCCCGGCGTCAACACCTCCAACGCCAATTCGGCCATCCCGCGGGTGCCCGTCATCGCCGTCGACGGCGCCACCACCACGACGGGACCGGAACCCGCGGGGATCTCCAGCACCGACGACGTCGGTTCGAAGTGCAACGGGCCCACCACAACCGCCTCGGACGGCCAGTCCGGTCGCGGCACCTCCAGCGCAGGCAGCGTGGCGATCAGGCGCCGCATCGGCCCGGGATCGACTGCGGGCAAGCCGATCTCGACGCGCACCGCCGACCGCTGGCGCAGCCCCTCCCGCCACGACCGGGCGGTCAGCGCGCGCATCACCGCGTCACGAAGCCGGCCCCGGACGCCGACGCCCGGCGCCAGCCCGCTGCCCAGCGGAGGCAGGCCTTTCGACGGCCGGTACAGCGGATGCGGGTTCAGCTCGATCCACGGCACACCCATCAGCTCGGCCGCCAGCCCGCCGCATGCGGTGATCACATCGGAGACCACCAGATCCGGCGCCAGATCGCGCAGCCGCGGCACGTTCAGCACCGCCATCCGCGCCGCCCGCTGGTGAATCTTCGCCCCGGCGTCGGTGTCGTCGTCCAGCTCCGTCGGATCCAGACCGTCCAGCTCCACCGCGTCGACGCCCGCGCTGCGGGCGGTGTCCAGCCATTCCGTGCCCGTGAGCAGCGTCGGAACATCACCGGAATCGAGGAACTTGCGGCACAGCGCGATGGCCGGAAAGGCATGCCCGGGGTCCGGTCCCGCAACCACTGCGACCCGCATCGGCCTACCCTGCCACAGCGTGCGACCACTACGCTGGCAGCCATGACCGAGACGACATCGGCAGTGGACACCGCAGCCAACGCCCGCTAGGGCACGAACCTGCTCGTGCCATGCCGCACTCCGGACATGTCGAGCTCACCGCCCGACGCCGCCGCCACCCGCTTCGCCACCTCAGCGTCCTCATGTGCGGCCACCAGCACCAGTGAGCCGTCCTCGGTGATCGAACCGCCGCCAAGGCGGCTTCTCGCATCAGGATCAGCCGCCAGGGCATTGTGAAAGCTTTGCACATCGACACCCGGAACCTCGGCGATGAAGCTGTCCGCCGAGGGTGCATCGTCGGACAGGTAGGTGAAGGTCAACACCGACTCTTGGCCGAACTGTCCGGCAACCAGTTCGGCGATGCGACTCAGCTCACCCTGGTCGACGCAGGCGAGATGAAACTGACGGGAAGACTCAAATGTCAACTGCTGCAAATCTTCTGACCAGAAAACGCCATGCACCAGATCGGAGCCGACCGGCAAAGCGGCATTGGCCAGGATGGTCCCGTCGACATGGGATGCGAACGGGTCCAATCGGTCTTCCAGCCGCCGATCGGCGGGATCGGCGATCGTCTCAGTGTTACTCGTCGCGAACATCTCCGCTTGTGGTGTAAGGGGGTTGCCCGGTGCGCAATCGTCGACAGTGGCGCGCCCCTGCGTTACCGGCGCCGCAGCGCCCATCGCGACGAGCAAGAACGCGATCAGCGTTGCGGCGCGACGGTTCATGGTGCACATCTGTTCCTCGTGGTCATCACGACGCGTGATGAATTGGTCAGCGATCTCGTCAACCATCAACGGAGATTGCTAGCATCGAGTTCAGATGAGCAACGACACGGCACGGACCCGCCCCAACTTCTGGGAGTACATCGGCTACTGCTACGGCAGGCGGCTGCCCGATTCGATGCGCGACTGGGTTCGCGAGGACCTCACCGGTAAGGGCGCAACGGTCCGGATGATGGTCCGCGTCTTCATTCCCGCGTTCCTGATAATGATCCCGTTCTGGTTCATTCCGACAACGCTGGACGTGCACCTGTCCATGACGCTGCCGATCCTGATCCCGTTCGTGTTCTTCTCACACGCGCTGAACAAGGTCTGGCGCCGTCACATGCTGCGGAAACACGGGCTCGATCCGGGCCTCGTCGACAAACTCTCGCGCCAGAAGAACGCCCACATTCACGAGGCGTACATCGAGCGCTACGGCCCCCGGTCAGGCCCGTCCAGCTCGCACGACATAAGTGGATCATCGCCGGTTCTGGGATGCGATGGACCGCCTCGGCGAGGCCGAACTGCGCGTGATTGAGACCCGGCTCGGGCGTGCGATGGTCACCGAGTTCGGGCTCGACCTGAGCGGGCTGGCGCTGGACATGACCAACTTCGCCACCTTCATCGACACCGGCAACGACAAGGCGCCGATCGCGCAGCGGGGCAAGGCCAAGCAGAAACGGACCGATCTGCGGCTGGTCGGGTTGGCGCTGGTGGTCACCCGCGACGGCGGGGTGCCGGTGATCGCGCACGCCTATCCCGGCGACCGGCCCGACGTCACCCAGTTCACCACGGTCATCGACGAACTGGTGGCCCGGTACCGGGACCTGGTCACCGGCGTCGAGTCGCTGACCGTGGTTTATGACGCCGGGCAGAACAGCGGCGACAACCATGCCGTCGTGGAGGCGGCGGGTATCGGGTTCGTCGGGTCGCTGCCGCCCTCGGATCACCCTGCCCTGCTGGCGATCCCGGCCCGCGACTACCGCAGCGTCGACCCGGACCGCTATCCCGGGCTGACCTACGTCGACACCACCGTCACCGCGCTCGGGGTGACCCGGCGGGCGGTGCTCACCCATTCGGCGAACCTGCACGCCAAGCAGTCCCGGGGCCTGGACCAGACCCTGGCCAGGGCCCGCCGCCGACTCGCCGAACTGGCCGCCCGCCTCGCCCGCGGCCGCACCCGCCGCGACCGCGCCGCGGTGGAGGCCGAGATCGCCGCGATCTGCAAGCCCCGTTGGGTGGCCGATATCCTCACCGTCACCCTGACCGGTGAGCGGCCCGCCGACCTGCGGCTGTCCTGGCGCAGCGACGCTCGCGCCCGAAAGCGGTTGGAACAGCGCCTGTTCGGCAAGCGGATCCTGTTCACCAACCGCGACTGGCCGGTGCCCGAGGTGGTGGCCGCCTACCGTTCCCAATCCGACGCCGAGTTCGGTTTCCGCCAGCTCAAGGACCCGCACGTGGTTTCGTTCAGCCCGATGCACTAGGCGCCGCGGAGGTGACCCAGTTCGTCGAACGCCTGCGCCCACCCCACCAGGCGATCGGTCGCATTGGTCAACTCGTCACGGTAGCGCTGCTGCGACATCGGTGAGCTCGACATCGGGCCGGTATTGGCCGCCGACACCAATTGCGCAGCCGCGGTGACCATCTCGTTGTACTGACGTGCGCCGTGATCCAGCTGCGCGCTGAACGCCTTGATGGTGGGCACCAGGTGCGACCGCGACTGCGGTGCTGAGCTCATCGCCCGCTCCATCGACACCACCTCGTTGGCCGTTGCGACCATGGTGGCGGCGGTTTGGTTGGCAACGGCGGTCAGCTCACGAAGCTCGTCGGCCGGCAGCATCCGACCCCGCTCCATCACCCCGAGCAGCGAGAACAGGCCACGCTCCGAGGCGGCCAGGGCGGCCATCGGCTGCCGCGCGGCCGAACCCCACGGCGGAAGCCGGCGCGCGGCGCGTGAGCGTGGCGCCGGCAGGGGCGATGCCCTCAGCCAGCGGTAGCGGAGGAACGACAGTGTCGCCAAAAACGCTGCGCCGGCGGCGATCGGAGCCGGGATGAAGAGTGCCCACACCGGCGTGCTCCACGAAGCCAACACGGCCGTCACCAGCACCCAGAACACACAGGAGACCGTGAAGAACAGCCCCAACCGCAGCGCCCAACGCCGTTTGCGCAGCAACTTGGCGCGCGGATCGGCTGCGGCATGGAGCTTTTCCGCCAGCACGTCGGACCACTCCGCGGCGGTGTCAACGCCCCGCTGCACCAATGACCGCCAGGCTTCTGGTCGACCCGCGTGTGAATTCACTGCCATACCTACCAAAGCTATTGGGAGAGAGGCTTTTCCGGAGCTGCTTCCTGGTTGGTGGCCGGAGTTGCCGGCGCCGTGGCCGCTGTCCCACCCGCAGGCAGCTGCTCACCGCGCATCGACGCGCGGATTTGTTCCAACCGGGAATGTCCTGCCATCTGCACACTCTGCTGTTGCACTTCGAGCATGCGGCCCTGCACCGAGTTCTGCGCGAGCTCGGCCGAACCGATGGCGTTGGCGTAGCGGCGTTCGATCTTGTCGCGCACCTCATCCAGGCTCGGGGTGTTGCCCGGCGCTGCGAGCTCGCTCATCGACCGAAGCGAAGCGCTGACCTGCTCCTGCATCTTGGCCTGCTCGAGTTGGCTGAGCAGCTTGGTGCGCTCGGCGATCTTCGTCTGCAGCATCATCGCGTTCTGCTCGACGGCCTTCTTGGCCTGCCCTGCAGCCTGCAGCGCCTGATCGTGCAGCCCCTTGAGGTCCTCGACGCTCTGCTCGGAGGTCACCAGCTGCGCGGCAAACGCCTCCGCGGCATTGGTGTACTCGGTGGCCTTCGCGGCGTCGCCGTTGGCGGTCGCCTGGTCGGCCAGCGTGAGCGCCTGACGGACGTTTACCTGCAGCTTCTCGATGTCGGCCAGCTGTCGGTTGAGACGCATCTCAAGCTGACGCTGGTTGCCGATCACCTGGGCGGCCTGTTGCGTCAACGCCTGATGCTGACGCTGGGCATCCTCGATGGCCTGCTGAATCTGCACCTTCGGATCGGCGTACTCGTCGACCTTCGAGCTGAACAGCGCCATGAGGTACTTCCACGCCTTGACGAACGGGTTGGCCATGAGTTCATTCCGCCTTCGAGTCAGTGTTCTGCACGTACGGACTTACGGTGCTGCCCAATCTATCGGGTCAGCGGCGATCGCCACACCCAGAACCGACTCAGGCCACCGCCATCGACACGACCTGAGGGATGACGACCTTGGTGGTGAAGTCGATATTGGACGCGCTCGCTGGGGCAAACTCGGCGCCTTCCCGGCGGGCCATCTGGTCGCCGGCGTCGCAGAGCACTCGGGACAGCGGAACGTCCAGAGCGCCACAAATGGCGCCGAGTAATTCGCTCGAGGCCTCCTTGCGGCCCCGCTCCACCTCCGACAGATAACCCAGGCTGACCCGGGCCGAGTCGGACACCTCTCGCAGGGTGCGCCCCTGCTCGGTGCGGGCACGACGCAGCACGTCGCCGATCACCTCGCGCAGCAATGCCGTCATCGTGCTCTCCTTCAACAAACTGAGTCGCTGGGTCCTCGTATTAGGGCAACGCTGCGCGGCGCCGGGTTGGTTCCCGAACGGCGCAGATCGCCGTGCTCTGCTCTTCGCGCAAGCGCTCATCGCTGTTGTTCGACCACCGCCCGTAGCCGCGTGATGGCCTCGTGCACCGCCGCGACCCGGATTTCCCATCGTGATCCGGAAAGCGCCAGCTGAACGACCTCGGTGTCGAGCGGACCGGCGAGCCCCATGAACACGGTCCCGACCGGGTGACCGCCATGCGGCTCCGGTCCGGCCACCCCGGTCAGCCCGACGCCCCAGGTGGCGCCGCAGCGTTGCCGGGCGCCGACGGCCAACGCCCGAGCGGTGGGGGCGGCGACGGGGCCGACCGAGTCGAGCAGCTGCGGCGCCACCCCGGCCAGCGCGATCTTGGTCTCCTCGACGTAGGTGACCAGCCCACCGCGCAGCACCACGCTGGCACCGGGCACCCCGGCGAGGGTGGCGGCCAGCAGCCCCGCGGTGAGGGATTCCGCGGTGGCCACGCTCTGCCTGCGCACGGTCAGATCGGCGACGAGCGCGCGGGCGTCCTCAGTGACCAGCGGGTCGTGCACGCGAGTCCCTGATCGCCGAGACGACGTAATCCACGCCGGTCAGCACGGTCAGCACGACGGCGGCCCACATGACCACCCACGCACCGGACAACCAGGCGCCCGACAGCGGCAGCACGAACAAGCCGATCGCGACCGCCTGAACCAGAGTCTTCAGTTTGCCGCCTCGGCTGGCCGGGATGACACCACGGCGCAGCACCGCGAACCGCAATACGGTGATGCCGATCTCGCGGACCATGATCACCGCCGTCACCCACCACGGCAGCTCACCCAGTAACGACAACCCGATCAACGCCGCGCCGATGAGGGCCTTGTCCGCGATCGGGTCGGCCAACGTGCCGAACTCGGTGACCATGCCATAACTGCGCGCCAGCGCACCGTCAAACCGGTCAGTGATCACCGCGACCGCGAACACCACGAATGCCGCTATCCGCCAAAAGGTCTCATGGCCATCGCCGACGAATAGCACGACGAGAAACACCGGGACCAACACGATCCGCACGCCCGTGAGCACGTTGGCGATGTTCGCCACGCGGGCGCGCGGAACCACCGGATCGGTATGGGGTTGGCCCGACACCGCAACAGAATATAGGTTGTCCACACCGATACTCTCGCAGCTGTGAGCGCAGACCCCGTTGGCTTAGTCCTCCGGCGCGCCCGAACGTCTGATGTTCCGGCGATCAAGGCGCTCGTCGATGTCTACTCCGGCAAGATCTTGCTGGAGAAGAACCTGGTTACGCTCTACGAGGCGGTGCAGGAGTTCTGGATCGCCGAGCTCGACGGCGAACTCATCGGTTGCGGCGCCCTGCACGTGTTGTGGTCGGACCTCGGCGAGGTTCGCACGGTCGCGGTCCACCCGAAGGTCAAGGGCCGCGGCGTCGGGCATGCCATCGTCGACCGGTTGCTTGACGTCGCCAGGGAGCTGCACCTGGAGCGGATCTTCGTGCTGACCTTCGAAGTCGAGTTCTTCAGCCGCCACGGCTTCGAGGAGATCGACGGCACGCCGGTGACCGCCGAGGTCTACGAAGAGATGTGCCGCTCCTACGACACCGGTGTCGCGGAGTTCCTCGACCTGTCCTACGTCAAGCCCAACATCCTCGGTAATACGCGAATGCTGTTGAGCCTCAAATAGTCGTCGTCGTCGGCCCGCTGTCGGTGCCGCGGATCGACGCCAGCGTGGCCGCCAGCTCGTCGGGCTTGACCAACACCTCGCGCGCCTTGGACCCCTCGCTGGGCCCGACGATTCCGCGGGTTTCCATCAGGTCCATCAACCTGCCGGCTTTGGCGAAGCCCACCCGCAGCTTGCGCTGCAGCATCGACGTCGAGCCGAACTGACTCGACACCACCAGCTCCACCGCCTGAAGGAAGACGTCCATGTCGTCACCGATGTCCGGGTCGACATCGGTGCGCTCGCTGTTGGTCTTGGCGGCGGTGACACCTTCTGTGTACTCGGGCTCGGCCTGATCCTTGCAGGCGTTGACGACCGCGTGGATCTCGTCGTCGGTGATGTACGCGCCCTGCAGTCGGATCGGCTTGTTGGCCCCCATCGGGATGAACAGCCCGTCGCCCATGCCGATCAGCTTCTCGGCGCCCTGCTGGTCCAGAATGACGCGGCTGTCGGTCAGCGATGACGTCGCGAAGGCCAGCCGGGACGGCACGTTCGTCTTGATCAGCCCGGTGACGACGTCGACCGACGGCCGCTGCGTGGCCAGCACCAGGTGGATGCCGGCCGCGCGGGCCTTTTGGGTTATCCGAACAACTGCATCCTCGACGTCGCGTGGTGCGGTCATCATCAAGTCGGCCAGCTCGTCGACGATCGCCACCACATAGGGGTACGGCCGGTACTCACGCTGACTGCCCAGCGGCGTGGTGATTTCGCCGGATCTCACCTTCTTGTTGAAGTCGTCGATGTGACGGACCCGGGACGCCTGCATGTCCTGATAGCGCTGCTCCATCTCCTCAACCAGCCACGCGAGCGCGGCGGCCGCCTTCTTCGGCTGAGTGACGATCGGCGTGATCAGGTGCGGAATGCCTTCGTAGGGCGTGAGTTCCACCATCTTCGGGTCGATCAGGATCATCCTGACCTCGTCGGGGGTGGCCCGGGCCAGCAGCGAGATCAGCATCGAGTTGATGAAGCTTGACTTGCCCGAGCCGGTGGAGCCCGCCACCAGTAGGTGCGGCATCTTCGCGAGATTCCACGAGATGTACTCGCCCTCGATGTCCTTGCCCAGCGCGATCACCAGTGGATGGTGGTCGCCGCGGGTGGACGGGTCGGTCAGCACATCGGCCAGCCGCACCATCTCGCGGTCGACGTTGGGCACCTCGATGCCAACGGCGGACTTGCCGGGAATCGGCGCGAGCATCCGCACGCTCTCGGTGGCCACCGCGTACGCGATGTTCTTCTGCAGCTGGGTGATTTTCTCGACCTTTACGCCGGGCCCGAGCTCCACTTCGTAGCGGGTGACGGTCGGTCCGCGGGTGCAACCGGTCACGGCGGCGTCGACCTTGAACTGCTGCAGCACCTCGGTGATCGCCTCGGCCATGCGGTCGTTGCCGGCGCTGCGCCGCTTCGGCGGATCCCCGGCGATCAGCAGGTCCAGCGGCGGCAGCGTGTACGGGCCGTCCACGACCCGGTCCAGTGACAGCGTCTGCTGTTTGGCGGCCTTCTTCTTTCGGGTCCGGGTGGTCGGCTCCGGAACGGTCGGCGCCTCGTCGTCGATCGGATAGTTATCCATCGGCGTGCCGGTTGGCCACTTCGCCTCGTCGCCATACGCAGACGGGTCGTCGTAGTAACCATCCGAGAAATCCTCGGGTTCCTCGGCGGCGGGCTGCTCCTCGTAGTCCTCGTCGTAGTACTCGCCGCGGAATGCGCGGGCCGAGAACATCCTCTGTACCGTCGACGGCACCTCGCGGATCGTTGTACCCGTCACCAGCAGCACGCCGAAGAGCACGCCGATGAACAGCAGCGGCGCGGCGATCCACTCGGTCAGCCCGTCCGAAAGCGGTCCGCCGATGGCGAAACCGAGGAAGCCGGCGGAATGCTGCCGCGCAGTGGGATCCTGCGGCGAACCCGCCCAAAGGTGCCACAGCCCCAGCGCGGGCAACGCGATCATCGTCGCGCCAAGGATGAGCCTCGGTCGGGCCTCGGGGTCGGGCTCGGTGCGCATCAGCACCACCGCGATCGCGGCGAACAAGATCGGCAGCAGCACCACGGCCGAGCCGATCAGGACCCGCAGGAAGGTGTCGATCCACTGGCCGACGGGCCGGGCGGCGTCGAACCAAGAGCTGGCGGCCATCACCACCGCGATGCCGAGGAGGGCCAGCGCGATGCCGTCGCGGCGATGACCGGGCTCCAGGTCGCGGGCCCTCCCGACCGAGCGCGCCGTGGATCCGGCGCCCTTGGCCAACATCAACCAGCCGGCGCGGACGCCGCGCCCCACGGTCGTGCCCGCGGCCGAGATGCGAGAGGGGTTACGGCGCCGAGGTGGCTTCCGCCGGGGCGCCGACGGCCGCGCGGGACGGGATCCGCCCCGCGAACCGGTCTTTGACCTGCTCGAACGGGCGCCGGATCGGGCGGCGGTCTTACTAGACATGTAGGCAAGCCTAGTCGCAACAGCCCCATAATCACCATCTGCCACACGGGTCACAGATAGGTATCGGAAATTTAGTTAGGTTCGCTGAGTAGGGTGGGCAATTGTCCTGCATCGGCACTCATCGAGGAGTTCATCGCCCAATGCCCGTAGTCGTCGTCGCAACCATGACCGCCAAACCCGAGTCCGTAGAAACAGTGCGGGATGCATGCAAACAGGCGATCGAGGCGGTGCACCAGGAGCCCGGATGCGAGCTCTACTCGTTGCACGAAGCCGACGGCACTTTCGTGTTCGTCGAGCAATGGGCCGACGCGGACGCACTGAAGGCGCATAGCGCCGCACCCGCTGTCGCGACACTGTTCGGGACGGTCGGCGAGCACCTCGACGGAGCTCCGGACATCAAGATGTTGCAGCCGATCGTCGCGGGCGACCCGGCCAAGGGCCAGCTGCGTCCCTGATGAGCGCTTGCGCGAAGAAGCGAGGGCACTGATGAGTGCACTCGAAGGCAAGGTTGCGTTCATCACCGGCGCCGCCCGCGGTCAGGGCCGCGCGGAAGCGGTCCGGTTGGCTTCCGACGGCGCCAGCATCATCGCGGTCGACATCTGTGACCAGATCGCATCGGTTCCCTACCCGATGGCAACAGCCGACGACCTCGCCGCCACGGTCAAGCTCGTCGAGGACACCGGCGCACGAATCGTGGCGCAGCAGGCTGATGTTCGCGATAAAGAGTCGCTGAGTACAGCGCTGCAGGCGGGTCTCGACGAATTCGGCCGGCTCGACATCGTCGTCGCCAACGCCGGCATCGCCCCAATGCTCTCGGGTGAAGACGGCTGGCGCGACGTCATCGACGTCAACCTCACCGGCGTGCACCACACGGTCGAAGTCGCCAAGCCGACGATGGTCGAGCAGGGCAACGGCGGGTCCATCGTGTTGATCAGTTCGGCCGCCGGGCTGATCGGCATCGGCAGCGACGACGCCGGGGCCATCGGCTACACCGCTGCCAAGCACGGGGTGGTCGGATTGATGCGGATATACGCCAACCACCTTGCACCGCATAGCATTCGGGTCAACTCGATCCATCCGACCGGGGTGAACACGCCGATGATCAACAACGAGTTCACTCGACAATGGCTTGAAAAGATCACCGCTAGAGTCCGAAAACCCCATCGATTGGGGCAACGCGATGCCGGTCGACATGGTCGAGGCCGAGGACATCGCCGCCGCTGTCGCGTGGCTGGTCTCCGACGAGGCCCGCTACGTCACTGGCATCACGCTGCCGGTGGACGCGGGACTCGCCAACAAGCGCTGATGGCACGCAATCCTGCCGCCCAGACCGCGTCTGGCCCCATCGTTTTGGCGGCTGTCGAGCAGTACGAGGAGCCCGAGCGCCGCCTGGTGCAGGACGACCTTGCGTACGCGTTCCTGCCGGCGGGGCTGCGCGCTCTCGTGGCGCACGACCCGATTGTCTGCGGTGCGGCGGTTGATGATCGGGGCTACGGAGCGCTCAGGGCCAGGCCTGTGGGCAAACCTGGCCTGCCGCAAGCGGTTCATCGACGAGAAGCTCGACGAGTCGCTTGCCGATATCGATGCCGTGGTCGTCTTGGGAGCGGGATTGGACACCCGCGCGTATCGACTGGCGCGTCGAACAGACATGCCGGTGTTCGAGGTCGACTTGCCGGTGAACATCGACCGCAAGAAGGCGGTCGTGCGGCGGGTCCTTGGCGGGCCGCCGCCGTCTGTCCGGTTGGTGCCAGTGGATTTCGAGCGCGACGACCTCGCGGCCGAACTGGCCAAGCACGGGTACCGCACCGACTCTCGCACGTTCTTCGTCTGGGAGGGCGTGACGCAGTACCTGACCGCCGATGCCGTGCGCGCCACCTTCGAGTACTTGCGGTCCGCGGTAGCGGGCAGCCGGCTCGTGTTCACCTACGTGCAGCGGGATTTCATCGACGGTCAGAACATGTACGGGGCGGCGTCGGCGTACCGGAGGTTCCGCGTAAGGCGGCAGATCTGGCATTTCGGTCTGCGGCCCGACGAGGTGTCCGAATTCGTGTCGGAGTACGGCTGGCGGCTCGTGGATCAGGCGGGGCCGGATTACTTTGTGCGGCACTACATCGAGCCTGCCGGCCGCAATCTGACGGCGTCACAGCTCGAATGGTCGGCGTACGCCGACAAGCAATGAATTCAAACGTGTCGGCCCCAGACCTTGCATTGTCACTGTGTCGCTCGTCCCCTCAATCCCGCCCGGGCGCCGCCTGGCCGATTGCCACCGGGCATAGACATTCAGACTGCGACGCCTGTTCCTTCGGCCGACCCGGCGGCTCCGCCCCCGTGGTGATCACGCCGGCCCCGTGATTCATCGCCGAGACTGTAACCACGCAGGAAAAGCGCGAGTACGGGCCTGCTGGAATACAGTTTCGGCGCGGCGCCGAATCAGATCTCGATGACCGTCGGCACGATCATCGGTTGGCGGCGATAGGTCTCGCCCACCCACTTGCCGACGACGCGACGCACGCCCTGGGCGATCCGCGTTACCTCGGTAACGTTCTCGGAGGCAAGGTGTTCCAACTCTTCCTCGACCTTGCGCGCCACCGACTCCAGCGCCTTCGGGTCCTCCGAGAATCCTCGCGAGTGCAGATGCGCCGGCCCGGCCGGACGGCCGGTGCCGCGGTGCACGACGACCGTCACCGCGATGAAACCCGAAGACAGGATGAGCCGTTCGCCCAGCGTGGCATCGCCGACATCGCCGGTGACCAATCCGTCGACGAACATCTTGCCGGTCGGCACCGCACCGGCGATCGAGGCCTTACCCGCAACGAGGTCGACACTGACGCCGTTCTCGGCCAGCACGATCGATTCCGGCGACACACCTGTGCGGGCGGCCAGCGCCCCGTTGGCCCGCAGCATCCTCCAGGTTCCGTGCACCGGCATCACATTGCGTGGCCGCACGGCGTTGTAGAGGAAAAGCAACTCGCCCGCGTAGGCGTGCCCCGAAACATGCACGCGTGCTTGGGCATTGGTGACGACCCGAGCTCCGATCTTTGCCAGTGAATCGATGACGCCGTAGACGGCTTCCTCGTTGCCTGGAATCAGCGACGACGACAGCACGATCAGGTCACCGTCCGTCAGCGTGATGCTGCGGTGCTCGCCACGCGACATCCGCGACAACGCCGACATCGGCTCACCCTGAGTTCCCGTCGTGATCAGCACAATCCGCTCGGGTGCCATCATCTCGGCGGCGCCGATGTCGATCAGGTCGGAGTCGTCGACTCGCAGATACCCCAGCTCGCGGGCGATCCCCATGTTGCGGACCATCGAGCGACCGACGAACGACACCCGGCGGCCCAGGGACACCGCCGCGTCGATGATCTGCTGCACCCGGTCCACGTTCGACGCGAAGCACGCGACGAGCACCCTGCCCTCGGCGCCGCGGATCAACCTGTGCAGCGTCGGACCCACTTCGCTTTCCGAGGGGCCCACCCCGGGAATCTCGGAATTCGTTGAGTCGCACAGGAACAGGTCCACTCCCGCGTCGCCGAGCCGTGACATGCCGGGCAGGTCGGTCGGCCGGCCGTCGAGCGGCAGCTGGTCGAGTTTGATGTCGCCGGTGTGCAGCACCGTGCCGGCACCGGTATGCAAAGCCACGGCAACGCAGCCTGGAATCGAGTGGTTGACCGCGAAGTACTGGCATTCGAACACACCATGTGTGCTCCGCTGCCCCTCCGCGATCTCGACGAACACCGGTTTGATCCGGTGCTCACGGCACTTCTCCGCGACCAGCGCCAGCGTGAACTTCGAGCCGACAACCGGGATGTCGGGTCTCAGTTTGAGCAGGAACGGGATCGCGCCGATGTGGTCCTCGTGCGCGTGCGTGAGTACCAACGCCTCTACGTCGTCTAGGCGGTCCTCGACGTGGCGCAGGTCGGGCAGGATCAGGTCGACACCCGGTTCGTCGTGACCGGGGAACAGCACACCGCAGTCGACGATCAGCAGTCGACCGAGGTGCTCGAAAACGGTCATGTTGCGGCCGATTTCGCTGATCCCGCCGAGAGCCGTGACCCGCAGGCCTCCCGGGGCCAGTGGCCCCGGTGGTTTGAGTTCTGAATTCACTACCGCAACACCGCGGCGGCCCGCATGTCGGCGGCCAGCGCCTCGATCTGCTCGGGTGTGGCCGGTACCTGCGGCAGCCGAGGATCGCCCACCTCGATGCCCTGCAGGCGCAGCCCTTCCTTTGCCAAGGTGACACCACCGAGCCGCGACTGGGCGCTGCTCAACGGCCCGAGCGTGACGTTGATCTTGCGCGCTGTTGCGATGTCACCAGAAGTGAACGCCGACAACATGTCTCGCAGCTGACCCGCGGCCAGGTGACCCCAGACGCTGACGAAACCGACGGCGCCCATCGCGAGCCACGGCAGGTTCAGCGCGTCGTCACCGGAGTAGTACGCCAGCCCCGTCTCCGCGATGATCTGCCCGCCGCCGTGCAGGTCGGCCTTGGCGTCCTTGATCGCGACGATGTTCGGGTGGTTGGCGAGTGTGCGGATAGTGTCCCACTCGATCGCGATTACAGACCGCGCCGGAATGTCGTAAAGCACCACGGGCACCGGCGTCGCGTCGGCGACCGCGGTGAAGTGTGCCACCAGCCCGGCCTGCGACGGACGCGAGTAGTACGGCGTCACCACCAGCAGTCCGTGCGCACCCTCGGCCGCGCAGGCCTTCGCGAGGTGCACGCTGTGCGCGGTGTCATAGGTGCCCGCCCCGGCGATGATCCGCGCCCGATCGCCCACCGCTTCCAGCACGCTGCGCAACAGCGCGATCTTCTCGTCGTCAGTGGTCGTGGGCGATTCACCGGTGGTGCCCGAGAGCACCAGGCCGTCGCAGCCGGCGTCGACGAGATGGGTGGCCAGCCTGGCCGCAGTGTCGGTATCCAGCGAGCCGTCGGGCTTGAACGGAGTCACCATCGCGGTCAACACGGTGCCCAACCGGGCGGTCACGTCAAATCCGCTGGTGCTCACGGGACCCAAGATTACTCGTTCGACCTCACGCTTCGGTGGCTCGTAAGCGGGCGAGGTAGCCACCTCCGTGCCGTCGGCCAGCGTGGTGATCTCGAAATCCGAGAACACCTGCGGGGCGACGTCGATGAGTTGGCGCAGGCACTCGATCGCCAGCCGGCGGATCTCCACGTCGGCGTGTTCGCTTGCCCGCATTGCGATGAAATGCCGCCACGCCCGGTAGTTACCGGTGACGACGATCCGGGTCTCGGTGGCATTTGGCAGCACCGCACGGGCCGCCTGCCTGGCCTGCTTGCGGCGCAGCACCGCGTTGGGTTGGTCGGCGAACTTGGCCTCGAGCCTGGCCAGCAGGTCGGTGTACGTCGCGCGGCTGGCGTCGGCGGCGGCCGTGAAGATCTCCAGCAGCTCGGCGTCGTCCTCCATGCCCGGCGGCACCACGACCTGTGAGTCGTGCTCGGGGACATACCGCTGTGACAGCTGTGAATACGAGAAGTGACGGTGCCGGATCAGCTCGTGGGTGCACGACCGCGAGACGCCCGTGATGTAGAAGGACACCGACGCGTGCTCGAGTACCGAGAAGTGGCCCACGTCGATGATGTGGCGCAGATACGCGGCGTTGGTCGCGGTCCGCGGATTCGGTTTCGACCAGCTCTGATAGCAGGCGCGGCCGGCGAACTCGACGAGTGCGGGTCCGCCGTCGGCGTCGGTGCTCCACGGCACGTCGGGCGGCGCCAAGAACTCGGTCTTGGCGATCAGTTGCACGCGCAGCGGCGCGGTCTCGGCCACGGCTCACCCTAACGTGACGCCCTTGCCATACGTGGTGTTAGCCGACTAACGTGTTAGTGACTAACACTACTGGAGGAGCTGCCGTGGACACCGACGTTGTGGTGGTCGGAGCGGGACCGACGGGGCTGGCACTCGCCTGCGGACTCCGGGCAGCCGGTCTCGCCGTGCGGATCCTCGACAAGGCGCAGGGCCCTGCGGTGACGTCCCGGGCGCTCGGCCTGCAGCCACGGGGTGTGGAGGTTCTGGACCGGCTCGGCGCGCTTGGCGACCTGCCGCAGCGAGGCCTTCCGATCCGCAGCGTCGTCATCCACGTCGACGGCCGGAAGCTGGCCAGCTTCGAGGTTGGGGAGCCGACCCGCCTTGGCGGTCCCCGCGGCCTGATCATGTCGCAGGCCGACATCGAACGAGCGCTACGCGACCGTCTGTCCGCGCTTGGCGGGACCATCGAATGGGGCCGGCCGGTCGGCGGACTCGTCGTCGGGCGCCGACGGCGTGACGGTGCGACTCGACGGAATCGGAACTCACCGCCGGCTGGGTGGTGGGCGCGGACGGGGCTCACAGCGTTGTCCGCAAGGCGCTCGGGAGTCGGCTTTCCCGGCGTACCCATCGTCGAGCGCTTTCTGCTGGCCGATGTGCACGCCGACGTCGACCGGCCCCGCACAGGGCGCCTTGTCATGTGGCTGCGCGGAGACAAGGTGCTCGCCGCCTTCCCGTTGCCCGGAGCCGACCTTTGGCGGGTGATGGCCCCGGCGCCACCCGAGATGTCCGACGATGCCGGGACAAGACGAGATCGTCGACTACCTCGGCTCCCGGTTGGCCGCCGAGGCGCGGTGGCACCGTCCGTTCTGTGGAGTGGACGTCGACGTTCCGCATCCAGCGCCGCCTCGCCGACACCTACCGGCGCGGCCGGGTGATGCTCGCCGGCGATGCCGCGCACATCCACAGCCCGTTGGGCGGTCAGGGCATGAACACCGGGATCGGGGATGCCGAGAATCTGGCATGGAAACTCGCGCTTGTGGTCAGTGGCCGCGCTGACGCCAAACTGCTCGACACCTACGAGACAGAGCGACGCCCGATCGCCAGAGGACGTTCTCGAATCGACAAGCGGCGTGACCGAGGTGGTCGTGGGCAATGGGCGGGTGTCCCGGCTCGTCCGCGATCGTATCGCCGTCCCGTTGCTGAATCGTGCGTGGATGCAGCGCCGCATCGCGGAAAAGGCGTCGCAGCTTCAAGTTTCGTACAGGCACGGGCCGCTGGGCGCGGGCCGCCGGCATCGTCTCCCCGGGTTGCGGCCAGGTGATCGAGTTCCCGACCGTGACGGCCTGTACCACGCGCTGGGCCCCGCGTGGGCATTACTGGGCTCCGAATCGATGGCGGAGGTCGCACGTCGGCGACTTGGCGATGTCGTCACCCTCTGCGGTGACGGGGACGCGATGCTCGTCCGGCCCGACGGGCACCTCGCGTGGCGCGGCGCCGACGCGTCCGGGCTGCAGGAATGGCTCGACCGTGCACTCGGCATACGGGCACGGATCCCTCACACCATGAGCGACGACTGGCGCGCCCGCAAGAAAGCGGCCACGAAGCATTCGATCCAAGAACATGCGCTGCGGCTCTTCGTCGAGAAGGGTTACGACGCAACAACTGTCGATGAGATCGCCGCTGCCGCCGGCGTTTCGCACATGACCTTCTTCCGCTACTTCCCGCGCAAGGAGGCCGTCGTCGAGTACGACGAATACGATCCGCTGCTCGAGGACCTGATCGCCGCGCGGCCGCCCCACGAGGCGCCACTGACCGCGCTGCACCAAGCGATAACGGCCGGTCTCAGGCAGATCCTGTCGACCGATCGCGAGGCGCTGCTCACCCGGACCCGGCTTGTGCTGCGAAACCCGGTACTGCGGTCGCGAAACCTGGTGGCGCAGGACGCCACTCGCGATCTGTTCGCCCGCGCCTTGGCCCGCCGTGCCGGCCTGGCCGAGCCCGATCTTGCCGCGACGGTGCAAGCGTCCGCGGCACTCGGCGCGATCGCACCAGCGTTGATGGCATGGGCAGAGGGCGAGAGCGCAGACCTCATCGCCCTCATCGACGCCGCCTTCGCGGCATTGGAGAGTGGTATCAGATAGGGCCTATCGCGTTAGCAATAGCAAAACCGCTAACAAACAGAACCACCGACGCCGGTACCGATAGCCACGCAATCAACATTCCTCGGCCAATCTGACCAAACGTATTAGGCAGCACGATTAGGACGATGGACAGCACCAAATCGATCAGGAAGAACGGCAGATAAAATGCGTACCGCCGGAACGTTCCAATATAAAGATCCCACATGGCCCACTGCAATATAGCGATATTTGTCATGACGGCTCCGAACACCACAGGCCCAAACGCGGGCCCTCGGAGCCGGTTTACTATCGCATTCATCACTTACGCCCTCAACGAACTAACAGTAGGCCGAACAAAGCGCCGCCAATAAATACAATCACAGATGACCCCGCGATACTCACCGCAAGGCCGCGAACATATGATGATTTCACTCCCAGGAATAGTGCGATCACCGGTAGCAACATCACCAACGGTAACGGCCGCTCCAGCAATGAACCATGTAGCTTCACGCGCCTGGAAGTAATACAACTTTCCTAGCAACCACAGGACGATAAACATCAGCCCCAAGACGAGTGGTGCAATGAATGGTGCCGTCCACGTCGCCGTGCGCCAGGCGCGGTCGTCGAGGCCGCGCAGCCGAGCGATGGATGGCATGACGAATCGCTCTCCGATCAAAATTGGGTAGTACCAGCGGGCAGTCTGCTCGGTGGTACTGACGGCGGATTGGTCACAGTACCGAAGTCTGTCGACGGCAGTAGGCCAGGAGGTCCCTGACTTCCTTGGTGACTGCTTGAGCCTCCTGATGCGCACCGGTCACCCTGTCTTGACGGCCGCTCTTAGCTCGCCCGCCAGGTCACCTTTCGTCCCGACAGTCACCTCCGCCAGCTCCAGCCACGACGCCATCGTCCGCAGTTCCGCCGCCAAAGCATTGGCAACACGCGACGGCTGCTGGCCGGGTTCGGTGAAGGCGCCGACGACATGCAACGCATCGCGGGTGCGCTCGGCCTTCAGGTCGACGCGACCGACCAGCCGACCGTCCAGCAGGAAAGGCCAAACGTAGTAACCGAATTGACGCTTCGGCGCGGGCACGTAGATCTCGATGCGGTAATGAAAGTCGAACAGCCGCTGCACCCGCGGCCGGAAGAAAATCAACGGGTCGAACGGACACAGCAGCGCCGTCCCGCGATCACGCCGCGGCACGATCTGACCCGCCCGCAGATACGCCGGGGCCGTCCAGCCGTAGACGTCGACGGGTTCCAGCTCTCCGTCCGCGACCAGCTTGGCGATCGCGGGCTTCGCCTGTTTCGGAGACAGCCGGAAGTAGTCGCGGATATCGGGTTCCGTTGCCACGCCCAGTGCGGTGGTTGCTCGCAGCGTTAGCTCGCGGATCGCTTCGTCATCGTCGACTTCCCGTGCCACCACGTCGGGCGGTAACACCCGTTCGGTGAGGTCGTAGTGGCGGGCAAAGCCGACGCGAGTGGCCGTCGTCAGCACACCCGCAGAGAACAGCGCCTCGGTCACCCATTTGGTGTCGCTGCGGTCCCACCAGGGGCCCTTCTTGCCGGGGTGGTCTTCGCCGACGTGCGCCTCGATCTGGCCTGCCGTCAACGGGCCGAACTCGGCCACGGCAGCGACGATGTCTTCAGCCAACCGTTCGCGCTTCTTGACGATCTCGGTGCGCCACCGGCCGTGCGTGTACTCGCGCATCCGCCACCGCAGCAGCGGCCAGTCGTCGACGGCCATCAGCGCGGCCTCGTGCGCCCAGTACTCAACCAGCAGCCGCGGCGAGCGGGCCGAGTGGCTCCATGCCGCGCGGTCGACGACGTCACGGTCATACGGCCCGAGCCGGCTGAACACCGGCGCGTAATGGGCCCGCACCGCCACCGACACCGAATCCAGTTGCAGCACTTGGATCCGCGAGATGAGCCGCCGCAGATGCGCGCGGGTAACAGGACCGCGTGGTTTCGGTTCGGCGAACCCCTGCGCAGCGACGGCGATTCTGCGGGCCTGGGCGGCCGTCAGTGTGGTCACGGCCGAACGTAGCTGAAGAACCGGTAGCGCAACCCGGAGGAGCTGGTGAGCCACTCCCCCTCGGTGCCTATCCAGGATTCATCCAGCACGGGTGCCACCGCGTCGCCGTCGTCGCGGGGCAGGTCGATCTCGACTTCGGTGACCTCGCATCGCGTCGCGATCGGCAGCGCGAGCGCGGTAGATCTGCTCGCCGCCGATCACCCAGCTGATGTCTTCGGTCAGTGCGTCTTGGAGTGTGGGAACCACATGTGCGCCGTCGGCCATGTAGTCAGCTTGCCGGGTCACTACGACATTTTTCCGGCCCGGCAGCGGGCGCACCCTTTCCGGCAGCGATTCCCAGGTCAGCCGCCCCATCACCACGGTGCGGCCCATGGTGATGTCCTTGAACCGGGCTTGGTCCTCGGGCAGCCGCCATGGGATGCCGCCGTCGCGGCCGATGATGCCAGAGGTCGATTGGGCCCAGATCAGCCCGACCGTCGTCATACGGCGACGGGCGCCTTGATCGCCGGGTGCGGGTCGTAGTTCACGATGGCGATGTCTTCGTAGGTGTAATCGAAGATCGAATCACGCGGCGCCAGAACAAGTTCCGGGTAGGGCCTCGGCTCACGACTCAGCTGCTCGGTGACCTGCTCGACGTGGTTGTCGTAGATGTGGCAGTCGCCGCCGGTCCAGATGAACTCCCCGACGCCGAGCCCGGCCTGCGCGGCCATCATGTGCGTGAGCAGCGCGTAGCTGGCGATGTTGAACGGCACGCCGAGGAACAGGTCGGCGCTGCGTTGATATAGCTGGCAGGAGAGCTTGCTGTCCGCGACATAGAACTGGAAGAACGCGTGGCAGGGCGGCAGCGCCATCTGCGGAATCTCGCCGACGTTCCACGCCGAGACGATGTTGCGCCGCGAGTCGGGGTCTGTCTTCAGCAATTCCAGCGCCGCGCTGATCTGGTCGATGTGCTCGCCCGACGGCGTCGGCCACGATCGCCACTGCACGCCATAGACCGGACCGAGATCGCCTGTGTCCGAGGCCCATTCGTCCCAGATAGTCACGCCATGCTCGTGCAACCAGCCGATGTTCGAGTCGCCGCGCAGGAACCACAGCAACTCGTAGATCACCGACTTCGTGTGCACCTTCTTGGTGGTGATCAGTGGGAACCCAGCCGCGAGGTCGTAGCGCATCTGGTGGCCGAACAGGCTGCGGGTTCCGGTGCCGGTGCGGTCCGATTTGGGTGTGCCACGCTCGAGCACCAGACGCAGTAGATCCTCGTAAGGCGTGGCGATCGGCACGCCGCTCAGCTTACGGCCAGAGCCGACGAGTAGAACGGATGCCATGCCGAGTATCTCCGCGACCGTCACGACTCCCGACGGCACCTGTCCCGTAACCCTGCACACCCCGACGGAACCGGCCCCTGGCCGGCCGTGATCATGTACCCCGACGCGGGCGGTGTCCGCGACACCTTCCAGGACATGGCTGCCAGGCTGGCCGGGCTCGGGTACGCGGTGCTGCTGCCGGACGTGTACTACCGGCACGGCGACTGGGAGCCGTTCTCGATGGACACCGTGTTCGGCGACCCCGAGCAGCGCAAGCGGCTGATGGGGATGGTCGGCAGCGTGACGCCCGACATGATCGCCAGTGACGCCGGCGCCTTTCTCGACTTCCTGTCTGGCCGACCAGAGGTGCGTGGCGACGGCGTCGGCGCGTGCGGCTATTGCATGGGCGGCCGAACGTCGCTGATCGTTGCCGGACACCATCCGGACCGCATTGCCGCCATCGCGTCGTTCCACGGCGGCGGCCTCGTGACGGACGACCCCACCAGCCCGCACCTGCTCGCCGACCGGATCAAGGCCACGGTCTACATCGGGGGCGCCGAGAACGACGCCTCCTTCACCCCCGAGAACGCCGAAACGCTCGACAAGGCGCTGACGGCCGCCGGTGTCCAGTACAAGATCGAGTTCTATCCGGCCGCCCACGGTTTCGCGGTCCCGGACAATCCGCCTTACGACAAAAAGGCCGCCGACCGGCACTGGAGCGCGATGGAAGACGTCTTCGGCTCCACGTTGAGCGGTTGACGTCTCTTTCGACGCGGGCGCTGAACCGGGCGACGCTCGCCCGACAGCTCCTGCTGCAGCGCTCGCCGATGAGCGCGCTCGACGCGATCGAGCACCTGGTCGGAATGCAGGCGCAGGCGCCGTTCGCGCCCTACTACGGCTTGTGGGGCAGGCTCGACGGCTTCACGGGCGACGAACTCTCGGGCCTGCTCACCGACCGCAAGGCCGTGCGGGTGGTGCTGATGCGGGGCACCATCCATCTGGTTACCGCCAAGGATTGCCACCGGCTGCGTCCGGTGGTCCAGCCGGTCCTGGATCGCGCGCTGACGAGCGCCGTCCACACCAAGCCGCTGGCCGACGTCGATGTCGCCGCCGTGGTCGAGGCCGCCAAGCAGCTACTCGATGCCGAGGCGTTGACACCCGGCGAGGTGGGTGCACGACTGGCCGAACAGTGGCCTGACACACCACCCGCGGCGTTGACGGAGGCCGCGCGCAGCCTGCTGCCGCTGGTGCAGGTCCCGCCGCGGGCGCTGTGGCAGCGCAGCGGACAGGTACGGCTCACCACCGCCACGGCGTGGCTCGGTCGGCCTCGAGCGAAACCGCTGACGATCGACGACGTGGTGCTGCGCTACCTCGCCGCGTTCGGACCGGCGGGCGCTGCCGATGTCCAGACGTGGAGCGGACTCACCAGGCTGGGCGAGGTGATCGAGCGGCTGTCACCGCGCCTGGTCACGTTCAAAAGCGAACGGGGCCAAGCGCTTTACGATCTACCGGACGCGCCGCGGCCCGATCCCGACACGCCGGTACCGGTGCGGCTGGTCGCACCGTTCGACAACATCCTGCTCTCACATGCCGAGCGCACCCGCATCATCAGCGACGAGCACCGCAAGCGGCTGTTCTCCGGCAAGAACGGCGTGTTCCCCGGCACCGTGCTGGTCGACGGTTTTGTGGCCGGCACATGGGAGCTCGTGGGAAAGGGTGAATCGACCAGCATTCGGGTGCAGCCGTATTTCCGGTTGCGCGATGAGGTGCTGGACGAGATCACGGCGGAGGGCAGCCGGCTGCTCGACCGCGCCTTCGACGTTGGTGATCCGATCGTGGATGTCGCTTCCCAACCCCGCTCTGAGCTGCCCTGAGCCGATACGCGACGATGAACGGATGTCCGACCAGGGAACTGCTGACCAACCTGCCGACGTTGGGTCGAGGATCGACCCGGTGCTCGCCCGTAGCTGGCTGTTGGTGAACGGCGCGCAGTACGAACGATTCACCCCCGCGGCCCACTCCCGCGCCGACATCGTCGTCCTCGATATCGAGGATGCGGTCGCCCCCAAGAACAAGGACGCCGCGCGCGACAACGTGATCAAGTGGCTTGGCGACTGGCAACAGCGATTGGGTCCGCATCAACGGCTTCGGAACGCCCTGGTGGGCCGATGACCTCGAGATGCTGGCCGACACCTCGGTCGGCGGGGTGATGCTGGCGATGGTCGAATCGGTCGACCACGTCACTGAAACCGCCAAGCGCCTACCGGATGTGCTGATCGTCGCACTGGTGGAAACGGCCCGCGGCCTAGAGCGCATCACCGAGATCGCCGCGACGAAGGGCACCTTCCGGCTGGCCTTCGGAATCGGTGACTTCCGCCGTGACACCGGTTTCGGGGACAACCCGACCACCCTCGCCTACGCGCGCTCGCGATTCACGATTGCGGCCAAGGCAGCCCACCTGCCGAGTGCCATCGACGGGCCGACCGTCGGCTCCAGTGCTCTGGTGCTCAGCGAAGCGACCGCGGTCTCCGCCGAATTCGGCATGACCGGCAAGATCTGCCTGACACCTGATCAATGCGCGACCGTGAACGAGGGGCTTTCGCCGTCGCTGGACGAGATCAGCTGGGCCAAAGAGTTTTTCGTCGAGTTCGAACGCGACGGCGGCGAGATCCGCAACGGTTCAGACCTGCCACGCATCGCCAGGGCCAACAAGATCCTCGACCTGGCCCGCGCATACGGCATCGAGGTGTCCGAGTTCGACGACGTCGACGACCCGGCACACATACCCGCGCCGTCGGACACGTACCACTACTGATCCTCGGCCGTCGGCCGCCTTCCCCGCGAGTGCATGAAGGTCGCGAGTGCCCGGAAGATGCCGCGGCCCGCGTAAACACCCGCAAGGATCGACAACACGATCAGCGCGATGAACATGATCAGCCAGTTCGACCGGCTGTGGCTGACGTTCCACCAGATGATGGTGAAGAGTATCGCGCAGATGAAGACCACGATGTCGCGCCAATTGCCCTGATAAGACGCGGCCAGTTCGCGGATCTCCCGGCTCCTCTGGGTCGCCACGATCAGGTCGTTGATGCGCTCGTCGATAGTGGCCTTCAGTCGGGCTTTCAGCTCGGGCTGATCGTCCGGAATCCGCTCCAGCAGGTCCATGTCCTTGGCGATCATGGCGCGAACGTCGGGACCCTTAAAGCTTCCCGCCGCGGCGCCCAGCAGCGCGCCGCCGGCGATTGGCGCTGCGCCCAAGGCGAGTTCGGCTATTCCAGGCATCCGTTGTCCTCCGTCACTCCATCAGCACCGCGGCGAGCGTGCCGCCAAGCTCGTACGCGCGTTCGCGGACGCCTGGCGTCGATGGCTCCGATGACCTCTAGCACGTCGGCGGCTTTGGTCAGCGCAAGCCCCGTGGCGGCCTTGTCGATGGGGCTCGCCGCGCCGACCGTGTCGTTGTTGCCGTGCACCCACAGTCCGTAAGGGCGACCAGCGACGTGGTCGAGACTCGGGTAGTAGACGGTGTCGAAGAAGTGCTTGAGCGCGCCGGACATATAGCCAAGGTTGGCGGTGCTGCCGAACAGGTAGCCGTCGGCGTCGAGCATGTCCGGGATGGTCGCCGCGAGAGCCGGCCGGACCTCGACGTCGACGCCCTCGATGTCGGGGTCGTGGGTGCCCGTTCGAGGACAGCCTCGAGCAGCTCGCGGGTGGCCGGCGACGGGAGTGTGGTGGACGACGAGCAGCGTCTTGCTCACTGGCGCTCCTGCATCTCGACCGCCTTTTTCATGGCCTCCCTGGCGCGGCTGCGGTCGCCGGCGTAGTCGTAGGCGCGCGCAAGGCGATACCAGCGCCGCCAGTTGTCCGGGTCGTTCTCCAGCTCCTCGCGCACCGGATTCGAATAGCGCGTCGGCGGCGTCGACGCTGGATCCGCCCGGACGGCATCCGCGGTAAGGAGCTGACGTCGAGTTCCATGCCATCGTCGCGGACGATGCGGGCGAGCCGCTGGTGGGCAAGCCCGGCCCGCAGCGTGCTGACCATGACCCAGATGCCGATCAGCGGAAGGATCAGCAGCGCCAGGCCGAGGCCGATGGCGGCCGGCTCGCCTGAGGTGATGAATGCCATCGCGATGCGGCCAAGCAGGAAGAAGTAGACGACCAGCGCCACGCACATGAAGCCGATGAGCAGTTGAATGCGCAGTGCTCGCGCGTTGTCCGTCATTGCAAGTCGAGCAGCGGCTCAATACCCACCGTGAGGCCGGGGTGTTCGTGGACGCGTCGGACCGCGAGCAGTACACCGGGTACGAACGAGGTGCGGTCCAGGCTGTCGTGCCTGATCGTCAGCGTCTCGCCCTGGGTGCCGAACAGCACTTCCTGATGCGCGACGAGCCCGGCCAATCGCACGGAGTGGACTGGAATGCCGTCGACGTCGGCGCCGCGCGCACCCTCCAGGCCTGTGCTGGTGGCATCGGGGTTGGGCGGCAGGTCTTTTCGTGCCTCTGCGATCAGCCGTGCGGTGCGTGCCGCCGTGCCGGACGGCGCGTCGGCCTTCTGCGGGTGATGCAGTTCGATGACTTCAGCGGATTCGAAGAAGCGGGCGGCCTGCTGGGCGAAATGCATGGACAGCACGGCGCCGATGGCGAAGTTCGGCGCGATGAGGACAGCGACGTCGGGCTTGTCGGCCAGCCACTCTTTGACCTGGCTCAGGCGCTCATCGGTGAAACCGGTGGTGCCGACGACCGCGTGGATTCCGTTGTCGATCAAGAACTTGAGGTTGTCCATGACCACGTCGGGATGCGTGAAGTCGATGACGACTTCAGTCTGGCTGTCCACCAACAGGCTCAGTGGGTCGCCCGCGTCGACCCCCGCCGTGAAGGTGAGGTCTTCGGCGGTCTCTACGGCCTGGACCATGGTCGCGCCGACCTTGCCCTTGGCGCCCAGGACTCCGACTCGCATGGTGCTTACCCTAGCCGGCGCTTGTTGCGCTGCGTCTATGCCACTGCTGTCAACTCAATTCACTTGTGTCACTTTGGTTTCACGCCGAACGCGCGTAATCTTGTCGGTGGCCCGAACTAGTGTTCGAATTATGGAGTCGGAGCGGATCGGCAAGCGCATCGCGGCGATGGCCGCCGAGCTCGCAGATCTGTTGGCGGAGCCGTTCGACGCGTTAAGCACAGCCGAGCGGTGCGCGCTGGCTGCGCAGTGGGAGAAGCTGACCCGCAGTCAGGCGGTGGTCGGCCATCGGCTGGTGGCCGGCCTGGCCGACGCCTCCGGTCGCCGAGCTGGGCGAAACGAGCGCGGCCGACGGCGTTGAGCCACCTGGTTGCGGATCTCCAAGTCCGAAGCGCACCGGCGCGTCTCGGCGAAGCGGCGGACCTCGCGCCCCGCCGCGCGCTGACCGGGAGCGGTGTTGGAGCCGCTGCTGCCGTGCACGGCGGCCGCGCAAGCCCGCGGGCAGATCGGCGCTGAGCGTGCGCCGTCATCCGGCGGTTCTTCGATCACCTGCCCAGCTTTGTCACCTACGACGAGCGCGAGGCCGCCGAAGCCCAGCTCGCATCCTGGCGTGCGGGCTCAAACCCGAAGAGCTGCGCGTCGCGGCGGATCGGTTGGCGATGCTGCTCGACCAGGACGGCGAGCTCACCGATGGCGATCCCGTCGGAATTTGTCGGTGTGCCGAACTAGTGTTCGAAGTATGGAGTCGGAGCGGATCGGCAAGCGCATCGCGGCGATGGCCGCCGAGCTCGCAGATCTGGTGGCGGAGCCGTTCGACGCGTTAAGCTCGGCCGAGCGGTGCGCGCTCGCTGCGCAGTGGGAGAAGCTGACGCGCAGTCAGGCGATGGTCGGCCATGCGGCTGGTGGCGGCCTGGCCGAGGCTCCGGTCGCCGAGCTGGGCGCAACGAGCTGGCCGCGGCGTTGAGCACCCTGTTGCCGATGTACCAAGCCCGAAGCGCAACGGCGCGTCCGCGAAGCAGCGGATCTGCGCCCCGCCGCGCGCTGACCGGAGCGGTGTTGGAGCCGCTGCTGCCGTGCACGGCGGCCGCGCAGGCCCGCGGGAACTATCACCACCCGAGCGGTACCTGTTGCCCGAAGAAGACGACCCGACCGCGGACTGAAGCGCGCGGCCGGATCGGCATGCGGTTGGTCAGCAGGAGACGTCGACGTAGACGGTCGTCGCGGTCACGGTCGTGACGATGTCATCCATCGCGCCGGGCGCACCGGAATCCATCCGAGCGAACGTCTGCCCGGGGCGGATGGAATCAACAGTGCACTGGTTCAGAGGTGCCGTGCCGAACTTGTTGAGGATCACGGTATTACCGTCGGCCTGCAGCTGGCGCACCGTCTGGTCCGCGTTACCGGGTCCCGACGGCGCTGCGCTGGCGGCACCGGCGAATGCCAATGCGGCCGCGGCCAATGCGCCGGCGGCCATGACGGGGATAATGAACGACTTCATGGTCTTGCCTTTCTCAGGGGAATGCCTATGCAGCTGTCGTATGGTCACACCCGTCATTCGTTACAGATCGCCGTCCGGATGGGATCGAATTCAATCGGCGCTGGCCGCGATGCTTTCCCGGTAGATCGGGTACTTCGGCGACCAGCCTCGTAGGCCTCCGCCATCGCGGTGAAACGTCCTTCCATTTGGCGGGTTCGTCGTCCAAGATGTTGTACGCGTTTCCGGCGCGTCAACCAACCTCGCGGTTCTGCCGGTTCAAATTCTTGAGCCCAAGGCTGATTCGCTGCGCGGCTGCGAGCACCACGCCAAGTTCACCCCGGGGACGGTCGTCAGTCGGCGTCGCGGAGCAGGGCGACGTCGGAGACCAACCGAATGTGATCGGCCATCGCGCGTGATGCCGCGCTCGCATCTTGCTGTCGGACCGCTTCAGCGATCCTGCGATGCCCCTCGAGCGAGGCCCGCGGCCGATCTTCCTGCGACAACGACTCGATGCGGGTTTCCCGTACGAGACCTGAGATTTCGTGCATCAGCTTGGCCAGCAGCGACGAGTGCGCCGCAGTGGTGAGCGCCTCGTGGAACATCTCGTCGCCGACTACGCCCCGATCCCCCGCCTCGATTTCGGACGCCATCTTCGCTATCGCGGCGTCGATGGCGGACATCTCCTCGTCGGTGCGTCGCGCGGCGGCCAGGCCCGCCAACTTCACTTCGAGGGCTTCGCGGGCCTCGATGATGTCCGGAATCCGGTCCGCATGTTCGCGCAGCGCCTTGATCGCGCGCTCCTCGGTGGGACGTCGGACCAGGATGGCGCCGTCACCGTGTCGCACCGACAGCACGCCCTGCACTTCGAGGGCCACCAGCGCCTGACTCAGCGATGCACGGCTGACGCCGAGCTTGGCCGCGAGATCGCGCTCGGCGGGCAGGCGGTCGCCGGGGGTCATCTCGTTGTCGGCCATGTACGCGCAGAGTTGCTCCACGATCACTTCGTACAGCCGAGGCCGCGTGACAGGCCGCAGTTGCTCTACCACTAGCTCACCTACTCTCTGTGCCACACGATACCGAGCCGGAATGCGGTTACACGGTAGGCGTGGTCACATTGGACGTTGACAGTGACGTGCCTCACGGCCTACTGTCTAGGCCACTGCTCCACTGGGTCAGTGAAATGCCGAATAGATCCCGGCTTCGTCTCGATGACGGTCGCCGCCGTCCTGGCGTTGGCATCGCCGAAGGCGCAGAAGGGCGCGGTGTCGCAAATCAGCTGGTCGCGTGTCGGCGTTCGCGTCGTCGACCGCGATCCTCGGCGCCACCATTCCGCTGGCTGTGCCGCTGCTGCTCGCTGGTGAGGTGAGCCCGATCGGAGTCGTTGTGGCGCTTGCAATTTCGTCGACGATCGTCGATGTGAGCCCCTTCTCGACCAACGGCGCGTTGGTGCTCGCGAACGCGCAGGGCGTCGACCGCGACCGGTTCTACAAGCAGATCCTCAAGTACAGCGCGATCGTGGTCGCGATCGGTCCGCTGATCGCCTGGGCGGTGCTGGTACTGCCCGGCTGGCTCTGACGCCAACAGTCGGCGCCGTGGTCGGGCAGTTACATCTGTCCGGCCACGGCGTTCGGCGTTTGAGCGGCAGCATGGCCCGCCGCGTCTCACTTAGTTCCTTAGACACGAAGCCTTGACACCCCAGGTCAACCCGTGGTTTTGTAAATTGGCTAGTCCACTAGCTCACTGAGTCACTAGACCGAAGGGTTAGACTCATGACACCAACAGCAGCGGTTCGAACGGTTGGCGACGCCGGGCCCATTACCGCTGGTCGCCGAGAGCGCGTGAGGAACTACAGCGGCGAGGCACCCCGGAGGTGCTCGAAGATCAGCGATGTCTGGGTGCCCGCCACGTCGGCGTCGGCGTTGAGGTTCTCCACCACAAAGGACCGCAGATCGTCGGTGTCGCGTGCAGCGACGTGCAGAATGAAGTCGTCAGCGCCCGCGAGGAAGTAGACGTCCATCACCTGCGGCCTCCTCCTGATGTGCTGGATGAAGCTGCGAATCTTGCCGCGGGCGTTGGACTGCAGGGTCACCGAGATCATCGCCTGCAGTTGCAGACCGATCGCCGACGGATCGATGTCCGCATAGAAGCCCCGGATCACGCCCAGTTCCTGCAGCCGCCGCACTCGGCCGTGGCAAGTCGAGGGTGCGATGCCGATCAGCTCCGCGAGTGCGCTGTTGGGCATCCGCGCGTCGGCGTGCAGCGCCGTCAAGATGCGCCGGTCGACGTCGTCGACGTCGACGGGCCGAACATCCTTCGGCGTACGAGCCGACGCGACCATCGAACTGGATGATTCTTCAGCCATAACGGCATCATAGCGAATGATCATCGACTTTATTGCCCTTCACCCGCAGATTCTTCACACTATATGCAGCCAACACGACTTTTAGGAGCGGTCATGCGCGTCGGAATCCCGACCGAAATCAAGAACAACGAGTACCGAGTTGCCATCACCCCGGCGGGTGTGGCCGAGCTGGTTTACCGCGGCCACGAGGTGATCATTCAGGCCGGCGCGGGTGAGGGTTCGGCGATCTCCGATGCCGACTTCAAGCGGGCAGGGGCGCAGTTGATCAACGGCGCCGATCAGGTGTGGGCCGAGGCCGAGCTGCTGCTGAAGGTCAAGGAACCGATCGAGGCCGAATACAACCGTATGCGCAAGGGCCAGACGCTGTTCACTTATCTCCATCTGGCGGCATCCAAGCCGTGCACCGACGCGCTGATGGCCTCGGGCACCACATCGATCGCTTACGAAACCGTGCAGACCGCCGACGGCGCGCTGCCGCTACTGGCCCCGATGAGTGAAGTGGCGGGACGGCTGTCCGCCCAGGTCGGCGCATATCACGTGATGCGCAGCCACGGTGGTCGCGGCGTGTTGATGGGCGGCGTGCCCGGCGTAGCGCCTGCCGACGTCGTCGTGATCGGCGGCGGGACCGCCGGCTACAACGCCGCGCGCGTGGCCGCCGGGATGGGCGCTCACGTCACGGTTTTCGACGTCAACATCAACAAGCTGCGTGAGGTGGACGCCGAGTTCGGCGGCCGCATCGAAACCCGATAAGCTCGATGCTCGACCTCGAGGATGCGGTCAAGCGCGCCGACATGGTGATCGGCGCTGTGCTGGTGCCCGGCGCGAAGGCGCCGAAGCTTGTGACCAATTCGACTGTCGCGCATATGAAGCCGGGTGCCGTACTCGTCGACATCGCGATCGATCAGGGCGGCTGCTTCGAAGACTCGCGGCCCACCACGCATGACCACCCGACGTTCGCCGTCCACGACACGCTGTTCTACTGCGTGGCCAACATGCCGGGTGCAGTGCCGCGCACATCGACGTACGCGCTGACCAACGCGACCATGCCCTACGTGCTGAAGCTGGCTGACAAGGGCTGGATGGCCGCGTGCGAGTCGGATCCGGCGCTGGCCAAGGGTCTGTCCACGCACGAGGGTGCCCTGCTGTCCGAGCAGGTGGCCTCCGACCTCGGTCTCCCCTACACCGATCCGGCTACCGTTCTGGCCTGACCCGGCTGGCGGCTAGATATCGTCGACACTGACGATGCCGTCTTGAATGGCGCGAGCCACCAGCGCGGCCTTCGTGGTGGCGGGGCGACCAGCTGCGGCATACTTCGCGCGCACCCGTTGCAGGTGCGTGCGGACCGTAGTGGGCGCAATCTGTAGTTGGCGCGCGACGAGGTCCTTGCTTTCGGTCCGGAACCACGCGATCAGTACTTCCTTTTCGCGTGGCGCGAGGTTTGGACGGCCGACGGCGCTGTCGTTGAGCATCGCTCCGGCCATCCGTGGTCCGACATACGGCGTGTTGGTTCCTGCCGCTCGGATCGCGTCGATCAAGTGCTCCTTGCGCTCGGACTTGGCCAAGAAGGTGACCGCGCCTCTGTCCAACGCCGAAAGGATCACTTCGTCAGTTGTGATGTGCGAGTAGACGATTACTCGGTGCCGCTGGCCGACGATGCGATCGAGCGCGCCGAAGTCCACGTGGTGGCGCTGCATCTCCAGTTCGAGCACGACAACATCAACGCGTGATGTCGCTGCTGGCAGATGCTCCTCGAGGAACTGCTCAGCCGAGAAGTAGTTTCCACTGAATCGAATCGGGGGTTGCGCCCCGGCACACCACAACTCCACGGCTGCGTGGATTGCGTCGTGACCGTCGATTACGGCGACTGACTCCGTCCCCGCTTCGGATGCCATCAATACACTGCTTCCGCCACCATGTCAGTGAGTCCCTAAATCGACTTGGCCGCCGATTGGATACCGCCTCTTGCGTCACTAATGACATCTTTCATTCCGGTTGTGCCCCACCACGTCGCTCCTCCCCGCTCAGAAGGAACAGGCAGTGCCAGTTTGTGGAGCTAACGTATGGCGGAATGGTGGGTGAGGAATCGGGTATTTCCCTATGACTCCGCCTGTGCCAGCAGAGTGGGTAGCACGAGGGTGGTGAGTTCGCCGATGAGAGGGCGCAGATTCTCGGCCTTCGGGTCGTTGGCCTGCGACCTCGTCATCATCGCGAGCAGCACCCGCTGTCCCTGAGGGCCATACGCGAAACCGACGTCATTCGTGCTGCCGTAGTCACCGCTGCCGGTCTTGTCGGCGCTCGTCCATCCTTGCTGCAAGCCGGCCCGCATGCTCGATGTCTGATTGGCCCGCATCCAGTCCTCAGACTGCTGGCGTTGCGGTACGCCAAGCGCGTCGCCGGCGAGCAAGTTGCGATATCCGCTCCAGGGCTTCGGGCGTGCTGGTGTCGCGGGGGTCGC
>CAWKOI010000005.1:0-152140 GCA_963851115.1 uncultured Actinomycetota bacterium
AGCAGGAGCAGGCATGGCGGCGTGCGACCCAACTGCTTGCAGGCATGGATGCCCGGCGAAGGCCGATTGGCGGCGCTGCGCGCTGAACTGCTGCTGGCTGAAATTTGTTCCCGCACAGGGAGATCTGCTGATCCGACTATCCCTGCCGTAGCACGACGGTGTCTGAAATCGATTGCCGTTTTTGCTTTATGACGATGCTGACCTCGCTCTCCACAGTTGAATCATTTCGACGGAAAGGATTTTGTCAATATGCTTAACAACCGCGGATTACCATTACCCTCGCTGCAGCCTCGTCCAACGCCGCACCATATCGAAGAGCCCGAGGTGAGCGCGGTCTCGCACGACGTCACCACTCCCGCCCCGCCCCAGCTGCAGGAAGTTGACGACGGCGTATTTGCCTTACATCCAGCCCGATGGAACCTGGTCGATCGACCAACAGCGGATTGCTCGTCGGCGAGCGCGGAGTGATCAGCATCGACGCCTGCGCGACGGTTCGGCGCACCCGCGCATATCTCGAAGGCCATCGAAACAGTCACGGCCCAGCCGGTTCGGACACTTGTCAACACCCATCGCCACCATCATTAACCCTGGGCAACTACCTATTCAGCAGCGCCACGATCATCAGCCTGGCAAACCGGACCAGCATCTTCGACCTGGGGGGAACCGAGATCGGCGCCATTCTGGACCGAGATGGACTGGGGCGACATCAAGCTTTTTGCGAGAGCCACCGTTTCTCACCTACACCGACTCAGTGACGCTATGGGTCGACGACCTGCGCGCAGACGTACGGCACGTGGCACACCTGTTCACACCACCAACGACTCGATTGTCTGGCTCCGCGGAGCGCAAGGTTCTCTACTGCGGCGACCTCCTGTTCAACGGCGGCACGCCTTTCCTGGCGCAGGGATCGGTTGCCGGCGCGATCCACGTGCTGGAGGAGGTCCGTACAGCCGGCTCGGCGCGGGAACAACTGGCCGTCCCCGGGCATGGAGCGGGTACTCCGGAACCAGACTCATCGACGACGTCTTGGGCTACCTGCGCTTCGTTCAGACAAGTGCTCGTGCGGGCCACGACGCCGGCCTTCACCGCTGGAGACCGCGCGCGAGCTTCAGCCTGGACCGTATGCCGACCTACGCGACCCTGAACGCATCGTCGGTAACCTGCACCGTGCCTACGCCTAACTCGATGGTGCCCCACTCGGCGCGCCCATCGATGCCGCTGCGGCACTCTCCGACATGGTCGCCTACAACGGCGGCCGGGCCCTAGCTGCCTTGCCTGAGCGACGCCGGCATGGCCGATCTGCAGGCCTGCTCGAGAGCGCGCGCACGCGGACGCAAACTACCTGCCGCGCTTCGAGCCCAGCTTGGCTTCCAGGCGAGCGTTGTCCGACTCAAGCTCGCTGTTGCAGAGCTCAAGATGCAGGATGCGCGCCACCCCGGCCAAGTTGACGCCCTCGTTGACCAGCTGCGTGATCCTGCCGAGCCGCTGCGGATCGCGTCATCGCCGGAGAGGGGATCAGCGTGGGCGAGGTGTCGTACAAGGGCCACCGGCCGCCCGACGGTAGGCCTGGTTCCGATGCGGCAGCGGAGTCGCCTTTGAACAGCCAGCGGGGGGCCATTGTTCGTCGAGTTCGGCGGTCATAGATGGTGGCAATTCCGTCGTCGTCGGGGATGATGCGGGTCGACCGCGGCGGGCGGCAACACCTGGTGCGATCCCGGATTCCCCATCGGATCCGCTCGTTGGTGATGGCGGCCGCGAGCCGTGAATGCCAAGTATAGGCCGCTATCATCCCGGCGTCGAGGCGGTCAGCCGCTGAATTGAGATCACGCCCGTCGAAGTGAATTTCGAACGAGCCGCGGCGACGAATCACATCGCGGCGGCGCGGAGGCGGATGATCGGGATGATGCGATGGCACCGCGCGGCGCGCCGGCGGTAGTCGGGCCAGAGTGGGTAGATCCGGTCGGCAATGGCCCAGAGGCGCTTTCGCTCGGCGGGGTCGCTGACCGCGTCCGCGGTCATCACCGGGCCGCCGCCGTTCGTTGCGATCTGCGCGCGGGGGTTTGCGGTGAGGTTGTGGTACCAGGCGGGGTGTTGTCAGCGCCGTAGTTGGAGGCGATCACGATCACGTCGGGCCCGTCGTGAAAGTAGAAGACCGGGTTGGTGCGCGGTTGACCGGTTTTGGCCCCGGTGGTGGTGAGCAGCGCTGAGGGCAGCATCAGTCCCATGGCCAGCCGGCCCCCGGTGGCTCGCAGCAGCCACGGGTCGACCTTCGGCGCGATGTTCTTCGCGAGCCACCGGCCGACGCCGGTCCGCAGGAAGGCGGCGTAGGCGCGGACCGGGCGGCTGACCCGGGCGGGAGGATCGACCCGTGGCAGATCATCGGTCGGGGTGCTCGGTGAGTCGTTGCGGGTGGTCATGGTGATGCGGGTCCTTCTGTGTCGGGCGGTAATGAACGAAAGGAAGTGTTGGACCTGAATACTTGGTGATCGCGACCTTGTCCTGACGGCAGCGCTTATAGGCCGACTACGGCCGACGCTGGGTTACCGGTAAGCAGATTCGTTATCATGTGGGGCACAACAGGTTACAAATGCTGCTGCATGATAGTGAACATTTCCTGTTGCTGCGTAACGCAACTGGGCCGAGGCACTCAGGTTTTTGCATCCATCGGCTCGAAGACAATCACGTGGCGCACGCCATTATGCTCCATGTGGCTGTCATGCGCGGGCCACATCTCGATTAGCCTCGGCATGTTGCGCGCGACCTCATCCTCTGTAGCGGGTCGCGACAGATAGTTTGCAGCGGTGCCGCCGATCTCGATACGCGCCTTTGGGTCGGCGAGCAGGTTCTTCGGCCAACTGGAGGCTGCTTTTAGCCCGAAGTTCTCGCAAGCGGCGACGAGGTTCTTGCCATCGCGCACGTAGTGCAGCGGAACCGTTCGATCTTTGGCGCTCTTCTGCCTTTCGTCGTGAGCAGCATCGTCGGCAGCGCCGGACCGCTCATGGAGAATCGGCCTCGGCTCGCGCGGATCAGCGCCCGGTCTACCCGGGAGCCGACGTGCTTCATGAACAGGGAGAACCAGCGGTAGTGACCGACCCGCCGCATCACGCGGAGATACAGCTCAGACAGCTCACTCATCGTCGGACCTATGCGCGATCGCGTCCGGGCCTTATCAGTTGCGGTCATGCGTCAGGCTCGCTGTACGTATTTACGTATGTATAACCGGATATCTGGATCATAGCCGTGACTGTACTGTGCCCCGCGCCTCGTTGCAAGTCCCTGTCTGAACTGGTCGGTAGGGCTTGCTAGCGTCAGCCGCATGCCTGCCCGCCCGCATCGCACGGTCGATCGAGTGATCGAGATCCTCGAGACCGTGTCGTTGAGCCCGCGCGGCGTGACGTTGGCCGAGCTGGCAGCCGCCCTGGATGCGGCGAAAAGCTCGGTTCAGGAGCTGACCAACGGACTTCTCGCCCGCGGCTATCTCATCGAGGAGGACCGCCGGTTTCACCTCGGGCCGGGGCCGTTCATCCTCGCCGCGCGCGCGAACAAGCTGGCCGCGCTCTCGCTGGATCACCGGTTCGTGGCCGAGTTGGGCGAGGTTCTCGGTTGCACCGTCCTCGTCGGGGTGCGCGTCGGGGACGCCATCGTCTTCACCGACCTTGTGGGCGAAGATTCCCCCAGCCTGACGTTCGTCGCACGTACCCACGCCCGTCGCCCGCTCTATACCAGCGCCGCCGGAAAGACGCTGCTCGCCAACGTCCCCGACGAGGAAATGAACCGCCTCCTCGACCTCGCCGGCCCCGAGCAGGCGGGCGAGGTTCGACAATTCCTCACCGAGCTCCCCGAGATCCGCTCGCGCCGACTCGCCTTTAACCGCGGAGTCACGTTCGGCGACGCGTTTGCCGTGGCCACCCCCCTGCTGGCACCCGACGGCAGTCTGATCGCGGCGATCAGTGCAGCCGTCGACGCTTCAGAAGCGGACCGTCTCGACGAAATCGGCGAACAGCTCAAGAAGGCCATTGCCACTCTCGGCCCTCAATACGGGCTCACACCGCGCTGAAAGGCCGGCCAGCCAGTCGAGCATCCCGCCTGGAACTCGGAGGAACCCGCAGCGTCGTCGGTGGATCCAAGCGACGGGGCGAGGTGGTCCGGGACCGACCGGCCCTTGTCTGCGTTAACAAGTCGCGCATCTCATTTCAGGCGCTGCGCAAATCCTGCAGCCGCTCCGAGACGACTAACCCGGCGCAGTTCCTCCCCGGCCACCCTCTCCCACCCTGGCGGCGTCTTCCCAACGAATTCCGGCGAATTTGTCGGTACGGCCAGGTCCAACGACTCGGCCAACTTGAATGCGCGAAGCCTTAGCGGCGTAATCCGTTACGCCGCCGCCACTGCCGCACCGTCGCCATCGCGGTCTTCAACCCGCGCCGGTTGCCGGGTCGGTCCCGACGAATGCCGGCTCGAGCTTGGCGAACATCTTCTCGATGCGGGTTTCCGGGGCGTCGTCAGCCGACTCGGACAGGTACTTGTTCGGCAACGACAGCTTGGCGATTGTCGCCAAGCCTTGCGTACTGCACCAGCAGCGAACCCGTGGTGTAAGGCAGGTCGTACTTGTCGCGCGCACCCTTCCCTCCGGGTGACCGGTATCACAGTTGGCCGCCAGCAGTGACGACTTCCGGCGCCCTGAGCGTCAGGGTGGATGCCATGGAATCGACGGTCCCCAACAGCCCAGACTCATTTGCCGACAAGGCAAATGAGTTGGTGATGTCATTCGATCTGACCGTCGATGAGCCGCGTCGGCGAGCTGCCGTCTTACAGGCGATCGGCGCCCAGTGGGATCCGGCCCTCGTGTTGGCGAACGAACTGGCGGCCTACGAATTGTTGTATTCGGACTGGACGGCCCAACCCAGCAGATCTACGACGACCTGGTCGCCGCGGGTGTCCTCCCGCGCCGGCGGAGCGGTAATGATGTTGCCGATTGATCCCGACGCCGACCGCAGCAGGCGAGCGTGGCTGCCATGCCCCGCCTGTCACCACGGCGACGGCTGCCCGGACTGCGAGACCAGACGCAACTGCTCAGTTCACTGGCAGTACCTGCTTCGGAATGAAGGCCCGCGCGTGATCATGCAGTGCCCGACGTGCGCGCACCTGTGGACGACCGATACGTCGCGAAGTGAATGGCGCAGCGACCCATCGGCAATAGCGCACCGAAAGGGGGCGTAAACGATGCTTAGCTTGCTGTTGCTGATGCTGAACGGTCTCGCGACTGCTATCGGCATACATCTGTTGCAGTCGCGGCTCGAACGGTGGGACTACGACCGCCACTTTCAGGATTGATACGACGGATGCGATGGACAGCGTGCCCACGTACTCAAAGTGTGCCGCCCGATGACGCGCAGTGCTCTTACGGCCGAAGCGCCTGCGGCACTCCTGATGATGGTCGGACTCAGACCATTCGTTCCTATATGAGGCGCCTCCCGTGTAGCCGACATGCGCCGTCGAGGTGGTCGGCAACTGTCGTGGCGGGTACTCGTCCACGAAATCGGGGTCAGCCCGTCCTTGTTGTCACGCCTGGGTAATGGACTCAAGCCCGACACCGACGGCTTTGCGACCCTGGTTGCATGGCTGAGGATGCCCGCTGAGGACTTCTTCAGCAGCGACCAGGAGCGCGACGACGCCAAAGAACTCCCCGACCTGATGGCTCAACTGGCACCGCTGCTACGGGAAGACATCCGGACTACAAACGATCTCCGCGTCGCGGCGAAATCCGACCACGCGCTCGAGGCAGCGAAGCGGGCGTGGCGCGCAGCGCCGGGGCAACGATCCGGGATCACCTGGGACTACGCACTCATGCTCTCGCAGGTTCCCAGAGTCAAGGCTGACCGTATGGTGATCAGCTACGTCACACGCGCGATCGACTGTCCGCCTAGCCGGCTGGTTCCCGCCAAAGCCGCTGCCCTCGTGCACGGTGTCGCCAAGGCCAAAGGTGGGGACACCATTCACCTCGACCACGCGATCTGGCGTTTTGAGTCCGGGCGCCCATTCGAGCAGGAACCAATGCCGTAATCGGCAGCGGCCGAACGGATTGCCCTTGTTCGTCACGGCCGCCGACAGTTCGCGCTGTCGGTGCCGACTGCCATCACCTCATGAGCGAGGAACGCGGCGAGGATCTTGCGGGTCCGGCGAATAGAAACCAGTCGGCTGACTTGCTAAAGGCGGTGAAGCAGTACTAGGCCTGAAGCGGACCCTGCGCCGAGATGATTTCCTGCCGCCGCCCGGGCCGCGGCCGCCGAAGCCGCGCGCCGCGCAGCACCGCACCTACACCGCGGCCGCCGATGCGGCCCGGCTCGACGCGATCATCCGCGCCGCCCGCGGTCAGCAGTAGCGCCCGCAGTCATGCGTCCTCACGCGTGGGGCGATGTGGTCGAAATGATCCAGCAGAGCGGCACCATCGGCGTGCACACGGACCCGCCCGGCCGCCACGTGCTCGTCGACTTCACGCTCACGGTTCGGCCAGTCCTCAGCGCGCACATCGGTCATCGCGCCCACACCTCACTGTTCAACACGTCCCTGCCTCATTGTCGCCGTCGGATCGAGACCACCCCATCGGGGGCTAGCCGACCTAGTGCGTGCGCCTCGTCAGAGCCGCGGCCCCACTCGGGGACGACCGCTGAGGATTCCTCCACCCTATGACCGGCCGACCCCTCCCGGCCACCATCACAGCCGACAACCCACACCTCCACGTGCCATGCCCCCGCATCGCCAAACCCTCTCTGCCCCAGTCGCTCCCGCCTTCCACCCCAGCCCTGCCACCTTCCGCAGCAGCAGCAATCACCCGGCCACGCCACCAGCCGTTCCGGCCCTCCCCAAACACCACACACCCCTCTTGCCCGAAGGCGACAGCCGCTCAAGCGACAGGCACCGGAACTCATGGATAACATTTGCTATCCATGAATAAGTCGTGCGCTCGGCAATCCCGGTTGTCCCGGAACCGGCATCGAGGATTCGCCATGAAAATGAGACGAAACCGTTCGCCACTTTCGTGAGACACCTGCAAAGCCCCTGGTAGGGCGGCGTTCGCCACGAAGTTTGAGACCCTGCAATTGCTGCTCGCCCTCTCCCGGCTGGGCTCGATGCGTGCGGTCGCCGATGCGCACCACCTGACCACCTCGACCGTCTCGCAGCAGATCGCCGCGCTGGCAAAGGAAACCGGTGCCCAGCTGATTGAGCCCGAAGGCCGGCGCGTACGGCTGACACCGGCGGGTCAGCGGCTGGCCGACCACGCCGTCACGATCCTCGCCGCCATTGACGCGGCTCGGCTGGATCTCGACCCCGACGCGGAGCCGGCGGGCACCGTGCGGGTCGGCGGCTTCGCCACCGGCCTGCGCGTCTCGCTGTTTCCGATCGTCGCCGACCTCGCACAGCGGTACCCGAAGGTCGACTTTGTGATCAGTGAGTTCGAACCGATCGAGGCCTTTGCGCTGCTGACCGACGACGACCTCGATCTGGCACTGACATACGACTACAACCTGGCTCCGGCATCTGTCGGCCCGGCGCTCGAGACAATGCCGCTGTGGACCGTGGCATGGGGACTCGGCGTTCCGGTCGACGCTCCGGACGGGCCTGCGGACATCGCCGACTACGCGGATCAGACGTGGATTGTCAACTCTCGCAACACCGCTGACGAAGACGCCGTGCGAACGCTTGCGTCGTTGGCGGGTTTCGCGCCGAAGATCGCGCACCAGATCGACAGCCTCGACCTGGTCGAGGATCTGATCGTGGCCGGCTATGGAATCGGCCTGCTCCCCGTCGGGCGGGCCACCAGCAGCGGCGTGAAGGTACTCCCACTCGCCGATCGCAATCCCATCCTGACCGCGTACGCGGTGACGCGCCGCGGCCGGTCGACATGGCCACCACTGAGGGTGGTGTTGGACAGGCTGCGGCCGCCGGGATCCCAACTGCCGCGCCCGCAGTGGCCACGCCCGATCCCCTAGACGTCCCGGTGCTTGGTCACGTAATCGGTCATGGTTTGGCGCGACCTTCATCGTTATCGAGTTCCGTTCTTGGCGTAGTCCGCGATGGCGTCGATGTTGGACTTGTCGATGAACGCCGGACCGGTCAGTGTTGGTTGTCCACCGCCGATGACGTTGCCGTTGTTGAGGTACAGCCACAGCGAGTCGATCGCCAAATAGCCCTGCAGGAACGGTTGTTGGTCAACTGCCCATTGCACAGTGCCGGCTTTGATCGCATCGACAAGTTGCGCGTTGGTGTCGAAGGTACCGATTTTGGCTGTACTGCCGGCGTTCTTGGCCGAGTCGACGGCGGCGAGGGCAATCGGCGCGCCGAGCGTGACGATGTAGTCGATGGCCGGATCCTGTTGCAGCTTCGCTGTGATCGTTGACTGCACCGATGGCATGTCGGTTCCGTTGACGTTGAGGTTCTCCACTGCTCCGCCGAAGCCGGACTTGACGCCGGCACAACGAGACTCCAGCGCCACGTTGCCTTGATCCTGGATGACACAGACGACCTTCTTGGCGCCATCATCGGCCAACTTCTTGCCGGCCGCCTCCCCCGAGATCTGTTCGTCCTGGCCGAAATACGCTTTGGCGCCCGCAGCCTGCCAGTCGTCGATGCCTGCGTTGAGCGCCACGACCGGGATTCCCGCCGAAATCGCGCTCTGCAGGGCAGGTTTGATGGCTTCCGGCCGCGCCAGTGTGACAGCGATGGCGGCGACCTTGCTGTCGACGGCGTTCTGCACGAGGTTCGCCTGGTCGGGTCCCTGCAACTCGGCCGAGTACTTCAGGTCGATGTTGTCCTTCTTGGCGGCAGTCTCGGCACCCTTGCGGATCGAGGTCCCAGAAGGTGTCGCCTGGCGGCCCGTGGGTGACCATCGCGACGGTGAACCGCGGGGTATCCGCTTGACCAGCACCCATACCCGAATCCGACGTATCGCGGCTTGCCGCCGGTGCTCGAACATGCCGTCAGGGCGACGAGGAGGCTCACGCATGCAATTACGACGCGCAGTTTCATCGGTTTCTACTCTCTGCGTGAATCTTCAGCTGACGGTGGCGGAGTTGGCCGCCTTGAGCGTTTCTGCGGCGACTTGCAGGCCTTCGAGCTGGCCGAGCTCGACGTCTTCGTGTTCGATGTTGACCGCCATGTTCGGGTCGACGCGCTCCAGCGCCTGCAGGAACCGCGCCCAGAACTCCGTGTCGTGGCCGCGGCCGACGGCCACGAAATCCCACGCCGAATCCTCCGGCCACTTGTTCACCACGTGACGGCCGCCGAGCCCGGTGGGGTTCTCGCTCAACGGAATCCGGGTGAACCGCTCGTCGAGGACGCCGTAGATCTTGCAGTTCTCGTTGATCCGGGTGTCCTTGGCCGCGGCGTGGTAGACCAGCGGGCCCAGCCAGTCGATCGCGGCGATCGGATCGATGCCCTGCCAGAACAAGTGCGACGGGTCCATCTCGGCACCGACGTTGGTGGCGCCGATACGTTCGACGAGCCGCCGCAGGGTGGGTGGGTTGAACACCAGGTTCTGCGGATGCATCTCGATGGCAACCTTGACGCCGTTCTCGCGTGCCAGGGCGTCGATTTCGCTCCAGAACGGCAGGGCGACCTCGTTCCACTGGTAGTCCAGAGAGTCGAGATAGCCTGAGTCCCAGGTGTTGACGTGCCAGGCCGGCCACTGTCCGCCGGGGTGCGCCTCGGGCAGGCCCGACATCGTCACGACGCGATCGACGCCGAGCAGACCGGCGACGCGGATGGCCTTGCGCAGATCGTCGGCATCCTCGGGACCGACCTCGGGGTCGGGGTGCAGGGGGTTGCCGTTGCAATTCAGCCCGGCGATCGACACCCCGGTGCCGTCGAACGTGGCGAGGTACTGCTGGGGTGTCACCGCACCGGACAGTAGGTCATCGACCGGTAGGTGCGGGGTTGGCAGGAACCCGCCGGCGTTGATCTCAGCGCCGGTCAGGCCGAGGGAGGCGATGACTTCCAGCGCTTCCCTGAGTGGCTTGTCGTGCAGGATGGCGGTGTAGACACCAAGCTTCATTGACTGAACTCCGTTCTGGTTAGGCGACTTTGACGGCGGCGCCGCCGGATTGGGCGGATTCGGTGACCGCGGCGACGACACGCAGCCCGTGCAGGCCGGCATCGAAGCCAGGCAGCGGCCCAAGCTCGTCGATGCCGGCGATCTGGTCCAGGAAGGCACGGGTCTGGTAGCCGAACAGATCGGCCACACCATGACCGACACCGCCCGCGTCCATCGGCAAGCCACCGCGGATGTAGGGGTGCTCCGGTCCGATCAGCACCCGCCGTGGCCCGCCGATATCGCTGCGGACGTCGTCCGTCGAGATCTCGAACTCTCCCGGCCGATGCAGGTTCCAGGACGCTGAGCCCTTCGATGCGAAGAGTTCGAAGCCGAGTCCGTCAGGCAGGTTGTGCGCGACGCGCGACGCGGAGTATGTGCCCACTGCGCCGCTGTCGAACCTCGCGGTGAAGGTGGCGACGTCCTCGTTCTCGACCGCCGCCAATTCCTTGCTGACCGCTCCCTTGGTGTGGCCGTAGGTGACGCCGACGGGCACCGGACGCTGGGCAATCAAGGTAGTGAACGCGGCGCCGCTGACTTCGGTGATCGGCCCGCAGATGAACTCCGACAAGTCGAGCAGGTGGCTGCCGACATCGGCGAGTGCGCCGGTGCCGGGTCCGCCTCGATAACGCCAGGTGATCGGCGACGTCGGGTCCAGTGCGTAGTCGCACCAGTAGCGCCCGTTGAAATGCACCAGCTCCCCCAGCGTGCCGGCGTCGAGTTCGCGTCGGATCTGCTCGACGGCGGGCGACCTACGGTAGGTGTAGCCGACGGCGGTTACTCGGTCGGAGCGCTCAGCGGCGGCGACCATCGCGTCGGCGTCGGCCAGCGACCCCGCCAGCGGCTTCTCGCACAACACGTGCTTGCCTGCGGCGAGCAGTCCCTCGACGATCTCGCGGTGCAGGTGGTTGGCGACCACGACGCTCACCGCGTCGATATCCGAAGCGTCGGCGATCGCTTGCCAGTCATATTCGGCCCGCTCGTAGCCGTACCGCTTGGCGGTGTCGTCGGCCACGGCGGTGTTGGTGTCGGCAATGGCGACCAACCGCACGTCCGGCCGATCGGTGCCGAACAGCGTCGTGGCGGTGCGGTAACCGGCGGCATGGGCGCGGCCGGCCATGCCACCGCCGATTACGGCCACGCCGAGCGATTGGGCGTTAGTCATGTCCAGGTTCCTTCGGTGTGTCGTTGCTTAAACCGATCTATTAGACCGGTCTAGTTCCGCTAGTATGGCCCTCGTCACACAGGGCGTCAAGGGGCGCCCGGAGACGGACGAAGGACATGGGCAGTGACTGATCAGGGCAGTGGCGAAGCGTCGCGGCGTAGCCGCGCGGTCACCATGCAAGACGTCGCCGACCATGTCGGCGTGTCCAAGGCGCTGGTGTCGATGGTGTTCCGTCGGGTGGCCGGACCGAGCGCCGAGACGCGCCAGCGGGTGCTCGAGGCCGCGGAGAAGCTGGGGTATCGACCCAATCGATCCGCCGCGCTGCTATCGCTTCGGCGTTCGCACCTCATCGGCGTTATGGCAAATATTCGCAACACCTTTCACGCTGAACTTGTCGAGGACATCGTGGCCGAAGCCGACGGATTCGGATACGAGGTGGTACTCGGCGCGGTGACACCAACGCACGGCGAGGCCGCGGTCGTCGACACGTTGCTGGACTTCCGGTGCGAGGCGCTCATTCTGCTTGGGCCGGAACTCGAGGACGCAAGACTCGCGGAGCTTGGCGATCGGGCACCGGTTGTCGTCGTCGGTCGCCGTGTCCCGCGCCCGTCGGTCGATGTGGTGCGGACCGCGGACGCACGCGGGATCGGCAGGGTCGTCGACCATCTCGTCGAGCTGGGGCATCGGCGAATCAGCCACCTCAGCGGCGGCAGTGGCACCATCCCGAACGACCGCAAATCGGGCTACATGCGCGCGATGAAGAGGCACGGGCTCGGCGATGCGATCGACATCCTCGACGGGGACTTCACCGAGCACGCCGGGATACTCGCCGCGCGAACGTTGTTGAGCCGAAAGAAACCTCCGACCGCGGTCTGCGCCGCCAATGACCGCAGCGCGATCGGACTGCTCGACGAACTGCGCCGTTCGGGTGTCGATGTTCCCGGCGGTATCGCGGTGGCCGGCTACGACGACAGCGTGCTGGCCCAGCTCGCTCACATCGACTTGACCACTGTCAGTCAGGAGCCACGCCAACAGGCCGAACGAGCGGTCAGGGCCGTCGTCGAACGACTCGATGAAGGTCGCCGAGAACGCGTCGATGTACTACTCGAGCCTCGCCTGGTGATCCGCCACACCACGCTGGGAGAGATCCGCCAACTGGCGTAGGTGTCTCAGGCTGCCTTGCGTCGTCGGTCGGCGCGCTCGCGGGTGTCGGTCGACCACAGATAGCCGCACCCCGCGCACTGCAGATGCACCAGCATGCCCTGGTTGCTCAGCAGGTATTGCCAGTGCGTCGCGCAGTTCTTGGTGCTCTGGCAGTCGCCGCACTTGGAACCGTGATCACAGCTGGGGCATGGCAGCCAGGCACGGCGGCCACGGTCGGCGGTCGGATCAATCGGCAACACGGTTCACCGTCCGATCTGGCAGGACGCCGGCACCGACGAGCTCGTCATAGATTCGCTGCTGTTCCTCGTCGAGATCGGAATACAGCATGTCGTAGGCCTTTTCTTCCTCGGCGAGCACCGCGATCGGATCCCAGTCGTCACCGATCGCCTCCAGCACGGCGCTGCGCCGTCGTGCCTCGTCCAAGGTCAGGTCATAGGCGAAGTCGAGGTCGGCCATAGCGGCTCCTCCAACCAGTTCATTAGACAAACGAACGGTAAGGGTGCCCTAATCTCGGCGCATCTGGCAATGACCTACGTCACGTTTCCCGATTGAAATGCGTCACAGTCTTGTCGAGCAGCCAGCTCCGCTGCCGGCGGATGAAGTCCGCGTCCACGACGGCGCCATGGCCGGGGACATAGATCGCATCGTCGCCGCCCGGCTCCGAGCACCCGCTCCAGCGTCTCCGGCCAGGCGCCTGGATCGGAGTCCGCATCGATGGACGATCGGCAATCTGCAGCGAAACACGCCGTCGCCCAGCCGTTCCCACGCAAAGTTCACTGCCCCAACGTCAAGGTTTGCGCCGCGCGGTACTGATCCAGCACCTGAGGCGTAGGGTCCGCGGTGTACGACGCCGTCACTCCGAACGACCACGATGGCGGCGAATCCTGCTGTGACAGTGTCCATGCCGCCTGCCGGGCGGCACCCAACGCGACGTACTCAGCCGGTGTCGGCACATGCACGGGCGCACCCCATATCGCAGGCGCAATGCGCCGGACCGCTTCCGAGCGCGCTCCCCCGCCGACCAGACTGATGCGTTTGACGTCAACACCCTGCGCGGAGATCTTCTCGATGCAGTAGGCAATCGAACTGAGCAAGCCTTCGACGGCTGCGCGGGCGACGTTGGCGGAGGTGAGGTTTCGTGTCGTCACACCGTGGAACGCGCCCGCGGCGTGCGGGAGGTTCGGCGACCGTTCACCTTCGAAATACGGCACGATCGTCAGCCCCTCGGCGCCGGCGGGCGCCAACAACGCCAGCCGGTCGAGTTCGTCGAAGTCCACGCCCAGCATCGTCGTGACGGCCGCCAACACCGGAGCTCCGTTGAGCGTGCACACCAGTGGCAGTTGCCTTCCGGTGGCGTCGGCGAAACCGGCGACGATCCCCTCCGGATCATGAGGTGCGGATTCCCCGACCGCGCTCACCACGCCGGAGGTGCCGAGCGAGACCACGCAGTCACCCGGACCGGCGCCCAGACCCAGCGCCGCCGCGGCGTTGTCTCCGGCCCCGGGGCCGAGCACGGCACCGGGCCGGGTCTGCCCTGCCGCGTCATGCGGGCCCAACACCGTCGGCACCGCGGGCCGGCGTCCCCGCAACGCCAACTCCAGCAGGTCGGGTTGGTAGCTATCGGTTTCTGCCGAGAAGTACCCCGTTCCGCTGGCGTCGCTGCGGTCGGTGCGCAAATCGCCGATATCGGTCGAGCCACTCAGCCGCCATGTCAGCCAATCGTGTGGCAGACACACCGCCGCCGTCGCGTCTGCGTGCGCGGGTTCGTTGTCCACGAGCCAACGCAACTTCGTAGCTGTGATCGCCGCGACCGGCACCACACCGATCCGCTTCGCCCACTCGGCGGCGCCGCCCAACTCCACGACCAACTCGGCGGCTGCCTCGCTTGAGCGGGTGTCATTCCACAGCAATGCATCTCGGACCACCTCACCGGCGTTGTCCAGACACACCATGCCGTGTTGCTGGCCTCCGACCGATACGGCCGCCACGTCGTCGAGCCCTCCGGCCGCATCGATGCTCGCCTGCAGGGCAGACCACCACAGCTGCGGATCCACCTCGGTGCCGTCCGGGTGGGGTGACGACGCGGACCGCACGGTCTCGCCGGTATCGGCGTCGCAGATCACCACCTTGCAGGACTGGGTGGACGAGTCGATTCCCGCAACGAGTGCCACGCTTGCGAAGTTACTCCGACGAGTTTGGCGGCGGCGCACGGTCAGTACATGTATGCGAAAGCTTGTTATCACCGAGAACATCACCCTGGATGGGTCCATCGAGATGCTCGACGACTGGTTTGACCCCCAGCTTCAGGACGAGGATCTGCTCGAGGAGTCGCACCGCCAGGACGCGCAGGCCGATGCGCTGCTGGTCGGGCGTCAGACATTCGAGGACTTCCGCGGCTACTGGCCAAAGCAGACCGACGACGCCACTGGCGTGACGGACTACCTCAACCAGGTCGCCAAGTACGTGGTGTCCACGACGATGACCGACCCACAGTGGAAGAACTCGACGGTGCTCACCGGCGACCCCGTCGAGCAAACCAAGGCGTTGAAGTCCCAACCGGGCAAGGACATCGTCTTGACCGGCAGTATCAGCCTCGCGCACACGCTGATCGCCGCGGGGATCGTCGATGAGTACCGCTTGTTCGTCTATCCCGCGGTCCAGGGCCGCGGCCGCCGACTCTTCCCCGACGGCACCGCGATCGGGACATTGAAGTTGGTCGAACCGCCGAAGTCCTTCCGGTCCGGGATCACGTTGCTGCGCTATGCCGCCGAGTGAATGCGGCCGATCACCACACCATGACTAGCCGGGCTGTCAGAATTGCCCGATGGACGAAGAGCATCCCGAAGCTGCGGAGCGATGGGATGCGGACCGAGACGAGACGGAAGCGCAACGGCTGGACCGAAATTGGTCGAGCTTGCTGCAGGAGCTGCGGGTTGCGCAAACCGGCGTCCAGCTGCTCACCGGATTCTTGCTGACGCTGCCGTTTCAGCAGCGGTTCACCCAGCTCGACACGACCATGCGCACGATCTATCTGGTGACCGTCGCCTGCTCACTCGCCTCGACTCTGCTTCTCGTCGCGCCGGTGGCGATGCACCGGGTCCTGTTCCGCAAGCACCGGCTCAAGACGTTGGTGTCGGCGTCGCACAGCTACGCCATGGCAGGTCTGCTGCTGCTGGCCGCGGCGCTCGCAGGTGTCGCCGTGGTCATCTTCGACACCGTCGCCGGCAGGACGGCCGCCTGGATCGCCGGCGCGTGCATGTTGATCGGCGCGATCTGCTTCTGGATCGTCGTTCCGCTGCCGGGGAGGCGTAAAAAGGACACATCGTACTAGGAGTTTGCGACCCGGTGGGCCGGGGAACCCATGGCCCATGTTGATCCGACGAATCGCGCGACCGATGTTGTCAGCGGCCTTCATCGGCCGGGGCATCGATGCCCTGCGCAGCCCTAAACCCGCCGCAGACGCGGCCCGCCCCACGCTCGAGGGTCTGAGTAAGCTCCCGGATCCCGTCGGTACGAAGGTTCCGTCCAACGCCGAGACCGTTGCCCGCATCAACGCCGCGGTCCAGATCGGTGGTGGGTTGCTGCTCGCTACCGGCAAGCTGCCCCGGCTGGCATCGGCGGCCCTTGCGGTCAGCGTGGTACCGGGAAGCCTTGGCGGACACATGTTCTGGAACCAAACCGATCCGGCCCGCAAGGCCGACGAGCGACGCGCGTTCTTGACAGACGTGAGCCTCATCGGCGGGCTGATCATCGCCGCCGCCGACACCGAGGGCAAACCTTCGCTGGGCTGGCGCGGTCGCCGCGCGGCGCACAAGGTGTCTGAGGCCGTCACCGCGGCGCTTCCGGTCGGAGCGGCGACAGGCGGAGCACTCGCCGACAGCGCGATTGCCGAGAAGTTCGGCCACGGCCTGCAGGTCGGTGCCGAACGCGGGCGTGAACTGGCCCACGTGGCAGCCGAGCGCGGCGCCGAACTCGCCGAGGTGGCCCGTGAGCGCGGCGCCGAACTCGCCGAGGTGGCGCGCGAACGTGCCCCGGTGCTGGCCGAGGCGGCGCGCGAACGCGGCGCCGAATTGGCAGAAGTCGCGCGCGAACGCGGCGCGGAATGGGCCGAGGTGGCGCGCGAGCGTGCCCCCGAGCTCGCCGATACGGCGCGGACGCAGGTGAAGCAGGGTCGTCGCCGCTGGAGCTGACTTCGATCAGCGCGCGTTAAACCGCTCGGCATCGCCGGGCTCAGCGGTAGATTTGCCTCACCGACCATGGTTGTGGTCCCACCTCCCGCTTGCGGGAGAGGAGACATCCGATGACAGCCGGCGATTTTCAACCCCAACCCGGACAGTACGGCGAACCGGGTCGATACCCTCCGCCATCCGGCGGACAGGAACCCGGCGGCTTGGCTCTTCGCTTTGCCGCGCGATTGATCGACGGCATCATCGTCGCAATCGTGAGCTGGATACTGATATTCGCCACGAATACGCTGTCCAATTATTGGGTCACCGGCCTGTTCACGGGTCTGCTGACCTTCATCTACTTCCTGGCGTTCGAGACGACTCAGGGATGGACGCCCGGCAAAAAGCTGTTGGGCCTGAGCGTGCGCGGACCCGGCGGAGCGCCGAAGCCCTCCGCCGCGCAGTCGGCGATCCGTAATTCGTGGACGCTGCTGCCGATCATCCCGTTCATCGGTGGGCTGCTCGGGGTCATCGCGATCATCGTGATCGCGGTGACGATCAACGGCAGCCCGACCAAGCAGGGCAAGCACGACGAGCTCGCAGGCGGGACACAGGTCGTAAAGGGCTGATAGTCCCCGCCCGGGGCGTCATATAAAGATGCCGAGCAGCAGCACCAGCACCAGGCCGGTGACGGACAGCACCGTCTCCATGATCGACCAGGACTTGATGGTCTGACCGACGCTCATCCCGAAGTACTCCTTCACCAACCAGAACCCGGCGTCGTTCACGTGGGAGAAGAACAGCGATCCCGCACCGACAGCCAACACGATCAGCGAGACCTCGCCGGTGCTCATTCCTTCGACAAGTCCCAGCATCAGCGACGAGGCGGTAATGGTGGCCACCGTCGCGGAACCCGTTGCGAGGCGGATCAATACGGCGAGCACCCAGGCCAGCAGAATGACCGAGACGGTGGCCGCGGTCGCCCATTCGGCCAGTATCGTACCGATGCCGGTGTCAACCAGCACCTGCTTGAAGCCGCCGCCGGCCGCAACGATCAGGATGATGCCGGCGACCGGAGGCAACGACGTCTCGATGCACTTGGTGATCTGATCGCGCGTCATTGCAGAGCCCCGGCCGAGTGTGAAGATGCCGACCACAACCGCTATCAACAGGGCCATCAACGGGCGGCCCAACGTGTCGAAAGTAAAGCGCACGAGGTTCTCCTCGTCGGCGATGAAGATGTCAACCAGCGCCTTGCCCATCATGAGCGCGACCGGCAGCAACACGCTGAACATCGTCATCCCGAAGGAGGGCCGGCGTCGGGTGCGCGTCTCGGCCTGGGTCGCGGTCCGTGTGCCACCGCCTGATTCGGCGGCGCCGCCGGCTGCGGGGGTTCCGCCGTTGGTGGAGAAGTCGTCGGCCTCGAACCGGTCCGGCACATCGAGGACGACCCAGCGCCCGGCCAGCCTGCCGAACAGCGGTCCGGCCACGATCACGGTCGGAATCGCCACCGCCACACCGAGTGCCAGGGTGATGCCCAGGTCGGCGCCGAGGAGGTCGATCGCCGTCAACGGCCCGGGGTGGGGTGGCACCAACCCGTGCATGGCCGACAACCCGGCTAGTGCGGGGATGCCGACGGTGATGAGCGACAGTCCGGAGCGCTTCGCGACGAGGTAGATGACCGGCATCAACAGCACCAGGCCGATCTCGAAGAACATCGGCAATCCGATGATCGACCCGACCAACGCCATCGCCCACGGGAGCGCGCGTGGCGACGCGTGACCGACGATTGTGTCGACGATTTCGTCAGCGCCGCCGGAATCGGCGAGCAGCTTGGCGAACATGGCGCCGAGTGCGATCAAGATGCCCACCCCGGCCGCGGTGGTGCCGAAGCCGTCGGTGAACGATTCGAGGACGTCGCCGATGCTCTTGGGGCCCTGTGCGACGAGGCCCACCGTCAAGCGCGCCGAAGATCAGCGCGAGGAATGGGTGCAACTTGGCGACCGGTAATCAGTACGACGATCAGCGCGATGCCGCACAGCGCGGCAAGCTACCAAGCAGCCAACCCGCGGCGACGGGCTCGGCCAGTTCCGGGTCGGCCGCGAGGATGGTGAGTGCCGGGGTCATCGGTTCTCCTGTTCGGTTGCGCGCGTGGCGGTTGAGGCGACATAGGTTTCGACGATCGAATCGATGTTCTGGTCGACATCGATGGCGATGCCGCGTTCATCGGGTTCGAGGGGCTCGAGCGTCTGAATTGCGACGCCAACAGCGATGCAGGCATGAAATGCCCGGGCCGACTGGCCTGTCGCTTGCCGATGACCTCGGGTGAGCCACTGAGGTGCAGGAACACAACGTCGGGGCAATGCCTTCGAAGCTGATCGCGGTACTTGCGCTTGAGGGCGGAGCAGCCCATCACCGCGCCGCCGTCGCAGTGCTCGGCCAGCCACTCACCGATCGCTTCCAACCACGGATAACGGTCGTCGTCGTCCAGCGATTGACCCGCCGTCATCTTGGCGATGTTGGCCGGCGGATGAAAGTCGTCGGCGTCCGCGAACGGAACCCGCAGGCGCTGAGCGAGCGCGGCGCCGACGGCCGACTTGCCGGAGCCAGATACGCCCATTACGACGATTAGTGACGCCATTCCCTCCACCTACCCGGTTGTGCCTGACGTCACACAGAATGCATCAATAGGCATACGATTGCAACCCTGCAGGGGAATCATATGTTCTTAATAACTCGAGCAAAGCTATGACAGGATGTATACGTGGCGGCTCAACCAATCGGCGGCGCTCTGCACGGCAACTTGCTGACCGCGCTGGGCACCGCCATCGTGTCCGGGGAGTACCCGCCCGGGCAGGTGATCACCCTGGATGGGGTCAGCGCGCAGCACAGGCTGTCCCGCAGCGTTGCCCGCGAGGTGATCCGCGTGCTCGAATCGATGGGCATGGTCGAGTCGCGCCGCCGGGTGGGCATCACGATTCAGCCCGCGGAGAAGTGGAACGTCTTCGATCCCAGGCTGATTCGCTGGCGCCTGGAAGCCGGCGATCGGGCCGCGCAACTGGTGTCCCTGTCAGAGCTTCGGCGAGGATTCGAGCCGGCCGCGGCGGCGCTGGCGGCGAGGCGGGCCGACCCCCACCAGTGCCGAATCATGGCGGCCGCGGTGTCGGACATGGTGGTGCACGGCCGCTCGGGTGACCTCGAGTCGTATCTGTTGGCCGACAAGATCTTTCACCAGACCCTGCTGGAGGCCAGCGGCAACGAGATGTTCCGCGCACTCAACGGCGTCGTGTCCGAGGTGCTCACCGGCAGGACCCATCACGGCATGATGCCGGCGACACCCAACCCGGCAGCCATCGAGCTGCACGATGAAGTCGCTCGCGCGATCCGGATGCGCGACGAGGCCGCTGCCGAGCGCGCCATGCGCGCGATCATCGACGAGGCGGCGTCGGCTGTGGCCGAAGAGTCTTTGGAAGACTCCTATCAGCCCTTCGGCTCGTAGCGGTAGTTGATCTTGCTTCCTTCGACCGTGGTCACCGTCAGCGTGAACGCCTTGGTTTCCGCGCCCGCCACGATGGTGCAGTCGACGGTGTTGCCGGGCTTTCCTTCGAGGTTGCCCGAGCACTCGGCAGAGTCCGGCCGCCGTCCCGCCTGGCGTTGAAGTTCATTGAGCAGCGAACTTTCAACGTCCACCTTCGCGAGTAGCGGCACGACGTCGAGGTTCATCATCAGGCCCTCGACTTTGCTCACCTCGACGGTGCGTCGCAGCTTGACTCCCCCGGCGTCGACGTCGCAGTAGGCGACGGCGCCGACGTTGCCCTGCAATCCGGACTGACACGACACGGAGTCCACCTGTACCCCGGCGGCGGCGGTCACGAGCCGCGACACCGAGTTCTCGAGCTGCTCCTTGGAGAGGGCCGGTGCCATCTCGTAGTCGATCGTGGCGCCGTGGACGCGAGTGACCGTCACAACGGGCTCGAAGCTGTTCGTCGAGCTGATGACCACCTCGCAGCGGGCGGTCTTGCCGACCTCGCCGACCAAATCCTCCTTGCACGTCACCGACTCGGGCTGGGCTCCGACCTTGGTCAGCCGGTCGGCGATGTCTGTTTGCAGGGCCCCCTTGGAGACCGTCGGCTTGCCGTCGGTTCCTAGGGGGACGCTGCATCCGGACACCAGCGCGCCCCCGGTGGCCAGGGCACCCAGGGCTGCCATCAGCGTTCGCATGGACCGCCTCCTGGGACGTTTGCTGCTCTGCCACTGGCTTGGCGTTCGCAGGGACCATAACAAGCTGGCTGCGGGCGTGATGATTAACTGCGAAAGTGGGCAGAGAACCGACGTTGGCGCGCCGCTTTGTTGATCGCTTCGAACCGGTGCACGCGGTCACGTACTTCGCACCAGAAGTCCGAAGCGCGTTCGACGGGCTTGGCTTCCAGGGGTTTTGGATGGGCTACTTCGCCGCCCGGTCGGCCCCGTTCGGCATCGTGCCGACCGAAGTCGTGACGGCCGCGTTCTACAACTTCGCGCCGGAGCGCGTTGCCAAGGCGCTGCCCGCGGCATGGGAGATCGCCACGCCGGCGGACGCGCTGCAAACTCGGGTGGAGTCCGCTGTCGCGGCGTTGCGCCGCTACGGCGTGACCGATGACGACGCGCGCGCGGCGGCCGAACTCGCCGCAAAGGCGGCGCGCAGCGCTCCGCTCGACGGCCGGCCGCTGTTCGCAGCCAACGCGGCGCTGAGCTGGCCCGAGGAGCCGCTGGCCAAGCTGTGGCACGCGGTCACCCTGCTGCGCGAGCAACGTGGCGGCGGACATGTGGCCGTGCTGGCGGCGGCCGAGGTGTCCGGCCGCGAGTCCAATGTGTTGCACGCGGCCGCGGGTCGGGTGCCGCAGGAGATGATCATGCGCAGCCGTGATTACGACGAGGAGCAGTGGAGTCACTACCGCGGGCGACTGGCCCGGCGGGGTCTGCTCGACGGAGACGGCGAGCTCACCGACGCGGGTCGCGACCTCAAGCAGCGCATCGAGGACGCCACCGACCGGCTGGCCCTAGCCGCGCTCGATGCACTGGACGACGACGAGGTGGAGGCGCTGTTCCGGGCCCTCACGCCGATCACGCGAAAGGTGGTCGCCGCCGGTGACGTCCCGGCCGCGACACCAATGGGGTTGGGCCGCCATGACCTTCACGACGACAGCGCCCACCTGTCTTAGCTTCCCTGCCAGTCACAGCCGGTCAACTCCGCGGACAGCGCCCAGAGCGCATGGGCCATCGCCGGGTCGCGCGCCTTCTCGCGGAGCTTCGTCACCTTGGGCTTGCCCAGCTGGTTGAAGCGCGGCGGCGGTCGCCTTGCCGACGCCGCTGTTGCCACCCGTGACGATGATCCGCATGTGCTCACTCTGTCAGCGTGGGGCGTACATGATGATGCCGACGCCCGCCAGGCATATGACGGCGCCTGCGATATCCCAGCGGTCGGGGCGGAAGCCGTCGGCGATCATCTCCCCACACCAGCGAGCCGGCGATGAAGACACCGCCGTACGCCGCCAGCACCCGACCGAAGTGCGCGTCGGGCTGAAACGCCGCGACAAAGCCGTAGGCGCCGAGCGCGACCATGCCCGCGCCGACCCACAGCCAACCGCGGTGTTCACGCACGCCCTGCCAGACCAGCCACGCCCCGCCGATCTCGAGCAACGCGGCGAGCACGAACAACGCGATCGACTTGAGCACCATCACGCCCCCGAGCCTGCAGAGGTGGGTTGGTTGCGGTTCCATTCCACCCAGCCGACACCGGTGCGGCCGTCGGCCGTGGTGACGGTGGCCCACGCCCGCGGGAAGTGGCTGACCCGGCCGTCGGGCGACGTCAGCAGCACGGGCGCATGTCCGCGGATGTCGATGGTCACGGTGAGGTCGCCAGGACTGAACGTGAGCGTGGTTGAAAGCGGTAAACCGTTGTCGGCGACCGCCTCTCGCGCCGTGACCGCCTGCAGCTCGATGAGCGGCTCACCGGGTCGCTGTACGTAGCCGATGCCGAACGGCGGCGCGCCGGGTATGCGTAACTCGACGCCGTGGACATGGCATCCGTCGTCGAGGTGCAGTGCGCTCCACACCCAGTCCATGGCCCACCAGTCGCGCACACCCCATGAGTGGTCGCGCTGACCGGGAACGTCGCGTACGGCGAACTCTTGACCGTCGATTGTCACAGTGCCCGACACCATGCACGGGATCTCGTAGCGCGGCGTTATCCGGTACTGGTACGGCGTGCCCGTCGTCGTCCACGTCAGCTCCATGGTCATTTCGACTGTTCGGCCGTCTTCATTTCGCAGCAGCGCGGCGGGATCGTCGTAAGCCTGACCCTGTCCCCGCATCGTGACCTGGTACGTCTGCAGGGGTTCAGTGGCGGCGAGGGTGAGTTCGATGCCGCCGGTGTCGTGGAAGTCGACGAGCGCATAGGTCGGGATGTCCGGGCCGCACAGCAGGCCGGTGATCCACGACGTGTTCTGATTGGGGATCAACCCGAGCCGGATCCAGCCGCCGATCCCCTGCTGCGGATCGGCGAAGTCGAAGTACCAGCTCTCGTTCCACAGCGGCTCGTCGCCGGCGAGGTGGGCGCCTTCGTCGTCGGCAACCGGTGTAAGCGGCTCGGCGACAGGAATTTTCGAGGGGTCGGGGAGAACCGTGAGCGCATCGGTATCGAGCACGTGCTGGCAATGCCGCTGCAGCATCACCATGAACATCGCATCACCGCGGTCTGTGCGCTCGACGAGCATCGACGAGACGATCGCCATCATCACGCCGAAGAAGCTCTGCCGCCGCACCCCGTCTCGGACGTCGTCGATGCTGACCGGCGCATTCGCGCCCAGCGCATCGTGGTAGGCGCGCAACAGCTCGTCGTAGTGGGCGCGGCGAAGGGTGTTCGGCATTGCACAGCCGAGGAAGTACGCGACATCCGTCATCGCGGGGCCCCAGGTGACGGTCTGCCAGTCCACCACTGTCAGCGGCCGGTCGGCGCCGGGCTGGCCGAAAAGCATGTTGTCCAACCGGTAGTCGCCGTGAACGAGACCCTTTATGCGGACCGGGTCGGACTCGGCGGCGACGTAGGCGTCGAAGGCGCCGACCAGCCGCTCACACACGTCGCGGTGTTCGGGGGCGATCTGGTCGCGGTAACGCTCGAAGAATCCGGCGTAGAGCTGGCCGATCAGCACCTGGTTCATCGGCGAACTCGCGGTTGAGCCAGTCCGCCTCGGCCATCGCGGTGTCGCCAAGCAGCGGCACGTGCAGTCGACCGAGCTCGGCCAGCGCCAAGCTGGCCTGTTCGATTGTCGCGCCACGGATTTCGTCGCCTACGACGGCAGGACCCGCATCGCCCAACAGCAGATGAAACACGCCGGTGCCGCCATCGAAGCCGGCTTGATAACACGGCGCGACGGGGCCACCCAGGTTCGGCGCAATCTCGGTGTAGAAGCGCACTTCGCGTTCGTAGAGGCCCAGCGCAAGGCCGGTCTGGCGGCTCACGGGATCGGTGGCCGCGACCTTGAGCACGACCGAGTCTGGTCCTGCCTGCCCGTCGGCGTAGGTCAACGCGACGCGGTAGCACTCGCTCATCTGGCCGGTGCCGATGCGTTCGTAGTCGAAGGCCGTGACGGTGCCTGCACCGACGGCCGCGGTGAGCCACTCGGCCGTCAGATCCGAGGGCCGCTCGACGACGTCAGTGGTGCGCACTGGTGCTGGGGGTATGGCACATGTCCGGTGGTGTCCCGACGACGTCCAGCGACGGGTTGCGGTCGAAGAATCCGAATGGCTTGAGCCAGAACGACACCACATCGACGGGCATCACCGGCCAGTCCTCCGGCCGGGTGATGTGGTGGATGCCGAAGACATACCACACCACCACGTCGGTGTTGTCGATCGACCGGTTGGCCATCGTCCAACGGCCGAGTCCGGTGTCCCGCGTCGACTGGTTGACGAATTCGCCTGCCGGCCAACGCTCATCGGGGCGGTTCGGCGTCACCCAGAGGGTGTGGCCGATGACACTGGCGCGCTCGACGACCGGTGACTCGGGGTCGAACATCGGCGGGATGGCCCCGGTCGGCACCAACTTATAGGACGGGTGAGTGCCGATCCCGTTGACGACGTTGGTGTTCACCACTTTCCAAGCGCGTTGTGTCGCGAAGTTGACGTCCTGCTTGGCCTCGCTCTCGGTGCGCAGCGGGATGTTGCGGGTCACCAGTGACAGCCCGTGCGGATTGTCCGGGCCGATCGGCTCAGGATAGGACTCCGTCATGTACACGGTGTTGTCGCTGCCGTCGATGTCCATGTCCAACCGGGCAACCAGGAAGTGTTGGTGGTAGGGCGCATACGTACGTTCGTCGACCAGCGTTCCGTTCGGGTTGGGCTGGCCCAGCGCCAGTGGCGTGGTCACCATGATGCCGGTGGCGCGCACCTCGCACTCGATGTTGCCGTCCTGGTACAGCCGCCAGTACACGAGGTATTCGTAGTTGGCGACGGTGACGTGGAACGACACCGTCAGCCGCCGCATCCGGCGCACTTCCGCGCCGATCTCGTGGTCGACGTGCTTCCACAGCACGGCGTTGTCTTCCTCGTGGATACAGATAGCGTTCGTGATGGTGTACGGCTCGCCCTTGCTGTTGTGCAAAACGGCATCCAGGTAGCGGATCTCGCCCAGACAATCGCAACCCAGCTCCAGCGACGTGGTCATGAAGCCCAGGCCCCACTCCCCTATGTCGAAGGCGGTGCGCCGGTAGTGGTCCTCCGACGGGTCGCGGTACGGCACGATCATCTCGGCAAACGACATCCGGTGCGCCACGGAGCGATCCCGGTCACCGTCGCGGTACCGAACGGTGTGCAGGGTCATGCCCTCGCGATGGTTGAAGCCGATGCGCAGCGACCAGTTCTGCCACTGCAGCAGGTTGCCGTCCAGGGTGAACGAGGGTCCCTCGGGCTGGCTGATGTGCAACGGCTTGAGCGGCTCGCGCCGCGACGCCGACCGAATCCGTTCGGGAATGAGGCTGGGCACGTATTCGCCCATCACGTCCGGCGTCTCGACGCCTCCGTTGTCCTCGACGCGCAGCAGTTCCATCGAGTTGAGGTCGACGACGCAGTGCAGCCCGCTGACGAGGGTGGCGTAGGGGTTGGCGCCCGGGCCGGCCTTGAGCCAGCTATCCGACCAGCCGAGCCGACGGTCACGATATTCCGCCGGTGCCACCGCGTCGCCATAGGTCCAGGTGTCGAAGAACACCAGGTCCATATCGGTGATCCCGCGTTTGCTCAAGGCGGCAATGACATCGGGGTGGGTACGCAACAACCGGTCGCACTCTACGAACTCGTCGACGGTGAAGTTGGCCTGTACTCCGGGAATGTGCTCGAACGATTCGACTCGGTCCTCGGTCAACGACACCACGCTCTTGTACGTGGCGTTGCTGGAGCGTTGTAGGCAGATCACTTCGGCGCGCCGCGGTGGCAGCGGTCCCCCGTCGTCGAACGCCTGCAGCTCGGCCTTGCCGGGCTCTGACAACTCGATGGAGGCGAACCGCCATCCGTCACCCACGCCGTGCTCACGGCGCAGGATCGACGCGACCGCCCTGAACTCGTCTCCGCTGAGCGGATCCAGTGGGTATGCCACCCGATTACGCAATCACATCCGCTGACGCCAGCGCAGCGATTCACGAATTTGGTGAACGGCCTCAGCGCGCGGCCACCGAGAAACCTTCCCACGCCTGCCGGCGGTCGGCGTGGGGGTCGTATTCGACGCGGGGACGGCGGTCGAAAACCCTGACCGCGCGGTCGACGCCGGTGTAGGCCGGCCAGTCCTCGCCCGGCACGCCGGTGCGACTGAAGGCACGCCACCGAGCTTGGACATCGTCGCTGACCCGCAGCGCCGTGCGCCGGTCGGCCGCGGCCAGGAGCCGGCCGAACTTGGTGCGGTAGACGTCGAACACCGCGAGCAGCTCGGTCGCGTGTGTGGCGCCAAGGCCGGACCATTGCAGCGTGCGCGGCGCGTAGTCGTAGCGGTACAGGTAGGTCGGCGCGTGCTGGCTGTGCGCCTCGGCAATCTGCCATACCGCCGACCCGAACGCGAAGTCCCCGCCGAGCTGGATGCAGGCGGCGGGATCCGGGTAGTCCGGGTAGGCCGCGGTAATGCGTTCACGCTCAGCAGGTTCCGTCTCGGCCAGCAACCGCTCGATCATCCGCTCGGTCATCGGCAACAGCTTGAGGAATCGGCTGAACAGCCGGCCTTCCTCAGCGTTGGTGCCCACGATGACCGGCACACGGTGCGCCTTGCCGCGCCGCATCGCAACAACAGGGTCGAGCGGCAGATAGTCGGTGCCGTAGGTGGGGCCTGCCGCGAACGCACCGAGCATTTGGCGTTGGCCGCGCACGATCAGCTGATCGAAGGCATTCACCAACTCGGCGGGGCGCGCCGCCATCACCGCGTTCGCACCGTCGGAAACCCCCGCGCCGAACAGATCGGCGAATTGGGTGGCGTACTCTGCCGCCAAGTCGGGTGAGCGGACCATGCCGCTGGCCGGGCTTTCCGAAATCGCGTGGGCGAATAGGCCTTTGGCGGCCGGTACGGCCAGCAGCGTGGCGACGGCGTGAGCACCCGCGCTCTCGCCAAAGATCGTCACGCTGTCAGGGTCGCCACCGAACACCGCGATGTTGTCGCGGACCCAGCGCAGCGCCATCACGAGGTCGCGCAGGTACAGGTTGTCGTCGATGGTGATGTCCTTGTTGGACAGCGACGACAGATCCAGACACCCCAGGGCGCCCAGCCGGTAGTTCATCGAGACGTATACACACCCCTTCCGGGCCAGGGCCGCGCCGTCGTAGATCGGGGTGGCCGAACTGCCCAGGATGTAACCGCCGCCGTGGATGAACACCATTACCGGCAACGGCTGTTCTGCCGGCCTCTTCGGCGCCGTGACGTTGAGCGTCAGGCAGTCTTCGCTCATCGGCTGATACTTGCCGGGGCCGAGGATCGTGTACTTGCGTTGCTGCGGCGCGCAATAGCCGAACCCGTGGCAGTACCGCACACCCGGCCAGGGCTCCACCGGGTGCGGGGAGCGCAACCGCAGCCGTCCCACCGGCGGACGGGCGTACGGAATGGCCCGCCAACGGTTCACGCCGTCGCGGGTGAATCCCTCGACGGTGCCGGAGGCGATAGTCGCGCGGACGGTGTGTTCGTGCATCCACCGACGGTAGCGAATGACCACCCGCCGCCGTGCCTCGCCGGGGATTGCGTGTCGGCCCGATAGCCTGGCCGGTATGCGAATGGCGGGGCTGATCGCGGTATCTTTGCTGGTGGCGGGGTGTTCACAGGGGGTGGACGGGAACGCTGAGCGGATCCAGCCGGTGCCGTCGACGTCGGCTGCGACCACCCCTTCTCGCCCGTCGACCACGCCAGGAACCTCGACGAAACCCGCCCAACCGCCGCAACCGGGGGCGCCGATCGGCGACGTCATCACCTGGATCGAAGCCGGCAGCCCGGCCGATGCCGGCGGGTACCACTCCGCGACCCGTGACGGCGCCACGACAGAGCTTGGCGACGACGTCGCGTTCACCACACCCTCGGGCAAGACCAACTGCATGACCGACTCCCGCACCGCCGGCGGCGCACTGGCATGCCTGGTCGACCTCGCCGATCCTCCGCCGCGACCGACGGAGGCCTACGGCGAGTGGAAGGGCGGCTGGGTCGACTTCGAGGGCCCGACGCTGGAAGTCGGCTCGGCACACGGTGATCCGGGCCGGTTCACCAACGGGACCGGTCCCGAACTGCCGTACGGTCAGGTCACTCGAGTTCGGCGATTACCGTTGCCGCGCCGATCCCGCCGGACTGTTCTGCGTCAACTATGCACACCGGTCGGCGGCGCGGTTCAGCGATGCCGGCGTTGAACCGTTCGGATGCCTGCAGAAGGTGACGCCACCCGCGGACATCGGCCTCAAGTTCAGCTGCTGAGCACCGCCTCGTGGCCCGGGTAGGCGTGCACGATGACCGAGCCGAGCTTCGGAATTGCATGCACCAGTTCGTGTTCGGCGCGATGGGCGACCTCGTGCGCATCGCCCAGGTTGAGCGCCGGATCGATGTCGAGCTCGGCGTCGGCCGCGAGCTGGTGTCCGACCCAGCGCATCCTCACCCTTCGCACGGCACGAACTCCCGGGCGGTCGGCCAGAACGGTATACGCGGTGTCCACGAGGTCGGGGTCGATGCGGTCCAACAGCCTGCCGAACACGTCGCGGGCCGCGATGACCAGCACGACGCCGATGGCGCCTGCGATGAGCAGACCGACGATCGGGTCGGCCGCGGGAAATCCCAGGGCCGCACCGACGGCGCCCGCCACCACTGCCAACGAGGTCAAACCATCTGCGCGCGCGTGCATTCCATCTGCCCGCAGTGCGGCGGACCCGATGCGCTTGCCGACGCGGATCCGGTACAGGGCGACCACTTCGTTGCCAAGGAATCCGATCACCCCGGCCGCCGCGACCCAGCTCAGGTGCGACAGCGGCACCGGCTCGATGAGCCTGTGCACGGCTTGGACGGCGGCGATCAGTGCTGAGATCGCGATGACCGCCACCACGAACAACCCGGCCAGATCCTCGACTCGGCCGAATCCGTAGGTGTAGCGCCGCGTCGCGGCCCGCCGGCTCATCGAGAACGCGATCCACAGCGGCACCGCCGTCAACGCGTCCGAGAAGTTGTGCACGGTGTCTGCGAACAACGCCACCGATCCGGAGAGGCCGACGACGACGAGCTGTGCCACTGCGGTGATGGCGAGGACCACCAGGCTGATCTTGACCGCGCGGATGCCGGCGGTGCTGTCCGCTAGCGCGTCGTCGACTCGGTCCGTGTGATCGTGACTGTGACCGAGTCCCATCAGCCGGTTCCCTGTTCGTGCAACAGGCGCAGCTCACCGTCGTCGAGGTGATGCGCGGGAACGCCTCCGGCCGCGTGTTCGGCATTATGCACCGCATCGGTGACCAGCTGGTGGACATGGTCGTTCTCGAGTCGATAGAACACCTGGGTGCCCTCGCGGCGGGTGCGTACCAGCCGGGCCATCCGCAGTTTGGCCAGGTGCTGCGACACGGACGGGGCCGGCTTGGCGACCCGGGCGGCGAGGTCGTTGACCGACAGCTCGCGATCCGCCAGCGCCCACAGCAGCTGCACCCTGGTCGCGTCGGACAGCATCCGGAAGACCTCGACGACCAGGTCGGCCTGCTCCTCGGCGAGACGCCGCGAACAAACCTGCTTATCTGCATTCATACGCAGATAGTAGCGCTCCTCAGACGGCGCCCTGTGCCCTGGCCTTTTCCCGGGCGCGGTCGGGATAGATCTGGGTCATCCCGACTGCTCCGACGATCACCACGATCGGAATCACCGCCTTGGTCCAGTCGATCGTGGCGGGTGCCGTGACGGCGACGTAGCCCAGGACCGCGATGAGCGCGAACACCAGCGCCCACATCAGGGTGAGCACCCGGTTCGTGCGGCGGAACGCGGCCTTCTCCCACTCCTGTCGCGGCGCCGATTCAGGCGCGTACTGCTCGGTGAACGGAACGAACGCCAACGAGCCCAGCGCCATCGCGCCCAGCGCGCCGGCCGACAGGGTGGTGGCATAGGTGTCCATCCAGTCGCGGTCCTGCGCCCCGACGATCATGCCGGTGATGGTCACTCCGACGAAGAACACGATCGTCACCACCTCGAGCAGCCGTGGACCGCCCCGACCGGCGGACACTCCAAGGATCAGCGCCGCGATCACCGCGCACAGCGCGCCGAACATCCAGGTGCTGGGTCCGTCGGCGACCACCCAGTAGATGATCCACGGCACAAATCCGATGAACGGGCTGCGCTCGAACCATTCGTCCACACCTCAGCTTGACCGCTTTACCGCGCGAACAGACGTAAATGCACCCATTTCTCGGCGTGTCGCGGGGCTTTTGCGTCTGCTCGCGTCTGAAAGGTGACCCAGCTCGCGGGGTTAGGCGACGCCTTTCTGCTTCAGCAGCGGCAACACACCCTCGGCGAACCAGTAGGCCTCCTCCAGATGCGGGTAGCCCGACAGGATGAACTCGTCGAAGCCAAGCGAGTGGTATTCGTAGATCAGGTTCGCGACTTCCTCGTGGCTGCCCACAAGCGCCGTGCCTGCACCGCCACGAACCAGTCCGACACCGGCCCACAGATTCGGGATAGATCTCCAGCTTGTCCACCCGGCCGCCATGCAACGCGGTCATCCGCCGCTGCCCCTCGGACTCCGAACTGGCATGCAGCTCAGTGGCTTTGGCGATCTGCTCGGGTGTCAGTTCTGCCAGCAGTTCGTCGGCGACTGCCCACGCCGCTGCCGAAGTGTCGCGGCTGATGGTGTGCAGCCGGATACCGAAACGCACGCTGCGACCGCGCTCTTCGGCGAGTTTGCGCACCTGTTCGATCTTGGCCGCCGCGGCTTGCGGAGGTTCACCCCAGGTGAGGTAGACGTCCACATACTCGGCTGCGATCGGCAGCGCTGCCGCGGACGAGCCACCAAAGTAAATCTGCGGCAACGGATCCGGCGGCGCGGATACCCTGGCGTCTTTGACGGTGTAGTACTGCCCTTCGAAGTCGAGTGAGTCCTGACGCCACACCGAGTTCACGATGTGCAGGAATTCCCCCGTCCGGGCGTAACGCTCGTCATGGCCGAGCCAGTCGCCGAATCGCTGCTGCTCCGACTAGTCACGGTGCGTCGACGCTACGCATCGACGTCGTGGCGCTGAAGGGTTTGACTCTGCGTGATGCAAAGAGGGGACCCCGCCGGAGTGAGCGTTGAGGCGATCACTCCGGCAGGGCCGTTGGGCGACAGATCTATTCAGCTGTCATGAAAGACGGAAGGTGCCGGTGACGAGGGTCGGGGTCACGTCCCGGCCGTTGATCGTGGACTTCGCGCTCTTGTTCGACAGGAATTCGATCTGGCTGGCCTGCTGCAGTTGGCGCTTGTTACGCACGCTATTACGGAACTGCTGCTCGTTGAGTTGCTGAAGTTCGGCCTGCTCGAAGTCGCGGCCACTGACACCGCCGTTGAACTGGACTCCGATCGCCGAGCCGTCCTCGCGGACCACCCAGGATGCGCGCACCCCATCAACGTCGGCGGTGTACATGCCTGCCACGCCGGACACCGGCGCCGCGGTGAACTCGTAGGCCACGCCGTTCATGGTCAGATCGCCCTCGACATCGGTGCCGTTGAACTGCGCCGTGAGGGTGTCGCGGAACCTCGACGCGATGTCGATCTTGCCGTCGGTCTGGTTTCCGAAGAACCAGGCTTCGTCGTCGGTGCCGTTGCAGGCGTAGGCGGCGACGTCGGCGCCGTCGACGGAGATGCCGATGGTCATCGTCTTGCCGTCTGCCGCCTTCATGTCGGCGACATATCGTGCCGTTTGCGGGAACGCGGACTCGGTCGCGGTGGTGGTAGCGGGAGCCGCCTCAGGGGTGGAGGTCGCTTCGGTGGATGTGCCGCCGGAGCAAGCGGACAGGGTGCCCAGGGCGACGAGCGCGCTGACACCCACAAGCAGGGTGCGGAAGTGCTTTTTCATGTGACCAGCATGAATGGCCGACGCTCCCCGTACATGAAGAATGTGTGGAGAATGCGTGGAGAACAGGGGCCAACGCCCGGCAAACGCCGATCAGATAGCCAGAAACCCGTCGACCTCGTCGCGGAACACCCGCCATGCAGGCTCCGTCGCGGTCAGCAGGTGGTTGTTGCTGGAGAGTGCGACCAATCGGGAATCCGGTATCAGCGCAGCGAGTTCCTCGCCGAAGCGCATCGGCACCCGGTGATCGTCGCGGGAATGCATGATCAGCGTCGGGCAGGTCACATTCGCGGGCCTCGTCTCGCACGTCGATGCGGCCGAACTCCTCGAGGAACCTCACGGCGTTCTCCGGTGAGGTGGTGCGCCGTTGTAGTTGGTCGAATGCTGCCCAATCGGCGCGCGTGCCGTCGGGCTGGAACTGAGCGGCGAACACCTGTCGAAAGGCCGGGTCGTCGCGACCCCAGCCCACCCGCGCCAAATCGAGATCCAATGCCGCAGCACGCTTTTCCTCTTCGCCGATGGCCCGCACTGCGCGGCCACGCGCGTATGCACTGCACAACACCAGCCGGCTGACTCGCTCGGGGTGGCGGGCGGCGTAGGCCACCGCGACGGCGCCGCCCTGCGACACCCCCAGCAGCGGAAAGCGTTCCAGCCCAAGTGACTCCACAACCGTCTCAAGATCGGCCACCCAGTCATCGAACGTGAAATCCGTTGCCTCCCAATCGGACAGTCCGCAGCCGCGTTCGTCGTATCGGATGAATCGATACTTGAGCGAGAGGTCACGGACCCAGTGTTGCCACACCGGGCTTTCGATGTCGTATCCGAGATGGGTCATCCAATTGGCCGCACGCACCAGCGGCGGACCCTCCCCCGCCACCGCGTATGCGAGCCGAACGCCGTCCGCCGCCCGGCAGAACGCGATGTGTTGGCGGGGCGGCGCAGGCTCCGGAGCCGGCGGTGTCTCGGCGGTAGCGTCCGGCGGTGCATCGGATTGGATCGTGCCGACGAATTGGTAACCGCGTCCGCGGACCGTCCTGATGTAGCACTGCGATTCACCGTCATCGCCTAGTGCCCGTCGGGCGGCCTTGATCCGGCTCGTCAACGCCGCCTCGCCGACGAAGCGCCCGCCCCACACCGAGTCGAACAGCTCCTCTTTGGTGACAAAGCGGTGGTGATTGCGAATCAACTCGGTCAGCACATCGAACACCTGCGGCTCGACTCGGATCACCTCATCGCCGGAGCGCAGTTCATAACGCTGGGTGTCTAGGACGAATTCGTCGAAGCGCCACACACCGGCCGCACTCGTAGGGGTGGAGTCGGGAGGTGATAAGGACACCGCGTTCCCATCTCGGGTTTTGTCGTTGGCAATCGTAAAACGGGCAACCCCCCGCCGATGTTCAGCGCGACAAGAATTTGCGGGCTAGCGCCAGCCGTCGGCCGCCTTGGCCACACGCATCAGCGCGTCGCACAGTTCCCGCAGTTCGGCCCCTTCTGCTCCCTCTTCTATGGCCGTCGCGACGTCTTCAGCGGCGCATCTGACCTGGTAGACGCGGTCGGACAGCTCGGAGGCCTCCTCGGCGGTCAGTACCACGGCATCCGGCGCGAGCGTGGTGCCCTTGACCATCGCACGCTGTTCATAGGCGCGCTGCCGGCAGGACTGCCTGCAGTACTGCCGACGCCGCCCCAGGCCGACGTCAGCGACTTCACGACCACACCAGCGACACGGCTGAGCGCGAAGACGACGTACCACGAGAACAGACTGTAAACCGCCAGTGCCGCAGATCCCGGTATCATCGGCGGTCGAGTCGGGAACTGCGCGCGGTTTTGCTGCGTTGATGATCCGGACAATTAGTTACTTGAGGAGTGTTGACGATGGCTGATCGTGTCTTGAGGGGCAGTCGCCTCGGAGCCGTGAGCTACGAGACGGACCGCAACCATGACCTGGCGCCGCGTCAGGTCGCCCGCTACCGCACCGACAACGGCGAGGAGTTCGACGTCCCGTTCGCCGACGACGCCGAGATCCCCGGCAGCTGGCTGTGCCGCAACGGCATGGAGGGCACCCTGATCGAGGGTGACGTGCCGGAGCCGAAGAAGGTCAAGCCGCCGCGCACGCACTGGGACATGCTGCTGGAGCGCCGGTCCATCGAGGAGCTCGAGGAGCTGCTCAAGGAGCGCCTCGACATCATCAAGACCCGCCGCCGCGGCAGCTGACTGTAGTCAGCGCTTAGCGCACGACGCCGCGGGCGCGATCCAGGCGCCCGCGGATACCCCATTCCGCGACCTTGAACAGAGCTTCGCGGATGTTGGATCCGCTCATCTTGGATTGGCCGAACTCGCGCTCGGTGAACGTGATCGGGACCTCGACGACGACGAACCCGTTGTTGATGGTGCGCCACGTCAGGTCGATCTGGAAGCAGTAGCCCTTCGAGTCGACGGCGGCCAGATCGATCTTCTCCAGCACTTCCCGCCGGTAGGCGCGGTAGCCGGCGGTGATGTCGTGCACGTCGACCCCCAGCAGAATGCGCGAGTAGCCGTTGGCGGTGCGCGATAGCACCATCCGCCGCCGCGGCCAGTTGCGCACCTCCCCGCCCGCGACGTAGCGCGAGCCGATCGCCAGGTCGGCACCACCGTCGACCGCATCGAGCAGCCGGTGCAGTTGTTCGGGCGGGTGGCTGCCGTCGGCGTCCATCTCCACCAGGACCGAGTATTCGCGGTTCAGGCCCCACGCGAAGCCCGCCAGGTAGGCCGCGCCGAGGCCGCCCTTGGACGTCCGGTGCATGACGTGCACGCGGTCCGGATCGGCCAGGGCCAATTCGTCGGCCAGCTCGCCGGTGCCGTCGGGGCTGCCGTCATCGACGACCAAAATGTGGACGTCCGGACGCGCCTTGTGCACGCGTCCCGACGATCAACGGCAGGTTCTCCCGCTCGTTGAAGGTGGGGATGATGACCAGCGTGCGCTCGCTTGGGCGTGGGATGCCCGGGCCCGTACTCATGTGGCTCCTTCGTCATTGCTGACGTCGGCCGAGACGACGCACGAAACTCCCATTGTGCAGTATTGCGGCGATCACAGCGGCGACACCGATGCCGACCAGCAGCCCTTGGACGATCGGACCCCACCGGGTGGCGGGCGTGAGCTGCGTCTTCAGCCGCACCTGGGTATCGAGGTAGGCGGGCTCGAAGAAAGCGGTACGGGCCAGCTCATGGCCGTTGGGTGCGATGACCGCGCTGATCCCCGTCGTGCCCGCCACCACGACGTAGCGGTCGTGCTCGACGGCTCGCAGCCTGCCGAACGCCAGCTGTTGCTCGCTCATCGCCTCGTTGAACGTGGCGTTGTTCGTCGGCACCGCCAGCAGCTGGGCGCCGCTGAGCACGGACTCACGGGCGGCGCGATCGAAGATCACCTCCCAGCAGGTGGTGACTCCGACCGGCACACCGGCCGCCTGCACCACGCCGTTGCCGTCGCCCGGAATGAAGTAGCCGGCTCGATCCGCGTACGGCGACAGATGGGAGAAGAAGCTGCGCCACGGCAGATACTCACCGAACGGCTGCACGATCTTCTTGTCGTGGCGATCCGCCGGTCCGGTACCGGGATTCCAGACGATCACCGAATTGGTGGACACCGGGTTGTCGCGGCTGTACCCCGGTGCGGCGACGACGCCGCCGACCAGGATGGGCGCGTTGATGGCCGTAGCGGCGGTCGAGATCTGCTGATGGGCGTCCGGGTTGGCCAGCGGGTCGATATCCGAGGAGTTCTCCGGCCAGATGACCAACATCGGCTGCGGCGCCTTGCCGGCGCGCACGTCCTCCGCGAGCGCAGCCGTCTCGCGGACGTGATTGTCGAGCACGGCGCGGCGCTGGGCGTTGAACTCCAGGCCGAGCCGCGGCACATTGCCCTGCACGGCGGCCACCGTGATGGCCTGGTCGTCGCCGGCACCGATACCGGACTGCCGCACGTTCGGCCACGCCAACGCCGTCGTCAGCAGCACGATGCTGATGCACACCCCGGGCAGCACCACGGCCGGCGGCGCGGCGATCTGTGTCTGCTCGCCGCGTCGCCACCATTGCACCGTCTCGAATGCGATTGCAGCCAGGCTGAATCCGGTCAGCACGACAGCGAACGACAACAGGGGCGCACCGCCGAGTTGCGCGATCGGCAGCAGCGGGCTCTGTGTTTGGCTGAAACCGACTATTCCCCAGGGGAATCCACCGAACGGCACCGTCGCCTTGAGCCACTCCTGAGCGGCCCACAGTCCCGCGAACCAGAGCGGCCAGCCGGGTAGTCGCCGAACCGCGACGGCGAGCAGACCGAACAGGGCTGGGAACAGGGCCTCGGCGAATGACAGGGCAATCCAGGGAAACGCGCCGACCAGCCCGCTGATCCACGGCAGCAGCGGAAGGTAGAACACCACCCCGAACAGAAAGCCGTATCCGAATCCTCCTGCAAGCGTTGTGGTTTCACGGGTCAGCACCCACGCCAGGCCGACGAACGCGAAGACGGCAAGGTACCACCAGCCGAACGGAGGGAAGCTCAGGCACAGCAGCAGCCCGCCGACGATCGCGACGCTCAGTTGCGGCAGCCGGTCCACCACCGCCTGCCGGAACCGCTTGGCGCGAGACGGGGCTTCGGCCGGCCCCGAATCGGGCGCCGGCTCCTGCGGGGCATCGGAGGGTTCGGCGGCGTCGTCGTCGACGATCGCGGAAAACGTATCCGTGTCGTCGGATGCGCGAGACCACTCGCGCCGGCGCGCGGACTTAGCCATGGATGACGGCACCTCGATGCACGGTCTGTCGGCATCGCGGCAACCGGCCGTCGAGTCGCGGCAGGGCAGGCACCCGCGAGCGCCGGTCGGTCGACCAGCGCTGGACCTCATCGGCCGGAGCGCTCACCTCGAACTCGTCGGCCTCCCAGATGGCGTACGACGCGGGCGCGCCGGGGACCAGCGTGCCGGTTACGCCGTCGCGGACCCCGCCTGCCCGCCAGGCACCACGGGTGGCGGCGGCGAACGCCGCCCGCGCCGACACCGCGCTGCCCGGGGTGTGGTGTCGCGTCGCCGCACGCACCGTGGCCCACGGATTCATGCCGGTGACAGGGCTGTCGGAACCGAAGGCTAGGGGCACGCCTTGGGATGCTAACAGCGCCAATGGGTTCAGCTGATGGACTCGGTCGGGGCCGAGGCGCTGCGCGTACATTCTGTCGTCGCCGCCCCACAACGCGTCGAAGTTGGGCTGCATGCTGGCGATCACGCCCCACGAACCGAGCCTGCCGGCCTGCTCGTCGGTGACCATCTCGAGGTGCTCGAGCCGATGTCCGCATCGGGCCACCGCGGGCGCTCCGAACGCTTCAACGACTCGCTCGAGCGCCTCGACGACCGCGGTCACCGCCGCGTCGCCGATCACGTGGAAGCCCGCCGTGACACCCGCTTCCGTGCACGCCATCAGGTGAGCCGTGATCGCGTCGGCGTCGAGGTAGCTGTTGCCGCAACAGTCGGGCGCGTCGCTGTACGGATCGTGCAGCCAGGCGGTGCGCGATCCGAGCGCGCCGTCGACGAACAGGTCGCCGGCCAACCCGCGGGCGCCGGTGGCGTCGATCAGCTCGCGTGCCTGGTCGGGGGTGGTCACCGGCTCGCCCCAGTAGCCGACGACTTCGACGGCGTGCTCGACGCCACGAATCTCATGCCAGTCGTCGAGGCCGCCGATATTCGGGCCTGCGCATTCGTGGACGGCGGCAATGCCGTAGGCCGCCGCGGCGTCGAGCGCGGCGAGCCGGGCCCGGTGACGCTGCTGCGGCGTCAGCTCGTTGCGGGCGGCCGCTCTCACCAGATGGTGTGCGTCGCTGGTCAACGGGTGTTTCGGGTTGAATCCGGCGGCCTCGGCGAGCCCTGGCGCGAGCCGGCGCAGCGCGGTGGAGGCCGCCGCCGAGTGGACGTCGACTCGGGCCAGGTAGGCGGGCCGGTCCCCGACCACGCCGTCCAGGTCGTCGGTGCTGGGCGCGGTGCGTTCCGGCCAGCCCGATTCGTCCCAGCCGTGTGCCCAGATCGGACCGTCGGGGTGTCGCCGCGCGTAGTCGCCGATGAGGTCAACGCAGTGCCGCAGCGAGGTGGCCGGGCGCAGGTCCAACCCGGCGAAAGTCAGGCCGGTGGCGGTGAGGTGGACGTGACTGTCGACGAATGCGGGCGCGACGAAGCCACCGTCGAGGTCGACGGTCTCCGCGTCGGGAAACTGTTGGCGGCCAACGTCATCGCTGCCGAGCCACGCGACGATGCCGTCGCGTACCGTCATCGCGGTGGCGTCGGGCATGGCGGGACTGTGCACCCGCCCGTTGAGGAGGAGGGTCGTCACTTATTCGGGCTTGCGCTCCACGGGCTGTGGTGCGACGTCGACGACGTCGATGACCTCGCCGTCGATGTAGTCACCGCGTCCTGCTGCCGTGTATCCCCAGCCGGCGGCGCCCGCGCCCGTGGCTGCCGCCGTGATCAGAGGTGCGCGCCGAGCGGCCATCGCGGTGACCAGCGGACGGGCGGCAGCCCTGGTGGGCGGAAGCAGCAACAGCGCGCCGAGGACGGAACTGGCCAAGCCCGGGATGACGACGAGGACAGTGCCCACCGCCACGAGCACGCTGTCCGTCGCGGCGCCTTGCACCGTGGCTGCGGTCAGACCGGACTGCAGCCGGCGAATGTGACGCTTGACCTGCGAGCCGGCCAGCGCGAGGCCGACCACGAAGGTGCCAAGGAGCAGCAGGACGGTCCAGCCGAAGCCGATCGTCGAGGCCAGCGCCACAATGACCGCCAGCTCGATGACCGTGTAGACCAGAAACAGCCGCATCGCCATAGTCTGCCAACGCTTCGGGCGCCCGCCGGGTTCCGCTTCTCAGTGCCAGCTGGGCCCACGCGCAAGCTGGGGAACGCAAAGGACCCGCGACACGCCGCAAAACGGGGCCGTTTGCGTCTGCTCAGCAGTGAAGGCGAACCCTCAGGCAGCCTTCAGCTCGATCGTCACGTTGTTCTTCATGCCGCCGCGCAGCTTGGAGAAGAAGTTGAACGTCTTAGCCGAGCAGCCCGTACCGCTTGCCGATCGCGTCGTATGTCGCGCCGTTGGCCGACTTGTCCAGGATCTCGGCGGTGGCCTCGACCGCGTCACCCTTGGGGTTGCCGCGCAGGTCGCAGGGGCGATGGTCACGCGCGGGGTGTTGCGGATCCGCTTGACCTTCCAGGACGTCTCCTGGGCAATGACCACCAGGCCGTCACCGTCGGGCGCGGCCCAGATGGCCGTCGGCTTGGGCCTGCCGTCCTTGGTGAACGTGGTCAGCAGGATGTACTCGCGCCTTGGCGACGTCGGCAAAGGTGACTGGCACGAATCCAACCTAGCCTTCGAGCTCGCCTTCCGTCTCGAGCAGCACCTGGCGCAGCCCGTCGAGGGTGCGCCTGTTCCGGCTGTGCCCACATGCCGCGGCCTGCGGCCTCCAGCAGCCGCTCGGCCATGCCGTGCAGCGCCCACGGGTTCGACTCGGCCATGAACTTTCGGTTCTCGTCGTCAAGCACGTACTCCTCGGACAGCCGCTCGTACATCCAGTCGGCCATCACGCCCGCCGTCGCGTCGTAGCCGAACAGGTAGTCGACGGTCGCCGCCATCTCGAACGCGCCCTTGTAGCCGTGCCGCCGCATCGCGTTGATCCAGCGAGGATTGACGACACGGGCGCGGAACACCCGGGTGGTCTCCTCCGACAGCGTGCGGGTGCGCACCGCGTCGGGCCGGGTGTTGTCGCCGATGTAGGCGGCCGGCGCCTGCCCGGTGAGCGCCCGGACCGTAGCAACCATGCCGCCGTGGTACTGGAAGTAGTCATCCGAATCGGCGATGTCGTGTTCACGGGTGTCGGTGTTCTTGGCGGCCACCGCGATTCGGCGGTACTGCCGGCTCATGTCGTCGGCGGCCGGCGCACCGTCGAGGCCGCGGCCGTAGGCGAAGCCACCCCACGCGGTGTACACCTGCGCCAGATCGGCGTCGTCGCGCCAGTTGCGGCTGTCGATCAGCTGCAGCAGGCCGGCGCCATAGGTCCCCGGCTTGGAGCCGAAAATTCTTGTGGTGGAACGACGTTGATCGCCATGCTCGGCGACGTCGGCCTGCGCGTGGACGCGGACGTAGTTGTCCTCGGCGGGCTCGTCAAGACCCGCGGCCAGTTGCACGGCGTCGTCGAGCATCGTGACCACATGCGGGAAGGCGTCGCGGAAGAAACCGGAGATGCGCACGGTGACGTCGATGCGGGGACGGCCGAGTTCGGCCAGCGGGATCGGTTCCAGGCTCACCACCCGTCGCGATGCGTCGTCCCAGATGGGCCGAACGCCCAGCAGCGCAAGCACTTCGGCGATGTCGTCCCCGGCGGTGCGCATCGCCGACGTGCCCCACACCGACAGCCCGACCGAGCGCGGCCAGCTGCCGTAGTCCTGCGCGGTATCGGTCCAGCAGCGAATCCGCCATCGCCACACCGGTTTCCCACGCCAACCGCGAGGGCACCGCCTTGGGGTCGACGGAATAGAAGTTGCGCCCGGTGGGCAGCACGTTCACCAGGCCGCGCAGTGGCGAACCCGACGGGCCTGCTTCGATGAACCGGCCCTCCAACGCCCGCAGGATCTGCGCGATCTCGTTCGCAGTGCCGGCCAGCCGCGGCACCACCTCGGTGGCCGCGAACCGCAGGATACGGGCGACATCGGCGTTATCCGTGAGGCCGTCGACGGCATCAGCGTCCCACCCGGCGTCCTGTAGCGCGGCAACCAGTTCGCGGGCGCTGGCCTCGGCGGCGTCGACGGCGGCGCGGTCATCGTTGCCGTCCTCGGCCAGGCCGAGCGCCTGCCGCAGACCCGGAACGGTCTGGTCACCGCCGAACAGCTGGCGTGCCCGCAGGATGGCCAGCACCAGGTCGAGTTCGGCCTCGCCCGTGGGCGTTTGGCCCAGAACGTGCAGCCCGTCGCGGATCTGGGCGTCCTTGATCTCGCACAGCCACCCGTCGACGTGCAGCAGCATGTCGCCGAACGAGTCGTCCTCGGGCCGTTCGTCCAGACCCAGATCGTGGTCCATCTTGGCCGCACGCATCAGCGTCCAGATCTGCTGGCGGATCGCAGGCAGTTTGCCTGGATCGAGCGCCGCGATGGTGGCGTGCTCGTCGAGTAGCTGCTCCAGTCTTGCGATGTCGCCGTAGGTTTCGGCACGGGCCATCGGCGGGATGAGGTGGTCGACCAGCGTGGCGTGCGCGCGGCGTTTGGCCTGCGTGCCCTCTCCCGGGTCGTTGACCAGGAACGGGTAGATCAGCGGCAAATTGCCCAGTGCCGCATCCGCGCCGCACGCCGCCGACATGCCGAGCGTCTTGCCCGGCAACCACTCCAGGTTGCCGTGCTTGCCGAGGTGCACGACGGCGTCCGCGCCGAACACGGCGTCGATCCAGTGGTAGGCAGCCAGATAGTGATGGCTGGGCGGCAGATCGGGATCGTGATAGATGGCGACGGGATTCTCACCGAAACCCCGTGGCGGCTGCACGATCAGCACGATGTTGGCGGCCTGCAGGGCCGCGATCACGATCTCACCGTCGGCGTCTTGGCTGCGGTCGACGAACAACTCGCCCGGCGGCGGGCCCCAATGCTTGACGACAGCGTCGGCCAACTTGGCCGGCAGGGTCGTGAACCAGTCGCGATAGTCCTTGGCGGACAACCGGATTGGATTGCCGGCGAGGTGTCCGTCGGTGAGCCAGTCGGGGTCTTGGCCGCCGCGCTCGATCAGCGCGTGCACCAACGCGTCGCCGTCCTCGGCGTCCACGCCTGGAATGTCGCCGATGGCGTACCCACCGTCGCGCATGGCCCGCAGCAGCGCGACGGCACTGGCGGGCGTATCCAGGCCGACGGCGTTGCCGATGCGGGCATGCTTGGTGGGGTACGCGGAGAACACCACGGCCACCCGTTTTTCCGCGGCGGCGATCGCCCGCAGCCGGGCATGCCGCACGGCCAGTCCCGCGACGCGGGCGCAGCGCTCCGGATCGGCGACGTAGGAGATCAGCCCTTCGTCGTCAATCTCCTTGAACGAGAACGGAACCGTGATGATCCGGCCGTCGAACTCCGGGACCGCGACCTGGGTGGCGACGTCGAGCGGAGACATGCCGTCGTCGTTGTCCTGCCACTGCGCCCGTGAACTGGTCAGGCACAGTCCCTGCAGGATCGGAATGTCCAGGGCGGCAAGATGCGCGACGTTCCAGGTGTCGTCGTTGCCACCGGCGGTGACGGTGGCCGGGGTCACTCCGCCGGCGGCCAGCACGGTCGTGATCATTGCGTCGGCGGTGGACAGCACGTCCAGCAGCTCGGCGTCGGCGGTGCGCAGCGACGCGCAGAACACCGGCAGTGCCCGTCCTCCGGCGTCCTCGATGGCGCGGCACAGCGCCTCGACATAGGTGGTGTTGCCGGCCAAGTGCTGCGCGCGGTAGTACAGCACCGCGATCGTCGGGCCGTCAACATTTGTTGACGCCCGCTCGAGGACACCCCAGCTCGGTGTGATCGCCGGCGGCGCGAAACCGAAGCCGGTCATCAGCAACGTGTCGCAGAGGAATGAATGCAGGTTCGCAAGATTTTCTATGCCGCCCTGCGCCAAATAGATGTGCGACTGCAGCGCGACGCCCGCCGGCGTCGTCGACTGACCCATCAGCTCGGCGTCCGGGGACTGCTCACCGCTGACCACCACGGTCGGCACACCACTACCGACGACCGTGTCGATGCCGTCCTGCCAGGCCCGGTAACCGCCAAGGATGCGAACGACGGCGATGTCGGAGCCGGCCAGCAGCTCCTCGAGCTCGCCGTCGACCAGCCGCGACGGGTTCGCCCACCGGTAGCGCACCCCGCTTGCGCGGGCGGTGATCAGGTCGGTGTCGGACGTCGACAGCAGCAGCACGGTGGGCTCTAGCACCCACCATTCGTACCGCACGCGCAATACGGGGTGCGGTCTACCGTAGGAATGGTGAGCGCGACCTTCACGGCGGGCACGCCCCATCCGTCTCTGCGCGGCGTGGTGCTTCGCTATGAGGGATACGAGGAACGGGCGGCCGGACCCGCTACGTTCCGCGAGCTGCCCTGCACGTTCGTGCCGGTGATCATCGACCTCGACGCAGGGTGGACGGTCGCACATCGCCAGCACGCCGCGCCGTTGCGGCTGGGGTCATTCGTCGCCGGCGTGACCGATGGGCCGGTGCTGGTGGGACATGACGGGTCAGCGCGCTGCCTGCAGGTCGACCTGACACCGCTCGGTGCCCGACGGCTCGTCGGGCTGCCCATGAGCGAGCTGGCCAATCAGTCGGTGCCGATCGACGCCGTGCTGGGTCGGTTCGGGCGTGATCTTGTGCAGCGGGTAGGCGACGCACCCGATTGGCCGACGCGATTCGCGTTGATCGACAAGGCTTTCCGCGCCCGACTCGCCGAGGCCGCGCCCGCCGATCCTGGTGTCGCGTGGTCGTTTGGCCGCATCGTTTCCAGCGGCGGCGCAGCGGTGATCGGCGATCTGGCAGCTGAATTGGGCTGGAGTCATCGGCGGCTGATCGCTCGCTATCGCGACACCGTCGGGCTGCCGCCCAAGCTGGTGGCACGGATTGTGCGCTTCGAGCGACTGACCGCGCACCTGACAACGGACCCGGCGATCGACTGGGCCGCCGCGGCCACCGCGTGCGGCTACTTCGACCAGGCCCACCTGGCGCGTGAGGTGCGGGAACTGGCTGGCATCACGCCGACCGAGCTGCGCGCGACCACCGTAAATTCCGTCCAAGACGAGGGTGCGCGCTCGGCCTAGCGTGGCGCCCATGAGCCAAACACTGACCATCAACGGGGCGGTGCCGATCGTCCCTTACTCCAACCCTCGCGGCGCGATCCGCTGGCTCGAGCAGACCTTCGGGGCCGTCGCGACCGCCGTGCATCCCCCGGACCCCGACCAACCGCTCAAGCACGCCGAGGTGAAAGTCGGCAACGGGCTCGTCATGATCAACGACGCGGACCGCGGCGACGACAGCCCATTCGCCTTGCCTGGCCCGGTCTTGTTGTACGTCGTCGTCGACGACCCCGACGCCCTGCACGACCGCGCCGCCGCGGCGGGCGCCGAGATCGTCATGGGCCTCACGGACCAGGACTACGGCTCACGGGAGTTCGCCGCCCGCGATCCGCACGGCAACGTCTGGAGCTTTGGGACGTACCGTCCAAGCCTCGGCTGAGAACTTGCTCAGCCGTCGTTACCCCAGCGGCCGTGCCACGTCTGCGGGTAAGGCAGACCGAGGCCTGCGGCCAAGACCAGCAGGACCACGCCGAATGCGATCAGTGCGAACATCGTCGTTCCTTCCATGACATTCGGTTACTGCACACGCGTGCAGTAGTCAGAAGGTACGACCGAACCGGTCAGTAATGATCGACTTGTGTGGGACGGATCACTCCGCCCCATGCTGTGGCGCCCGTCACATCAGGCGGTGCGAACGTCGAAGTGTGTCGTCTCGGGTATCCGCAACAGCTCGCGGTGGCGCACCGGTGTCCACGGGAACAGCTCGGGCAAACCGTCCTTGCCCAAGTACCAGCTCTTGCAGCCGGTGACCCAGACCGTTTGGGGCATAGCGGCTTTCATGCTCTCGTTGTAGTCCTTGGTAGCCGCCTCGGTCGGCGCCGCGGCGGCGATACGGCCATCCCGGATCTGGTTGATCCACCACATCGCGTAGTCCGCCTGGTGCTCGGCGACGATCACCAGCGACTGGTTGCCGATGGGCGAGTGCGGGCCCATCACATGAAGAGGTTCGGAAAGCCCGGCACCGCGATCGAGCGGTACGCGTGCGGCCCGTCTGCCCATGCCTCGTTGAGGGTGAGGCCGTTCTCACCGACGATCTCCATCGGGCGGACGTAGGCACGGGCGTCGAACCCCGTGGCCAGTACGAGCAGATCAAGTTCATGGAGTCTGCCGTCTAACGGTGACGACGCCTTTCGGCTCGACGTGGTCGATCGCCTCGCTGACGAGATGGACGCCCGACTTCTGAAATGCCTGGTAATAGTGCCCGGCGAGAATCTGCCGCTTGCACATCGCCTGGTAGTCGGGTGTGAGCCTGCGGCGTAGTTCGGGATCGCGCACCGACAACCGCAGATTCCAGCGGCACATCGCCGTCATCAAGCGGCGCTGCCAGCATGGTTCGACCGTCGCGCGACCGAATCCATGCTCTATGTAGGACTTCCAGGCGCGGTAGCCGACCTTGTTCAGGACCGGCCAACGCTGTAGTGCCGCCTTGGTTAGTGCGGAGTAGCGCAGGTTCGGCGTGGGAAACACCCACTGCGGCGTGCGCTGAAAGACCTTGAGTCCATTAACCTTTCCGCCGAGCTCGGCGGTGATTTGCACGCCGGTGGACCCCGTCCCGATCAAGCCGATGCGTTTGTCGGGCAACGTAATCGAGTGGTCCCACCGCGAGGAGTGAAACGTCGGGCCTGCGAAGCTGTCGAGCCCGGGGATGTCCGGGTATCGCGGGACTCGAAGAAAGCCCGTCGCGGTGATCAGCACGTCGAACACTTCCTCACCGGCGGCGGTGCCCACCCACCACTGCCCGTCCCGGTAGCGGGCGGACGTGACGTCGGTTCCGAACCGAATGTGCGGACGGATGCCGCGTTCTGTCGCGACCCGCCGGAAGTAGGAATGGATCTCCGGCCCCGGCGACATGAGGCGTGACCAGTCGGGGTTGGGTCGGAACGAATACGTGTAGAACCGCGACGGGACGTCGCACGTCAGCCCGGGATAGGTGTTGTCGCGCCAGGTGCCGCCGACCTCGTCGGCCTTTTCGAAGACGGTGTACGTGTCGATGCCGGCGTCCTGCAGCTTGACGGCCATGCAAAGCCCGGACATGCCTGCGCCGATGATCGCGACATTTAGTGAGCGGTTCTCTGACACCGTGTCCCCCTAGATGCTGGCGCGCGAATGGCTGAACGGTACGCGGGGCCGCGGCTCGTCTTTGACGGATTTGACATTTTTGCCATCTGGCCGATAGTTCTGCTCTCGGCCAGCCAAATCATTTACGGCGCAGACATTGCGTGTCGGAATGGAACGGTGACTGAAAACTTTGACGTGGTGAAACTGGGCGCCAACATCGGCGCGCGCATCGACGGTGTGCGGCTCGCCCAAGACCTCGACGGCGGTACCGTCGCGGCAATCAACAGCGCGCTGCTCGAACACAAGGTGATCTTCTTCCGCGACCAGCACGATCTGACCGACGAGGGCCAACTCGCATTCGCGAGCAAGTTGGGCACGCCGACGACGCGCGCACCCGACGCTGTCTCGCGGCGCTTCGGTGCTGCCGATCGACTCTCGCTACGACAAAGCCAACAGCTGGCACACCGACGTCACGTTCGTCGACCGTGTCCCGAAAGCGTCTCTGCTGCGGGCGGTTACGTTGCCAAGCCTACGGCGGCACCACCACGTGGGCGTCGACCGAGGCGGCGTATGAGCAGTTGCCGGCTCCCCTGCGCGCGCTCACCGAGAACCTGTGGGCAGTGCACACCAACACCTACGACTACGCCTCGGGCTATGACGGCCGCCATGAGCAGCTGGCCGACACCGTGCGTGAGTATCGCGAGGAGTTCGTGTCCGACTACTACGAGACCGAACATCCGGTGGTGCGGGTGCATCCCGAAACCGGTAAGCGAGTGCTGCTTCTTGGGCATTTCGTCAAGCAATTCGTCGGCCTTGGTTCGACCGAGTCCGCAACGCTGTTCGGTCTGCTGCAGTCCCGGATCACCAAGCTGGAGAACACCATTCGCTGGAGCTGGCAGCCCGGCGATCTCGCCATCTGGGATAACCGGGCCACTCAGCATTACGCCGTCGCCGACTACGACGACCAGTACCGCCGGCTCAACCGCGTCACCCTGGCCGGCGACGTGCCGGTCGACGTCTACGGCCAGCACAGCCGTGTCGTCGTGGGCGACGCCTCGCAGTATTCGGACGTGGTCACGCCAGTGCCGTTAGCGAGCTGATTACAACCTGTCCATCTCGCGCGACATCAGCGAGTTCTCGAGCCAAACGTGCCGCTTGGGGTAAACCGGTTGCGCAGGCGGCTTCGCTGCGCTCACCAGCCAGGCGCGCACCGACGCCCGCGACCGCATGGACCGCGTCGCTGAATCGACGGGTCTTCGCGGGCGGTAGCGCCACGGCCGCCGCGGTGCTGAACAGCACCTGCTGTTCAGTGATCAGCGCCTGCGCCTCTGCCGACTTCGCCGGAACCGGGGCCGCTGACTGACCAGTGCCCGGATCGGGCTTGTGCTCAAATGTGGTTGTCATTTCGATCGCTCCCACCCTGTGTTCTTTTGGTGCCCGGGCCAGCCGAGCCCTCATGACAGGAAAATTACGGTCGCCGGTTAAATATCTCACGCGTAAACGACTACCTGCTTATCTGGTTAACACCAGCAGGGATACGCAGTCCCGCGGACCGGTACTCATATGGCGCGAAGCCACCCCTGCTGACGTGGGCGTTCCGTCGGCGCCGCCCCGAACAGACGTTGCGGTTGCCGGTCATCCAGACCGGATCGTGCTACTCCAGCAACGGATCCCGGACTCGGGACAGCGACGACGGTGCTCACAGTCGGCGCCCGGCTTGCGCGGGCTGCAACGCTCCGGCCACTGCGGTGGCGAACAACACCTCTTGTTCGGTGATCAAGACCGGCGTGCGAACAGCCGAAGGATCAGCCGTGGCCGTACCGTGATCTGATGGCCAGGACCCGCGACCAGGACGCCTGCCCGGGGGCGCTGCAGGTGCACGAGGCGGCCGATGGCGCGTTGGCGCGGGTACGCCTGCCGGGCGGGATGATCACCCCGCATCAGATGGAGGCGCTGGCACACGCGGCGAACGAGTGGGGCTCGCCGGCGATGGAACTCACGTCGCGCGGCAACATCCAAATCCGCGGGCTCACCGACACCGCGAAGATCGCCGAGGTGGTCGCCGACGTAGGCCTTCTGCCGTCCAAGACCCATGAGCGGGTCCGCAACATCGTCGCGTCACCGCTATCGGGTCGAGCGGGCGGAAAGGCCGATATCCGCGCGATGGTCACCGAATTGGACGGCGCGATCCAGGCCGAACCCGAACTGGCCGGCCTGCCTGGCCGGTTCTTGTTCGGCATCGACGACGGCCGCGCAGACATCTCGGGGCTGGGCGCCGATGTCGGCGTCCACGTCGTCGGCGAGTCGACCGCGCTGCTGCTCGCGGGCCGCGACACGGGCGTCCGACTCGCGATGTCCGATGCAGTGCCGACGCTGGTGGGGATCGCGGCGCGATTTGCCGACAACCGCGGAACGGCTTGGCGCATAGCGGAACTCGACGATGCCCGGCATCTGCTGGGCGCCCTCCGCCCGACCGCAGAGCCCGGCGCGACGTGGCCGCCGGTGACCCGGCCGCCGGTCGGCTGGATCCAGCAGGACGACGGCCGCGTGACGCTGGGCGCCGCCGTTCCGCTGGGTGTGCTGCAGTCCCGCGTCGCGGAGTACCTCGCCGCAATCAATGCGCCGATGGTCATCACGCCGTGGCGCTCTGTGCTCGTCTTCGACCTCGACGATCCAGTCGCCGACGTGGCCCTGACGGGTCTTGGCGCCGATGGGCCTGGTCTTCGACGAGCACTCACCGTGGCTGTCCGTCAGCGCGTGCACGGGCAGCCCCGGCTGCGAACACTCGGCGGCCGACGTTCGGGCAGACGCCGCGGCGGCGGTTGATGAGCCGGCCAGCGGCCATCGCCACTTCGTCGGGTGCGAACGGGCCTGCGGCAGCCCGCCTACGGGTGACGTGCTGGTGGCGACCGGAGACGGATACCGGCAGCGCAACCCACACCCGTAGGGTTAGCGCGTGCTCGACTACATCCGCGACGCCGCCGAGATCTATCGGCAGTCGTTCGCGACGATCCGCGCCGAGGCGGACCTGTCGCGATTTCCCGACGACGTGGCGCGCGTGGTCGTACGGCTGATCCACACCTGCGGACAAGTCGATGTCGCCGAGCACATCGCCTACAGCGAGGACGTCGTCGCGAAGACCCACGCCGCGCTGGTCGCGGGCGCCCCGGTGTTGTGCGATTCGTCGATGGTGGCAGCCGGGATCACCAAGTCCCGGCTTCCGGCCGGCAACGAGGTGGTGTCCTTGGTCGCCGACGCCAGGGCCGCTGATCTGGCCGCCCGCCTCGGCTCCACCCGTTCGGCAGCCGCGGTGGATCTGTGGGCCGACCGGCTCGGCGGCGCGGTGCTGGCCATCGGCAACGCACCGACGGCCCTGTTCCGGTTGCTCGAACTCGTCGACGAGGGCGCCCCCACACCCGCGGCGGTGCTGGGCGGCCCGGTCGGCTTCGTCGGGTCTGCTCAGTCCAAACAGGAGCTGATCGACCGGCCACGCGGCATGTCGTATCTGGTGGTGCAAGGCCGTCGCGGCGGTAGCGCGATGGCGGCCGCCGCCGTGAATGCGATTGCCTGCGAAGCCGAATGACGACTCCGCCGAAAGAAAGAGGCACGCTGTGGGGCGTCGGGCTGGGGCCCGGCGATCCCGAACTGGTGACGGTCAAGGCCGCGCGGGTGATCGCCGAGGCCGACGTCGTCGCCTACCACAGCGCCCGTCACGGCCACAGCATCGCGCGCGGCATCGCCGAACCGTACCTGCGCCCGGGCCAGATCGAGGAGCACCTGGTCTACCCGGTGACCACCGAGGCCACGGACCATCCGGGCGGGTACGCCGGCGCGATCGAGGACTTCTACCGCGAGTCCGCCGAGCGCATCGCCGCACACCTCGAGGCCGGTCGCAACGTCGCCCTGCTCGCCGAGGGCGATCCGCTGTTCTACAGCTCCTATATGCACATGCACACCCGGCTGACGCAGCGGTTCGACGCCGTCATCGTCCCTGGCGTGACGTCGGTCAGCGCGGCGTCGGCGGCGACCGCGACGCCGCTGGTGCAGGGCGACGAGGTCCTGACGATCCTGCCCGGCACGCTGCCCGTCGACGAGCTGAAGCGCAGGCTCGCCGACACCGACGCCGCGGTGGTGCTCAAGCTGGGCCGGTCGTATCCGGCTGTGCGGGAGGCACTTTCGTCAACAGGACGGCTCGACGAGGCGTTCTATGTCGAACGGGCCAGTACGCCTCGGCAGCGCGTGCTGCCGGCGAGCGAGGTCGACGACGCCTCCGTGCCGTACTTCTCGCTGGCGATGCTGCCAGGCGGCGCGAGGCGCGAGGCGACCACCGGCAGCGTCGCGGTGGTGGGCCTGGGCCCGGGTGACACCGACTGGATAACGCCGCAGAGCCGCCGCGAGTTGGCCGCGGCCACCGACCTCATCGGCTACGGGCCCTACCTGGACCGCGTCGGAACCCGGGACGGCCAGCGCCGGCACCCCAGCGACAACACCGACGAGCCGGCGCGGGCCCGGCTGGCCTGCACCCTGGCCGAACAGGGCCGTGCCGTTGCAGTGGTGTCCTCGGGCGACCCGGGCGTGTTCGCGATGGCCACCGCGGTGCTGGAAGAGGCCAAGCAGTGGCCGGGGGTACGGGTGCGGGTCATCCCGGCGATGACGGCCGCACAGGCCGTCGCCAGCCGGGTCGGCGCGCCGCTGGGACACGATTACGCGGTCATCTCCTTGTCCGACCGGCTGAAGCCGTGGGATGTGATCGCCGCTCGCCTGGATGCCGCCGCCCGCGCCGACCTGGTGCTGGCGATCTACAACCCGGCGTCGAAGACCCGCACATGGCAGGTCGGCGCGATGCGCGATCTGCTGCTGGAGCATCGCGACCCCGGCACACCGGTGGTGATCGGCCGCGACGTGTCCGGTCCGCGCGAAGAAGTGAAGGTGGTCCGGCTGGCGGATCTGGACCCCGCCGACGTTGACATGCGCTGCCTGCTCATCGTCGGGTCGTCGCAGACCCAGTGGTATGACGATCGCGTCTTCACGCCGCGGCGATACCCGAGCTAGCGCGTGCCGAGTGTCGTCTTGTTGCACGCTGTGCAACCGAAAAGCGTGTCACAAGTCGACATTCGCCGAGCGAGGCAATCTGCTAGGAAGGGTGTATGAGCGTGACACGGCTTTTGACTGCTGTCGAGAAACGTTGACAGCTGTCGGCGCCGCGATTAGTGTCCCGCGTCCATGACGATTCCCCGGTGCCCGGCCGATGTAACGCCGGTATGGCTTGCATCTGTACTGAGCACGAGCGGCACATCGGTCGAGGTCCGCGACGTGGACGTCACGCCGATCGGCACCGGGCAGACCGGTGCCACGTATCGGATCTCAGCGACGTATGCGACGGAGCACCACAACCTGCCGACGACGTTCGCGATCAAGCTGCCCGCGCAGGACGACGCCGTTCGTGAGCGGGTCGCGCTCGGATACCGCTCCGAGGTCGAGTTCTACACCGACGTCGCGGACCGGGTGCGGATCCCCGTTCCCCGCTGCTTCCACAGTGACATCACCGACGACGGAAGCGATTTCGCTCTGCTGCTCGCCGACATGGCACCTGCGGTCCAGGGCGACCAGATCGCGGGTTGTAGTGCGCGGGAGGCCCGGCTGGCGGTGGAAGCCCTGGCAGGACTGCACGGCCCCAGCTGGTGCGATCCGCAGTGGCTGGAGCTGTCCGCTATCTCGATGCCCAAGCCGGGCGACGATGCCGCGGCGAAGGGCCTCGGTGACGTCTCCCGGATGGCCGCCGACATCGTGATCGAACGGCTCGGCGCTTCAATCAACGACGAGGACCGGGAAACACTCACCGCCGCAATGGGATTGGTGACGCCTTGGCTGGCGGCCGAACCGAACCGGTACGCGCTGATGCACGGTGACTATCGGCTGGACAACATGCTGTTCGATCCCGATCGGACTCGCGTCACCGTCGTCGACTGGCAGACGATGGGCGTGGGACTTCCCGCACGAGATCTCGCGTACTTCACCGCGACAAGCCTCGATCCCGACGTGCGATCGCAGATCGAGAAGGATCTTGTCGCCGACTACCATCGGGCGCTCTCGGGCTATGGCGTAATCGAATACGACTTCGACGCCTGCTGGCGCGACTACCGGCTCGGCGTTATCCAGGCGCCGCTCATCACGGCGCTCGGGCTGGCCTTCGCCTCATCCACCGAACGCGGCGACGAGATGATCCTGACCATGCTGAGCCGCGGCTGCCGGGCGGTGCGCGAGCTGGGCACCCTGGACCTGGTCAGCAGCTGCCAGTCGATCTGACCCAGGCGGCCGCGTCGTCGACGGTGCTCACCGTCCTCACTCCCGGCGGCAGCGGCGGGCGGTCCACCATCACCACCGGAATACCCAACCCGGCTGCGGCATCAAGTTTGGGTCGCGTCATCGAACCGCCGCTGTTCTTCGTCACCAGTGCGTCGATGCGGTGTGCGCGCAGCAGCGCCAGCTCGTCGTCGTAACGGTAGGGACCCCGTGACAACACCACCTGGTGGCGCCGCGGCAAGCCTTCCGCATCCGGCGCGGTCACTGCCCGGATCAAAAACCAGGCGTCGATGTCCGCGAAGGCCGCGATGCCGGATCGCCCCGTCGTCAGGAACACCCGCGAATACCCCCGAGCGGCAACGGTCTTCGCCGCCTCCTCATCGGAGCCGACCACGATCGCATCACCGGGCGGCCATGCCGGGCGGGCCAACACCAGATGGGGCACCCGCAGCTCGCCACACACCGTAGCGGCGTGCCCGGTGATCGTGGCGGCGTACGGGTGTGTGGCATCAACCACAGCGTCCACGTCGGAGTCGAGCAGCCAGCGACGCATCCCGTCGATGCCACCGAACCCGCCGATCCGCACCTCGCCGACCGGCAGGGCCGGGTCGGGCACCCGGCCGGCCAGCGAGCTGATCACGGCGACTTCGGGGTGAAGTTTCGCGGCGAGGGCGCGCGCCTCGGAGGTGCCGCCCAGCAGCAGGATTCGCATCAATGCCGTTCCCGACGGGTACGTCCCGACGAGTATAGGTAGCTGTCGGAAAAGCCTTCGGCGGCAAGCACGTCGCCGACGACGATGACGGCGGTGCGGGTGATGCCCGCGGCCTTCGTCTCCTCGGCGAGGTCGGCCAAACTGCATCGCACCACCGTCTGTTGCGGCCAGCTTGCGAATGCCACTACAGCACAGGGGGTTTCGGGCGCATAGCCGCCGGCCAGCAACTCAGGGACTATCGCATCGATCTGGGCGGCGGCCAGGTGCAACACCAGCGTGGAACCCGGCGCGGACAGCGTCGCAAGGTCCTCCCCCTCCGGCATGGCGGTGGACAGCGTGGCCACCCGCGTCAGTGTCACCGTCTGCGCCACCCCGGGAACCGTGAGCTCGCGGCCCAGCACCGCCGCGGCGGCAGCGAAAGCCGGTACTCCGGGCACGATTTCGTAGTCGATGCCGAGGGCGTCGAGGCGGCGGCACTGCTCGGCCAGGGCGCTGTAGATCGACGGATCACCGGAGTGCAGCCGGGCCACGTCGAGACCCGCCGCGTGCGCGTCGGCCAGTTCGGTGATGATCTGGTCGAGCGTCAGTGGGCCCGTGTCGATCACGCGGGCGTCCGGCGGACACAGCGCCAGCAAGTCGTCGGGCATGATCGAGCCGGCGTACAGGCAGACCGGGCAGCGGCCCAACAGTCGCTGACCGCGGACGGTGATCAGATCGGCCGCTCCCGGCCCGGCCCCGATGAAGTAGACGGTCATTGCTTCGCCACCGACCACTGCGTGACGGGCAGCGCAGGACGCCAGCCGGTGAATCCGCCGAGGGGCTCTCCGCGGTAGTGCTGGAACCGCATCAGCTCACCACCGACACGTGAATAACATTGGGCAAGAACGGCTTCCGATTCCGCGGTGACGGCGTTTGCAACCAGCCGACCGCCAACGGCCAGCCGCTCATAACAGGCGTCCAGCAGCCCAGGCTGGGTCAGGCCGCCACCCACGAAGATCGCCGACGGCTGCGGTGCACCGTCAAACGCCGCCGGCGCGTCACCCCGCACATCGACCTTCACGCCGAACGCCACCGCGTTGGCGGCGATCCGCTTGCGGCGTTGCTCGTCGCGTTCGAACGCCACTGCCGCGCAGCCGAATCCGCCGCGGCACCATTCGATGGCGATGCTGCCCGATCCCGCTCCGACGTCCCAGAGCATCTCGCCGGGTCGCGGCGCCAGCGCCGCCAGCGTGACCGCGCGCATCGATTGCTTGGTGATCTGCCCGTCGTGGGCGAAACAGTCGTCGGGCAGTACCTGCAACACACGCTCATCGGGTAGGTAGCGCACGGCGACGACGTTGAGGTCGTCGACGTCGCTGGGCGGTCGGACAGCCCACTCACGGGCGGTGGCCGAACGACGCCGCTCGCCAGGACCGCCGAGCTGCTCGAGCACCGTGATCTCGGAGTCGCCGCGTCCGGAGTCGGCCAGCATCCGTGCCAGTGTCGCCGGACCGGCGCCGTCGCGGGACATCACAACGGCCTGCCCGCCGCGACGCACCGCGGTGTGCGGCGGCGCGGTGACCAGGCTGATCACCTCGGTGTCCTGTACCGCCCATCCGACCCGGGAGCATGCGAGCGTCACCGACGACACATGCGGCAGCACGGCAACGCGATCAGGCCCGTACAGCCTGATGAGCGTGTTGCCGATCCCATGCAGCAGCGGGTCACCGCTGGCCACCACATGGACGTCGCCGTCGGCGCCGTCGAGCAGGGTCCGCAGCGCCGGCAGCATCGGGGACGGCCACTCCCGGCGCGGCGCGCGCACGGTGTCGTCGAGCAGATCGAGTTGGCGCCGTGACCCGTAAACCACCGTGGCCCTGGCTAATTCGGCCCGCGACGCCGGTGCGAGCCCGGCCATACCGTCCGCACCGATTCCCACGACGACGATCATCGCGGCATCCTCCGCCAGACGAACTGCGGCAACAACCTCATCCCGAAGAACACCGGCCGAAGTATCCACGGCACCCACACCGTGCGGCGGCCCTTGGCCAGCGCGCGTGCCGTCGCGGCCGCTACCTGTGCCGGCGTGCTGGAGAACGGCGCGGGCGTCATGCCCTCGGTCATCCGCCCGACGACGAAGCCGGGCCTCACCACCAGCAATCGCACGCCCGAACCGTGCAGGGCATCGGCCAGGCCGCTGCAGAAACCGTCCAACCCGGCCTTGGCCGATCCATACACGTAGTTGGCACGGCGCACCCGCACCCCGGCCACTGACGAGAACGCGACGATTGATCCGCTGCCTGCCGCCCGCATGGTGCCTGCCAGCACGGTGAGCAAGCTCACCTGCGCGACGAAGTCGGTGTGCACGATCGCCGCGGCGTGGGCCGGATCCTTCTCCGCGAGGGCCTGGTCGCCGAGGATGCCGAAGGCCAGCACCGCGGTGCCGATCGGGCCGTGCTCGGCGACGACGGATTCGACGAGGGGGCCGTGCGGCTCGAGGTCGTCGGCGTCGAATTCGCGCACGTGAACGGCGGCGGCACCGGCTCCGAGCAGCGCCGAGACCTGCTCGCCGAGATCGTCGGCGCGACGGGCCGCCAGCAACACGGTCGTGCCGGGGGCCAGCCTCGTGGCCAGCTCGACCCCGATTTCGCTGCGGCCGCCGAAAATCACGACGACCCCGCCCGTGTCAGCCGTGTCTTTCATGGCAGCGATTATCACCTGCGCTACGTTGGATGCCGATGGCGAAGGCAACTACCCGGCTCACCAACGACGCGCTGGCGTTTCTCACCGAACGGCATCTGGCGATGCTGACGACGCTGCGCTCGAACAATTCACCACATGTCGTGGCGGTCGGTTTCACCTTCGACCCGAAGACCCACATCGCCCGCGTCATCACCACCGGCGGATCACAGAAGGCCGTGAACGCCGGCGAACAGGGCGTCGCAGTGCTCAGCCAGGTCGACGGCGCGCGGTGGCTGTCGCTGGAGGGCAAAGCCAGCGTCAACACCGACGCCGAGGCCGTGCGCGACGCCGAACTGCGCTATGCCCAGCGCTATCGCACTCCGCGGGTCAATCCGCGCCGCGTGGTGATCGAAGTCCGTGTCGAGCGGGTGCTCGGCTCCTCCGACCTGCTGGACCGCGCCGAGGATTAGGCGCGAGCAGACGCAAAGTTCCCCTTTTTGCGGCGTGTCGGGGTGCTTTTGCGTCTGCTCGCGGAGAGAAATTAGCCCGACGGGGCCGGGCCTGCGGGTACGACGACCAATTCGTGCGGGCGGTTGTTGACCGAGAGCGCACCGTCGGCGGTGACGATCACGATGTCCTCGATGCGGGCGCCCCACTGGCCTGGGAAGTAGATGCCCGGCTCGACGGAGAACGCCATGCCCTCCTGAAGCGGCAGGGCGTTCCCGGCGACGATGTAGGGCTCCTCATGCACCGAGAGCCCGATGCCATGACCCGTGCGGTGCACGAACGCCTCCGCCAGACCCTCGGCGGCCAGCACGTCGCGGGCCACGGCGTCCACCTGCTCCGCGGTCACCCCGGGCCGCACCGCCTCGACGGCGGCTTGCTGGGCGCGCTGCAGCACCGCGTACCGTCGGGCCACTTCGGGATCGGGCTCACCAATGCTGTAGGTGCGGGTGGAGTCGGAGTTGTAACCCGGCTCGTACGGGCCGCCGATGTCCACCACCACGACGTCACCCGCCCGCAGCTCGCGGTCCGAACACTCGTGGTGCGGGTCCGCGCCGTGCGGCCCTGACCCGACAATGATGAAAGCCACCTCCGAATGCCCTTCGGCGACAATGGCTTCGGCGATGTCTGCGGCGACGTCGGCCTCGGTGCGGCCGGGCACCAAGAACTCCGGCACCCGCGCATGGACCCGGTCGATCGCCGCGCCGGCCTTGCGGAGGGCGTCGATCTCGGCGGCGTCCTTGATCATCCGCATCCGGCGCAGCACATCGGTGGCCAGCACGGGCACCACGCCCAGCACGTCGGCCAGCGGCAGCAGGTGCAGTGCGGGCATCGAATCGGTGACCGCCGTGGCTGCCGGTGCACCGCCGAGCGCATCGGCGACCAGCCGGTACGGATCGTCGCCGTCGACCCAGTCCCGCACCGCCAGACCGAGTTCCGTCACCGCCGATTCCTTCAGGGAGGCCAGCTCCATGCGCGGCACCACGACCGTCGGCTCACCGGACGCCGGCAGCACCAGCGCCGTCAGCCGCTCGAAGGTCTGCGCGCGCGAGCCGACGAGGTAGCGCAGGTCGTAGCCCGGCGTGATGACAAGGCCGGCCAGTCCGGCTTCGGCGGCGGCGCTCGCCGCCGAAGAGAGTCGCTGCGCGTACACGTCAGTGCTGAATCGACCGGCCGTCATGGAACTCAGGCTAATCGGGGCTCGAATAGCTGGCGACCTCGATCAGATTGCCGTCCGGATCGCGGCAGTAGTGCGAGATCATCGGGCCAAGCGCACCGGTCTTCGAAACGGGTCCAGCGGTGATCGCCACGCCGCAGGCGCGAAGGTGGTCACCGATGTCGTCGGCGCTCATGTCTGCGATGAAGCACAGATCAAGCGAGCCGGGGGTGTCGACCGCGCCGGTCTCCCAATTGGCCGCGCCGGTGGGCCGCATGTTGATCTTCTGGTTTCCGAACGCCAATGCCACGCGGCCCTCACCGAACACCTCGCGCCTCATGCCGAGCACCCGGACGTACCAGTCGGTGGCGGCCTCGACGTCGCGGCAGTTGAGCACCACGTGGTCGATTCGGTTAACAGCGAAGGGCATACCCCACGCTACTGTCAGTGACCGTGGCTGCTCCCCTGTTACTGCTCGACGGCGCCAGCATGTGGTTTCGCTCCTATTTCGGGGTGCCGTCCTCGATAACTGCACCCGACGGTCGGCCTGTCAACGCGCTGCGCGGCTTCCTGGACGCGACGGCCACGGTGATCACCCGCGAACGCCCGGCCCGCCTGGTGGTGTGCCGCGACGACGACTGGCGGCCGCAGTGGCGGGTGGACCTCATCCCGTCGTACAAGGCGCACCGCGTTGCCGTGCCCGAACCCGCTGGCCAGCCCGACATCGAGGAGGTACCCGACGACCTCACGCCGCAGGTCGACATGATCATGGAGATGCTGGACGCGTTCGGCATCCCCACCGCAGGTGCGCCCGGCTTCGAGGCCGACGACGTGCTCGGCACGCTGGCCTTCAAGGAGCGCCGCGATCCGGTGGTCGTGGTCAGTGGCGACCGTGATCTGCTGCAACTGGTGAGTGACGACCCGGTCAAGGTCAGGGTGCTGTACCTGGGCCGCGGACTGGCCAAGGCGACGCTGTTCGGCCCCGCAGAGGTCGCGGAGAATTACGGCGTACCGGTCGACCGCGCCGGACCGGCCTACGCCGAATTGGCGTTGATGCGTGGCGATCCGTCGGACGGGCTGCCCGGCGTCCCTGGTGTCGGTGAGAAGACGGCCGCGACGCTGCTGGCGCAGCACGGCTCACTGGAGCAGATCCTGGTCGCCGCCCACGATCCGAAATCGAAGATGTCCAAGGCGTATCGGACCAAGCTGCTGGCGGCGACCGACTACATCGAGGCGGCCGGCCCGGTCGTGCAGGTAGCAACCGACGCGCCGGTCACGCTGTCCACTTCCTCGGACACGCTGCCGTTGGCGGCCGAGCATCCGCGCAAGGTGGCCAAGCTGGCCGAAACCTACGGTGTGACGTCCGCGATCGGACGGCTGCAGAAGGCGCTCGACGGCCTTCCGGCAGCTAACTAGGCTACTTGGGCCTGCCGACCTCGTACGTGCCGTCGTCGTCCTGGAACGTCACCGTCACCTGGCGCTTGGTGCCGTCGATGCTGACCTCGCAGTTGAAAGTGTCACCCTTTTTCACCGCGGGGCTCTGGCCGTCGTTGCACTTGACGTCCTTGACGTTCTTGGCGCCGTAGCCGTTGGCCTCGTCGGTCAGGATCTGCTGCACCCCGGTCTGCGCGGCGCCGATGTCCAGCTTGGTGGTGACGAAGAAGCCCGGCTTCCAGAAGCCGAGCACCAGCACCACGGCGACGATGATCGCTGCCAGCAGGCCGACGACGCCGCCGATAACCGCCAGCGAGCGCTTGGAACCCTCCTCGGGGCCCGGCGCGCCGTATTGCCCGTACTGCCCTGGCTGCTGGCCGTACTGACCGGGCTGCTGGCCGTACTGACCGGGCTGTTGTCCGTATTGCGTGCCCGGCTGCTGACCGTACTGCTGGCCGTACTGACCGGGCTGTTGTCCGTACTGACCGGGCGGCGGGTACGCCGACGGGCTGTACTCGGTGGGCTGCTGACCGAACTGCTCGGTCGGCGGGTACTGCTGCTGCGGCGGCTGGTAGGCGGGCTGCGACGGTTGCTGGTATTGCGGGTACTGCTGCTGTTGCGGGTCGTAGGCCGGAGGCTGCTGCCACGACGGCGCCGCGGTGGTCGGCTGATCGGCCTCGGGGTTAGGCGGCTGCCACGGCTGGTCGGCCGACGGCTCGCTCGACGGCTGGTCCTGGCCGGGCTCCGGCTGCTGACCGGGCCACGGTTGCGTCGGATCAGATCCTTGCGGTCCGCTCATCTCTCTCCTTGGTCGAGGTGTGCTGGCAACACACACTACCCCGCATCAACAGCGACGACGCCGCGTCGGATGTCGTTGATTGCGCGTTTCGCGGTGGCTCGCAACGCCGGCGTCGGCGCGGCATTGCGAACCTGGTCGAGTAGGTCGAGAACTTGCCGGCACCATCGCACGAAATCGCCTGCCGACAGCGGTGACCCGGTACCGGCCGCGTCGGACGCCGCCAGCGCACTGGTCAGGTCACCGGTGGTGGCCCAGCGATAGATGGCGGGCACGAACCCGTCGTCGGGCTCGCGGCTTGGAGTAATACGGTGTCGCTGCTCGTCAGCCCGCAGCTCGGTCCAGTTTCTGCGGGTTTGGTTCAGCGCGCGCCGCAACGTGCCCGTCGGCACGTCGACACCCTCTGGCGCGCCCGGCGTGTCGCCTCGAGACTCGTAGAGGACCGCCGACAACACCGCCGCCAGCTCCGCCGCGTCCAGGCCGTTCCACGTGCCGGCGCGCAGGCATTCGGCGACCAACAGGTCACTCTCGCTGTAGATCCGGGCCAGCAGCCGGCCGTCGTTGGTGACCTTGGGGTCACCGTCACCGCCCTCGATGAACCCACGTTCGGTGAGCAGCACAACGATTCGATCGAAGGTGCGCGCCAGTGAGTTCGTCGCCGCGGCGACCTTCTGCCGGATCTGCTCGTTGTCTCGTTCGATCCGCAGGTACCGCTCGGCGAGTCGGGCCTTCGCTTCGCGGTCGGGCAGCCGGTGAACGGGGTGGCGGCGCAATTGCTCACGCAGCGCGGCCAATTCGGGGTCGACGTCGGGCTCCTTGGGCGGGCCGCTGCGCTTGCCCTTGGCCGACGGCACGTCCAGACCGGACGCCGCCGATCGCAACCCCGACGCGAGATCGCGCCGCACTCGCGGATTGCGGTGTTCGACCCGCTTGGGCAGCTGCATCGACCCGATCGGTGCCGACGCGCCCGAGTAGTCGGCCGACGAAATCCGGCCCGCCCAACGGTTCTCGGTCAGCACCAACGGTCGCGGATCCTCGCTGTCGCGAGCCGGTTCCAGGACCACGGCCAGCCCGCCGCGGCGGCCGTGCGTGATGTTGATGATGTCGCCGCGGCGCAGCGAGGCCAGCGCGTCGTTGGTGGCCTTGCGCCGTTGCAGTCGCGACGCCCGTGACTGGGCCCGCTCGCGTTCGGAGATCTGCATCCGCAACCGCACGTAGTCGAGGATCGGTGCGTCGCGACCACCGAGTTCGGCGGCTATCTCGTCGAGCATCCGCTCGCCGCGCTCGATCCCGCGCACCAGCCCCACCACCGACCGGTCCGCCTGGTACTGCGCGAACGAGCTTTCCAGCAGTTTGTGCGCTTGGGTCGGACCCATCTGGTGCACCAGGTTGATCGTCATGTTGTACGACGGCGCAAACGAACTGCGCAGTGGGAAGGTGCGGGTCGAGGCCAGGCCGGCGACCTCGGCGGGTTCGACATCCGGGTGCCACAACACGACCGCGTGGCCCTCGACGTCGATGCCCCGCCGCCCGGCCCGCCCCGTCAGCTGCGTGTACTCCCCCGGCGTCAACTGCATATGCTGCTCGCCGTTGAACTTGACCAACCGCTCCAGCACCACCGTGCGAGCCGGCATGTTGATACCCAAAGCCAATGTCTCCGTGGCGAATACCGCTTTGACGAGGCCGGCGGTGAACAGCTCTTCGACGGTGTGGCGGAAGATCGGCAGCATTCCGGCGTGGTGCGCGGCCAGCCCGCGCAGCAGTCCTTCCCGCCATTCGTGATAGTCCAGCACGATCAGGTCGGCATCATTGAGGTCGGCGGTCCGACGATCGATCACCTCGGCGATGCGTTCTCGTTCCTCGTCGGTGGTGAGCCGCAGCGACGAGCGCAGGCATTGCTTGACCGCGGCGTCGCAGCCGGCGCGGGAGAACACGAACGTGATCGCGGGCAACAGCCCCTCGTGGTCGAGCACGCTGATCACGTCGGGCCGACTCGGCGGCCGATAGAAGGTTGGGCGCCCCCGATTTCCCGGCCGGCCCCGGCCTCGCGGCTGCCAGTCGGCCAGCCGATCGGCCTCGCGTCGATTCGCGATGTGCCGCAACAGTTCCGGGTCGACCAACAGTTCGCGCCCGGACTTCGCCGCCTCCGACGCCCGGTAGTCAAACAGGTCGAACATCCGCTTGCCCACCAAGACGTGCTGCCACAACGGGACTGGCCGGTGTTCGTCGACGACCACGGTGGTGTCGCCGCGCACGGTCTGGATCCAGCCGCCGAACTCCTCGGCGTTGCTCACCGTCGCCGACAAGCTCACCAGCCGCACCTCGTCGGGCAGATGCAGGATGACTTCCTCCCACACCGCACCGCGCATCCGGTCGGCCAAGAAGTGCACCTCGTCCATGACGACGTAGGAAAGACCGTGCAGTGCAGGCGAATTCGCATAGAGCATGTTGCGCAGCACTTCGGTGGTCATCACCACGATGTCGGCATCGCCGTTGATGGACTGATCCCCGGTCAGCAGACCGATCTTCTCCGGACCGTACCGTTGCACCAGGTCGTTGTGCTTCTGATTGCTCAGCGCCTTGATCGGAGTCGTGTAGAAACACTTTCCGCCCGCGGCCAAGGCGAGGTGAACGGCGAACTCGCCGACGACGGTCTTGCCGGCACCGGTCGGTGCACACACCAACACACCGTGCCCGTTCTGCAAGGCCTGGCAGGCGCGCCGCTGAAAGTCGTCCAACTGGAACGGCAGCTGCGCGGTGAACCCGGCCAGCTCACCGCTAAGTGGCGTCGTCATCAACTACGAACCGGGCCGGCGTTGGCACGGTGGTCGGCGGTTCGATCGCCTCGACGCCCCCGATCGGTGCGGCCTCTTCGTCGGGTACCTCGTCGGCCTCACGGCGCGCCTTGCGCGTGTCGTGAATGCGGGCGATCTGGATCGCGAACTCCAGCAGCACGGTCAGCGCCAGCGCCAATGCCAGCATCGAGAAGGGATCGGAGCCGGGCGTCGCGAAGGCGGCGAACACGAACAGCCCGAAGATCAGCCCCCGCCGCCACGCCTTCAGCCGCTCGTAGGGCAGTATCCCGATCAGGTTGAGCATGATGATCAGCAGCGGGAACTCGAAGCTGATCCCGAACACCAGCAGCAGGTTGATCAGGAACCCGAAGTACTGGTCGCCGGACAGTGCGGTGACCTGAACGTCGCTGCCGACGGTCAGCAGGAAACCCAGCGCCTTCGCCATCACCACGTAGGCCAGCACCGCGCCGGTGACGAACAGCACCGCGCCAACGCTGACGAACGCCATCGCGAAACGGCGTTCCTTGCGGTAAAGGCCGGGTGTGATGAACGCCCACAGTTGATACAGCCACACCGGGCAGGCCAGCACGATGCCCGCGGTCAGGCCGACCTTGAGGCGCAGCATGAACTGGTCGAACGGGGAGGTCGCGAGCAACCGGCAGGCCCCGTCGGATGTGATGTCGGCGCGCGCGGAAGCCGGCAGGGAGCAGTACGGGCCCCGAAGCCATTCGCCGAGGCTGTGCAGGCCGACCACACCGTGGCTGTACCAGAAGAACCCCGCGATCGTGGTGACCACAATCGCCGCAACCGCGATCAGCAGCCGCGTCCGCAACTCGTGCAAGTGCTCGACCAGGGACATGGTGCCGTCGGGGTTGGCCCGCGAGCGACGGCGACGAGGATCGAGCTTCTTGAGTAATCCGGGGGTGCGCACGGGAGTTGCCTAAAGGCCGACTAGGGACAGAGCCCAACGACGCGGCAGCACGCCGCGGTCCACGGGTCGACGTGGATCAGGCTGGGTGTTTGTCCGATGGCTGCTCGGTGGTCGGAGCCGCCTCGGCGGCGACATCGGATCGAGTGGCCGGGGCGGGGGTATCTGCGCGTTCCGAGGCGATCGGAGTGGCGGGCGGCGCCGCGGCTTCCGGCTTCGAGTCGGACTGCATCTCCTTGATCTCGGACTTGAAGATCCGCATCGACTTACCCAGCGAGCGCGCCGCGTCCGGGAGCTTCTTAGCGCCGAAGAGCAGCACGAACACGGCGATTACGATTACCCAGTGCCAGGGTTGTAGACCGCCCAATTTGGTCACCTCCGTAAGTCTTCGCCGAGTCTACCTGCCGGCGGTGTCGGCACCGACCCGGTAGGCGCGAAGCGCCGCCGCGGCCGATTCTCTTACCCGCCGGACCAGCGCCTCCGGTTCGAGCACGCGCACCGCCGAGCCGAAGCCCAGCACGAACCGCGACATCCACTCGTCGGACGCGTACGTCATCTCCGCCTCGCACGTGCCGTCGGGCAACTCGCGGATGACCCGCAGCGGGTAGTAGTCGAACATCCAGGACGCGGACCGGTCGATGAGCAGCTTCGCCGATGGCAACGAGGGGTCGGCATCGAACAGCGAGGTGTCGGGTCCCGCCTCGACCGCGGGCCGCGGCGGCGCCGACGGCTCATCGGTGACCTTCGCGTCGACGATGCGGTCGAACCGGAACAGCCGCACACTCTCGGCCGACCGGCACCACGCCTCCAGGTAGCTGTGGTCGGCGACCAGCACCACCCTGATCGGGTCGACCACGCGGCTGGACAACATGTCGTGCGAGGCCGAGTAGTACTCGATCGCCAACGCGCGGCCGTCACGCACGGCGCCGCGCACCGCCGCGGCGGCCTCGCTCTCGACCGGGGCGGGCTCGTCGACAGCGGCCTCGGCCCCATGGCTCAGCGTGCCCGCGGCCGATTCGATCTTCGCGATGGCGCTGCGCGCGGCCTCGGGGTCGACCATGCCGGGCACGTCGACCAGGGCCCGCAGTGCCACCAGCACGCCGGTCGCTTCCGGCGAGGTCAGCCGCAGCGGATGGTCGATGCCCGCGGTGAACGTGACTTCGATGGTGTCGCCGGAGAATTCGAAGTCGATCAGGTCACCGGGACCGTAGCCGGGCAGTCCGCACATCCACAGCTGGTTGAGGTCGTCACGAAGCTGCTTGACGGTGACGCCCAGATCGGACGCGGCCTCGGCATAGGTGATCTTCGGGTTGGCCTGAAAGTACGGAACCATGTTGAGCAGACGTACCAACCGGGTCGACACGGCAGTCATGCTGTCACCTCGTCCGCCTGTCCGGCCTGCGCGCGCAGCCGCGCCAGCACGTCGTCACGCAGCGATTGCGGCTCAAGGGCCACGGCGTCGGCGCCGTAGCTGGCGATCTCGCGGGCCAGCCGGTCGGTCGTCCCGAGGTCGACGGTGATCTCGTCGCCGGCGCGACCCCCCAGCGTCCGCGCGCCCAGGACCGTCGCCTGCCTGCGCAGCGCGGTGGCGCGTCCGTCAGCGACCCACACCCGGGCCTGCGTGCCCGTCGGGGGGTCGCTGACCACGCGCGCCACGATCTCGCGCAGGTTCACGTCGTCGGGTTTGGTTACCGCGCCCGGCGGGCCGATGGCGGACACCTCCGCCCCGATCCGCGACAGCCGGAAGGTGCGCGTGGCGTCGCGGTCCCGGTCGTGCCCGACCAGATACCACCGGCCGCGGTCCGTGACGACGCCCCACGGTTCCACCGTGCGGGTCCTGTACGGCTCGCTGCGGGACGGACGGTGCGGGAACTGCACGGCCTGCCCAGAATCGATGGCGGACAACAGAATTCCCAGCACCTCCTCGGAGCCGCGCAGGCCGGGCAGCGTGGCCGTCGACGTGATCGCGACGCCGGCGTCGGGCGCGTCGACGTCGACCCCGGCCGCCCGCAGCTTGAGCAGCGCACCCTGCGTGGCGGTGATGAGCTCCGGCGATTCCCACAGCTGCGTCGCCACCGCCACCGCCGCGGCCTCGTCGGCGGTCAGCTCCACCGCCGGCAGGGCGTACGCCTCGCGGTTGATGCGGTAGCCCTCGGTCGGGTCGAACTGCGAGACCCGGCCGGTCTCCAGCGGGATGCCAAGGTCGCGCAGTTCGTTCTTGTCGCGCTCGAACATCCGCGAGAACGCCTCGTCGCTCGGGCTGTCGGAATAGCCGTAGACCGTTTCGCGGATCCGCTCGGCGGTGATGAAGGTGCGGGTGGACAGCAGCGCGATGACGAGGTTCATCAACCGCTCGACTTTGGAAATCCCCACTCGGCTCAGCTTAGTTCCGATTGCCCGACTTCTTGCCCGCCGCTCCGCGACGAACGCCAATCACACATGTCACGCGAACCACGTCAGCCTCTGGCGGGAGAAACAATCAGGTTGCCCACCTATGAGCGACACTCAGCGACAAACCAGGGTGCGCCGCGCGGGGCGCTGGCGGACACGACGAGACGCGGGCGCGCGAGCGGACGCCGAAAGTGCCTCACATGCTGGCGATCAGCCGCTTGACCCGCTCGTCGACCGACCGGAACGGGTCCTTGCACAGCACGGTGCGCTGGGCCTGGTCGTTCAGCTTCAGGTGCACCCAGTCGACGGTGAAGTCGCGCCCGGCTTCCTGTGCGGCGCTGATGAACTCGCCGCGCAGCTTGGCCCGGGTGGTCTGCGGCGGGGTGTTGACCGCGGCCTCGATCTCCTCGTCGGTGGTGATCCGTGCGGCCAGTCCCTTGCGCTGAAGCAGATCGAACACGCCGCGCCCGCGCTTGATGTCGTGGTAGGCCAGGTCCAGCTGGCTGATCTTCGGGTCGGACAGCTCCATGCTGTAGCGGTCCTGATAGCGCTGGAACAGCTTGCGCTTGATCACCCAGTCGATCTCGGTGTCGACCTTGGCGAAGTCCTGGCTCTCGACGGCGTCGAGCTGGCGGCCCCACAGGTCGACCACCTGTTCGATCTGCGAGTTCGGTTCGCGGGTCTGCAGATACTCGACCGCGCGGGCGTAGTACTCGCGCTGAATGTCCAGCGCGCTGGCCTGCCGGCCGCCGGCCAGCCGCACCGGGCGCCTGCCGGTCAGGTCGTGGCTGACCTCGCGGATGGCGCGAATCGGGTTGTCCAGCGAGAAGTCGCGGAACGGCACCCCGGCCTCGATCATCTCCAGCACCAGCGACGCCGTGCCCACCTTGAGCATCGTGGTGGACTCGCACATGTTCGAGTCGCCGACGATGACGTGCAGCCGGCGGTACTTCTCGGCGTCGGCGTGCGGCTCGTCGCGGGTGTTGATGATCGGCCGTGACCGCGTCGTCGCCGACGAGACGCCTTCCCAAATGTGTTCGGCGCGTTGGCTCAGGCAGAACGTCGCGGCCTTCGGCGTCTGCAGCACCTTGCCCGCCCCGCAGATCAGCTGCCGGGTAACCAGGAACGGCAGCAGCACGTCGGAGATCCTGGAGAATTCGCCGGCGCGCACGATCAGATAGTTCTCGTGGCAGCCGTAGGAGTTGCCCGCCGAGTCGGTGTTGTTCTTGAACAGATAGATGTCGCCGCCGATGCCCTCGTCGGCCAGCCGCTGCTCGGCGTCGATCAGCAGGTCTTCCAGGACGCGCTCGCCGGCGCGGTCGTGGGTGACCAGCTGGGTCAGACTGTCGCATTCGGCCGTCGCGTACTCGGGGTGCGAGCCCACGTCGAGATACAACCGCGCGCCGTTGCGCAGGAAAACATTCGAACTGCGGCCCCACGACACCACCCGCCGAAATAAGTAGCGGGCAACCTCGTCGGGGCTCAGCCGGCGATGGCCGTGGAACGTGCAGGTGACACCGAATTCGGTCTCGATGCCCATGATTCGTCGCTGCACGTCATCGAGACTACTGGTTGCTCGCCGAGCACGGCGCGCAAGCCGCGCCGGAGGCCGAACACGGCCCCTACGATCCGATCATGACTGCCGAGGACATCGGCCCAACGCCCCGCGCTGTATCCCCCTGGCAGGCCGTCGGACTGTTCCTGTTGCTCACGGTGTGCCTCAGCGGCATCTTCTGGGTGCTGATCAACGCGACCCAAACCGTGAATCCGTATTACGTCTGGCTGTTGATGTGGATGCCCGGCGTGAGCGCGTTGCTGACCTGCCGTATCCTGCGGCGGCCCCTGAGCATCCTCGGATTGGGTACATGGAACTGGCGCTACATCGTCATCGGCTATCTCATCCCGATCGCGTATTGCCTGGTCGCGTCGCTCGGCATCTGGATATTCGGCTTCGGCGGATTTCCAAATGCGGACACCGTGCAGCAGGCGGCCAGTTCACTCGGCCTCAGCGGTGCGCCCACCTGGGTCGTCATCGCCATGTTCGCAGCGGTGACAGGCACCGCCGCGATGATCGCTGGGGTCGGCGCCGCCCACCCGAAGAGATCGGGTGGGCGCGGCTTCTTGGTTCCCGAGTTGGCCAAGGTGCTGCCGTTCACCGGTGTGGCGCTGGTGTCCGGCATGATCTGGGCGTCCTGGCACTACCCGATCACTGCGGTCGTCTACCGGGACGCCGATGTGCCGGCCTGGTTCTGGCTGCCGACGTTCACGTTGTCGGCGGTCGCGGTCAGTTTCGTGCTGGCATGGCTGCGATTGAAGACCGGCAGCCTGTGGCCGAGCGTCTTCCTGCATGCCAGCCACAACCTGTGGATGCAGTCGATCTTCACCCCGTTGACGTCCGAGAGCGAGTACACGAAGTGGGTTGCTGGCGACCTGGGGCTGGCGCTGGTCATCGTCGCCGCGGTCGTTGCGGTGGTGTTCTGGGCCAAGCGCGGCGAGCTGCCGAATTCAGTTGGTGCTCAACGAGCCTGACGGTGCGCCCAGGATGCGCTCGAACGCCTGGCAGTACGCGGCGAGCGCGCCTTGAATGTGCGGCCCGCTCATGTCCGCGCCGACGTTTCCGTCCGCCCCGATCGCGTCGATGAACGCATCGGCCAGGTGCAGGCCCATGCCGGTGATGATCACCGCCGCCTCGTGGGGGTAGTCGGTGTCGAACACTCCCTCGTCGCAGCCCTGCCGAATGATGGCCTCCAGCAGCGGTGCGGTGGTCCGCATCGATTCCTGCGACAGCTTCTGCCGCAACAGCGCATTGTTCTCGTGGCGCCACAGCCGCATAGTGGTGGACACCGCGGTGGTGTTCTCGGCCTTCCACGCTTGAGATGTTGCGAAGTAGGCGTGCATCTTGTCGATCGCGCCTAGCTTCTGATCGTCGACGATGGCGCGCAGCGCAGCCAACCCGCTTTCGCTCATCGCGTCGACGATTCCCTCGAGCAACGCCTGCTTGGAACCGAAGTAGTGGTAGAGCGCGCCCTTGGACATCTGCATTTCCGACAGCACGTCTTGGATCGTCATCCGGGCGTAGCCCTTGTCGTGCATCAGCCGCAGCGCCGCGTCGAGGATCTCGCGTCGTCGAGCGGCGTGCTCATCGGGCTTTACCTGCCGCGCCACGCGACCTATTCTATCAATAGACCGTCGGTCGGTTTATTAATTGAGGAGTCCGGATGTCTCAACCCACCCACGAAGCCGAGGAGCGCACCCGGGCCTTCGCCCGCGTGATCGGGCCGTTCGTCGCCAGCGCCACTGTTGTCGTCGCGATCCGGCTGCCGGACCTCGGTGGGCTGCTCGACGGGTTGTTCGGCAACGCGGTGCTGCCCTGGATCCTCGGGGCGATGATGTTGATCTCGGGCCTGATTGTCATCGCCTTCCACCAGTACTGGTACGGCTTCACTGCGATCGCGATTTCGTTGTTCGGTTGGTTCGTGGCCCTCCGAGGGCTGACGCTCATGGCCTTCCCTACCGCGATCGAGAATGGCGCCGCCGGCACCATCGACAGCCCCAATCTGCTGCTGGGTGCTCGGGTCTTCTTCTTCCTGCTGACGGCGTTGGGATTGTGGTTCACCTACGTCGGATGGATATCGCGGCGGATAAGCCCTGTGGATAACTTGCGCGCGGTCCGCGGCGAATCTGCCAGCATGAGCCATGGGGGAAATCGCCGAAGTTGATCTGGCACAACTGCGCGGCGGTCGCTGACCGGGTCATGGACGCAGCCGATGCGATCGCCGAAATGAGTTGGCCGACACTGGATCCCGATGAGCTGCGAGGCTCGGCGGTCGAGCGGTATCGCCGCACCGGTGCTCATCGCCGCGCGGCTCACCGACGTCGTCGCCAACATGCGCGGCTGGGCGATGGCCGCGCGCATGTCGGCCGATGCTTTCGAGCGCGCCGACTGCGCAACGGCGAGCGGTTCCGCGGGCGGTGACGCGGCCGACCGTCTCGCAGGCCGAGGCCTGGCGGCCGGCAGCGTTGCGTCGACGTGGCCGACGCCTGGGACCAGGCGGCGTCGACGACTGATCGCGAGGGTCGACACCGTCGCGGGACACAGCGTGCGACTTCTGGAGCGGCGAGGCCGCTGATGCCGCCCGCGAGCGCGCCGGCGCCATCGCCGCCGACGGCAAGGCGCTCGGCGCGATCGCTGGTCATCGCGTCGGTCGCCGCCCGCGACGGCGCCGATCAGATCGCGGCAGCGCAGGCCGACGTGCTGGCGCGGGTTGCCGCTGCCCGCGACGAGGGATTCGTCGTCGACGACGACGGGTCGGTGTCGGTGCGGGCCGGATCCCCCGCCGCTGCTGGTCGCCCTGTCCGGCGGCGATCCTGGAGTGGCCCGCGACATGCTGACGGTGCGGGCCGCCGAGTTGAGCCCGCCAGATCCGTGACGCGCTGGACCGCCTGGGCGCCGCCGACGCCGACGCCGCCGCCGACATCGCGGAGGCCTTCACGCCGTCCGTCGCCCCGACGGTTCCGGCCGTGCCGCACCGACGGTGCCTGCCGGCCGCGCTGGCCGGCGATGAGCCAGGACAGCATCGCCGATCAGATCGCCGCGATGACACCGGACCAGCGGGAGCGCCTGATCGCCGAGTTTCCGCGGCAGGTCGGCAACACCGACGGCGTGCCGTGGGACATGCGCGTCGCCGCGAACCGGATCAACATCGCGCAGGCGATCATCGATAGCAGACGATCCGAATGACGCGATCGCGCTGTATCGGAGCCTGCTCGGCGAGGTCGACGATCCGGCCGGCGGCGGCCGGCGGGTCGACCGGCAGATCCTTGCCTTCGACCCCGGCCGGTCGTCACTGGTGGAACTGAACGGGAATCTGTCGACCGCGACGAGCGTGGCGGTGCTGGTTCCCGGGTTGAACACCACGATCGAGGGTTCGGCGGCCAACACCCAGACCGCCCGGCGGTTCGTCTCGGCGACCGGCGGTGATGTCGCGACCATCACCTACCTCGGCGGCCCGTTTCCGCGGGCGGCAACCCGGTCACCGGCGTTGGTCGACGCCGCCAACCCGCGCTACGCGCTGGACATGGCGCCGCGGCTGGTCGCCGTTCAGCGAAGACGTCGACCGCACACGCCCGGTCGTATCCCGGTCACCTACATCGGCCACTCCTACGGCGGTTCGATCCTGGGCACCGCCGAGGCAATGGGGCTGACCGCCGACCGCACGTTGTACCTGGCGGCGGCCGGCGCCGGAGTGGGCGTCGACGATCCCGGCGACTGGCACAACCGCAACCCGCATGTGCTGCGGTTTTCAATGACGGCGCCCGGCGACTTCATCGAGGCCGTGCAGGGCATTCCCGGTGGGCCGCATGGCGCCGATCCTGACGAGATGCCTGGCGTAATCCATTTGGCCACAGGCTATTACGACGACGGCCGGTTGATGGCGGGTCCCAGGCGCACACCGACGTGCTCAACTGGCCGTCGGACTCGTGGCGCAACATTCTGGCGGTCATCACCGGTGATCGCGAGGGCATACGGGTGGCCGGTTGACGCAGCGACCGTGCAGGATTCATTCGCGACGCGCCGACGAGCCGTACCAAACCGCACAGCGGGTGGCTGCAATGATTCGGAAACCATGCACCAAGCCGGGCTGACAAATCGCCAGAATGAGCCAATGTGGTCGCGCAGCGCCCCGGTGGACGGGTTTCGGTTGGCCTTTGACCGATTCGGGAAAAAGAGCGCGCCACCGGTGGTGTTGCTGCACGGATGGCCGGGCAACCGGCATGACTATCGCCGAGTCGTCCCGATGCTCGGCGAGGTCGCCGACGTCATCGTTCCCGACCTGCGCGGTTTCGGTGGCTCCGACAAACACGCGGTGGCGGTGCGTCACTTCTACAGCGCCACCGCCCAAGCCAGCAGCGTCGTCGGTCTGATCAAAGAACTGGGTCTGTCCGACGTCGTGCTCGCGGGCTACGACGTCGGCAGCCGCGTCGCCCAGAGCGTGGCGCGGATGCACCCCGGTCTCGTCCAGGCGCTGGTGCTCTCTCCCCCGCTACCCGGCGCCGGCGATCGCGTCCTCACCGCGCAGGCACAGGGCGAGTTCTGGTACCAGGCATTCCACCAGCTGCCGCTCGCCGGGCAGTTGATCGACGGAAATCCGGATGCGGTCCGGGAGTATCTGCGGCACTTCTGGAGTCATTGGTCGGGTCCGAATTTCACTCTCTCCGAAGATGATCTGGACCGCCTTGTCGCGGATTATGCGCTACCGGGCGCATTCACCTCGTCGATCGCCTGGTACCGCGCCGGCGCCGGGATGATCGCCCAATCCCTCACCGAGCTGCCACCTGAGCGCGCCATCAAGATCCACGCGCCCACGGATGTGCTGTGGCCACAGCATGATCCGCTGTTCCCGCGCGAATGGGCCGATCGGCTGGAGCACTACTTCATCGACGTGCAACTGCATTTCGCCGACGATGTCGGTGCATTTCACGCCGCTGGAGTGCCCCGACCAGTTCGCGGAGCTTGTCCTCATCCGTGCTCAAACCAGTCAAGGCGACGGCTGATTCGGCGAATCAACAGCCGACGTAGTTCACCGACACGTTCACGGCGAGCCCGCCGGTCGAGGTTTCCTTGTACTTCGAGCTCATGTCGCGTCCCGTGGCCCGCATGGTGGCGATGACTTCGTCGAGGCTGACACGGTGAGTGCCGTCCCCGCGTAACGCCATACGCGCCGCGTTGATGGCCTTTCCGGCGGATATCGCGTTGCGTTCGATGCACGGGATCTGCACCAGCCCTGCGATGGGGTCGCACGTCAGCCCCAGGCTGTGCTCCATTGCGATCTCAGCCGCGTTCTCGACCTGTTCCGGTGTGCCGCCGAGGATTTCGGCGAGACCGCCGGCCGCCATCGATGACGCGGAGCCGACCTCGCCCTGGCAGCCAACCTCCGCGCCGGAGATGGACGCCCGCTCCTTGTAGAGCGATCCGATCGCGCCGGCGGTGAGCAGAAAGCGCACCGCCACGTCGTCCGGGTTGGACTTACCCGCCTCGGTGTAGTGCACGGCGTAGTGCAACACCGCGGGGATGATGCCCGCCGCCCCGTTGGTCGGTGCGGTCACGATGCGCCCGCCCGACGCGTTCTCCTCGTTGACAGCGAGCGCCACAAGGTTCACCCAATCCTCGGCGAACCGCGGATCCCGTTGTGGGTCTTCCTGATTGAGGCGGCGATACCACTGCCCGGCCCGTCGGCGCACCTGCAGCGCACCGGGCAACAGCCCAGTGCGACTGATCCCGCGTTCTGCGCAAGCGACCATGACGTCGCGCAGATGAAGCAACTTCACGCGCACCTGCTCGGCGCCGCGGGTGCGGCACTCGTGGGCGAGCATCACGTCGCTGATCGACCTGCCCGTGCCCGACGCGAGGGCGAGCAGTTCGGACAGCCGAGGAGAACGACGTGTCGCTCGCGTCCGCGATGTCGGGGTCCGCGGCCGCCTCGCCGGCGGTGACGACGAACCCGCCGCCGACGGAGAAGTAGGTCTGCCGATGCAGGGTGGTCTCGTCGGCGGCGATGGCGGTAAGCGTCATGCCGTTGGGGTGGAAGTCCAGCACCGTCCTGGTGTACAGCGCGATGTCGCCCTCGGACAAGGCGATTGGGACTCGTCCACCGAGCAAGACCTTGCCGGTGCTGCGCAGCCGTTCTCTGCCCCGATTCCATCTCCTCCGACTCGATAGTCTCGGGCCGATACCCCTCGAGGCCGAGCAGCACCGCCAGCAGCGTGCCGTGGCCGCGGCCGGTCGCCGCGAGCGACCCGTAGAGCTCGACTCGGACGTCGCCAACCCGGTCGAGCACACCCATCGCATCCAGGTCAGCGACGAAGTTCGCGGCCGCCCGCATCGGGCCGACGGTATGCGAACTGGACGGACCGATGCCGACCTTGAAGAGCTCGAACACACTGATGGTCACTGAAATCCCCTTGCTACAGCTGCGGATAGAGCGGATACCGCTCGGCGAGCTCGTCGACCGCCCGGGCCAGCTTCGCGGTGTCCGCGTCGGGCGCGGCGATCAGGCACTGCGCGATCAGATCGGCCACCGCGGCGAAGTCCTCGGCCAAAAAACCGCGCGCCGCTAGCGCCGGGGTACCGATGCGCAGACCGGACGTCACCATCGGTGGGCGCGGATCAAACGGAACCGCGTTGCGGTTGACAGTGATGCCGATCGCCGCCAACCGATCTTCGGCCTGCTGTCCGTCGATATCCGCGTTGCGCAGGTCCACCAGCACGAGGTGCACGTCGGTGCCACCGGTGAGAACGGTGATCCCAGCGTCACGGACATCAGGCTGGGACAACCGCCCGGCAAGGATCCGCGCGCCCTCGATGCATCGCCGTTGACGCTCAACGAAATCGGGCCTGGCGGCCATCTTGAAGGCCACCGCTTTGCCCGCGATGACATGCTCCAACGGCCCGCCCTGCTGACCCGGGAAGACCGCCGAGTTGAGCTTCTTGGCGATGCCGGCGTCGTTGGTGAGGATGATTCCGCCGCGCGGCCCGCCGAGGGTCTTGTGCGTAGTGGACGTGGTCACATGCGCATGCGGCACCGGGGAAGGGTGCAGCCCAGCGGCCACGAGGCCCGCGAAGTGGGCCATGTCGACCATCAGGTAGGCACCCACTTCGTCGGCGATCTCACGGAATCGGGCGAAGTCCAGATGGCGCGGGTAGGCAGACCAGCCCGCGATGATCATCTGCGGCCGATGCTCGCGGGCAGCCTCGGCCACCTTATCCATATCGATCAGGTAGTCGTCGCGCGAAACCCCATACGCGGCAACGTTGATACAGCTTGCCAGAAAAGTTCAGCCGCATCCCGTGCGTGAGGTGACCGCCGCAGTCGAGCGAAAGCCCGAGGATGGTGTCCCCCGGCTTGATCAGTGCATGCATAACCGCCGCATTGGCCTGCGCACCGGAATGCGGTTGCACGTTGGCGAACTCCGCGCCGAACAACGCCTTGATCCGATCGATCGCCAGCTGCTCGATGACGTCGACGTGCTCGCAGCCGCCGTAGTAGCGCCGACCAGGGTAGCCCTCGGCGTACTTGTTGGTGAGCACCGAACCCTGCGCCTCCATGACGGCCAGCGGCGCGTGATTCTCCGATGCGATCATCTCCAGGCCGTTGCGCTGACGCTCGAGTTCCTTACCGATCAGCTCGGCAACCTCGGGATCGAAATCGGCGAGATGTGTGTCAAGAACACTCATACGAAAGCTCCGTTCGTTCGGACATCTGCAGCACCGCGAAAGGGCGCGGCGGGGTCACATTGAACTGAATACCAGATTGGCGATAACTGATATATCAGTGTGTGATCCGCATCATAGCTGGACCCGGCTTTGACGGTCAAGGGTGCGGGCCCGGCGGCGCACGACCTGCGAATTTGGTTTCGCCCTTCCCCTTGACAGTGACGTGCGACACGGTCCAATCTGTTGCATGTAGAGGGTTCTATTGCGTGATACGCAACGTTAACGTGGCTGGGCGAGAGGCCGAGTAGGTGGCGGAACACCTAAATCTGTACATCGCAGGTGAATGGCGCCCTGCGCTCGACGGAGCGCGCCGCGAAATCCGATGTCCCGCCGACGGTCAGCTGGTCGCAACAGCCGCCGAGGCATCCACGGAGGACACCCACGCCGCGATCGCTTCGGCGCGCGAAGCCTTCGACGCGGGCCCGTGGCCGCATACGCCGGAGCGCGAGCGGGCGGACGTGTTGCGGCGCACCGCCGATCTGATCGACCGCGACCGCAAGGATTTCGTCCGCGCCGAGGCGCTCGACACCGGCAAGCGGATCGTCGAAGCCGAGTACGACATGGACGATGTCGTGTCGTGCCTGCGCTATTACGCAGGCATCGGCGGCACCGAGGCCGGACGCGTTGTGGACACCGGCAGGGCGGACGCGATCAGTCGTCTCGTCTACGAGCCGATTGGCGTCTGCGGGCTGATCACTCCCTGGAATTACCCTCTGCTGCAAGCGATTTGGAAGGTTGCCCCCGCCCTGTTGGCGGGCAACACCTTCGTGCTCAAGCCGAGTGAGCTGACGCCCTCCACCGCGGTCCTTCTGATGCGGGCGTTGGAGGAAGCGGGCCTGCCCGCCGGCGTCGCCAATCTGGTTCTCGGCGCCGGACCCGCCGCCGGCGCGCCGTTGTCGGAGCACCCGGACGTGGACATGGTCTCGTTCACCGGCGGTGTCCCTCGGGCACCCGGGTGATGGCCGCGGCCGCGTCGACCGTCAAACGGGTCGCGCTGGAACTCGGCGGGAAGAATCCCAACGTCGTCTTCGCCGACGCCGACTTCGAGACCGCGGTGGATTTCGCGCTCACCGCGGTGTTCCTGCATTCGGGCCAGGTGTGTTCGGCGGGCGCGCGGCTCATCGTCGAGCAGTCACTGCACGATCGGTTCGTCGATGAGGTCGTCCGGCGTGCCGAGCGGATCACGCTCGGCGGACCGTTCGACCCGGACGCCGAGACGGGCCCGCTGATCTCCGCCGCGCACCGCGACAAGGTCGAGGCGTACGTGGCCGCCGGACTGGCCGAAGGCGCGGTGCTGCGATGCGGCGGCCGCCGACCGGACGAGCCGCGCCTTCGCGATGGCTTCTTCTATCCGCCCAACAGTTCTGGATGGCTGCCACTCAGGCATGTCGGTGACGAAAGAGGAGTCGTTCGGTCCGGTGCTCACCGTCGAAACATTCACCGACGAAGACGAAGCAGTGCGGCTGGCCAACGACACCGACTACGGGCTGGCCGGCGCGGTGTGGACGCAGGACGCCGGTAAGGCGCAGCGTGTCGCGCACCGGCTGCGGCACGGGACCATCTGGATCAACGATTACCACCCCTACGTGCCGCAGGCCGAGTGGGGCGGGATGAAGCGCTCCGGCAACGGCCGCGAACTCGGTCCGGGCCGGTCTTGACGAATACCGCGAAATCAAGCACATCTGGCAGAACACTGATCCACAGCCCCAGCGGTGGTTCCGGGGATAACCCGGCGGACCCGCTGCACCCGACTGATCGTTCGCATGAGTAGTTAGGAGATTCCGGTGGCCACCCCGACACAGAGCGCGCCCACTGCCGTGGTCGCCCCGCCGACCCCAGACCGCAGCGACACGGAACTTTCCGTCCAAGGACTGTGGAAGGTCTTCGGCGCCAAGGCCTCCGACGTCGCATGCGACGAGAGCATGGAGAGGCTCAGCGTGCAGGACATCAAGAAGAAGACGGGGTGCGCGGTCGCCGTGCGCGACGTCAGCTTCGACGTCGGCTGCGGCGAGGTGTTCGTGGTGATGGGCCTGTCCGGTTCCGGCAAGTCCACGCTGGTGCGATGTCTGACGCGGCTGATCGAGCCGACGAAGGGCCAGGTGGTGTTCCAGGGCACCGACATCACGGCCGCCGACGAGAAAGAGCTGCGCGAACTGCGCCGCCGCAAGGTCTCGATGGTCTTCCAGCATTTCGGTCTTCTGCCCCACCGGCGGGTGCTCGACAACGTCTCATACGGCCTCGAGGTCCGTGGCACCGACAAGAAGGACAGGATGAAGCGCGCCGGCGAGGTCACCGAGCTGGTCGGGCTGGCAGGGTACGAGAACTCCTACCCGGATCAGCTGTCCGGTGGCATGAAGCAGCGGGTCGGGCTGGCGCGCGCGCTGGCCAGCGATCCGGACATGCTGCTGTTCGACGAGCCGTTCTCGGCGCTGGATCCGCTGATCCGGCGCGACATGCAGAACGAGGTGATCCGGCTGCACCACGAGATGGGCAAGACGATGGTGTTCATCACCCACGACCTGGCCGAGGCGCTCAAGCTCGGCGACCGGATCCTGATCATGCGCGACGGAGCGATGGTCCAGGTCGGCACCGGTGACGAGCTCGTCGGCGCCCCGGCCGACGACTACGTGCGCGAATTCGTCAGTGACGTACCACGTTCGCGGGTGCTGACCCTGAAATGGATCATGCGCGAGCAGCGGCCCGACGATGCGCTCGACGGCCCCGAGATGGCGCCCGACACCGTGATCCGCGATGCCGTCGACCCGGTGCTCGCCGCCGACAAGCCGATCAAGGTCGTCTCGGACGGCAAGTTACTGGGCATGGTGGGCCGCAGTGAGATCCTCGCGGTGATCGGCAAGGTCGACGAGGGCGGTGCGTGATGGCCACCATCGCGGTCGGGGCTCCGCCGGCACCGCCGGCGCCGGAGGCACAGCCGCGGATCGTCATGGTTGTCCGAACGTGGGCCGGCGCAGTACTTTGCGGCCATCGGCGCGGTACTGGGTGTCTGGATCGTGGTGTTCTTTCTGCTGCGCGGCCGCAACACCCTAGCTCTGGCACCGGCGGACACCAAACCGCTGCACGTGTGGCTCTCCGACCTGCAGACCCGCGTCGGCGAGGGCCGAAACACCAACCCGCTCTTCACTTATTTCTTCAATCCGATCCGGTCGGTGATCGACGCGTTCGGCACCGCGATCGCCGACCTGATCGCGCACCCGGTCGACGGGCGACCCGTCCCCTACATCGGCTGGCTCGGTGTCGTGGTGCTGTTCACGTTCCTGGCCTGGGTGCTCGGCAACTGGAAGGTCGCGCTGCTCACCCTGTGCGGTTTGTTGTTCATGGGACTGCAGGGCCTGTGGCAGGAGAGCATGGAGACGCTGGCGCTGACCATCGCGGCGGTGGCGATATCGCTGCTCATCGGAATTCCGTTGGGCATCTGGGCCGGGATGTCGGATGGGTTCAATCGCCTGATCACCCCGGTGCTGGATTTCATGCAGATCCTGCCGTCGTTCGTCTACCTCGCGCCGCTGACGCTGGCGTTCCTGATCGGCCCGGCCGCGGCGATCATCGCGACGGTGATCTACGCGGCTCCCCCGGTCATCCGGCTCACCGCCCATGGCATTCGGTCGGTGCCCTCAGGAGTCGCGTGAGGCGGTCGAGTCACTCGGTGCCACGCGATCCCAGGAGTTGTTCGGGGCGCTGCTGCCAATGGCCAAGCGCACCATCGTGCTCGGCATCAACCAGACCATCATGGCCGCGCTGGCGATGGTGACCATCGCCGCGCTGATCGCCGCGCCGGGCCTCGGCCAGGTGGTGATCCAGGCGTTGTCGACCCAGGACGTCGGCACCGCATTCAACGCCGGTCTGGCGATCGTGATCATGGCCATCATCCTGGACCGGACCACCACGGCCGCGAGTGAGCGAGTGGAGATCCAACGGCGAAAGTCGGCCGAGCCCAACAAGTTTCGGCGTCCAGGAATCGCGATCGGCGCCGCCGTGACGGCGATCGCGATCTGGCTGTCCTACACCTACCAGCTGGTGGCGATCTTCCCGTCATCGCTGCAGATCGGGTCAGTTCACATCGGACTCGATGTCGGCACGCCCATCATCAACGCCGCGAACTCCGTGACCAACTGGGCGCAAACAAGCTTCTCCGGGGTGACGAACGGCATCAAGGACGTGGTCACCGCATTGGCACTCGACCCGCTACAGACGCTGCTGGACAGCTCACCGTGGTGGCTCACCTTCGTGGCGATCACCGCGATCGCGGCGATCATCGGGGGCTGGATCTCCGCGCTCGTCACGGCCGTGTGCCTCGGCCTGATCGCTTGGCCGCTCGGGCTCTGGCAGGCCACCATGGACACCCTGGCCGCCGTGCTGGTGGCCACGGTGGTCGTCGTCGCGCTCGGGGTCGTGGTCGGCGTGTGGATGGGCCGCAGCCCTACCGCGGACAAGATCGTGCGACCGTTCCTGGACGCCGCGCAGACCATGCCGTCGTTCGTGTACCTGGTTCCGTTCCTGGCGTTGTTCTCGGCGTCGCGGTTCACCGGCATCGTGGCGGCGATCGTCTACGCCGCGCCCGTGTCGATCAAGATCATGGCCGACGGGATCCGCGGCGTGTCGCCCGAGACCGTCGAGGCGGCCCGCTCGGTGGGGTCGAACACCTGGCAGGTCATCAGCAAGGTGCAGCTGCCCATGGCCGTGCGGTCGCTGACGTTGGCCACCAACCAGGGCCTTATATATGTGCTCTCCATGGTCGTGGTCGCCGGTCTGGTCGGCGGCGGCGCGCTGGGCTACCTCGTGGTGGCCGGCTTCGCGCAGACCAGCCTGTTCGGCAAGGGCTTGGCGGCAGGTCTGGCGATCGTGCTACTGGGCACGATCCTCGACCGCACGACCGCGGCCGCATCGAGACGGATAGGACGGACAAGCGAATGAAACGTATTGCCATAGCCGCGGCCGCCGCGGCGCTCGTGCTGCTGATCTCGGGCTGCAACGCCACCAAGGTGTCGGACCTGCAAAGCCGCGGCGAGCTGAAGCCGGGCAGCAGGCCGTGCGGCACCTTCAACCTGGCCATCAACTCGTGGGTCGGGTACGAGGCCAATGCGGCAGTGATCACGTATCTCGCGGAGAACGTGTTGGGCTGCTTCGTCAAGCAGAAACACATCGCCGAGCAGGTCTCCTGGCAGGGCATGTCGACCGGGCAGGTGGACGCGATCGTGGAGAACTGGGGTCACGACGACCTCAGGAAGCAGTACATCGACAACATGGGCGTCGCGCAGAGCGCCGGCTCCACCGGCATCAAGGGACAGATCGGCTGGTACGTGCCGCCGTGGATGGTCGAGCAATACCCGGACATCACCGATTGGCGCAATCTCAACAAGTACGCCCACCTGTTCCAAACCTCCGAATCCGGTGACAAGGGGCAACTGCTCGACGGGGATCCGGCCTACGTGACCAACGACGACGCACTGGTGGCCAATCTGGGCCTGAACTACAAGGTGGTGCAGGGCGGCAGCGAAACGGCGTTGATCTCCAGCATTCGTCAGGCACAGCGACAACGCACCCCGCTGCTCGCGTACTTCTACTCGCCGCAGTGGCTGCTGAGTGAGGTACCGATGGTCAAGATCGATCTGCCGCCCTACACGGCGGGATGCGATGCCGACCCGGCCAAGATTGCCTGCGACTATCCGGACTACGACCTGGACAAGATCGTCTCGACCAAGTTCGCCGAATCCGGCAGCCCGGCCTACACGCTGGTGAAGAACTTCCAGTGGACGGCGGAGGACCAGAACTCCGTCGCCCGCTCGATCGCGGTGGATGGGATGAGCGACGACGAGGCCGCCAAGAAGTTCATCGATGCTCACCCGGAACTCGTCGCCAAGTGGCTGGCCGGCACCGGAGCCGAAGACTCGCCGGCCTAGCCGAAGCCGGATGATGCGCCGCGACACCGGCAGTGCGCGCGGCGGTGACGCGTGCCGGTCAGACGCGCGTACGTCGGCAAAATTTCGCCCGCTGCAGGCCTTGACAAGGCCGGCGATCTCCAGCAGGCTGTTGCATATTACGAACTATGTTTCGTTATTCGCTACAAAATAACCAACCGGGAAGGTCAACTTTCGTGCTCGAAATCTGCCCACTCGCGGCCCTGCCCCGCGGTGAGGCGCGGCGGGTCGAAACCGATCCACCGATCGCGGTCTTCCACACCGACGACGGCGAGGTGTTCGCGATCGATGACACCTGTACGCATCAGGACGCGTCACTCGCCGACGGTTGGCTGGAGGGCTGCGAGATCGAATGCCCGCTGCACGCCTCGCGTTTCGACCTGCGTACCGGTGCGGTCGACGAGCCCCCGGCCAAGCTTCCGGTGCGCACCCACGAAGTGGTCATTGTCGACGGCGTGATCAACGTCGTCCTCGACGATGCCGTGCCCAACCTTCCCCCCGGCGTCAGCACCCGCGCGGCCGGCGAGGCGGCACCGTGAAAAGCGTTGCGGTGATCGGCGCCTCGCTGGCGGGGCTGTCGGCGGCCCGGGCGTTGCGCGCGCAGGGTTTCGACGGCGAGCTGACCATCGTCGGCGGCGAGACGCGGCGGCCCTACGACCGTCCCCCGCTGTCGAAGGAGTTCCTGGCCGGTGATGTCGGCGAGGACGCGCTCGCCCTGGAAACCGATGACGAGGACCTGGACGCCGGGTGGCTGTTCGGAGTGCACGCGACCCGGCTCGACGCGGCCGCCGGCGCCGTGGTACTCGACGACGGGACCACGGTCCACGCCGATGGCGTCGTCGTGGCTACCGGTGCGCGGGCCCGGTCATGGCCCGGCGCGCAGCGCCTCGCCGGTGTGCACGTGCTGCGCACCGTCGATGACGCGGTGGCCCTGCGCGCCGAACTGCGCCCGGGTGCACGGCTGGTGGTGATCGGCGCCGGCTTCATCGGCGCCGAAGTCGCTTCCACCGCAACAAAATTGGGGCTGGACGTGACGGTGGTGGAGGCCGCGCTGGCACCGCTGGCCGGCCCGCTTGGCGTACAGCTCGGCGCCGCAGTGGCGCGACTGCACGCCGAGCACGGAACCCGGCTGTTGTGCGGGGCCCCGGTTGCGGGCCTTACCGGCAGCGACCGAGTCACCGGCGTGCAACTGGCCGACGGGCGTGCGCTGCCCGCCGACGTCGTCGTGGTCGGCATCGGCGCGGTGCCCAACATCGAGTGGCTGCGCGGCAGCCCGCTGGAACTGGCCAACGGTGTGGTGTGTGACGCGGGCGGGGCAACGCCGATCCCGAACGTGGTTGCGGTCGGCGACTGTGCGGCCTGGCATGAGCCGTGTGTGGGATGGCCACACCGCGTCGAACATTGGACCGGCGCGCTGGAGCGCCCGGCCATCGCGGTCGCCACGCTGCTGGCCGGCGGACGCCACAACGGCACGCCGGCCAGACCTCCCTACTTCTGGTCCGACCAGTACGACTGCAGGATCCAGTTCGCCGGCATCGCCGATCCCGGCGACGAGATCACCGTCGAGGTCGGCAGCCTGCACGATGCCAGCTTCCTGGCCGTGTACCGCCGCGAAGGTCAACCGGTCGCAGTGCTCGGCCTCAACCAGCCGAGGCTGTTCACCCGCTGGCGTCGCCAACTGGCGGCCGTCCCGGTCCCAGCCTGAATCCGTTCCACATTTACCCGGCGAACCAGCAGAGGAGATAGCGGTGACCACCGTCAGCCTGCCCGAGAGCCTGATATCGACACTGCCCGGCAGCTACTACACCGACGCCACCATCTTCGCGATGGAACAGGACAAGATCTTCGAGTCGATGTGGTTCTGCGCCGTGCGCGCCGCCGACCTCGACAAGCCCGGTGCCTTCAAGACCGTTCAGATCGGACGCGAGAGCGTGCTGATCACCCGGTCCCGCGGCGGCGAGGTGCGCGCCTTCTTCAACGTCTGCCGGCATCGCGGCGCGCAGCTGTGCACCGAGGACAGCGGTGAGGCCAAGCGCGCCTTCCAGTGCCCCTACCACGCCTGGACCTACGACTTCGACGGCAAGCTGATCGCGGCGCCCAACCTGACCAAAATGCCCGACATCGACCGGGTGAGCCTACGGGCTGCACCGGATCGCGGTGCGCGAGTGGCTGGGCTACGTCTGGGTGTGCCTGGCCGAGGACCCGCCGTCGTTCGAGGACACGGTGCGCAGGGACGTCCTCGATCGTCTCGGCGACCTCGACCTGATCGACCACTACGACGTCGCGCACCTGCGCGTCGGTCGCCGGATCCGCTACGACGTCAAGGCGAACTGGAAGCTGATCATCGAGAACTTCATGGAGTGCTACCACTGCGCCACCATCCACCCGGAACTGACCGAGGTGCTGCCCGAGTTCGCCGACGGGTTGGCGGCGCAGTTCTTCGTCGGACACGGCGCCGAATTCGGGGAAAACGTCGAGGGGTTCACCATCGACGGCTCGGCGGGGCTGGACCACATCCCGGGTGTCACCGACGATCAGGACCGGCGCTACTACGCGATCACGATCCGGCCGCAGGTGTTCGTCAACCTGGTGCCCGACCACGTGATCATCCACCGGATGTTCCCGCTGGCCGCCGACCACACCATCGTCGAATGCGACTGGCTGTACCTGCCCTCGGTGGTGGACTCCGGCACGGACGTCAGCCGCTCGGTGGAGCTGTTCCACCGGGTCAATCAGCAGGACTTCGCCGCCTGCGAGCGCTGCCAGCCCACCATGAACTCACGCGTGTACCGCGACGGCGGAGTGCTGGTACCCGCCGAACATCACATCGGCGAGTTCCACGACTGGCTGCAAGCCAAGCTGACCAAATGAACGTGCCTGTCAGTCGAGGTGGCCCATCCGATGACTGATCGCCGCCGCAGCGGCGATCACATCGGGGACCACCTCGTGCAGGCGCCGTTCGGTGAATCGATAGACCGGACCGGATACCGACAGGGCCGCGATCACTTCGCCGGTGTGGTCGCGCACCGGCGCGGCGATCGCGTTGAGTCCCTCCTCCAGTTCCTCGACGGAGAATGCGTATCCGTCCCGCGCGGCCGCCTCGACCTGCGCGTCGAGTTCCCGGTCCGACGTGATCGTGTGCGGGGTGAGTCGGGTAAGCCCCGAGGAGGCCAACACCGCCCGCCGTTCTTCGTAGGTCATGAATGCGAGCAGGATCTTGCCGCTGGAGGTGGCGTGCAACGGTGTCAGCTCACCGACCCAGTTGTGCGTGCCGACCGCGCTCGGCCCGCGAGCCTGGTTGAGGTTGACGACGAAATGCGAACGCCGCACTGCGATGTTGACGGTTTCGCCGAGCTGCGCGGCGAGCTGCTCGCAGACCGGCCGGGCCTGCTGGGTCACGTCCAGACGTCCCGGCACCGCGCTGGCCAGCCGCAGGATGCCGAAGCCCAGGCGGTACTTGCCGCGCTCTTGGGTCTGCTCGACCAGTTCGCGGTCCTCGAGCGCGGCAAGCAACCGGAACGCCGTCGACTTATGCACGCCGATATCGGCGGCGACCTCGCTGACGCCCGCCTCACCCCGCTGGGCCAGGATTTCCAACACGCTCACAGCGCGGTCGACCGACTGGACACCGCCGGCGCTCTCACCTCGCGCGTTGCTCATGACGCAACTATAAGGCCCACTGTTGCATATGGGGAAACGTGATGCGTATCACGCTTCATCGCGATAGCCTTTTTTCCACGATTCGCAGGAGGACACCATGACATCGGCGCGGTACGACTTCGTGATCGTCGGCGGCGGATCGGCAGGATGCGCACTCGCCAACCGCTTGTCGGCCGACCGGGGTAACAAGGTTCTGGTGCTCGAAGCGGGCCGCAACGATTCGTTGTGGGACGTGTTCGTGCACATGCCGGCGGCGCTGCCGTTTCCCATCGGAAGCCGTTTCTACGACTGGAAATACGAGTCCGAACCCGAGCCGCAGATGCACGGCCGTCGCATCTACCACGCCCGCGGCAAGGTGCTCGGCGGCTCCAGCAGCATCAACGGGATGATCTTCCAGCGCGGCAATCCGATGGACTACGAGCGCTGGGGCGCCGACCCCGGCATGGGCGACTGGGACTTCGCGCACTGCCTGCCGTACTTCAACCGGATGGAGAACTGCCTGGCCGCCGCGCCCGACGACCCCTATCGCGGGCACGACGGTCCCCTTGCCCTCGAGCGCGGTCCGGCGACCAACCCGCTGTTCGAAGCGTTCTTCACCGCGGCCGAGCAAGCCGGTTACCCGCGCACCGATGACGTAAACGGTTACCGCCAAGAGGGTTTCGCGAAGTTCGATCGCAACATCCGCAACGGCCGCCGACTTTCGGCCGCCCGCGCCTACCTGCATCCGGCGATGAAAAGGCCGAATCTCGACGTGGTCACGAGGGCGTTCGTGGAGCGGGTGGTCTTCGAGGGCAAGCGCGCGGTGGGCGTCGAGTACCGGCGATTCGGCTCCGCCAAGCGGGTCAACGCGGGCCAGGTGGTGCTGTGCGGCGGCGCCATCAACAGCCCGCAGCTGCTGCAGCTCTCGGGCGTCGGCAACGCCGCCGATCTGCAGGCGCTCGGCATCGACGTGGTGCATGACCTGCCCGGTGTCGGCGAGAACCTTCAGGACCACCTCGAGGTGTACATCCAATACGCCTGCAAGCAGCCGGTGACCATGCAGAAGTATCTGAAGTGGCGCTACCGGCCGTGGATCGGCGCCAACTGGTTGTTCCTGCGCCGCGGCCCTGGCGCGACGAACCACTTCGAGGGCGGCGGGTTCGCCCGGAGCAACGACGACGTCGCCTATCCGAATCTGATGTTCCACTTCCTGCCGATCGCGGTGCGCTACGACGGGTCGTCACCGGAGGGCGGCGACGGCTATCAAGTGCACGTCGGCCCGATGTACTCCGACGCCCGCGGGACCCTGAAGGTCGTCAGCCGCGACCCGAAAGTCCATCCGGCGCTGCGGTTCAATTACCTGTCCACCGATCAGGACCGCCGCGAGTGGGTGGAATCCATTCGCGTTGCGCGCCGCATCCTCAATCAGCCTGCGATGGCACCGTTCAACGGCGGCGAGATCTCCCCTGGCCCAAGTGTGGAAACCGATGAGCAGATCCTCGACTGGGTCGCTCGCGACGCCGAAACCGCGCTGCACCCGTCCTGCACCGCCAAGATGGGCACCGACGCGATGTCGGTCACCGATCCGCAGACGATGGGTGTGCACGGCGTCGAGGGTCTGAAGGTGGTCGACGCGTCGGTGATGCCGTACGTGACCAACGGCAACATCTACGCGCCCGTGATGATGGTCGCCGAGAAGGCCGCCGACCTGATTCTCGGCAACCAGCCGCTGCCGCCCGCGGCGGTGCCGTTCTACCGGCACCAACCCAAGCAGCAGGCGAGCGACCAGGAAACAGTCCCCGGGGGCTGAGCGCCCCGGCGGTCGTCAGCTGCCGCGGGCGATGCGCTGCCTCAGAGCACGACGACCGAGCGCAGCACTTCGCCGCGGTGCATGGTCGCGAACGCCTCCTCGACCTGGGCACGACGAAGTCGCCGACGTTCGACATGGGTCACCGCGGTCCCGGCCGACTCAACGATTCCTGCCGCCTCGTGGCCCAGCAGGAACGGGAAGTTGTCGTTGATGCCGCCGTCGCGGTAGGTCAGATCGGTATGACACACCCCGCATGCCTGGATCCGCACGACCACGTCGTTCGGGTCCGGATCCGGGATGTTGATCTCGGCGAGTTCGACGGGCGCACCTTTGCTGCGGGCGACGACGCCCTGGACCTGTTGTGGCATGTGAAGACCTCGCAATTCGGGCCGTGGACCGCAGGCGCGATCAAATCGAACAGCCTACGGCAACTGATATATCAAACTGCGGCCTGGACGGTCAAGGCCCCGCCACACCTTGACGCCGGCTGTGTCCTGGAATACATTCTTCGATAACAGTGATGTGTCAGATCGCACGTCAGATATTTCAGATCAGGATCGTCATGAGCCGTCAGATCATCGACCCGCTGCTCGAAAGCTTCACCCTGAAGAACCTGCAGCTGCGCAACCGTGTGGTCAGCACTTCGCACGAGCCGTCCTACACCGAGGACGGGATGCCGAAGGACCGCTACCGGCTGTACCACGTGGAAAAGGCCAAGGGCGGCATCGGGCTGACGATGATGGGCGGCTCGGCGGTGGTCGCGCCGGAGAGCCCCGCCGCGTTCGGCAACCTGCACGTCTACAAGGACGAGATCGTGCCGTGGCTGCGCGAGCTGGCCTACGACGTGCACGAGCACGGTGCCGGCGTGATGTGCCAGATCACCCACCTGGGCCGTCGCACGAGCAACTACGACGGGGACTGGCTGCCGGTGGTCTTTCCGTCGCCGCTCCGCGAGCCCGCGCACCGGGCCTTCCCGAAGGTGGCCGAGGAATGGGACATGGACCGCATCGTGCGGGCCTACGCCGACGCCACCGCCCGGTGCCGCGAGGCCGGCCTGGACGGCATCGAGCTCGAGGCCTACACCCATTTGCTGGACGCCTTCTGGTCCCCGCTGACCAACCACCGCGACGACGAGTACGGCGGCAGCCTCGAGGACCGGCTGCGCTTCCCGCTGCGGGTGATTCGCGCGGTCCGCGAGGCCGCAGGCCCGGACTTCATCGTCGGCATCCGGATGTCATTCGACGAGGACACCCCCGGCGGGCTCCGCCGCGACGAGGCGCTGACGATCGCCGATCGGGTCGTCGCCGAAGGCGTCGACTTCATCAGCGTGATCCGGGGCTGGATGGCCAGCGACGAGGCGCTTTCCCGCGTCATCCCGCCGATGGGCACCCCCGTCGCGCCGCACCTGGAATTCGCCGGCGAGATCAAACGCGCGGTGGGCGTGCCGGTGATGCACGCCAGCCGGATCAACGATGTGGCCACCGCCCGCCACGCCATCCGCGACGGGCTGCTGGACCTGGTCGGGATGACCCGCGCCCACATCGCCGACCCGCACATCGTCGCGAAAATCAAAGCGGGCGACGAGGATCGGATCCGACCCTGCGTCGGGGCCAGCTACTGCCTGGACGAGATCTATCAGGCCCGCGACGCCAAGTGCATCCACAACCCGTCAACCGGGCGCGAGGACCGGCTGCCGCACAAGGTTTCCGCCGCGACCGGGACACCGCGCAAAGCGGTGGTCGTCGGCGCCGGCCCGGCGGGGCTGGAGGCGGCCCGGGTGCTCGGCGAGCGCGGGCATCGGGTGGTCGTGCTGGAGGCCAGCGACGCCGCGGGCGGCCAGATCCGGCTGGCCGCGTCCTCGCCACGGCGGCGGGATTTGATCGGCATCATCGACTGGCGGCTGGCCGAGTGCAAACACCACGACGTCGACATCCGGTTCAACACCTACGCCGAGGCCGACGACGTGCTGGCCGAGGACCCCGACCTCGTCGTTGTCGCCACCGGCGGCATCCCGAACACCGAATTCCTCACCGAGGGATCACATCTCGTATCCGACGGCTGGGACGTGCTGAGCGGCTCGTTCCGGGCCAGGGGCGACGTGCTGCTCTACGACGACAACGGCCAGCACCCTGGCCTGGACGCCGCCGAGGTGCTGGCGCGCGCCGGGGCGAGCGTCGAATTCGTCACGCCGGAACGGATTTTGGCCCCCGATGTCGGCGGGGTCAACTACCCCGGCTACTTCAAGGTGTTCGCCGAGCACGACGTGCGGGTCACGCTCAACGAGCGGCTGACCGCGGTGCGACGCAAGGATGGCCGACTCGAGGTCGACCTGTACAACGAATACGCGCACGCCACTCGGCAACGCATCGTCGACCATGTGGTCGTCGAACACGGCACGCTGCCCTCCGACGAGTTGTACTTCGCGCTGGTGCCCGGTTCATCCAACCTCGGCGAGGTGGATCAACAGGCCCTGCTGGACCTGCGCCCGCAACAGGTGCGGCGCAATTCGGACGGCCGCTATCAGTTGTTCCGCATCGGAGATGCGGTGGCCAGCCGCAACATTCACGCCGCGGTGTACGACGCGTTCCGGCTGTGCCTGGCGCTGTAAGCGATTTGGGCGCGGTCGAGGCGGCGCTCACCGCAACGTTCAGCGCGCCGAAATCGCCTCAGAACATCTCCTTGACCTCGTCCTCGAACTCGCGCACGTGCCGTTCGGCGAGTTCGCGGGCCCGCGGCGGATCCCGATCGAGGATGGCCCTCAGAATGCCGACCTGACCGTGCACGTGGTGCTCCAGGTGCGGCAGCCGTTCACGCGCCAGGTTCCAGATCCGCAGCGACAGATCCAGGGTCTGGGTGAGGGTGTCAAAGAGATACTCGTTGTGCGACAGCCGGTGCACCGCCCGATGCGCGGCGGTGTCCAGTTCGAGCAATCGGCTTGGCGGGCAGTCACCTTCGAGTTCGTCGAGCAGCTGGCCCAGCTCCTGGCGCTCCTCGTAGCGGGCCTCGCTGGCGGCTCGCTCGGCGGCCAGGCCCTCTAACCGCTCACGAATGTCACACAGCGACGCGAGATCGGCGACGTCGACCTGTGCCGCATAGCTGCCGCTGCGCGGGTAGACGACCACAAGCCTCTGGTAGGCCAGCCGCTTGATCGCCTCGCGCACCGGCGTGCGGCCGAGCCCGAGTTCGTCGGCGAGCTGGGCCTCGTCGATGGCGTCCCCCGGCGCGATGTCGAGGTGCACCAGCTTGTCGCGGATCGCCTCGTAGGCCAGATCGGAAAGTAATTGGCTGCCGGCGGCCGGCTTGCTCGCCGCACGTCGCGGTGTCGACACCCGAGCACCCCTTCGAACCCTTACCGACGCTGACATGTCAGTTGTCCGTCAGGGTACATCAGATCACGGTTCGCCCGGTGCGTACTCCGCCACCGCGTCGAGGAGCCAGTCGGCCAAATACCGGGCGAAGGAGGAGCGTACGAGAATGCGGTAGTCGCCACCGCTGCCGTCGACCGCCAGCAGGATGACGCCGGCTTGGCCGAGCATCGTCTGCGCGGCGGCTCCCCGCGCCGAAGACCCGTGGATAAAGATCCAGCGCACACCCCTTGGCCAGCACGTCGCGGCTGTGCGCGCCCCGTAGCCGCAGCGTGGTGCGCTGTCCCGACACGTCCACCGCGGCGCCACCGTGCGGGGCGACGGCCTCGCGTAGCCGTGCTTCCAGCTCCGGCCCGGCCAGCGCGGTCCCGGTCACCAGCCATTCGTCGGGACCCAGCCAGATCACCGTGGTGTCAGCGTTTTTCACGTAGGTGGACGCGGCGGCTGGCAGCTCGACACCGAGCAGCTCTGCCGCCGCCGCCGCACCGGGTCCCGACGGGTCCACGCGCAGGTCGACCATCGTGACGAATGGTTCCTCAACGATCGCAACCGAATTCGGCAGCTCCGCGAACTGTGCGGCCCACGGCTGCAGCGGGCTCGTGCGTTCCAAGGTGTCAGCCATCGCGGCGCGCTCCTTCCGGGTCGACCAGCACCGAGCCGGTGACCTCGACGGGGACCAGCGTCCCGTCCACGGGCACATGCAGGGTCTCACCGATGCGGGACTGGCCCGCCTTGACCAGCGCCAGCGCGAACGTGCGGCCGAGCTCGGCGCTGCGATAGCTCGACGTGACATGGCCCAGCATCGGAACCGGCGGTGGCGGAAGCGCATCGTCCTGGCAGAACTCGACGATCTGCGAGCCCTCCGGCAGCCGGGTCACCCGGTCGACCGGCAACAGCCCGACCAGCTGCTTGCGCAACGGATTCTGGTTCTCGGCCCGGCCGAACGAGCGCTTGCCGATGAAGTCGGGCTTCTTCTTCGACACCGCCCACGCCATGCCGAGGTCGTGCGGGGTGACGGTGCCGTCGGTGTCCTGCCCGACGATCGGGTAGCCCTTCTCGGCGCGCAGCACATGCATCGTCTCGGTGCCGTACGGGGTGATGCCGTAGCGGTGGCCTGCGGCCATCAGCCGCTCCCACACCGCGGGCGCGTGCCAGGCGCTGACGTTGACCTCGAATGCGAGTTCACCGGAGAAACTGACCCGCGCCACCCGGACGGGCACCCCGTCGAGACTGGTGTCACGCCAGGTCATGAACGGGAAGGCGTCGTTGGCGATGTCGAGATCACCGAACACCGCCCCGATCACGTCGCGGGAACGGGGGCCGACCACAGGGAACGTCGCCCAGTGGTCCGTCACCGAGGTGAGCGCCACCTGCAACTGCGGCCACTCGGTCTGCAGCCACTCCTCCATCCAGTCAAGGATCTTCGCCGCCCCACCGGTGGTGGTGTACACCAGGAACCGGTCGTCGGCCAGGCGCAACACGGTGCCGTCGTCGATCACCATTCCGTCAACGCCACACATCACTCCGTAACGGATCGCGCCAACCTTCAGGCTGCTCATCAGGTTGGTGTAGATGCGGTCCAGCAGCTCCGCGGCGTCACGGCCCTGCACATCGATCTTGCCGAGCGTGGAGCCGTCGAGGATGCCGACACCGCTTCGCACCGCGGCACATTCGCGCAGCACCGCTGCGTCCATATCCTCCCCGGGCTGCGGGTAATACCGCGGACGCTTCCACTGCCCAACGTCCTCGAACACTGCGCCCTGGCCGACATGCCAGTCGTGCAGAGCCGTTGCGCGCTCCGGGTCGAATAGCGCGCCGCGGTCGCGGCCGGCCAATGCGGCGAACGCGACCGGGGTGTAGGGCGGCCGAAACGTGGTGGTGCCCAACGTCTCGATGGGCACGCCGAGCAGTTCGGCGGTGATACCGGACGCGATCACCCCGGACGTCTTGCCCTGGTCGTGCGCCGTGCCGATCGTGGTGTAGCGCTTGATGTGCTCAATCGACCGCATTCCCGCGCCGACTGCCCGCGCTACGTCCGCGACCGTGGCGTCGCGCTGCACGTCGACGAACTGATCCTGCTCGCGGCCGGGCACCCGCCACAACACCAGGCCCGGGGCGGCCATGTCGGCCGCAGCCTCGGGAAGTGGGACAGATTCGTCCGATGACAGACCGAGCTCGGCCAGCGCCGCCACGGCGGAGCCCCTGCCTTCGCGAAGGCAACCGGCCAGGTCCATGGCGCCGTTGGCAGCGCCCGCGACGCTGATCCCCGCGAGGTGCTCGCCAGGGACAAAGCCGCCCAGCGCCGGGTTGTAGCGCAGCACGCCGCGGGCCTGACTGAACAGGTGAACCGCCGGATTCCAACCGCCGCTAACCAGTAGGGTGTCACACGAAACGGCTTCGCCGGCACCGACATTCACCCCATCGAACTTGGCGACCAGGGCGTGCGTGATGCGCTCGATGCCCCGGGTGCCGGTGACCACCGCGCCCGCACTCACCGGGATGCCCCGTCGCTCGCACTCGTGCCGCAGCGTGTCAGGCACCTGCTCGCGGGCGTCGACAACCGCCTCGATCCGCACCCCCGCGTCGGCGAGGTCGAACGCCGCCGCATAGGCACTGTCGTTGGTGGTGAACACCACCGCCGCATGCCCGACCAGCACGCCGTAGCGGTGCAGGAACGTTCTTGCGCTGTGCGCCAACATGATTCCCGGCCGGTCGTTGTCGGCGAACACGATCGGGCGCTCGTGAGCGCCGGTCGCGACCAGCACGTGGCGGGCGCGGATCCGCCACACCCGCTGACGCGACAGCCGGGCCGGGGCGGCGGTACCGAGATGGTCGGTGCGCCGCTCGAGGGCCAGCACGAAGCCGTCGTCGTAGTGACCGAACGCGGTGGTGCGCTGCAGGTGTCGCACTTCGGGGTAGGTCGCCAACTCGGCGACGGCGGCCTGCACCCATTCGGGGGCGGCGGCGCCGCCGATGCGGTCCGTGCCGCCGAGCAGAGAACCGCCGGCTTCGGACTGCTCGTCGACCAGCACCACCCGGGCGCCGGCACGCGCGGCGCTCAGCGCCGCGGTCAGCCCCGCGGGTCCGGCGCCGACGACGAGCACGTCGGCGTGCGCGTGCATGGCGTCGTAGCGGGCGGAGTCGGCGATGTCGGCCAGGCGGCCCTGCCCGGGGATGCCGCGGGCGGCGAGCCCGTCGTGCAACTCGACCGTCGAGGCCAGCAGCATCGGCTCCGGGAACGGCGCCTCGATCTGCACCAGCCCGCCGGTGTCCTCGGCCCACGCCGCCGAGATCCCGCGGGGGCGGCCGAGTTTGACGCTCGTCGCGATCTTGTGCACACCGTCAGCCAGCAGCGCCGACGCGAGCGTGTCACCGGGGTGGCCGGTGATAGTACGCCCGTCGAAGGTGAACTCAAACCGAGTGCCGCGGTCGATGCGGCCACCCTCCGGGGTCCGGTACGGCGCGATCATGAGTTCACCGGCCGCGACTCGCCTATGCGGTACACGCCGTGGAATCGGTAGGTGGCGGTGTCACGCACAGCGTTGAACCAGCGACGGCATCCGGCGCTGTGGCACCACCGTTCGGCGAACATGCCCTTGGGGTTGGCCCGGAAGAACACGTAGTGTGCCCACTGCTCGTCGGTCAGCGCAGCAGGGTTGTCCGGGTAGGCGACGTGTGCCTGCCCGCCGTAGTGGAATTCCGTCTCCTCCCGCGGGCCGCACCACGGGCATTCGATCAGTTGCATACTTGCTCCAGCTTTTCCGTGTTGGACGATTCAGTGCGCGACCGCGGCGGCGCCGTGCTCGTCGACCAGCGCCCCGGTGACGAAGCGGTCCAGGCTGAACGGAGCCACGTACGGGTGCGGCTCGTCGCGGGCGATGGTGTCGGCCAGGCACCAGCCGATGCCGGGCGTGGCCTTGAATCCGCCTGTGCCCCAACCACAGTTGAGATACAAGTTGCGATACAGGGTGCGGCCGATGATCGGCGAGGCGTCGGGCGTGACGTCGACGATCCCGCCCCAGGTCCGCAGCAGATGCGCCCGCGCGAAGATCGGGAAGAGCTCGACGGCCGCGGCCATCTGCCGCTCGATGATGTGGAAGGCCCCGCGCTGCCCGTAGCCGTTGTACGAGTCGATGCCCGCGCCCATCACCAGCTCGCCCTTGTGTGCCTGCGACACATACACGTGCACGGCGTTGGACATCACGATCGTCGGGTGCACGGGTTCGAGCAGCTCGGACACCAGCGCCTGCAGCGGATGGCTCTGCAGCGGAACCCGGAATCCCAGCATGTCGGTGAGCACCGACGTGTGCCCGGCAGCGCACATCGCGACCTGTCCGGCCGCGATGTCGCCGAGGGTGGTGCGCACACCGGTCACCCGATCGCCGTCGGTGACGAACCCGGTGACCTCACAGCCCTGCAGGAGATCCACTCCGGCCGCATCGGCACGGCGCGCGAAACCCCAAGCGACATAATCGTGTTTGACGATTCCCGCGCGCGGTTGGTAGGTCGCCCCGAGCACCGGGTAACGGAGGTCGGCCGAGATGTTGACGATCGGGCAGAGCTTCTTGACCTCGTCGGGCTCCAGCCACTCGGCGTCGATGCCGTTGAGCACGTTGGCCTCCACGCGACGCACGCTGTCGCGGACGTCCTGCAGGCTGTGTGCGAGGTTGAGCACGCCGCGCTGGCTGAACAGGATCGGGTAGCCGAGGTCGTCCTCGAGGCCTTCCCACAGCTTCAGCGCGTGCTCGTAGATCCGGGCGCTCTCGTCCCACAGATAATTCGACCGGATCAGCGTCGTATTGCGGGCCATGTTGCCGCCGGCCAGCCAGCCCTTCTCGAGCACCGCGACGTTGGTGATCCCGTGGTTCTTCACCAGGTAATGGGCGGTCGCCAGGCCATGCCCGCCCCCGCCGATGATGACGACGTCGTAGGACCGCTTGGGCTCCGGATTGCGCCACAGGAAGTCGGGATGATCGGGCAGCTGCGCGCCCAGGGCCTGTTGACTCACGCTGGCTCTCCATCGAACAGTCATCGAATAACTGATATATCAGTTGTTGAGCAGAGTATGGTACTTTGATACGCGCGGTCAAGAGACGACCTCTCACGGGAGACCAACGATGAGCGTGGAACTGGCCGAGACCGGCGACGGTCCCACTCCGTCCAACGCCGATCTTGCATATCAGCTGATTCGCGAGCGGCTCATCATGCTCGACATTCGCCCCAGCGACCCGATCAACGACGAGGGTCTGGCCCGTCAGCTGGGCTTCGGGCGAACCCCGGTGCGCGAGGCGCTCAAGCGGCTTGAGCGTGACCGGCTGGTCATCGCGTATCCCCGCCGCGGAACGTTTGCGACCACGGTCGACATCACCGATCTGGCGCACATTCAGGAGATCCGCAGGCAGCTCGAGCCACTGGTCGCGGCGCGCGCCGCGCGCACCGCACCGCTGGAAACCCGCGTCAAACTGTCCGCGCTCGCCGACGAGATCGCAAAGCTCGACCCCAATGACGACCCGCGCAGCCTGCTACGGCTCGATGTGCGCGTGCACACCGCGATCTACAAGGCCTCCGGCAATCCATACCTGGAGGATGTGCTGGTCTGCCAGGACGCCCACGCCACTCGCATCTGGTGCCTGTTCCTTGATCGGTTGGCGCACGTGGCCGAGCACATCGTCGAACACGTCGGGCTGCTGCGCGCGATCGTCGACGGTGATGCCGACCTTGCGGCCAAGCTAGCCCTGGAACACGTCGTCGGGTTCGAACAGGCGGTGCGCGCGGTCCTCTGACCGTTTGACGGCCCGCGCAGAACGCAGCTGGCTACGAATCGCCTTCCGGCAGCAGCGCTTCCAGCACAGAGCCGGTAATGCGCCGGAACGCCCGCCGCGGCCGGAGCCCTTGTTGTGCGGGGGCGTGAACTTCTCCAGGCCACGCACCCGTTGTCCATGCGCGGCGAAGTGATGGGCCGCTGCGCCGCCCATACCGCCGAGCCCGATGACGATGACGTCGTATGCCATTGCGCTACCTCTTGATCCGCGTCATCTCGGGGTCCACCACCGGTTCGGCATGAACGACCGCGGTGTACCGGGTGCCGCGATAGTCGACGGTGACGTCGTCGCCGACCGCCACCGCGGCCGGCAACCAGGCGTAGGCGATGGTGCGGCCGATGGTGGCGGAGTACCCGGCGCTGGTGACATAGCCGGCGCAGTCACTGTCGAGGTAGACCGGCTCCTTGCCCAGCGCGACGGCGGCCGGATCGTCGAAGACGATGCTGCGCAACACCTTCTGTGGTGGTGCGGCGTGCTCCAGCGCCGCTTTGCCGATGAAGTCGTCCTTGTTCATCCGCACCGCGAAGTCCAGGCCCGCCGCGGCCGGCTGGTGTTCGGCGGTCATATCCGTTCCCCAGAGGCGGTAGCCCTTCTCAATGCGCAGGCTGTTGAACGCGATCCGGCCGGCGGCGATGACGCCGTGCGGTTGACCCGCCTCGGCCAGCAGATCCCACAGTGCGGAACCGTATTCGGCGCTGGTGTAGATCTCCCAGCCGAGCTCGCCGACGTAGGACACCCGCAGCATGGTGACCGGGATCGCGTCGAGATAGGTCTGCTTGGCGCGGAAATACTTGAAGGACTCGTGCGACAGGTCGTCGGGGCACAGCGGCTGCACCATGTCGCGGGCGAGCGGCCCCCACACACCGATGCAACAGGTACCGCCGGTGATGTCACGCAGGGTGACGTCACCGCGCACGTGAGGAGCGGAATGATCCGTGCGCAGGTGACGACTGAACCAGTCGAAGTCCATCGGTGAGTTGACGGCGACCTGGAAGTCGCGCTCGCCGAGGCGGGCGACGGTGATATCGCTTCTGATACCGCCGGTTTCGTCGAGCAGCAGGGTGTAGGTGACCGAACCGATGCTCTTGTCGACGTTGTTGGTGGTCATCCGCTGCAGGAAGGCCGCCGCGCCTGGCCCGGCGACCTGGTAGCGGGTCAGTGGTGTCATGTCGTACATCGCAACGGCGTGCCGGGTCCAGTGCGCCTCGGCGATCGAGATCGGTGACCAGAATCGGGACGACCAATCGTCGCGGTCGGGGAACGCCACGCCGTCGCCGCGAAGCCGTTGCGCCAGTCCGGCATTCGCCTCGAACCAGGCCGGGCGTTCCCACCCGGCGCCCTCGTAGAAGAACGCACCGAGCTCGCGCTGGCGGTGGTGGAACGGGCTGGTTCGCAGCCCGCGCAGCGCGGTTCGGAACTGGTAGGGATGGATGATGTCGTAGACCTCGATGAAGGCCTGCGAACTGGTCTGCTCGATGAATCGCGGGCTGCGGGCGACATCCTCGAAGCGGTACAGGTCGCATTCGTGCACATCGATCGACGGGGTGCCGTCGACGATCCACTCTGCGGTGGCCTTGGCGACACCGGCCGAATGGGTCACCCACACCGCTTCTGCGACCCAGAATCCGGAGAGGTCGCGGTGTTCGCCCATTATGGACATGCCATCCGGGGTGAACGAGAAGATGCCGTTGAACGCCTCTTCGACTTTCGAATCGCCCAGTGCCGGAAGCAGTTCCCGCGCTTCGTTCCATGCGGGTGCGAAGTCTTCTTCGGTGAACGGCAGCATCGACGGCATCTGTTCACCCGCTGTGTCGGCCATCAGCGTGGACATGTCGACCGGCATCGGCTTGTGGCTGTAGGAGCCTATGCCCATCCGGTCGACGTGTTCGCGGAAGTACAGATCCTGATCCTGGTGTCGCAGGATCGGCAGCCCCGCCTCCGACAACTCGGTGTTGCGGCCGACCAACGCGGCGATCTGACCGGTGCGCGCGTACTGGTGCGCCATCGGCACCAGCGGCACAACGAGTCCGACCTGCCTGGCGAACTGAGCGCCCCAGAAGCCGGCCGCACACACCACGATGTCGGCGTCGATGACCCCCGCCGTCGTGTCAACGCCGGTGACCCGGCCGCCCTTCTCGACGACTCCGACCACTTCGGTGTGCGGCCGGAAGGTCGCGCCGCGCGCCATCGCCTGCCGCGCCTGGGCTTCACCGGCGCGCACGGCCTTGGCCAGGCCATCGGTGGGCGTGTGAAATCCGCCGAGGATGGCATCGCGGTCCAGCAGCGGGTGCAGGTCTACGCATTCGGCCGGACTCAGCAGGCGGCCATCGATTCCCCACGCGGCCGCCCAGCCGGCCTTGCGGTGCAGATCGGCCCAGCGCTCCGGCGTGGTGGCGACCTCGAGCCCGCCGACCGAGTTGAACGTCCATCCGTCGGGATGTTCGAGCGCTCGGAACTTTTCGACGGTGTAGCGCGCGAAGGTGCTCATCGTCTTGGACGGATTGGTCTGGAACACCAGGCCCGGCGCGTGCGATGACGACCCGCCGGTCGTGAACAGCGGCCCACGGTCCAGCACGGTGACGTCGGTGAACCCGCGGGCGGTCAGCTCATCCGCGAGTGAGGTGCCGACGATGCCAGCGCCGATGACGACAACTTTGGGCATAGGCCCGCGCTCCTAGACTGTTGCGGGTTACGCAACGTAAAGTGAATGACGCAACAAATGGTCCTCTCGTTGCGCATGCTCGTCAACACGAACACGCAGAATTAATCACCCGGGAATAGTCTCGGATGATCTCGGCCAAGGGGATCAGATGAGAGCGTTCTGCCGATCCGTACTGTGCGGAGCCGCAGCACTGGTCGTCGCGTGTTCGTCCCCTTCGACCGAGGTGGCTCAACCGGACCACGAGTGGACAATGCCCGACCTCGTCGGTGAGAACTTGCAGGGCGCTCAGGACGCCATCCAGTCGCTCACCCACAGCGCGGTTTGGTACACCGATTCGACCGACCTGACGGGGCAGGACCGGATGCAGGTCAGCGATCGACACTGGGTGGTGTGCACGTCGACGCCACCACCGGGCGAAACGTTTACCACCGCTACCGAGATCGAGTTCGGCGTCGTGCGGATCGAGGAGACCTGCCCTTAGCGCGCCCGCAGCCCGTCGAGCACGAAACCGAGATGGCGGCGCCATACCGTGTCGTCGCCGTCCGACATCGAGATCACCTTCGACATCGCCCACAGCAGCGTGGCGAGATCGTCGCCGCCGAAGTCGGCGCGTAGCGCACCGGCATCCCTGGCGCGGCGCACGACCGCATCCAGCACCCCGCCGGCACGCCCACACTCCGCGGCCACGTCGACGGAGCCAACGGGATTGCGCGCAATCGCGTCGTTCAACGAGCGGTCGCGCGTCTGGACGACGAACAGCCCGTCCAGGAACCCGGCGAATCCCTGCCACGGATCGGGATCGCTCAGCGCCACCTCGGCCAACCGATCGACCTCGGCGAGTCGCTCCGGCAGCACCGCGTCGAGCAGCGCACCGCGATTCGGGAAATGGTTGTACAGCGTGCCGATGCTCACCCCGGCCCGGCGCGCGATCTCCTCCAGCGGCACATCCACCCCGCGCTCGGCGAACAGCTCGGCGGCGGCCGTCGTCAGACGGTCGCGATTGCGCAGCGCGTCCGCGCGCATCGTCGCCACCAGCCAATACTAGCTAAGTTGAGGTCATACTCAAGTTGTGGTACTAACTTGAGTATGACCTCAACTTCTCCTGTTCTCGTCGTCCTCGGCGCCGGCCCTGGCCTCGGCATGTCGGTAGCCCATCGATTTGGCGCCGAGGGTTACGCCGTCGCGCTGATCTGTCGCAGCCCGGCCCGGCACCCCGACTACCTCCGATCACTCGCCGACGCCGGGGTCGATGTAGCGGCGTTCACCGCCGACGCCGCCGATCCGAAGGCCCTCCGCGCAGCCATCGACGCCGCCCGCGCCCGATTCGGCCGCATTGACGTGGGCTACTACGGGCCTGCCGCGGTCGGGCAGTTGTTCGGTGACATCACGACGCTGGACGCGGCCGGCGCGGAGTCGGCTCTGCGGGGCGTCGTACCCGCCGTCGATTTCGCCTCGCTGCTGATCCCTGAGCTCACCGACCGCGGCGAGGGCGGGCTGCTGTTCGCCGGCGGCCTGAGCAGTGTCGTCCCGATGCCACCGCTCGCGGGCCTCGCACTGTTCGCCGCCGCACTGCGCAACTACGCGATCACCCTGCACGCGGCGCTGGAGCCTGCGGGAGTCTATGCGGGCACCATCACGATCGGCGGCCTGATCGAACGCGGCGACATCCACAAGGCCATCTCGGGCGGCCCGGAACTCCCCGAAAACCTGACCGCCGCAACACTCAACCCCGACGAACTCGCGGAAACCGTGTGGCGACTGTATGCCGACCGAAAAGATCCCGAAGCCGTCGTCAACGCCCTAGGCGTCTGAGGACTCGCCGGATTTCGACTCGGAGCCTGAATCCTCTTCCGGCAATAGCGCTTCCAGCGCCGAGCCGGTGATCCGCCGGAATGCACGGCGGGGCCGGTTCGCGTCGAGGATCGCGACCTCCAGCGTTGACGGTCCGAGCGTGCGCGTCTCCGAGCCGCCGTTAGCGCCGACTTTCAGCGCGTCGACGGCGATCTTGGCCGCCTCCGACAGGCTGGCATTCTCCGTGTAGGACTCGTTGAGCGCCGCGATGATCGGGTCGGTCGTGCCGCCCATCACGACGAAATGCGGTTCGTCGTTGATCGACCCGTCGTAGGTAATGCGGTACAGCTCCGGCGGTTTGGTCTCGCCGTGGTGCGCGACCTCGGCGACACACAACTCGACCTCATAGGGCTTGGCCTGCTCGGTGAAGATGGTGCCGAGCGCCTCCGCATACACGTTGGCCAGCTGGCGACCGGCGACGTCGCGGCGGTCATACGCATAACCTTTGGTGTCGGCCCACTGGATGCCGCCGCGGCGCAGTCTGTCGAACTCGTTGAATCGGCCCGCGGCGGCGAAACCGATCCGGTCGTAGAGTTCGCTGATCTTCTGCAGCGACCGCGACGGGTTCTCGGCGACGAACAGCACGCCGCCGTTGTACGCCAACGCCACCACGCTGCGGCCCCTTGCGATGCCTTTGCGGGCAAGCTCCGAGCGCTCGCGCATCGCCTGTTCGGGCGAGATGAAGTACGGAAAGGTCACGAGTCTCCCCGCGCATCGGTCGACGGCCCGGAATCTGACCGCAAAGTGCCTTCAGCGGAACGGCTTTCGATGACCCCGCGGGCCAGCGCCGCGATGCGCCCTTCCGGCACCTCCTCGGCACCATCGGCACCGATTACCACGGCGGTCGGATAGATGCCGCGCACCAGGTCCGGCCCGCCGGTCGCGGAGTCGTCGTCGGCGGCGTCGTAGAGGCCCTCGATCGCCACCCGGAGTGCGGAATCGGCGTCGACGGCCTGCGAGTACAGCTTCTTGATCGCAGACTTGGCGAAGACCGATCCCGAGCCCACCGCCTGGTAGCCCTCTTCCTCGATGTTCCAGCCGCCAGCGGCGTCGAACGACACGATCCGCCCCGCAGCCCGCGGGTCGGGGTCATCGAGGTCATAGCCGGCCAGCAGCGGCAACGCGACGAAACCCTGCAGCGCGGCGCCGAGATTGCCGCGAACCATGGTCGCCAGCCTGTTGACCTTCCCGGCGAACGTCAGCGCCACCCCTTCGAGCTTTTCGTAATGCTCCAGCTCGACGGCATACAGCCGGGCGAACTCCACCGCTATGGCCGCGGTGCCCGCAATGCCGGTCGCCGTGTAGTCGTCGGTGATGTACACCTTCTTTACGTCGCGCCCGGCGATCATGTTGCCCTGTGTGGAGCGCCGGTCACCGGCCATCACCACCCCGCCGGGATACCTCAAGGCGACGATCGTCGTGCCGTGCGGCACAGTGTTCGTCGGGACCACGCCGCCCTCGGGGCCGGTGACGGGCAAGAGATGGGGCGCCTGTCGGCGAAGAAGTTCAGAAAAGGACGACAAGTCCACAGGGACGGAGGGTGCTCCAGGAAGGGGTTTGGGAAAGGCCAGCTGCTCGCGGTGCGGCCAGGTCACTGTCCACCCTTCTGGACGTACGCGCGCACGAAGTCCTCGGCGTTCTCCTCGAGAACGTCATCGATCTCGTCCAGCAGGTCGTCGGTCTCCTCGGCCAGCTTTTCGCGACGCTCCTGCCCGGCGGCCGTGCTGCCGGTGAGGTCGTCGTCCTCGCCGCCACCACCACCACGCTTGGTCTGCTCCTGAGCCATCGCCGCCTCCTGCGTATGTCATCGGCGGGCTCACAGCCGCCCGCCGGTTCCTCCACACTACCGGTCAACGAGCGAATTGCCCGGGATAGCCCGCCTAGGTGGTGAGCTGTTCAACCAGTTCGACGGCGGTGTCCACGGAGTCGAGCAGGGCCCCGACGTGCGCCTTACTGCCGCGCAGCGGCTCCAGGGTCGGAATCCGGACGAGCGAATCGCCGCCCAGGTCGAAGATCACCGAGTCCCAGCTGGCCGCCGCGATGTCGGCGCCGAACCGGCGCAGGCACTCGCCACGGAAATACGCGCGGGTGTCCGTCGGTGGGTTGTCCACCGCGTCGATCACCTGCTGCTCGGTGACCAGCCGCTTCATCGAGCCGCGCGCGACCAGCCGGTTGTACAGGCCCTTGTCCAGCCGCACGTCGGAATACTGCAAGTCCACCAGGTGCAGGCGCGGCGCCGACCAACTCAGGTTCTCGCGGTTGCGGAACCCTTCGAGCAGCCGCAACTTGGCGGGCCAGTCCAGCACGTCGGCGCATTCCATCGGGTCGCGCTCCAGCAGGTCGAGCACGTTCGCCCAGGTCTGGACGATGTCGGCCGCGCGTGGGTCGGGATCGCGGCTGTCCACGAGCTTGGCCACCCGGTCCAGGTAGATCCGTTGCAGCGCAAGGCCGGTCAGCTCGCGGCCGTCGGCCAGTGCGACAGTGGCGCGCAACGTAGGGTCGCGGCTGATTACGTGCACGGCGTGCACCGGCCGGGCCAGCGCCAGGTCGGTGAGGTCCATGCCCTCTTCGATCAGGTCCAGCACCAGCGCTGTGGCGCCGAGCTTGAGGTAGGTCGACGTCTCCGCCAGGTTCGCATCGCCGATGATGACGTGCAGCCGCCGGTACTTGTCGGCGTCGGCGTGTGGCTCGTCGCGGGTGTTGATGATGCCGCGCTTGAGCGTGGTCTCCAGGCCGACCTCGACCTCGATGTAGTCGGAGCGCTGGGATAGCTGAAACCCGGGCTCGTCGCCCGAGGGCCCGATGCCCACCCGGCCCGACCCGGTGATGACCTGACGGGACACCAGATGCGGCGTCAGGCCCGCGATCACCGCCGAGAACGGCGTCTGGCGCGACATCAGATAGTTCTCGTGCGATCCGTATGACGCGCCCTTGCCGTCCACGTTGTTCTTGTAGAGCTGCAGCTTCGCGGCGCCGGGCACGCTCGCCACATGCCTGGCAGCGGCCTCCATCACCCGTTCGCCGGCCTTGTCCCAGATCACCGCGTCCAGCGGGTCCGTGCACTCCGGCGCGGAGTACTCAGGATGGGCGTGGTCGACGTAGAGCCGGGCGCCGTTCGTCAGGATCATGTTGGCCGCGCCGACCTCGTCGGCGTCCACCACCGGCGGCGGCCCGGCCGACCTGCTCAGGTCGAATCCGCGGGCGTCGCGCAGCGGCGACTCCACCTCGTAATCCCAGCGGGTGCGCTTGGCCCGCTGGATCCCGGCGGCCGCCGCGTATGCCAGCACCGCCTGCGTGGAGGTCAGTATCGGATTCGCGGTCGGATCGGACGGCGACGAGATGCCGTACTCGACCTCGGTTCCGATAATCCGTTGCATAGCCCAAGAGTAGGGGACGTCCCGCAGTAACCTGCGACCGTGCCATCCGAGCAGGAGGACCGCGACGCGACCGCGACCCAGTTCGTGGCCGCGCTCGGGGCCGTGATGGCCGCCGACGTCGGTCCTGCCGTGGATGCTGCTGACTCGCTGCTGATGCTGCTGACCGCGTACGCCGGCCAGTGGGTCGGCAACGCACCACACTGATCTCGATGATGTCGATCGCCGTCGGGGTGCAGACCGGCCTGCTGCTGTGGCGGGCGGCGATCCAGCTGACGTCGTCACCGAACCGGCGGGCCATGCATGATTGAGGTGACCCAGCGACGGGCTGCTGATGCGTGGTTCCTGGATCGTGGTCTACCCGCGGTATTGCGGCCAGGAGCCCTTGTTCGGCGCTTGTGGCCACGATCGGCTCCCGCGTTGGCGGCATTCGCCGTGTTCATGGTCAACTCCGTCCTCGTCGTGCTGATTACCGGCAAGCACACGATCAACATCGAGGGTGAACCGACACGAAACGAGTGGTTCATCCTGGCGCTCGTGGTGCTGGTACTGCCCGTCGCGGCGACGGTCGGCTGGCTGGTGTCGCGGATCGGCTCCGTGCGCGGCCGCACTATCGTGGCGTCGGTGTCGCTGGCCGTCGCGGTCCTCGGGGGAATCGTCGGCGGCCCGAGCCCGCGGATAGCTGCCGACCTCATTTTCGAGGGCATCGTCGTCGCCGCCATCCTCGCGTTGACCGCTTCTGGCGCGGGCTCGATCATGAGTTGGGCCGCGCAGATGACGATGTCGAACCTTGCCGCAGCGGGATCGTTGGCGACCCGCGCCCTGCCGCTGCTATTGCTGACGTTTCTGGTCTTCTTCAATTCCCCTGTCTGGGTGATGGCGGCCACGATCTCGCGTCCACGCTTGTGGCTGGCCCTGATGTTCCTCGTCGTGATCGCGGCGGCGTTCGTGATATCCGTCACCGCCGACCGGGTCACGCCGATCATGGAGACCGGTGACCCGTCCGACGACCACTCAGAGCGACTGGCAGGCACACCGTTCGAGACGATGCCGGATCCAGCGACTGTCCGTGCGCTGAGCCGCACCGAGCGGCTCAACATCCTGTTCGTGGTCGCCGCATCGCAACTCAGCCAGATCTTTATCATCGCGGCGATGGTCGCCCTGCTCTTCTTGATCCTCGGCCTCATCCTGCTGTCCCCCGAATTGCTGGCGGCGTGGACGCGCAACGGCCGCAGCGACGGCACGGTGCTCGGCATGACGATCCCCGTACCGGATTCGTTGATTCAGATCACGTTTTTCCTTGGTGCGCTGACGTTTATGTACATCAGCGCGCGGACCGTCAGCGACGCCGAATATCGGACGCGGTTCTTCGACCCGCTCATCGACGACCTGCGGCTCACGTTGACGGCCCGCAATCGTTACCGCGCCGCCGTATCGGCGCGCTGAGGCGCCACGACTGCCGCAATCAAGCACAATGTTGCCCGTGTCCGACATGCGGCAGGTGCACGAATGGTTCTTGCATCGCGGGCTGCCGCTGGTGCTAACCCGGCGCGTCCGCTCTCGTGCACTGATCGAACGCTCGGCACCTATGGTCAGCGGCGTCGGTGCGGTGATATCGCTGACGATGATGCTGGCCGAACTCACCGACGGCGATCCCGATTTCGGTTACGTGATCCGGCTGGGCGTCCTGACACTGCTGCTGATCGCCGCGCCGTTCGCGCTGTATCTGCTGCATCAAGCCGGCACCACGCTCGGTGAAGCGGGCCGACGGTCGGCGGCGCTGCTCGTGATGGCGCTGTTCGTATTCGGGCTACCGTTCGCCGCCAGCGGGTTTTCGGGTATCGCGGCGGCCGAGGCATTCGGCCTCGCGATCGTCGCGGTGTTGGCGATCTGGCTGACCTACCTCGGGTTCGGCTCGATTGCCTTGTGGGCGTTCCGCTTTGCCTCGGTGCAGCTGGGCGCGCTCGGCACGTTGATGAGCCGCGCGCTGCCGCTGCTGATGTTGACAGTGCTGGTGTATTTCACCGGTGAACTGTGGCAGTTGTCCGCCCGGATGACCCGCCAACGGCTCTGGCAGACAATCGGATTCCTGGCGGTCGTGGCGGTCGTGTTCATGGTCACCACGATTCGCGACGAGGTGCGGGCACTGCGCGAGGACCGCGCTGAGCAGTCAGACCCCGCCCAACTGCTCGCCGGCACGCCGCTTGCGGGCGCCGCTGGGCATCAGCCGACGCGTACCCCACTGTCGCTGGCCGAACAGGTCAATGTCGTCGCGGTGATGGTGATGTCGCAGGCGATCCAGGTGGTGTTCTTCACCGCCGGACTGTTCGCGTTCTTCCTCGCACTCGGCATTGTCGCGGTGCCCGACGATGTCGCCGTGCTGTGGTCGTCGGAAGAATCCTGTCCCGTCGGCGAACCACCTTGCCCCGGAACGTGGTTCGGCATCCACGTCCCCGTGCCGCAGACCATTGTCCACATGTCGTTGTTCGTCGCCGTGCTGTCCGGGCTCTACTTCACGGTCAGCACGAGCGTCGACCCGCTGTACCGGCAGCGGTTCTTCGACCCGCTGATCGCGGATGTCGCCGTGAGCCTGGCGGGCCGCGACGCGTACCTCGAGATGGAAAAGGTCGCACCTAACCTGCGTGAGCTGGGCCCACGCGCAAGCTGGGGAACGTAAACGCTCCCAGATCACAGGGCGTGTCGCGGACTTTTGTGTCTGCTCGCCTCAGACGTCGTCAGAGTTTGTAACCGATGGCGCGTAGTAGGTCGCGGCGCGCAGCCACGTCATCATCGTTTTCCACCCCAAGCGGCGGTTCTCCGTCGACCACACCCACGATGGCGCGGCCGCGCGGAGTCACCGCCACCACGAGTTCCACCGGATTCGCTGTGGCGCAGTAGATCGTGCAGACCTCGGGCACCGCCTTGACCGGATTGAGAACATTGACCGGGAAGCCCTCGCGCAAGAAGATCACGAAACAGTGCCCGGCGCCGATCGCCAGTGCGTTGCGGGTGGCGAGTTCGACCAATTCGGAGTCGTTGCCGCTGCAGCGCACCAGCCGAGGTCCGGAGGCCTCGCAAAACGCCAGCCCGAACCGCAGCGATGCGCTCACACCGACCAGCGCCTCGTGCAGGTCCTCGACGGTCTTGATGAAGTGTGACTGCCCGATCACGACGTTGAGGTCGTCCGGCTTGTCGACGGGTACTACATCCCAGGAAAGCGACGGCATGGTCATACAGCGATGCTGCCACCGTGAACTAGCGGGGAGACGCAAAAGCCCCCGAATCTTCGCGATTTCGGGGGCGTTTGCGATCCCCAGTCCCGCTTGCGCGTGGGCCCAGCTCGCGGAAAGGGGTTAGAGGTACTGGCCCAGGTTCGACTCGGTGTCGATCGCCCGCGACGCGCTCGAGCTCTTGCCGGTGACGAGCGTGCGGATGTAGACGATCCGCTCGCCCTTCTTGCCCGAGATCCGTGCCCAGTCATCGGGATTGGTGGTGTTGGGCAGGTCCTCGTTCTCGGCGAACTCGTCGACGATCGAGTCGAGCAGGTGCTGGATGCGCAGACCGGGCTGACCGGTCTCGAGCACCGCCTTGATCGCGTTCTTCTTCGCGCGGTCGACGACGTTCTGGATCATCGCGCCGGAGTTGAAGTCCTTGAAGTACATGACTTCCTTGTCACCATTGGCGTAGGTGACCTCAAGGAACCGGTTGTCGTCGATCTCGGCGTACATCCGATCGACGACCTTCTCCCTCATCGCCGCGAGGCAGGCCGCCCGATCGCCGCCGAACTCGGCGAGGTCGTCGGCGTGCACCGGCAGCTCCTCGACGAGGTACTTGGAGAAGATGTCCTGTGCCGCCTCGGCGTCCGGCCGCTCGATCTTGATCTTGACGTCCAGCCGGCCGGGCCGCAGGATCGCCGGGTCGATCATGTCCTCGCGGTTGGATGCGCCGATGACGATGACGTTCTCCAGACCCTCGACACCGTCGATCTCCGACAGCAACTGCGGGACCACCGTCGTCTCCACGTCCGAGCTGACACCCGTGCCGCGGGTACGGAAGATCGAGTCCATCTCGTCGAAGAACACGATCACCGGGGTGCCCTCCGACGCCTTCTCCCGCGCGCGCTGGAAGATCAGCCGGATGTGGCGTTCGGTCTCACCGACGAACTTGTTCAGCAGCTCCGGGCCCTTGATGTTGAGGAAGTAGCTCTTCGCCTCCCGGGCGTCGTCGCCGCGAACCTCGGCCATCTTCTTGGCCAGCGAGTTGGCGACCGCCTTGGCGATCAGCGTCTTGCCGCAGCCGGGCGGGCCGTAGAGCAGCACGCCCTTGGGCGGGCGCAGCGAGTACTCGCGGTAGAGCTCCTTGTGCAGGAACGGCAGCTCGACGGCGTCGCGGATCTGCTCGATTTGCCTGCCGAGGCCACCGATGTCGTTGTAGCTGACGTCGGGAACCTCTTCGAGAACCAGATCTTCCACCTCGGCCTTCGGGATGCGCTCGAACGCATACCCGGCCTTCGTGTCGACCAGCAGCGAGTCACCGGGGCGCAGCTTGCGCGGACGGTCGTCGTCGTCGTCGTCGACCGCGTCGACGTCGTCGGGCAGGAACTCGGCGGCCACCAACGGCTCGGCCAGCCAGACGATGCGCTCCTCGTCGGCGTGACCGACCACGAGTGCACGGTGCCCGTCGGAGAGGATCTCGCGCAGCGTGCTGATCTCGCCGACGGCTTCGAAGTTGCCGGCCTCGACCACCGTCAGCGCCTCGTTGAGGCGGACCGTCTGGCCCTGCTTGAGCACCTTCACGTCGATGTTGGGCGAGCACGTCAGGCGCATCTTGCGGCCGGAGGTGAACACGTCGACGGTGTCGTCGTCCTGGACGGCCAGCAGCACACCGTAACCGCTCGGAGGCTGACCCAACCGGTCGACCTCTTCACGCAGTGCCAGCAACTGCTGACGGGCCTCTTTGAGGGTTTCCATCAACTTGGCGTTACGCGCTGCAAGGGAGTCAATCCGCGCCTCGAGCTGGTGCACATCGCGAGCGCTGCGCAATCCGCTCTGCGGACCTACCGCGTTCTCCAGCTGCTCGCGCAGGATCGCCGCCTCACGGCGCAGTTCTTCCAACTCGGCAGCATCATCGCTGGACATAGGGGTTCCGAAAGCCTCGGAACGCTCTGACTCACTCATGCTGCGCTCCCTCCCGCACCGAATATTGGTGCAGTAACAACTTCAAAGCTACCGGCGATTCAGCCTTTGTGTGCGGTGTAGCAATTCGACACACCAGCAACACTTGTTAACCTCTGAGAAGACTTGAGCCGATCGAAAGGACAACCGTGACCCTGAAAGGCCTCGTTACCGGCGTGGCAGCAGCCGCACTAGTAGGCGGAGCGGCGGCAGGTGTGACTTCCATTGCATCCGGCACGATTTCTGCCGCACCGACCGTGCAGCCCGTCGTGTTCGACATCCCGCTGCCGCAGGCGCCGGCCCCAGACTTGCAGGGCGCACTGACGCAGACGCTGCCGCCCTCGCGGGGCCCGGCTCGTTCGGCCCCAGCGGCAACAAGGCCGCATTCATCCAAGGCGGCACGGGCCGCATCGAGGGCATCACCGCCGACCGGGCGTACAGCAATGCGGCCGCGGAGGGCAAGTTCCCGCTGGTCTTCACGCGTCGTCAACATCGACCAGAACGGCAACATGGCTACCGCGGACGTCACCGCAACGGCTGCCACCGGCGGCACCGCCAGCCAGAACATCCAGTTCGTCCCGGGCCCGGGCCCACTGGATTGGCAGCTTGCGAAGGGGTCGGCCCTGTCGTTGCTGTCGTCAGTCGGCTGATCCGTCCGGTGCGCCGCACCATTCGCGCCACAGTCCTGAGCGCCGTCGCAATCGCGGCGGCGCTCGGGCTTAGCGGATGTGGCGGTGACGACAACCCCAGCCAGCCCGCGGCGGTTGAGACACCCCCGATCACCAAGCCCCCAACGGCGCCGGTTGCGCCGTCGCCGGCCGCGGATCCACTGCCGCCACCCACTGCGCTGACCGACGTGATGGCCCGGCTGGCCGACCCCAACATCGCCCGGCTCGGAGAAGGTCGGCCTCGTCGAATACGCCACGGCCGACGACGCCGCCGCGTTGGACCGGTTCGGCCGCGCCCTGCGCGACGGCGGGTACATGCCGTTGAGCTTCGAGGCCACCGATCTCACGTGGTCCCAATCCCATCAGGGCAACGTCGTCGCCAACGTCGTCATCAAGCCCGCCAACCGGCAGGCCGGTCGCGACTTCACGTTCCCGATGGAGTTCAGCCCGACCAACGGCTCCTGGCAGTTGACCCGGCAGACCGCCGACATGCTGCTGCAGCTGGGCCAGGAGCCGACGGCCATTCCGACGCCCTGAGCGCCGACATGTGGATCGGCTGGTTGGAATTCGACTTACTGCTCGGCGACGTGCGTTCGCTCAAGCAGAAGCGATCCGCCATCCGCCCCGTAATCGCCGAACTGCAGCGCCGATTCGCGGTATCCGCCGCCGAGACCGGCTCGCAAGAGTTACACCGCCGCTCCAATGTCGGGCTGGCCGTCGTGTCCGCGGATCGCGGGCACATCGTCGAAGTGCTCGACGCCGCGGAACGATTGGTGGCGTCGCGACCGGAGATGGAGTTGTTGTCCGTGCGCCGCGGACTTCGGCGCAGCACCGACGACTAAACGCTGCCGCCGAGTTGCCGCTTGCGGCGTAGCGGCATGGGCGCGACTGCGCCGGGCGCCAATTTGCGCACGCTGATCAGAAACGCCGTGTGGCCCCGCATCGTGTGTTGTGGGCGCACCGCCAGGCCGACGACATGCCAGGCCCGCTGCATGCTCTCCCATGCCCGCGGCTCGGTCCAGCACTGCTGCTCGCGCAGCGCCTCGACGGTCCGTGACAGCTGGGTGACGGTCGCGACGTAGATCATCAGGACTCCGCCGGCCACCAGCGCGCCGGCGATAGCGTCCAGCACTTCCCACGGCGCCAACATGTCGAGAACCACCCGATCCACTTCCGGCCCCGCGTAGGCGGCGACGTCCGCGGTCACCAGCTCCCAGTTGGCAGGGCGCTCACCGAAGAACGTCTCGACGTTGCGCGCCGCGTGCTCGGCATGGTCGTCGCGCACCTCATACGACATCACCCGTCCGTCGGGCCCGACAGCGCGCAGCAGTGAACACGTCAGCGCCCCGGAGCCGGCACCGGCCTCCAGCACTCGCGCACCGCCGAAGATGTCGCCTTCGTGCACGATCTGGGCGGCGTCTTTGGGGTAGACGACCTGTGCACCGCGGGGCATCGACATCACGTAGTCCACCAGCAGCGGCCGCAGCACCAGGAACTGGTCGCCACTGGTGGACTTGACGACGCTGCCCTCCGGTAGCCCGATCACGGTGTCGAGCGCGATCACGCCACGATGGGTGTGGAACTCACCGCCGGGCGCCAAGACCATCGTGTAGTGCCGACCCTTGGCGTCGGTGAGCTGCACGCGATCACCGACGGCGAACGGACCGGTCGTGCTTTCCCGCACAGCCCATCAGCCTGCCAGCAGACGCGCCGGGTCGGGTGCGCGGGGTTGTCAGCGGGTCGACCTACGCTGCCTTTATGAGCGACGAACCGGCCCCGGTACGTCGGCCCGCGCTGTCGCCGTCACGGGCCAGCGATTTCAAGCAGTGCCCGCTGCTGTACCGGTTCCGCGCGATCGACCGGCTGCCGGAACCGTCGTCGACTGCACAGGTTCGAGGATCTGTGGTGCACGCAGCGTTGGAGCAGCTCTACGCCCTGCCCGCCGCCCAGCGCGGCCGCGACACCGCATGACGCTCGTCGACCCCGCCTGGGAGCGGGTGGTCGCCGCGCAGCCCGAGCTGGCCGACGACATCGAACCCGCGCTACGGGCCGAACTGCTGGACGAGGCCCGCGCCCTGCTGTCGGGCTACTACCGGCTGGAGGACCCGACGCGGTTCGACCCGCAGTGCTGCGAACAGCGCGTCGAGGTCGAACTCGAAGACGGCACACTTCTGCGCGGGTTCGTCGACCGCATCGACGTCGCACCGACGGGCGAGCTGCGGGTCGTCGACTACAAGACCGGCAAGGCGCCGCCCGAGGCGCGGGCGCTGGCCGAGTTCAAGGCCATGTTCCAGATGAAGTTCTATGCGGTCGCCCTGCTGCGGTCGCGGGGCGTGCTGCCCACCCGGCTGCGGCTGCTCTATCTGGCCGACGGTCAGGTGCTGGACTACTCCCCCGATCTCGACGAGCTGCTGCGGTTCGAGAAGACGTTGATGGCGATTTGGCGTGCCATCCAATCAGCCGGGGCGACAGGCGATTTCCGGCCGCATCCGTCGCGGCTGTGTGACTGGTGCGCCCATCACTCCCACTGCCCGGTGTTCGGTGGTACGCCGCCTCCCTATCCGGGCTGGCCGGAGATTCCCGACGAGGGCTCTGCCTCCGAGGACGACACAGTGCTGCGTTCCTCGGAGCCGGCTGCGTGATCGACTGCCACTACCGTCGGCTTCCGTCCGACGGGGAATTTCAAATGTTCGACTCCACCGATGGCACCCGCAGCAACTGGAACCCGGAAATCCAGCACGGCTCTCCGCCGCTCGCGCTTATGACCAAACACATCGAGGAACTCGCCGGCGATTCCGGATTGCGTGTCGGCCGGCTCACCCTGGACATCCTGGGCGCGATACCCGTTGCGCCGGTGCGGGTTCGCGCCTGGGTGGAACGCCCCGGTGCCCGGATATCCATGATGGCTGCCGAAATGTCGGCGCCTCGTCCGGACGGCAGCCACCGCGCAGTTGCCCGGGTCACCGCGTGGCTGCTGGCGCCCAGCGACACCGCGCGATGCCGCGACCGATCGTTATCCACCGCTGGTTGAAGGTGAATCGGATCCGGTGCCCCACAGCTGGGAAGGCGCAACGGGTTACCTCGAAACTGTGACGTGGCGCAGGCAGCGCGTCAGCGATGGCACGTCAAATGTGGTCTGGCTCAGTCCGCTTGGGCACCTTGTCGATTCCGAGCCGATGACGGATCTGCAACGCCTGGCCATGGTGGTCGATTCGGCCAACGGTGCGGGTGCGGCACTGGATCCCGAGCGGTTCGTGTTCATGAACACCGACACCGCCGTACACCTGCACCGGCTGCCCGTCGGCAAGGACTTCGCGCTGCGCGCCCGGGGGTCGATCGGCCCCGACGGCATCGGTGTGACGACCGCGGAAATCTTTGATCGCCAAGGATTTATCGGTGTCGTCGCACAGACACTGCTGGTTCAGCGCCAGCCGTGACCGACGAGATTGTTTTCCAATTCGACCTAGCCTGGGCGCTGGCCGATCTGCACTTGTCGGCACTGGTCGAGGACGACTTTTTCTGGGAACCGGCACCGTTGTGCTGGACGGTGCGCCCAGATGTGGCCGGCGGGTGGCGGCCCGACTGGACCGACTCCGAACCTGATCCCATTCCATTCCGGTGCCGACCATCGGCTGGCTCACCTGGCACATCGAATGGTGGTGGTCGACGGCCATCGACCACCTGACCGGGGCGACGCCCGGCGACCGCACGGATGTCGCCTGGCCGGGCAGCGGCGCTGCCGCCGTAAGCCGCCTGCGCGAATTGGCCGCGCGCTGGCGTGAACTGCTCACGACAACCGACTTGGCCGCGCCATCGTCGTTTCCATGGGGCGGCGACGGCGGACGCACCGTCGCGCACACCGTGCTGTGGGTCAACGTCGAGCTGACCAAGAACATCGCCGAGATCGGCCAACTGCGCCTGCTCCGCGCCGCAAGCTAGCTATATCTACTTGCATCTATATAGATCGCCTGCAATACTAGCGCCATGGACGTCTTCGAAGCGGTCGCCGAACCGAGCCGACGCGCACTGCTCGACGCGCTGATCGACGGTGAACGCACGGCCGGTGAGTTGGTGGCCACCCTGCCCGGGCTGACCCAACCGACGGTGTCACGGCATCTGCGGGTGCTGCGCGAGGTTGGGCTCGTCGAGGTCCGCCCCGATGCGCAGCGCCGGATCTACGCGCTGCGTGCCGACGGCCTCGTCGAGATCGATGAATGGATCAACCGCTACCGCCGCTACTGGGCCGATCACCTCGACGCCCTCGAGCGGCACCTGGAACGCAAGACAAGGAGTCGCGATGAGTGAACGTAACGGTCGGCTGTTGGTCGATGGTGACCGCGCGGTGCTGAATTTCGAACGCCGCCTGCCCTTTCCGATCGAGGTCGTTTGGTCGGCGATCACCGATCCGGATGAACGCGAGCAGTGGTTCGTCGAGACAACCATCGAGCGGCGCGAAGGCGGCCTGATCGACATGATCGCGACCGGTCCACCACTGCCACCAGATCGCAAACGGATGACGGGCCGCATCCTGGTGTGGGATCCACCCAACGTCCTCGAACACGAATGGAAGCAGCCGATCGTCGAAGACGGCGTGGTGCGCTACGAACTGACCGCCGACGGTGACGGCACCCTGCTTCGCTTCACCCACCGCGGTCTCAGCGTGCGCAATGCGAGCGGGTTCCGCGGCGGCACCCATGCTTTCCTGGATCGGCTGGAGGCCTATCTCGCCGGCGACGAGTTGCCGGACTGGACTACGCGTCGTCAAGAAATCACTGGTTCACCGATCGAGGCGAATTGACATGTCACACAATGGTTCTCACATCGCTGCACCTACTTTGGCCATCGCCTACCACTCGGGGTTCGGGCACACCGCGGTGCTGGCAGACGCCGTCGCGGCTGGTGCCCGGGAAGCCGGCGCCGACGTCAGCGTGATCGCGGTCGACCGCATGAGCGACGGTGACTGGGACGTCCTCGACGATGCCGATGGCATCGTGTTCGGTAGCGCGACGTATATGGGTAACGTGTCGGCCGGTTTTCAAACGTTCGCCGAACAAACTGGGCGACGGTGCCAGAACGGGTCCTGGCGCGACAAGGTCGCGGCGGGTTTCACCAACTCCGGAGCCAAGAGTGGCGACAAGGTGCAGACGCTGGTGTCGCTGGCCGTCTTCGCCGCCCAACACCACATGCATTGGGTGAACCTGGGTTTGGGTGCCGGCTGGAACAGCTCGACGGGCAGCGAGAACGACCTCAATCGACTCGGATTCTGGCTGGGCGCGGGAGCGCAGACCGACGTTGACGCCAATCCGGACCAGGTGCACCCATCCGATGTGCAGACGTGCCGCCATCTCGGGTGGCGGGTCGCGCTGGTGACGCGGCAGCTCAACGTCGGTCGAGCGGCTACTCCAGCGGATGCATCTCCTGCAGGAGGGTCGGCACCAGCTCGCTGACGGTCGGATGGATGTGCATGGTGCGCGACAGCGTGATGCACGGCGCCTTGGCCGACATGACATCGAGGATCGCGTGGATGACTTCGTCGCCGCCGACACCGAGGATCGCCGCACCGAGAATCTCGTCGGTCTCGGCGTCCACGACGACCTTCATGAAACCCTGGGTCTCCCCTTTCTCGACGGCGCGCCCGACCCGTGTCATGGGTCGCTTGCCCACCAATGCTTTTCGGCCGGATTTCCGCACCTGGTCGACCGTCATCCCGGCCCGACCCAGCGGCGGGTCGATGTAGAGCGCGTAGGTGGTGATGCGGTCGCTCACCCGGCGCGGGATGCCGTCGAGCAGGTTGGCGGCGACGATCTCGAAGTCGTTGTACGAGGTGTGGGTGAACGCGCCGCGTCCGTTGCAGTCCCCCATCGCCCAGATGTGGTCGACGTTGGTGCGCAGCTGGTCGTCGACCACGATATAGCCGCGGTCATCGGTGTGCACGCCCGCCTTGTCCAGGCCGAGGTCGTCGGTGTTGGGTTGGCGTCCGACCGCGACCAGAAGGTGGGTCCCCGTGATCGGCTCGGCACCGGCCCTCGGCAGCACATCGAACCCGTTGTCACGCTTGGTGAATTGAATCGCGTTGGCATCGACCACCACGTCGATGCCCTCGGCCTCCAGGATCTCCTTGATGGTGGCCGAGACGTCCTCATCCTCGCGGGAGGTCAGCCGCGGGCCCTTCTCGATCACGGTCACACCGGCGCCGAACCGGCGGTACATCTGCGCGAACTCAAGGGCGATGTAGCTGCCTCCGATGATCACCAGATGTTCCGGCACCGTGTCGAGTTCGAGGATGCCGACGTTGGTCATGTAGTCGATTTCGGACAATCCCGGCATATCGGGAGCCACCGCACGGCCACCGACGTTGAGGAAGATCTTGTCGGCCTCCAGCACACGCCCGTCGACGCTGATCGTGTGCGCATCCTCAAAGCGGGCGTGGCCGCGGATGAACGTGCACCCGTCCATGCCTTCCAGCCACGACTCGACACCACTGCGGTCGCCGAGCACGATCTTGTCTTTCCGCGTCTTCACCTTGGCCATGTCGACGCTGATTTCACCTGTGCCGACGCCGTATTCGGCCCCACGCCGGGCCGTGTGTGCCGCATGCGCGCTGGCCACCAACGTCTTGGTCGGGATACAGCCGTAGTTGACGCAGGTGCCGCCGACCAGCTTGCGTTCGATCACCGCGACCTTCTGGCCCGCCTGCGTCAGCCTGCCTGCAAGCGGCGGCCCGGCCTGGCCGGCGCCGACGATGATCGCGTCGAATTTCTCTGCCACCGTGCGCCGTTCAGATGAGGCTGACGAGGAACGCGACGAGGAATCCGCCGCCGACGGCCACCACGTCTTCGAGGATCGCGCCCGGGCGGTCCTGCCCGCCGTTGCGGGCCGACCCAGACGCTGCCGCGCCTCGGCGCCGCCATAGTGCCGAGCACGGCACCGACCATTCCGGCGCCGAGGGCGCTGAACGTGTGGAAGAAGGCGCTGCCGATGACCGCACCCGCGAAGGCGCCCATGATGAGCCGGGTGATGAACTGTGGCGCTGTCTTGCGACTGGGCGTCTTCGGCAACTGGTCGGTGACCAGTTCCACCAACAGGAAAAGCGTCAGGACGGCGACGGTGATCGGGTGTCCCACCCACTCAGACCACTTGTCGGTGACGTCGATCCAGCCAAGAAACGCACCCCAGGCCACCACCGCGGGAGCTGTCAGCGCCCGCAGGCCGGCGATCACGCCGATCAGCAATGCGAGCAGCAGGACAAGGGCATGTGTCATGCGAACCTCCGGACCGGTGGAAACGACACCCGGACGCTAACACGCACTGCATGCGCGAAGCGCGGTATCAGAAGCGGCAGAACCGGATGTCGGAGGCCAGGATTGCCTTCGCACCGATCGCCGCGATTTCGTCCATGATGGCGTTGACATCTCGGCGCGGTACCAGTGCGCGCACTGCCACCCACGCCGGATCGGCGAGCGGGGCGATGGTGGGCGACTCGAGTCCCGGCGTGACGGCCGTCGCCGCTTCGAGCACGGTGCGCGGGCAGTCATAGTCCAGCATCAGATACTGCTGGCCGAACACCACTCCCTGAACCCTCGCCGCCAGCTGGTCGCGGGCGTCCGAGTTTTCGGTGGCGGGGTTTTCGCTTTCGATGAGCACGGCCTCCGAGTCACAAAGCGGTTCGCCGAAAGCCACGAGGTCATGGAGGCCCAGCGTGCGACCCGAGCCCACCACGTCGGCAATCGCATCGGCCACCCCGAGTTGCACCGAAATCTCCACGGCGCCATCGAGTCGGATGACCGTCGCGTCAATCCCGCGCGCAGCCAAGTCTTTTCGCACCAGATGGGGGAACGAGGTGGCGATCCGCTTGCCCGCGAGATCCTCGACACGCCATTGACGTCCCGCAGGGGCGGCGTAGCGGAAGGTCGACGACCCGAAACCCAGAGCGAGCCGCTCACGGACCGGCGCGTCGGATTCCTGGGCGAGATCGCGGCCGGTGATGCCGAAGTCCAGCTGTCCCGATCCGACGTAGATCGCGATGTCCTTGGGCCGCAGGAAGAAGAACTCGACGTTGTTGGCCGGATCGATGACGGTCAGGTCCTTGGGATCGGTTCGCCGGCGGTACCCGGCCTCCGACAGGATCTCGGCGGCCGGCTCGGAGAGCGTGCCCTTGTTGGGCACGGCGACCCGCAGGTTGCCGTTGGCGATGTGGGGGCACCTCCCGCGTCACTGGGGGACCGCTCACAGCTTCTCGTAGATGTCGTCGAGGGTGAGACCACGCGAGATCATCAGCACCTGCGTCCAGTACAGCAACTGGCTTATCTCGTCGGCCAGCGCCTCGTCACCCTCGTGTTCGGCGGCCAGCCACACCTCGCCGGCCTCCTCGAGGATCTTCTTGCCCAGCCCATGCACGCCGCCGTCAAGCGCGGCGACCGTGCCGCTGCCGGCGGGCCGGGTGCGCGCACGCTCGCTGAGTTCGGCGAACAGGGCGTCGAAGGTCTTCACGGCACGCGATTGTTTCACGCGCGCTGGGCAGCGGTCACGCGGGTTTGCGTGCGGCTTCGAGGCTGGCCACGCACACTGGATCCTTGAGCAAACGCAATTGGATCTACGTCGGCTTGTTGGCGTTCTCACAGCCGGGGTAGTTATCGACTTCGTGGTCTGGCCGAGGGCCCGCCGAACACGCTCACCTGGAACGACGTACCGATCGTCTCTTCGTCTATTGGGCCGGCCTCGTGGTCGTCGCATCGGGTCTGTGCGGCTTCAGTGCGGCGCGGGATGCGCCTCGTGATGGTAGGCCTCGCGGTGCATGTCCTCTAGGTGCATGCCCTTGGTTTCCTCGACCCACTTCCAGACGAAGAGGAACGACAGCGCCGCGCACAGCGCGTAGAAGCCGTAGGCGGCGCCCAGGTGATCGCGCAACCCCGGGAAGGTCACGGTGATCAACCAGTTGGCGACCCATTGGCCCGCCGCGGCAAGGCCGAGGGCGGCTGCCCGGATGCGGTTCGGGAACATCTCGCCCAGCAGCACCCAGACCATCGGCCCCCACGACATGCCGAACGCAACCACGAAGAGATTGGCGGCGATCAGGGCGATCGGACCGGAGGCGCCCGGGAGGATCGGCACCAGCTCGCCTTCGTCGTTGGGTTGGAGTTCTGCCACGAGGCCGAAGATGATCGCCATCGTGGCCAGCGTGACCGCCATCCCGATCGAGCCGACCAGCAGCAGCGGTTTACGGCCGACCTTGTCCACCAGCGCGATCGCGATCAGCGTGGTCGCGATGTTGGTCACCGACGTGATGACCGTGATGATGAACGCCGCGCTTTCGCCGAATCCCACGGCCTCCCAGAGGATGTTGGAGTAGTAGAAGATCACGTTGATGCCGACGAACTGCTGGAACACGGACAGTCCCAACCCCACCCACACGATTCCGTAGATGCCACCGGTCGGCTTGCGCAGGTCGCGCCACGACGGCGGCTTCTCGGCTTTCAGCGATTCCTGGATCCGGGTGATCGTCAGCTCGAGGCTCTTCTCGCCGAGCAGCATCGACAGCACCTTGCGGGCCTCGGGAATGCGGAACTTCGCGACGAGGTAGCGCGGCGACTCGGGAATGGTGAAGGCCAGCACACCGTAGACGATCGCCGGCACCGCCATCACGATGAACATCCAGCGCCAGGCCTCCAGCCCCAGCCACAACTCTTCGCCGGAACCACCGGCCAATTACCGCCAGCAGTTTGTCGATCGCCAGCGACAGGAAGATGCCCGTCACGATCGCCAACTGCTGCAGCGAGCCGAGCCGCCCGCGGATGCGCGGCGGCGAGGTCTCCGCGATGTACATCGGCGCGATGACGGAGGCCACGCCGACGCCGATACCGCCGATGATCCGGAAGACCACGAGCATCCAGACGCCGCTCGGCAGTCCGAGGTAAAAGTCGTCGTTGGTGCCTACGAAGTTGTAGGAAAGGCCGGCGCCGATCGCGCTGATCAAGAACAGCAGCGCCGCGATCTTCATCACGGCTATCCGGCCGATCTTGTCGGCGAGCCTGCCTGCGGTGACCGCGCCGAGCGGCCGCCCCGAGCAACGCCGAGGCCACTGCGAAGCCCAGCTTGAAACCGCCGACGCCGAACTCGTCCTCGATCGCCGAGACGGCGCCGTTGATCACCGCGCTGTCATAGCCGAACAGCAAGCCGCCGAGGGCCGCTACCGACGCGATCCGGACCACGCGGCCGGCATGCTCGGTTTCTTCGTAATCCACACCCGATGCGGAATCACCAGCCGGTCCGTGAGTCATGTGACAGCCTTCCGCAGCGTTGCGTGATGGAAGTCACATTCAATCACTTACGCCGTCGTCAGGCGGTGCGTTCTCCGAACTGAGTACTGAGTTCGGCATGGAACCGTCGCAGATCGGTGACGGCCACTTCGGCCAGCGAAGAAATGTGACGCCGCCGCGGGCCGCGGGGCACCGCTACGTCGTTGGGCACCACCAACACCGGACACCCCGCGCCTTCGGCGGCAGCCGTGCCGGTGACCGAGTCCTCGACGGCCAGGCACGCCGACGGCGGTAGGTCCAACAATGCGGCCGCGCGCTTGTAAGCGTCGGGCGCGGGTTTGCCATGCGGCACCTCGTCACCGCATACGGTGACCGAAAAGTAATCGCGCCCAATGCTGTTCAATGCACGATCGGTCAGCGCCCGCTGCGTGTTGGTTACCAGCGCCATCGGAGTTCCTTCGGCGGCAAGCGCTTCCAGCATCTGTTGCGCCCCGTCACACCACGGCAGCCCCCCGTCGAACAGCTCCGCGGTGTAATCATGTAGCCAGCGGTCGGACGCTGCCATCGCGACCGGATCGAGATCGAGGCCCAGGTCGGTGTGGACGGTGCGGATGGTGTCCTCCGCCGAGCCGCCCACCATCGACGCCCGAACCTCCGGTGTCAGCCCGCCCCCGAGCTCGGTGTAGAGCGCGGCCAGCGAGATGTCCCAAAGCTTTTCGGAATCGACAAGGGTGCCATCCATATCGAAGAGCACCGCATGCATGACAGCGATTGTGTCACGGCGGCGAGCCGCCAATCTGTCAAGGGCTGCACGTACGTTATGAGTTATGACCATTCTTGTGACCGGAGCCACTGGAAACATCGGCCGACGCATCGTTGATCATCTGATCGACCTGGGCGCCAACGACATCCGCGCACTGACCAAGAACCCCGCCAAGGCGAACTTGCCCGACGGTGTGAGCGCGATCACCGGCTACCTGGGCGACCCCGAGTCGCTGCGCGTCGGCGCTGGACGGCGTGGAACGGATGTACCTGGCGCCGCTGCCGGAGACGCTGGGGGCCACGCTCGAGCTGGTCAAGAAGGCGGGGGTGGAGTACGTGGTCGCGCTCTCGGGCGGCGCGCACTGGCAGGAGCACACCGACACCATCGCCGCGTCCGGTCTGGTCAACACCCAGCTCGGGCCCGGCGAGTTTCTGGAGAACTTCGCCATCTGGTCTGAGCCGATCAAGGCGACGCGCACGGTCCGCGAGCCGTACCCGGACGTGGTCGAGGCGCCGATCTCCATGGACGACATCGCCCGGGTGGCCGCCACGCTGTTGGTCAAGCCCGAATCGACGCACTACGGCCAGTCCTACGAGCTGACCGGGCCGGAGGCGCTGACCCGTGCGCAGATCGCCGAGCAGATCGGCGTCGGCATCGGCGTCGACGTCACCTTCGAACAGTGCAGCCGCGCGGAGGCCGAGGAGGCGCTGCGACCGATGATGGGCGACGAAGTCGGTTGGTATCTCGACTTGATGGCCGAAGGCGCCGACGCGCCTCAGCAGGCCAATCAGGTGGTCGCCGAGCTCACCGGCACCCCGGCCGAATCGGTCGCGCAATGGGCGGCACGCAACACCGAGCTGTTCCGCTGATCAGGTGTTGAAGTACTTGGCTTCGGGATGATGGAGCACGAACGCGTCGGTGGACTGCTCCGGGTGAAGCTGTAGCTCCTCGGACAGCGTGACGCCGATGCGACCCGGGTCCAAAAGCTCGATCATCTTGGCGCGGTCGTCGAGGTTCGGGCATGCGCCGTAGCCGAACGAGAACCGGGCACCGCGGTAGCCGAGCTTGAAGTAGTCCTCGACGGAATCGGGGTCCTCGGCGGCCATCACGTGGTCGGGGAACTTGAGTTCCTCGCGAACCCGTTTGTGCCAGTACTCGGCCAGCGCCTCGGTCAGCTGCACACCGATGCCGTGCACCTCGAGGTAGTCGCGGTAGGAATCCGACGCGAACAACTCGTTGGCGAAGTCGGCGATGGGCTGTCCCATCGTCACCAACTGGAACGGCAGCACATCCACCTGGCCACGTTGAGTGGCCAGCTCACGCGATCGGATGAAGTCGGCGATGCACAGGAACCGGTCGCGCTGCTGACGCGGGAAGGTGAACCGGAACCGTTCGGTCGCATCGTCAGGAGCGAAACTCGTTGAGCGACCAGACAATCCGGTGGGCTCGGTGAGCACGACGACGTCGTCGCCCTCCGACACCGCAGGGAAGTAGCCGTACACCACGGCCGCGTGCGCGAGGATGCCGTCGGTCGCGAGCCGGTCCAGCCAGTACCGCAGCCGCGGCCGCCCTTCGGTCTCCACCAGCTCCTCGTACGAGGGGCCCTCGCCACCGCGCACGCCGCGCAGCCCCCACTGGCCGAGGAACAGCGCCCGCTCGTCGAGCAGGCCGGTGTAGTCGGCCACCGCGACGCCCTTGACGACCCGGGTACCCCAGAACGGCGGGACGGGCACCTCGACGTCGGCGGCGACGTCGGAGCGCTCCGGCACCTCGACCGGGGTTTCCTTTGCTTTGCGTTCGGCCGCAATGCGCTTCGACCGTTCGTGGCGGGCCTTGCGCTCCGCCTCCTTCTCGCGCGCGGCTTCAGCCTCCAAGGCCTGCGGGCTCCCCGGGGCCGGCGCCTCGCCGCGCTTGGCACTCATGATGGTGTCCATCAGACGCAGTCCCTCGAACGCGTCGCGCGCGTAGTGCACGTCACCCTCGTAGACCTCGGCGAGATCGTTCTCCACGTAGCTACGGGTCAGCGCGGCGCCGCCGAGCAGCACCGGGAACTTAGCGGCGACCCCGCGGGTGTTCATCTCCTCGAGGTTTTCCTTCATCACCACCGTCGATTTCACCAGCAGCCCGGACATGCCCACCACGTCGGCGCTCTTGTCCTCGGCCACTTCGAGGATGGTGTTGATCGGCTGCTTGATGCCGATGTTGACCACCTCGTAGCCGTTGTTGGTCAGGATGATGTCGACGAGGTTTTTGCCGATGTCGTGCACGTCGCCCTTCACGGTGGCCAGCACGATGCGGCCCTTGCCCGCGTCGTCCTCGGCCTTCTCCATGTGCGGTTCCAGGTACGCCACAGCGGCTTTCATCACCTCGGCGGACTGCAGCACGAACGGCAGCTGCATCTGCCCGGAGCCGAACAGCTCGCCGACGGTCTTCATGCCGGCCAGCAGGTTCTCGTTGATGATGGCCAGCGGCGGCTTCTGCGTCATCGCCTCGTCCAGGTCGGCCTCCAGGCCGTTGCGTTCGCCGTCGACGATGCGTTGGGCCAGCCGTTCGAGTAGCGGCAACTTGGCCAACTCGGCGGCGCGCGACTCCTTCGAGGATGCCGCCGAGACGCCCTCGAACATCTGCATCAGTTCCTGCAGCGGGTCGTAACCCTCGCGGCGGCGGTCATAGACGAGATCCAGCGCCACTTCGCGCTGCTTCTCGTCGATCCGGTTCATCGGCAGGATCTTGCTCGCATGCACGATGGCCGAGTCCAGCCCCGCCTCCTGGCACTCGTGCAGGAACACCGAGTTGAGTACCTGGCGCGCAGCGGGATTGAGGCCGAAGGAGATGTTGGACAGGCCGAGCGTGGTCTGCACGTCCGGGTGCTTGCTCTTGAGCAGCCGGATGGCCTCGATAGTCTCGGCGCCGTCCTTACGGGACTCCTCCTGGCCGGTGCAGATGGTGAAGGTCAGGGTGTCGATCAGGATGGACGACTCGTCGACGCCCCAGTTGCCGGTGATGTCGGCGATCAGCCGCTCGGCGATCTCGACCTTCTTCTCGGCGGTCCGGGCCTGGCCCTCCTCGTCGATGGTCAGCGCCACCACGGCCGCGCCGTGTTCGGCAACCAGTTCCATCGTCTTGTGGAAGCGTGACTCCGGGCCGTCCCCGTCCTCGTAGTTCACCGAGTTGATCGCGCACCGGCCACCAAGGTGTTCCAAACCCGCCTTCAGCACCGGGGTTTCGGTGGAGTCCAGCATGATCGGCAGCGTCGACGACGTCGCCAGCCGGCTCGCCAGCGCGTTCATGTCGGCCACGCCGTCACGGCCGACGTAGTCCACGCACAGGTCGAGCAGGTGGGCGCCGTCGCGAGTCTGATCCTTGGCGATATCGAGGCAGCGCTGCCAGTCCTCGGCGATCATCGCCTCGCGGAACGCCCTGGAACCGTTGGCATTCGTGCGCTCACCGATCATCAGAATCGACGCGTCCTGGTGGAACGGTGTTGCGGAGTAAAGCGACGCCACTGCGGGCTCGTAGGTTACGTGGCGCTCGGCACGTCGCAGATCGGCGACCGCGTCGGCGACCTTGCTGATGTGCTCGGGCGTCGTGCCGCAGCAGCCGCCCACCAGCGAGAGCCCGTATTCGGTGACGAAGCCCGACAGCGCCTCGGCGAGTTCGTCGGGCTGCAAGGGATACTCGGCGCCGTTGGCACCCAGCACGGGCAAACCGGCGTTGGGCATCACCGAAACCGGTGTGCGGGCATGCTGCGATAGGTAGCGCAGGTGCTCGCTCATCTCGGCGGGCCCGGTCGCGCAGTTCAGCCCGATCATGTCGACGCCGAGCGGTTCGACCGCCGTCAACGCCGCGCCGATCTCGCTGCCCAGCAGCATGGTGCCGGTGGTTTCCACGGTGACGTGGGCGATGATCGGGATGTGACGGCCGAATTGGGCCATCGCCCGGCGTGATCCCAGCACCGCCGCCTTGAGCTGCAGCAGGTCCTGGCAGGTCTCGACGAGGATGGCGTCGGCGCCGCCCTCCAACATGCCGAGCGCAGCCTCCAGATACGCATCGCGGATCACCGCGTACTCGGTGTGGCCCAGCGTGGGCAGCTTGGTGCCCGGGCCCATCGAGCCCAGTACATACCGCCTGCGGTCCGGCGTGCTCGTCTCATCGGCGACGCGGCGCGCGATGGCAGTGCCCTTCTGCGACAGGTCACGGATCTTGTCGGCGATGTCGTAATCGCCGAGGTTGCTCAGATTGCAGCCGAACGTGTTGGTCTCGACCGCGTCGGCGCCGGCCTCGAAATAATTGCGGTGGATGGTCTCGATGACATCCGGCCGCGTCTCGTTGAGGATCTCGTTGCAGCCCTCGAGGTTGTTGAAGTCGTCGAGCGTCAGATCGGCCGCCTGAAGCTGAGTGCCCATGGCGCCGTCGCCCACCATGACTCGCTGCGACAAGGTGTCCAGCAAATCGGTGTCGTACGCGCGATCGTTCACAACAGTCACATCGACAGGGTAGTCCGTCTATGCAAACCGAGTCGCGTGGCGATGCCGCTCATAGCCGCCGCACAAGGCTTACGCTGGCGTAGTGACCCCGTCGGATGCGAGCGGCCACCGGCCGGCCGACCTGCCCAAACTCAACGACACGATCGTCGTCGCGGCCTTCGAAGGCTGGAACGACGCCGGTGACGCGGCCAGCGGCGCGCTGGAACACCTGGACGCGATCTGGGAAGCCGAACCGATCGTGGAGATCGACGACGAGGCCTACTACGACTATCAGGTGAACAGGCCGGTGATCCGGCAGGTCGACGGCGTCACCCGGGAGCTGGTGTGGCCGTCGATGCGGATCTCACACTGCCGTCCCCCCGGATCGGACCGCGACATCGTGCTCATGCACGGTGTTGAGCCCAACATGCGCTGGCGCACGTTCTGCGCGGAGCTGTTGGCCATCGCCGACAAGCTCAACGTGCACACCGTCGTGATTCTGGGCGCGCTGCTGGCCGACACCCCGCACACCCGACCGGTGCCGGTGTCGGGCGCGGCCTACTCCCCCGACTCTGCGAAGACATTCGGGCTGGAGGAAACCCGCTACGAGGGCCCGACCGGCATCGCCGGGGTGTTTCAGGACGCCTGCGTGCAGGCGGGCATCCCGGCGGTGACGTTCTGGGCGGCCGTGCCGCATTACGTGTCGCAGCCGCCGAGCCCCAAGGCGACGGTCGCCCTGCTGCGCCGCGTCGAGGACGTCCTCGACATCGAGGTGCCGCTGGCCGATCTTCCGTCGGCGGCCGAGGAGTGGGAGCAGGCCGTCACCGAGATGACGACCGAGGACGATGAGATCGCCGAGTACGTGCAGTCACTCGAGGAACGCGGCGACGCCGAGGTCGACATGAACGAGGCGCTCGGCAAGGTCGACGGCGACGCGCTGGCCGCCGAGTTCGAGCGCTATTTACGCCGCCGCGGGCCCGGCTTCAGGGGCTAGGCCTTTACCGGCTGCGGCGCCTTCCAGACGCCGTTCAGGGCGTCGGGCTTCGGCCAATACAGCCGCAGCACCAACGCGAAGGGTCCCGACGGTGCCGGCAACCAGTTGGACTCCTCGTCCAGACCGGGCGACTCGTTCTGAATGTGGAAGGTGTAGCCGCCGTCGGGGTCCGCGACCAGGCTGGGCAGCATCGGTGAATTGATCAGGTAGCGGTTCATCGGGTTGGCCACCAGCAGGCTCTGCGGCAGCTCGTACATGGTCAGCGACCAGAAGGCGTTCACCGGCGGCAGCTGACCGGGCGCGAAATGGAAGGTGTACTTGTTCGCCCCGGTCAACGGTGCGCCGGCGGAGTCGTTGGAGAAGCTCGGGTAGATCGCCTCCGCCGCCGTGTTGCCGTAGATGCCCAGCACCGCGCCCGCCATCCGGTCCAGATAGTTGCCCTTCAAGTCCGCGGCCGTGCCGAAGAATTGTGCCGAGCCGACCTCGCCGGTGTCGATCTTGTCCTTTTTCAGGGTGTTGAACTCGGCCCATGCGTCGGCCATCCCGCCTTCGATCGCCGTCCGCATCTGGAGGCTCAGCTTGTCGGAGTCGAAATCCCCGTCGGGGCCGATACCGATGGTCGCGAACCGGGCGCGCAGGTCCTTTTCGTCGGGCAACGTCGGGGCGTATCGCAGCGCGAAGTTGAGGATCTCGAAGAACTGCGGCGAGGTCTTCTGCTGGTCGGGGTCAGGGGCGGGACGAAGTCGATCGGCGGTGCCGGCGTGGGCGGTGGCTGGCTTGAGAAACACCGACAGCGGTGTCACCTGATAGCCGGCCTGGATCTTCTTGACGCTCTCGAGGTCCGACGGGCCGAACAGCTGGGTGCGGTAGAGGACCATCGCGAGCTCGGTGTCGGAACGGATGACTTCGTTGATGCCCTCGGGCTTGTCGCCCTTCCAGTTCGGCCCGGCGAGAAGGTATTTGCCGCCCCCGTTGCCGGTGGTGCGGCTGCCGACGTAGGCGAAGTTGTAGGTGTAACCGTCGACGAACTGCAGCGAGTAGTAGCGGTCCTGCTCGATCGGCGGGACGGTGAGGACCAGCGGTTCGGCACGCAGGTCGGCGCCCACTGCGGAGTACGGCGTATCAGAGTTGGGCGTCTGGATCGCCTTGTCCTCGGGCGTGTACACCCGCGCGGTGTTGTGGATCTCGTTCCAGCCGCCCTTGTACTCAGGGTCGTCCTTGTTAACGAAGTACGAGTACTGCACGCGGTAGTTGTCCACCATCGGAAAGCCGTAGATGTAGGCGTCTTTTGCGATCGCGCGGGCCTGTTCCGGTGTGACGGCGGCCGGAGTCGGCGGCGGTGATGACGTCGCCGTCTCCTCGGCCCCGTTGGTGCTGCAGCCGGCCAGCACCGCGACGATCGCTGCGACAACCCCGATGCGGCGGATCAACGCTTTTCCAGCGCCTCGGTACGAGCGCTCATCGACCGGCCCAGCGCGGCGACTTCCGCGTCCATCTGGGGCAGCACTTCCCGTGCGGTCTTGAGACTGGGGGCCTCACCGATGCGGCTGGTCAGCAGTGGCTTTAGCCACCGGAGTAGACCCACCCATCCGGGGCAATTGACCTGGCGCTTACGACCTTCGATGCCCTTGACGAACGCCTCGCCGCATTTGTGCACCGAGGTGGTCTTACCGAGTGGACCGGGCAATGCGTCCAGCATTTCACGGACCGTCGATAGATCTGATTTGACCTCGCTAACCAGCGGGGTGTCGATCCAGGACATATGGGCGGAGCCGACGTCGACGCCCAGGTGGGCCAGCTCGAGGCGCAGCGCGTTGGCGAAGTGCTCGACCCCGGCCTTCGAAGCGTTATACGGCGCCATACCGGGAAGCGCCAGGTAAGCGGCTCCAGAGGAGACGATCAGCACGTAGCCACGGCGATCGATGACCGACGGCAGCGCGGCCCGGACGGTGTGGAACACGCCGACGACGTTGACGTCAATCAACGTCTTGAACGCCTCCGGATCAACCTGCAGCACCGAACCGAAGCTGGCGATACCCGCGTTGGCCATCACGATGTCGATACCACCGAACCGATCGACACCCTCGTCGACGGCGGCTTGCATGGCCGCAAGGTCGCGCACGTCCGCCACAGCCGTGAGCACGCGATCCTCACCGAGCCGCGCGGCCACCTCCTTGAGCAGCACCTCGTCCAGGTCGGTCAGCACGAGCTTGGCACCCTTGTCGTGCAGCCGGCGGGCCACTTCGGCGCCGATGCCGTTCGCGCCACCGGTAATCAGGGCGACTTTCCCGTTCACAGAACTCATGGCCCGAAACGTACTCCACCGGACGGCGCGGCGGCGGGTCGGGTCGGGTCCGGCGTTCTAGAGCTTCACACCCAACAATGAATCGACAGCCGTCGCCACGGTTCGCGGCGCCGTGCTGTCGTGGCCGCCGTACTCGATTGCGTCGGTGGTCCAACCATCCAGCGCGGCAAGTGCTTTCGGCGTGTCCAGGTCGTCAGCCAGATAGCGCCGTACGCGTGCGACCACATCGGTCGCGTCGGGCGCCGCGGGCAGCGCGGTCGCGCTACGCCACCGGTGCACGCGGGCGTTGGCGGCATCGAGCACTTCGTCGCTCCACGACCGGTCAGCTCGATAGTGACCGGCCAACAGCCCCAGCCGGATCGCCGCAGGCTCGACACCGTCCACCCGCAGCCGCGACACCAGAACCAGATTGCCCCGGCTCTTCGACATCTTGTGCCCGTCCCAGCCGATCATCCCGGCGTGCACGTAGTGGCGGGCGAATCGCCGCTCCCCCGTTACGGATTCGGCGTGGGCCGCAGAGAACTCGTGGTGCGGGAAGACCAGATCGCTTCCGCCGCCCTGGATGTCCAGGCCGGTGCCGATGCGGCTGAGCGCGATCGCGGAGCACTCCACATGCCAACCGGGCCGACCGGGACCGAACGGCGACGGCCAGCTGGGTTCGTCCGGTCGCTGCGCCCGCCACAGCACGGCGTCCAGTTCGTCGCTCTTGCCGGGGCGATCCGGGTCGCCGCCGCGCTCGGCGAACAACCGCCGCATCGTGTCGCGGTCGTAGCCCGACTCGTAACCGAACTGCGCTGTGGCGTCGGCACGGAAGTACACGTCCGGATACTCGGTGTCGTCGACGATGTAGGCCGCGCCGGAGGCCAGCAGCTTTTCGACGACCTCGACCACTTCCTCGATGGCCTCGGTGGCCGCGACGTACTCGTGTGGCGGCAACACCCGCAGCGCGGCCATGTCCTCGCGAAACAGCTCCGTCTCCCGGTCGGCCAGCTCGCGCCAGTCGATACCGTCGCGCGCAGCCCGCTCGAACAGCGGGTCATCCACGTCGGTGACGTTCTGCACGTAGTGCACCTGATGGCCGGAATCCAGCCACACCCGATGCACCAGGTCGAACGCCAGATATGTGGCGGCGTGACCGAGGTGGGTGGCGTCGTAGGGGGTGATGCCGCAGACGTACATGGTGGCCGTCTCGCCGGGCGCGACCGGGCGGACCTGCCGGTCGGCGCTGTCGTAAAGCCGCAGCTGCGGCCCGCGCCCCGGTAGGGCCGGGACGTCCGGAGCCGGCCACGATCGCATAGCGTCGACTCTAAGGTGTTCGGTCAGGGCCGCCTCCAAATGGTGCGTTGCTTAGCGTGAGCTACAACGCCGAAGGCCAATCCATTCCCGCTAGCGGTCTCGGTAGGCCGACCAGATCCCGTCGAGCAGCACATCGGCCAGCTCCGCACGGCACATCAGCAGGTCGGGCAGGTAGGGGTCACGCCGGTTGTAGATCAGCGGGGAGCCGTCCAGCCGGGTGGCGTGCAAGCCGGCGGCGCGCACCACACCGGCGGGTGCGGCCGAATCCCATTCCCACTGGCCACCGGCGTGGATGTAGGCATCGACGTCGCCGCGTACCACGGCCATCGCCTTTGCCCCTGCCGATCCGATGCGCACGGTCTGGATGTCCAAATGCTCCCGCAGCCGCCACAACACCGCAGGCGGTCGGCTGGCGCTGGCGGTGATGCGGATCGGCCCGTCGGTACGCGGAGGCGGTGCGGTGACGGTGTCGGTGCGGTAGACCTCGCCGCGCGCAGGCAACGCGACTGCCGCATCGGTGATCCCGCCGCCGCGCTGCCACAGCGCGATGTGGACAGCCCAGTCCTCACGGCCGGGTAACGAGAACTCGCGGGTTCCGTCCACGGGATCGACGATCCAGACCCTGTCCGCATGTACGCGGGACAGGTCGTCGACGGCCTCCTCGGACAACACGGCGTCGTCGGGCCGCTCGGCACGCAGGCGATCGAGGATGAGCACGTTGGCCCGCTTGTCACCCGCATCACCGAGGTCGTAAGGGTCGAAGAAGCCCATCTCCTCGCGCACCGCCAGCAGCAGCTTGCCGGCGTCTGTGGCCACATCGGCGGCCAGCGCCGCATCGGTCAGGCTCACCGGTTCAGTATCCGGTGTGCCGCGTTTACGGGCATACCGACCCTTGTTTGAGAGATGGTTGACCCATGCCGAAAATCGTCGCCCCGGTCCTGGCCGCGCTCGCTCTGATATTCGTAGGCTGTGCCACTGTGAACGCTTCTCCCACGCTGGCCGGAACCAGCTGGCGGCTTCTTTCGATCCAGTCTTCGGACGATGCGCAGGGCACCACGCCGGTCGCAGACCCGAGCAAGTTCACCGTGAGTTTCGGCGCCGACGGGCGCGCCGCCTTCCAGATCGACTGCAACCGCGGCAACGGCTCATGGGAGGCCACGGGCGGCGAGGGTGGTTCCGGGACACTGACATTCGGGCCGATCGCCGTCACCCGGATGATGTGTCCGCAGCCGTCGCTGGATCAGCGCGTCTCGACGGCGCTGACCAACGTGCGCGGCTATCTGATCAAGGATGGTCGGCTGCACATGTCACTGCTGGCCGACGCCGGCATCTTAACCTGGGAACCCGCCTAGAACCTCAGAACGCCGGCCACGGGATGGGCCGACGCCGGTCAGGTGTCGGCATCACCGGATTGTCCAGCAACCCAACCGTTCTGGCATGCAGCGCGTCGATCTCACGGTCGGTGATGTGCTCGCACAGTTGCTCGCCCAGTTCGGCCCGCAGGCCGTCGCGAAGGCGTGCCATCGTGTCCAACGTCTCGTCGTCGACCGGCTTTCCGGCCCAGCCCCACAGCACAGTGCGCAGCTTGTCCTCGACATGCAAACTCACCCCGTGGTCGACGCCGTACACGTGCCCGTCGACACCGGACAGGATGTGGCCGCCCTTGCGGTCGGCGTTGTTGATCAGCACGTCGAAAACGGCCATCCGGCGCAGTCGCACGTCGTCGGCGTGCACCAGGGTGACCTCGTCACCGGCGTAGTCGTAGGCGCGCAACACCGGCAGATAGCCGGGCGGGACGTGCCCTGCGGGCAGCAGATCCACGAGATCGGGCCCGGCCGTCGGCTCGTCGCCGACCTCGTCACCGGGCTGGTCCACCCACAGCTGCAACATGCCCCGGCCGGCTGGGCCGTCGTGAATAATGGTGTACGGCACGATATTCCAACCCAGTGCCGATGACACCAGGTAGGCGGCGAGCTCGCGGCCGGCCAGCGTGCCGTCCGGGAAGTCCCACAGCGGGGCTTCACCGGCGATCGGCTTGTACACGCAATGCGCTTGGCGCTCACCGAGATTCACCTCGCACAGAAAGGTGGCGTTGCTCGCGGAGCGAATTCGTCCGATGACGGTCAGCTCGCCGCGCCGCAACACCTCGCAGTCGTCTGGCCCGCCGTTAGGTGTCGGCGTCATCGTCGGACCCGGCTATGGCGCCACGCCGGTAGCCGTTGGTGCGCACGCAGATGTGGCCCTCCGGGTCCAGCGGCTCGTCGCACAACGGGCAGGGCGGGCGACCGGCGGAGATGACCCGGTTGGAGCGCGTCGCGAACTGGCGCGCGGACTCCGGCGTCAGGAAGACCCGCACCGCGTCGGGTCCCTCTTCGGCGTCGTCGAGCACCACCGACGCGTCGAACTCGGTCTCTGAAACCGCGAGGAGTTCGACGACCACCGTCTGCGCCTCCGAGTCCCAGCCAAGGCCCATGGTGCCGACCCGAAACTCGGCGTCGACGGGCGTGACCAGGGGGCTGAGGTCCTCGATCATCGGTCTCGGGCGGGATCGGCGTGCCGAACCGGCGGTTGATCTCCAGCAGCAGCGCGGCGATCCGTTCGGCCAGCACCGCGACCTGCTGCTTCTCCAGGATCACCGACACCACGCGTTTGTCGTGGACGGCCTGCAGGTAAAAGGTCCGGTTTCCCGGCTGCCCGACGGTCCCGGCCACGAAGCGGTCGGGTGTACGGAAGACGTGGATTGCGCGGGCCATGGCATCCTCCAAAATACCGGCAATGGCACGTCAGCCGTAATTGCATGCCGGGCCCGTCAATCGGTCGAGCCGCCAACAACCGCGTCTTCGGGCGGTACCTCGCCGTCCTTGTTGTCGGCTTGCCCGTCGGCCTTGGGCGGCTTGGCCAGCAGGCCGGCGGTGAGTTGGTCTCCGGTGTGGTTGACGTGAATGACGAACGGGCGCAGCGCGGTGTAATGGATCACACTCATCGACGCAGGATCGGCGGTGATGCGTTGAAAGCTGTCCAGGTGGGTGCCCAGCGCGTCGGCCACGACCGCCTTGATCACGTCGCCGTGCGTGCACGCCACCCACAGCACATCGCCCTTGTGCAGCTCGGCCAGGCGGCGGTCATGGGATCGCACCGCCGCCACGGCGCGGGCCTGGACGTGGGCCAGCCCCTCGCCACCGGGGAACACCGCGGCGCTGGGCTGCTGCTGAACCACCGCCCACAGCGGTTCCTTCACGAGGTCGCCGATCTTGCGGCCGGTCCAGGAGCCGTAATCGACCTCGGAGATCCGTTCGTCGACGATCGGGTCCAGACCCAGCGTGGCGGCCAGCGGCTCCACCGTGCGCTGGCAGCGCAGCAGTGGGGATCGCACGATCGCACGGATGGGCAGTGAGCCGATCCGGTCGACGATCGCCTGCGCCTGTTCACGGCCCTTGTCGTCCAGGTCGACGCCGTCTGTGCGGCCGGCCAGGGTGTGTGCGGTGTTCGACGTCGATCTGCCGTGCCGCAGGAGGATGACCGTCATGTCGCCGACACCACCCCGGTACCCAGCAGGATCAGCACCACGGTGCCCAGCAGCACGCGGTAGCCGACGAACCAGTACATGCTGTGCCGGACCAGGAACTGCAGGAACCACGCCACCGCGGCGAACCCGATGACGAACGCGATCAGTGTCGCCACCAAGAGCTGAGGTCCACTGGCGCTCATGCCCTCCCCGGACGGGTGGAACGCGTCGGGCAACGAGAACAAACCGGACGCGAACACCGCGGGAATGGCCAGCAGGAAGCCGAAGCGGGCCGCGGTGGCACGGTCCACGCCGAGAAACAACCCCGCGCTGATCGTCGCGCCGGACCGCGACACACCCGGTACCAGGGCCAGGCACTGGGCCAGTCCGACGATGATGCTGTCTTTCCATGTGAGCTGTTCCACATTGCGAGTCTGCCTGCCGAAGTACTCGGCGGCGGCGATGACGGCCGAGAACGCGACCAGCGCGATCGCGATCAGCCAGAGATTGCGTGCGCCCGTGCGGATTTCGTCCTTGAACAGCAACCCCAACACGCCGATTGGGATCGTGCCGATGATGACGTACCAGCCCATCCAGTAGTCAGCGCTGCGCCGCGCCGCGCCGAACAGACCGCCCAACCACGCCTTGAGGATGCGCCCGATATCGCGGGCAAAGTACAGCAGCACCGCGAACTCGGTGCCGAGCTGGGTGACCGCCGTGAACGACGCCCCTGCGTCATCGGCGAAGAACACCCGGGAGGCGATCGCCAGATGGCCGGACGACGAGACGGGCAGGAATTCGGTCAGCCCCTGCAATACCGAGAGAACGACTACCTGCACCCACGACATTGCCGGGACGTCGGTCACGACGACGACCGTACCGTGGTTGTTGTTACCGGCTGGGTCGCGGGACCGGCCGCGCGGCGGCCACGGCGTCACGCACGGCGGCCGACAGGCTGCGCTCGTCGGTGAGGTCGATGTCGATGAGCTTGCGGGTCGCGACCGCTACGACGTCCTCGGCCTGCGGAACGGGCCCGGTCAGCCGCGGACGATAGACCTCGACGACCAGCATCTGCTTTTCGATGTGGAAGGAAAAGGTTCGTCCGTCCCCGACTTGGCCAAATCCGCTGGCGTGCACACCAGTGGAAATGTCCTCGACAGCAAACTCTGGGTTACCCACATCCCGGTCTGCAGCGAGGGTCATGACCGAACGATAACGCCGGTGAGGTCGCGCGGTGGGTAGTACGCGGCCGCATCGCGACAAGCGGCTTGTAAATCGCGGCGAGCGGTCTGCCTACACTTGCTAATCGTTAGCCGTACTATTCGCACGACCGAGAGCTACCCGTTGCCCCCGTACCCGAAACCCATAACTCGGCTGGTTTGCTCATGCGCCGGTGTTCTGGCAATTTCTCTTGGTATCTCGGGTTGCTCGTCGAATCCCGCCGACGCCCCGCCGCCGACCATCGTTCCCGCTCAGGCTGCGGTGTCTCCCCCGGTCACCGGCGAGCCGGCCGGTGTGGTGCGGCCGCTGCGCGGCAATGCTCAGGCCGCCGCTTTCGACGCCGCGACGGGTTCGCTGGCGGTGCTCGCCCCCGGCGTCGAGAGCCAGTCCGTGGTGGTGAAATTGCGGCCGACCGGAGCGCCGCAGGTGATACCGCTGCCAGGGCCGGCGACGGCATTGGCAGGCGACAACGACGGTCGGGCGTATGTATCCACTCGCGGCGGCTACTTTCGGGTCGACCTTCGGGCAGGCGCCGCCAGCCGGGTGGATGTCGAGGGCCAGAACGCCACCGACTTCACCGCGATCGCCCGCCGCGCCGACGGCAAGCTGGTTCTCGGTAGCGCGGACGGCGCGGTCTACACGCTGAGCACGGACACCGCCGTTGGTGCATCCCTGCGAATTTTCGCTCGGGTGGATGCCCTTGTCACACAAGGTAATACGACCGTCGTACTGGACCGCGGTCAGACGTCGGTGACCACCGTCGACGCCAGCGGATCCGATGCCCAGCATGCGCTGCGGGCCGGCGAGGGGGCAACCACGATGGCCGTCGATCCAGCCGGCCGGGTGCTGGTCGCCGACACTCGGGGCGACGGTCTGCTGGTGTTCGGCACCGACCCGCTGATCCTGCGTCAGCGCTACCCGGTGCGCGACGCACCGTACGGGCTGGCCGGCTCATCGAAGCTGGCCTGGGTGTCGCAGACGGCGACCAACACCGTGGTTGGTTACGATCTGGCCACCGGCATCCCCGTCGAGAAGGTGCGTTATCGAACCGTGCAGCAGCCGAACTCCCTGGCCTTCGACGAAGCGTCTGGCACCCTGTATGTGGTGTCAGGCTCGGGAGCGGGTGTGCAGGTGATCTCCGATGCGGCGGTGAGCCGATGACGGCGATGCACCGTGGCCGGATGCCGCCCGGCTGGGACAACGACCTGTCCGACGAGTACGAGTGGATACCGATGCGGCTCCCGCCGGACCTGACGCGCATCAGCGCATCCACCCGGCTGTCGATCGAGGCCGAGTATCGCGGCTGGGAGCTCACCCGGGTCCGGCTGTACACCGACGGCAGCCGACGAGTGCTGCTGCGCCGCAAGAAGACCGCCGCTGACAGGCTGGGCATCCCGGACCAACCTGCCTTGTGATGTATCGCGCGCTGCGGCGGGCGCTGTTTCTGGTTGCGCCTGAACGCATTCACACCTTGGTGTTTGCGCTGCTGCGGGCCGTCAGCGCTTGGTCCCCGCCGCGTCGCGCGCTGGCCCGGTGGCTGGCACCACATGATCCGGTGCTGGCCAGCACCGTGTTCGGGGTGCGGTTCCCCGGGCCGCTGGGCTTGGCCGCGGGCTTCGACAAGGACGGCAGCGGGCTGAACACGTGGGGTGCGCTGGGCTTCGGCTACGCCGAGGTCGGCACCGTCACGGCGCAGGCCCAGCCTGGAAACCCGCCGCCGCGGATGTTTCGGCTGCCCGACGACCGCGCGCTGCTCAACAGGATGGGCTTCAACAACCACGGCGCAGGAGAATTAGCGCTGCGGCTGGCCCGGCACATCCCCGATGTGCCGATCGGGGTGAACATCGGCAAGACGAAGGCCACGCCGCCGGACCGTGCGGTCGAGGACTACGCCGAAAGCGCGCGGCTCGTCGGCCCGTTGGCGGCGTTTCTGGTGGTCAACGTGAGCTCACCGAACACCCCGGGGCTGCGTGACCTGCAGGCCGTGTCGTCTCTACGACCGATCCTGGCTGCGGTGCTGGCGGAGACGACGACACCGGTGTTAGTCAAGATCGCGCCGGACCTGTCCGACGCCGACGTCGACGAGATCGCCGACCTGGCAGCCGAATTGGGCCTGGCCGGCATTGTCGCCACCAACACCACCGTGTCCCGTGACGGGCTTGCGACGCCGGGAGTCGGTGAGCTGGGGTCGGGCGGGATTTCCGGCCCGCCCGTCGCACGGCGGTCGGCCGAGGTGTTGCGGCGGCTGTACCGACGGGTCGGCGACCGGTTGGTGCTGATCAGTGTCGGCGGCATCGAAACGGCCGACGACGCGTGGGACCGCATTACCTCGGGTGCCTCACTGCTGCAGGGTTATACGGGCTTCGTCTACGGCGGCGGGCTGTGGGCCAAGCACATTCACGACGGCATCGCCCGCCGGCTGCACGAGGGCGGTTTTGCGTCACTGGCCGACGCCGTCGGCTCGGCCACCCGACGCGGCTAGCGCGGCGACGGCGCCCTCGTATTCCTTCCGCGTCCAGAACCCGGAATGGCCACAGGTTGGCTCCTCCATCCCGCGGTCCGTCGGCTCGAGGCTGTAGGCGTCGAGCAGCCGGTGATCGATGATGTCCAAGTCGAAGGCGAACTTCAGTGGTTCCAGCGATATGGGTCTTACCGGTTCGCCCTCGCCGAATACCCAGGCGCCAATCGGGTCGGTAGCAGCCCAGAGGTTGAGCCACTGCTTCTGTTGTTTCTCCGCAAGGCGATCCAGGGAGTGCTTGCCGAAATATGCGGGGAAGTTTCGTCCATAGAGCCGGCGAAGCGGGCATCCGAACGTCAGCAACGCGACGCGGTCCGAATCCCTTACATCCTCCTGCAGGAGGGTGGCGGCGGCGATGATCGAGCCCTGGCTGTGGGCGGAGAGCACCAGCCGTGAGTCGTCCTTAGCCGTCAGGCATCCCAATTGTGTCTTGAGATCGGGCACTGTCCGTTCGGCGTAGCACGGGGGCGTCAGAGGATGATTCGCTCGCGGCCAGAAGGTGATCACGTCCCACAGAATGCCGACGACTCGCCGCTGCTTGCGATTTCGGAACGCGACAGCGGCAAGAGCCACGATGCCCGCCGCCGTGGCCGATATCGACGCCACGCTGAGGTTGGAGAGCACCGGCACGGTGATGGGCACATCGTCGAAGCCGTGCCTGAAGTAAATGAATGTGAACGGAACGCCGAGGATGAGCATCGTGAGAACGGCGAGGCCCGTCAGCCGTGCCAATATCGTTGGTGCATAGTCTGTTAGCGATGCGATGGCACGGGCACGTGCAACCGCGAGTATCCGTGGATGTTTCTGCTCATCCGGATAGTCTCCCTGGACCTCGGCCAATGCCTCCTCTGTCCACTTGGGAATAGCGACGACCCATATCAGTGCAACTGCGGCCACCAGCGAGACGAGCAACCCGAAGAACACCAGGGCGGCAACGAAATACGCAGGCGGCACGATGAGTGGTGTTTCTGCGTCGTAGTTGGCGATCTGCACTTCAGGGTCAGCCGGTAGCACAGGAAGTTGGTCCTGCTTCCTGTCAGGGCAAGCACCGAACAGGGTTTCAACGTTGGCGGCGGGCGATTCCATTATCTTCGCCCGGAAGCCGACAAGACATTCGGCCGCCTTCGTTGACGGCACCGGATTTCCAAGGTATTGCGCACTCCACAGCCCAACACCGGTACTGAACCCACCCGCGGCGAGAATGGCAATGGTCGCGACGATCGGCGCTGCGAAGCCGTGCACCGTCGGCGCCCACCCGTCACCGGTGGAGACCGTCACTGGCTTGTTGCGACGCCATTGGATCAGTTGCGGCACAGGCCAAACAAGCGCCCTCGGGAGGTTCGAGATCCCCTTCCGAAGCCATTTCATGTTCATGCACTTCGCGGTAGCGACGAACAGCACGATTAATATCACACCCTGAATGCCCAGCAGCCCGTACACCGTATATCGCAGGCCCGGCAAGTGCGTCGGTTGAGGAGCCGACATCTTGCTGAACCCCACCACGGTCAACGTGACGGCCAGCAACCCGACGGTCGCCCATTGCATTGTCGGCATCCGCTCGTTCCATTGATCCGCCGTCGGGCCGCCACGCCCCGTGATCGGGGTGGACCACGTCATCGCGATACTTGCCGCCAGGACAAGCACATTGACCGCCACCAGGACGACGCACACCCACCACAAGACGGGCCAGCCCTCGATCCAGCGCACGGGAGCGATCAGTACGACCGCGCCGAGCCCAGAAGCCCATGCCATCACGTGACATGCGCGCAACCGCTTCACCGAATCATCGGGGTTCCAGAAGTTGGTCTCCGTCAGCGGGTTGTCTTTCGTTTCCACCGCTGAATCGCGGCGGCGGCGGCTCTTTCGTTGATCCGTGCGCCTTTCCACTCGGCGGCGCCGCCTGGACGCCCCGCGTCTGTTGCGTGTCCGCCGTCGACTGAGGCTGCTTACCAGAGCTCCCTGCGCTCGCCGGGTTCGCGCGCCCGAGCATCAACAACAGGACAAGCATCAAGGCAACCGGCAACGCAGTGACGGCCACCCGCACGCCATCTGGGGCGTAGATCAGGCCGGACAGCGGGCCGAGCCGGCTAGCGCAGCGGGCCATCGCCGTGCATTGCCAACCGACGATGTCGACCGCGACTTGCACCGACGCCAGCATCAACGTCAGCGTGAGCGAAAGTGCGAGCAGCCGCAGTGAGGTGACCGCGGTTCGGGCCGACCGGCGGCCTGTCTCGGACGGCGGAAGCATCCAGTGCGCGAGGTTGATCAGGATGAACGGCAGAAACAGCAGCCACAGCGCGCGACTGGCGGACCCCGATGTCAGCCCGCCCCACGAATACGCTTCCCTTGCTGGCGGGCCGTCGCTGTCGTGACCATCGCCGTCACAGTCGCAGGGCCGGCAGCGGTAGAAGCCCGCGTACTTGTCACCGGCCTCCTGCTCGAGAAACTCCGTCGGGCAATCCAGCATGTCTTCGGCCGGCGTTCCCGAGACACCGTGAACCCGAAGCTCGACCACGTCCCGTGTGGAATCCCCCGATTGTCCGGACATAGTCGCGGACGTTACGCCCGAGCGCCCGGCAAATTAGGTAAGCGGGACTGAATTTCCTATGTCTGTTCGTAGGTGCCGTGGATGACGGCGCGGGCGATCGCGTTCATGAACAGGTTGAACCCGAGATACGCCGGGCTGGCGTCCCCGTCGAGTTCGAGCTTCTCGACCTTGACCGCATGAACGGCGATGAAGTACCGGTGCACACCGTGTCCCGGCGGCGGTGCTGCGCCGATGTAGCGCTTGAGTCCGGCGTCGTTGGCCAAAGTGAGTGCGTCGCCCGGAAATCCGCTGCTGCTGCCGTCGCCGACACCTGCGGGCAGATCCGTGACGGTCGCGGGCAGGTTGGCCACCGCCCAGTGCCAGAAGCCGGACGCGGTCGGGGCATCCGGGTCATACACCGTGACGGCGAAACTGCGGGTTTCCTCCGGGAACCCTGACCAACTCAGCTGCGGCGAGGTGTCGGATCCGCCTGCGCCCATGATGCCGCTGACTTGATCGTTTGCGAGCGGTTGCCCGTCGGTGACCGACTCCGAGGTCAGCGCGAACGACGGCAGCTTCGGCAGAAAGTCGTACGGGTTGTAGTCAAACGCCATGATTGTCCTTTCCAGTAATCAGCAGTGCAGCAGGAAATGCTCCAGAACCTGGGTGCCGAACTTCAGCGCATCAACGGGTACCCGTTCGTCGACGCCATGGAACAACGCCGCGAAATCCAGGTCCGGCGGCAGCTTCAGCGGCGCAAACCCAAAGCATCGAATCCCCAACCGCGCAAAGTGTTTTGCGTCGGTGCCACCCGCCAGCATGTACGGCACGGTACGGGCATCAGGGTCGACGGACAGAATCGCGGCGTTCATCGCGTCCACGAGCTCGCCATCGAAGGTGGTCTCATAGGAGGGCAGATCGGTGATCCACTCGCGGGTCACGTCGGGGCCGATGAGCTCGTCGACCTCACGCTCGAATGCGGGTAACCTGCCGGGCAGCACACGGCAGTCGACCACGGCCTCCGCGACGGCCGGGATGACGTTGGCCTTGTAACCGGCCTTGAGCATGGTCGGGTTGGCGGTGTCACGCACCGTCGGGCCCACCATGCGGGCGATCGGTCCGAGCTTGGCGATCGCCCCCTCCAGGTCCGGTGAATCCGGGTCGAATGTACGCCCCGTTTCCTCGGCGACGGCGAGCAGGAATTGCTCGACGGAATCGGTCAGGATCAGCGGGAACTGGTGGCGGCCAAGTCTCGCGGTGGCCTCGGCCACCGCGGTGACGGCGTTGTTGTCGTGGCTGAACGAACCATGGCCGGCCCGGCCGCGGGCGGTCAGCCGCATCCACATCATCGCCTTCTCGGCGGTCTCGATGAGGTAGAGCGTGCGCTCACCGCCGTCGCGGCGCGGGATCGTCAACGAGAACCCGCCGACCTCCCCGATCGCCTCGGTGACACCCTCGAAGAGATCAGCCCGATTGTCGACCAGCCATTTGCAGCCGTATTTGCCACCGGCCTCCTCGTCGGACACGAACGCGAACACCAGGTCGCGCGGCGGGACGATCCCGGAGCGCTTGAAGTGCCGGGCGACCGCGATCATCATCCCGACCATGTCCTTCATGTCGACCGCGCCGCGACCCCAGACGTAGCCGTCCTCGACCGCGCCGGAGAACGGGTGCACGCTCCAGTCCGACGCCTCGGCGGGCACCACGTCGAGGTGGCCGTGCAGCAGCAGGGCGCCGCGCTCGCGGTCTGCGCCCTCCAGGCGCGCGAACACGTTGCCCCTGCCGGGCGCCCCGGCCTCGACGTATTCGGTCTGATAGCCGACCTCTTCCAGCTGTTCGGCCACCCAGCGGGCGCATTCGGCCTCACCCTTCGTGGTGTCGGGCTCGCCCGTGTTGGACGTGTCGAACCGGATCAGCGCGCTGACGAGGTCAACCACCTCGGCTTCGGCTTTGGAGGGACCAGTCACAGTCACATTCGTACCACCCGCCTGCCGGTTGGGTTTGGGTCCGGGCTCCCAGATCCGATAGCCTTAGCTGCCCAGAACTGGTCCGAGTGGCGGAATGGCAGACGCGCTAGCTTGAGGTGCTAGTGCCCTATTAACGGGCGTGGGGGTTCAAGTCCCCCCTCGGACACCATGAGCGGCGAATGCGGCGGTTAAGCTCGGCACCGCTGTCGCGGCTACACCGGTCGCATCGGCGACTCCACAACTGCTGACCGACACGGGTCAGTACACGTCGCGGACGTAGCGCTTGTCGGCCACGAGTTCCTTCTTGTATTCGTGGGCCTTCTCGTGGGACATGCCGCCGTGCTTCTCGATGATCGACGTCAGCGCGGCATCGACGTCCTTGGCCATCCGGGTGGCGTCGCCACAGACGTAGAAATGCGCCCCGTCGTCGAGCCAGCGCCACACATCGGCGCCGTAGTCGCGCATCTTGTGCTGCACATACACCCGGTTCGCTTGATCGCGTGAGAACGCCAGGTCCAGACGGTTGAGGAAACCGTCGCGGACCATGTCCTCCAAATCGTCGCGGTAGTAGAAGTTTTCGCTGCGATGCTGGTCGCCGAAGAACAGCCAGTTGCGGCCGGAATGGCCGAGCGCGCGGCGCTCCTGCAGGAATCCACGGAACGGTGCGATGCCGGTGCCCGGCCCGACCATGATCATCGGCGTGCCCGCGTCCTCGGGCGGGCGGAAATGCGGCGCGCGCTGCAGGAACACCTGCGCCGACGACGCCCGATCCGCCAGGAACGTCGAGCACACGCCGCCGCGCTGGCCGCCGTCGGCGCCACGGTAGCGCACCACCGACACCGTGAGCTGCACCTCGTGCGGGCTGACCAGGGGGCTCGACGCGATCGAGTAGTTCCGCGGCGTCAGCCGAACCAGCACCTCCTGCCACTCGTCAGGATCGGCATGGACGACGAACTCCTGCACGATGTCGAGGCCGTTGCGCCCGTGTAGCCATTTTTCGAGCCTGCCCTTCGGCGCCCGCAATGCTTTGGCGTCGCGGCTGTTCTCCGAGACGAATTTCAGCAGATTCGGTGTGACCCGGCAGATGTCGTAGCGGGAAGTGAGCGCATCGCGCAGCGTCTGCTCGGCACCGTCCACCTCGACAAGGTGCTCGCCGCGCAGACCGGTGGCGGCCAGCCAGGCTTCCACCACCGACGGGTCGTTGGCGGCGAATACGCCGAGCGAATCGCCTGCCGCGTAGCTGACATCGTACTGCGAGATGTCAAAGCCGAACTGGCGCACCTCTTTTCGAGACGTCGACGTAGTCAGCACGATGTTGCGAGCCAGTGGCGCGACGACGGGTTTGGCGCGCGTGAACGGCTCCGCGAATGTCGCGGGTCGTGCGATCGTCGAGACTCCGCCCGCGTGGCCGTTCGACGGCGGGGGTTGATCCGCTCCACCGAGCAGCGCGGCGACGCGATCGGCCCACCGATCCATCGGTTCGTCGTCGTAGATCTCGCAATCGGTGCGTTCGAGCATCCGCGTCGCGCCCAGTGCCGCGAGCCTGGTGTCGATGGACTTGGCGTGGCCGCAGAAGTTGTCATATGAGCGGTCGCCGATGCCCAGCACCGCGTAGCGGATGCCGTCCAGCGCGGGCGCATCGGGAGAGTCGAGCCGATCCCAGAAGGTCGCACCGTTGTCCGGTGGGCCGCCGTCACCGAAGGTGCTGGTGATGACCAGCACCTCGCGGGCCGTGGTCAGATCCGTCAGCGGCAGGTCGTTCATGTTGACCAGCTGCGAACCGCCGAGCCGCTCGGCCAGCCGCACGGCGAAGTCCTCGGCGTTGCCGGTCTGCGACGCCCACAGAACCAGCGGCCCGTCCTTCGTCGGCGACTTCGCGTCGTCGGCAAGTCTCGAGTACCGCCCCGCCAGCAAGCCGTTGACCCACAGTCTCACATCGGCGGTGACGGGCGCCGTCTCCGGCAGCACCGGCACATCGGCGTGCGCCTGCGCCAGTCCGCTGAAAAACCCTGCGACGTAGATCTTTTCGTGTTCGGTCAGCGTCGGGGACGCGACGGGGCGCAGGCTCACCGCGCACACCTTGAACTCCGGTTGAAGTGAATCGGCGTCGACGGCGTCGTTGGTCAACGCGTTGATGGTCAGGTATTCGCCGTGTTCGTCGTTCCAGTGGAACGGCACAAAACAGTTGCCGGGGCGCACCCGATCGGTGACGACGGCGGGCAACACGGCACGGCCGCGGCGCGAGGTCAGCTCGACGGGCTGTCCGCCGACGATGTCGAGCGCGAGTGCATCCACCGGGTGGATCTCGACGAACGGTCCGTTGTCGAGCTTGTTGAGCTTGTCGACCTTGCCGGTCTTGGTCATGGTGTGCCACTGATGCTGCAGCCGGCCGGTGTTGAGCACCAGCGGGAAGTCGTCGTCGGGCAGCTCGCGTGGGTCCATGTGCGGGCGCGCCAAGAACGCCGCACGCCGGGACGGGGTCGGGAAGGCCAGCCGCGGCACCTGCCCGGTCTCGTCGACGAACAAGTCCTGGCTGACGCCGTCGTTGAGGTAGCGGATGGGGTGGCGGTCGGCCTCGTCGTCGGGCGGGCACGGCCACTGCAGCGAGGTCTGCCGCAGCCGCTGATAGCTGGCGCCACGCAGGTCGTAGCCGGTCTTGGGGTTCCAGAAGCGGCGGATCTCGTCGAAGATCTGCTCGCTGGACTCGTAGCGGAACTGCTCGCCGAAGCCCATGTGCGCGGCGACCTGACAGATCAGCTGCCAGTCCGGGCGAGCCTGCCCGGCAGGCGGGATCGACTGCTGCAGCAAGGTCAGGTTGCGCTCCGAATTCACCATGACGGCGTCGGATTCGGCCCACAGCGTGGCAGGCAGCACGATGTCGGCGTAGTGGTTCGTCGCCGTCGCGCGGTAGGTGTCCTGGGTGATGACGAGCTGCGCGTTCTCCAGGCCGGTGATCACAGTCTTCCGATTGGCCACGGTGGCAACGGGATTGGTGCAGATGATCCAGCACGCCTTGATATCGCCGTCGGCCAACCCTTCGAACATTTCGATGGTGCCCGGCCCGACGTCGGAGCGGATGGTGCCGGGCGCCAGGCCCCACTGCTGTTCGACGAACGCCCGGTCATCGGCGGCGACCACGGACCGCTGGCCGGGCAAACCCGGCCCCATGTAACCCATTTCGCGGCCGCCCATCGCGTTGGGTTGACCCGTCAGCGACATCGGTCCGCTGCCGGGCCGGCAGATCGCGCCGGTCGCCAGGTGAAGATTGCAGATCGCGTTCGTGTTCCAGGTGCCGTGGGTGCTCTGATTGAGTCCCATGGTCCAGCAGCTCATCCATTCCCCCGTATCGGCGATCATTCGGGCGGCGGTGCGGATGTCTTTTTCGGAAATGCCGGTGATTACGGCGACCCGGTCGGGCGGATAGTCCTCGAGGAAGGCAGGCATCGCCTCCCAGCCGTCGGTGTGCTCGGCGATGAACTCGGTGTCGATGTCGCCGTTCTCGATCAGCAAGTGCAGCAGACCGTTGAGCAGCGCCAGATCGGTGCCCGGCTTGATCTGCAGGAACAGGTCGGCCTTCTCGGCGGTGGTAGTGCGGCGCGGATCGACGACGATCAGCTTGGCGCCCGCCTTGAGTCGATCTGCCATCCGCAGATACAGGATGGGATGGCAGTCGGCCATGTTCGAGCCGATGACGAAAAACAGGTCCGTGCAATCGAAGTCGGTGTAGGACCCCGGTGGGCCGTCAGCACCCAGCGACTGCTTGAACCCGGTCCCGGCGCTGGCCATGCACAGCCGCGAGTTCGACTCGATGTGCACGGTCCGCAGAAAGCCTTTGGCCAGCTTGTTGGCCAAATACTGTGCCTCGATGGACATCTGGCCCGACACATACAGCGCGACGGCATCGGGACCGTGCTCGTCGACGATGGCACGCAGCCGCCGGCCGGCCTCGGCAACGGCGTCGTCGACAGGGGTGGGCACTAGTTCCTCGTCGCGCGCCGGCCGCAGGAACGCCGACGTCAGCCGCCCGTCGTCAGCGGCCATCATCTCGGCGTGCGTGGCCCCCTTGGTGCACAACCGCCCGTAATTGGTGGGATGCAGCTTGTCCCCGGAGACACGGGCGATGACCGGCCGGCCGGTGTCGGAATCCGTCGTGGTTTGCACCTCGATGCCGCAGCCGACACCGCAGTACGAGCAGGCCGTGCGGGTGGTCACCATGGCTTCATGGTGGGCGGGCACTGTTCCGGTTGCTTTCCATCGACGTTATCGCGGGGAAAACTGATGCTCACCGCGTAACACAGCGCCCGGTGAGCGCCATCGCCGCAGGTCAGATTGCCGGAACGGGTGCCGGCACCCGGCCGATGTGCTCGCCGGAGTGCACCCGGGCGGTCTGTAGCCGGAGGAAGACGAACCAGGTCACTATGGCGCAGATCACATAGAAGCCCATGAACACCCAGAACGCGTTGGTGGCCGACTTCGCTTCACCGACGTACGAGGCGCGCAGCACGACGTTGATGAACACCCCGCCGAGTGCGCCGATCGCGCCGGCGAATCCGATCAGCGCGCCGGACATGCTGCGCGACCACGTCGCCTTCTCCGCACGGCTCCAGTCGTCGCGCCCCTGGGCCTTGGCCTCGAAGATCGACGGGATCATCTTGTACGTCGACCCGTTGCCGATGCCGGACAGAATGAACAGCAGGATGAAGCCGGTCACGTAGGCGGTCATCTGTCCGCCCGTCGCCGCACCCGCCATGCCGTCGTCGATCACGCCGGCGGCCACCAGGATTCCCGCCGCGAAAATCATCGCGATGAAGGTGTACAGAGTCACCTTGCCGCCGCCGATCCGGTCGGACAGCTTGCCGCCGAACGGCCGGGATATCGATCCGAGCAGCGGGCCGATGAACGCGATCTGCGCCGCGTGCAGGGACGCCTGGGCGGCATTGTCGCCGCCGGCAAGGAAATTGATCTGCAGCACCTGGCCGAACGCAAACGAGAAACCGATAAAGGATCCGAACGTGCCGATGTACAGGAAGCTCATCACCCAGGAGTGCTTGTAGCGCAACGCCTCTGCCATGGCGCCGAGGTTGGACCGCTGGTTGCGCAGGTTGTCCATGAACAGCGCCGCGCCGACGGCCGCTAGTGCGATCAGCACAAGGTAAATGGCACAGACGATTTCGGGCGCGGTGTTGCTGACCACGGCGATCACCAGCAGGCCGACGAGCTGGATAGCAGGCACACCGATGTTGCCACCGCCGGCGTTCAGGCCCAGTGCCCAGCCCTTGAGCCGTTGCGGGTAGAAGGCGTTGATGTTCGTCATCGACGACGCGAAATTTCCACCGCCCAAGCCGGCGAACGCCGCCACGATCATGAACGTGGTGTACGAGGTGTCGGGCCGATTCATGACGTAGAGCGTCAGCAGCGTCGGTATCAGCAGCAGCAGGGCACTGACCACCGTCCAGTTCCGGCCGCCGAACCTCGCGGGGGCGATCGTGTAGGGGATCCGCATCGCGGCGCCGACCAGAGTGGGCACCGCGACGAGGTAGAACTTGCCCGCGGCGTCGATACCAAAGGTGGCCTGCGGCATGAACAGCACCATGACCGACCAGATCGACCACACCGAGAAGCCGACGTGCTCGGCGAATATCGACCAGATCAGGTTGCGCTTGGCAATCTGCTTGCCGCCCGCCTCCCATGCCTCGACATCTTCGGCATCCCAGTGCTCGATGTTTCGGTCGCGGGTCAGTGTTGTCACAGGGGCCTCCCAGCAGCAGTTGCGCTACATGGTTGCGGCCCACGATTCCGCGCCAATTGCAGGGTCGTATCCGAAAGGTCAACACCCGCTCACACCCGCGGAACCATCACCGGTGCGCAATGGGACTCACTTCTGACTCATCGGTGAAATGAGCCAGAAACATCCGCCTAGTGCTGAGGCCGCCGACGCCCGAGCCAGAAGGCGAGACCGATCGCGCCGAAGCCCAGCGTCCCGATCACTCCGGCTGCCACGGAGAGGAAGATGTCTCTGCTCGTGAAGCCGGGCGACGACGTCTCGTCCGCGGCCAGTCTCAGTTGGTAGTCACCCGGTAGCGGCGCCTCTTGCGGAGCGTCCAAGCCAGGGAACTGCTGGGTCCGGTGCACCTCGAATTGCCGTTCGCCGCTGGGTGTTTGCGTCCACACGCCCCACGCCGGCGTCGCACCGTCGAGCAACACCTTGCGCTCGCCGAATCGGACGTCGTCACCGACGTCGACGATGCGCCGGACCCGGAACGGTTCATAAACCCTGTCCGAGTAACGCACCAGCACGGGGACGTTGTCGTAGCGCAACACCGGTGGCGGGGGCGGCGGGAGCGGCAGGCCGATGCCCGGGAAGAACCCGCCGCCGAAGAAGCTGCCCACCGCGACGTTGACCGCCGTATTGACTGCCGGTTGACCAAGTTGGCGGCGGCTGGCGACGACAGCCGTGAAGCTGTACGCGGCGAACTGAGCCACTTCCAGAACGATCCGTGCCAGCGGCGGGATCCACACGATGCGTGGGGCGTCCTGGTAGACGTACACGATCCGCACCGCATCACGGAACGGATTGAGGATGACCGGCCGGTAAAACTCGTCGTATTCCACCCAGTCCGGGCTCCACTGCCGAATATCGCGGTCCCACACGCGGGCGCTTGCCAGGCTGACCTCGGCGTCTGCGCTGGCGTTGACGCCGTCGCGGCCGCCAAGGCCCAGGTCCACGTTGAGCTCGCTCGAGAGCGCGTCAACATCCTGCTTTGGTGCCGGATCAGGCTTTACCTCAACGACTTTCGCGCTCTTTGCGATCTGGACGTCCTGCTCGGGCGCCTCCAGCGTCTGCGGTTCGGACTGCTCGATCACCTGCGCGGCCTGCGAAACGGTCGACGATTCAGATGTATCAACACCTGCCGTGCGGGTCTCGCCCTCGGTTTCAGGCCCAGCTGATCCGCTTGTCGTTTCCGAGGTCGGTGCGACCAGCGCCGGCGACGGAGGTACCGAACTGGCCGACGCCGTTGGCGATTCACTCGCGGTGGCGCTCGTGGTGAGTGGAGCGGGCGGCGTGGCAGGCGCCACACTCGCCGGGCTCTTTTCAGCCGATGTAGCGGGCGCCTGCTCGATGATCGAGGGTGCCACGACCCGCGGTGCGGGCGCTTCGGCCATCGTGTCCGGCGGATCCACCGCTGTCGTCGGCGATGCGGGCACGACCGGCGTGATGACCGGCGCAGTCGTCGTCGCCACCGTCTGTGGGGGCGGCTCGGGCGCCTGCGTCTGGGGCGGAGCCTCGACGGCCGCCGGGGCCGGCAGCGTGACGGGCGCGCTTGGCGGCGCCTCCGGCTTCGGTGCTTCGGCTTCGGCTTGCTTCGTCTCCTCCGGAATGATCACTTCGGGCTCCGGAGCGGGGACTGTGGTCGTCGGCACGACCGGTTCCGTCTTTGGGTCGGCGATGGCCGGCGCAATCCCGCCGGTGAGCGCCGTCAGGGAGATGGCGACTCCCGACGCCAGCACGGCGACGACACTTCGCTTCGAGCAAAATTCAAGCGGTGCACCCATCGTGCATCGACTCCTTTGGATCTCAAGGAGCGTGGCGATTGCCGCCACAGCTGCGTTTGCAGTCATCTCCCCCAACGCCGGCCTGGTACCAGCTAGTTGCTGCGGGCGAATAAGAACGAGGTGGATGAGTGGTTTCCTTGAGCCATCCTCCTGGGACGTCGACGCCGTCACTGCGACCGGAGCCAACACGTGCGATCCGGTCTCAGAAGGTTCATCGCTCGTCGAGCCGATGTGTTACGTCTGCTCGGCGGCAGCCTCAGGTTTCGTCGATCGCGAGAACCTCGGCATCGTTGCGATCCATTTGCCTTGAGCAGCGCGTCGACGGTGTTGCGCGAAGCTAGGTAGGCGCAGGCCTCCCCCGACGTCGAGTTGACCACCAGCAAGGTGGTCTGCTGCAGCTTGGCCTCAGCGATTCCGTGCCGTGATTACGGCGACCACCAAGCCGGTGATCATTTGTCGCCGTCGCAACACGCTCGTCCCCAATCACTCATTTGTGATGCTCAGCAATACTGGACCCAACAAGTGACGTAGGTCACGATTCGGACGCAAAGGACATATTGGTCGTTTTGAAAAATGAAGCCATCGTTTTGCCTAGCCTCCGCAGCCTGGCCGGCCAGTTCCTGATGTTTCAGCTGCTGGTGGTCGTCGTGGTGCTGTTCGCAGTGGCCGCGGTGTCGGTCGCGCAGTCGACCCGCGAGTTCCGCGAGGTGCGGGGGCAGCGCATGATCGCCGTCGCCGAGAACATGGCGTCGACGCCGATCGTGCGGGACCGCTGTCGCGACCGTTCGCGGCGCGGGTGCTGGCGCCGGAGGTGGATCGCGCGGTCGAGCTGTCGGGTGCGGGGCTGGCCGAGATTCTGGAGCCGAACGGGACCGTGCGCGTGTCGTCGGATCCGTCGCGCATCGGGGCGGCGGATGGACCTCGGAGCCAGCCGTGCCGACAGGGCCGGGCATGGTTCGGCGACGTGGACATCGACGGGGCGCACGCCTCGTCGGACACGTCCCGATTCTGTCCGCCACCGGGGACGTGCTCGCGGTCGTGTCGGTCAGCGACGACTACCCGTCGGTCTGGGAGCTGCTCAGCGGCGCCGGGGAGCGGCTGCTGTTGTACCTCGGAATCGGCGCGGTCTCGGGCTTCTCGGCTCGTGGCTGCTGTCCCGACGGATCAAGACCCACACCCGCGGACTCGAGATCGCCGAGATCGCAGGCCTTGCCGACCATCGCGAGGCGCTGCTGCACAGCATCCGCGAGGGCGTGGTCGCGGTGAACACCGACGGGCGTGATCACCGCTGCTCAACGACAGCGCCCAAGAACTGCTCGACGTCAGCCGGCGACGCGGTCGGCCGCCAGGTGGACGACGTCGCGCTCGATCCCGCCGTCGGCAATACCTCCTCTACGGGGAGGACGGCCGCGACGTGGTCCTGTCGACGTCGTCGCGCATGCTCGCGCTGAGCCGGCGCGCGGCCACCAGCCAGGGGCACAGGATCGGTACCGTCACCACGATGCGCGACAGCACCGAACTGGCGGCGATGCAGGGCCAGCTGTCGTCGCACAAGAGCGTCACCGACACCCTGCGCGCGCAGACGCACGAGTTCGCCAACCAACTGCACACGATCTCGGGTCTGACGCAGCTCGGTGAGTACGACGCGGTGACCGACTTCGTCGGCACCCTCACCCGCCGCCGAGCCGAGATCAGTGATGCTGTCACGCAACGCATTTCTGATCCCGCGGTGGCCGCGCTGCTGATCGCGAAGACGTCGCTCGCCGCCGAGACCGGGGTGTCGCTGGCATCGGGACCCGACTCGCACCTGCACGCCCTCGACCCTGAGCTCGCCACCGACGTGATCACCGTCCTCGGCAACCTCATCGACAACGCCGTCGACGTGTCGGAGGGCGGCCGGGACGCGCGGATCTCGATCCGGATCACCGACGACGACGGCATCTCATCGAGGTCGCCGATTCCGGCCCCGGTGTTCCCGAGACGATGCGGGAGGAGATCTTCTCGCGCGGTGTCACCTCGAAGCCGGGCACTCCCGGCGGCCGCGGAATCGGGCTCGCCTTGGTCCGTCTCGTCAGCTCCCAGCACGGCGGCTCCGGAGCGTCTCGGATGCACCCGCACCGGCGGTGCCTTGTTCACCGTGCGACGTGCCGCGAAGCAGATTCTCCGATCATGACGGGACGGCGTGGCGATGTATGAGGTCCTGGTCGTCGACGACGACTTCATGGTCGCGGAGATCCACCGCCGATTCGTCGACAGGACACCGGGGTTCACGCCGTCGGCGTGGCCCGTACCGCCGCCGAGGCCCTCGAATCGGTGCGCACCGCAACCCCGACCTCGTGCTCCTCGACGTGTACCTGCCGGACATGTCCGGCCTGGAGGTCCTGCAACGACTGCGGCGGAGGGCGACCGCGTCGGCGTCATCATGATCACCGCCGCCCGGGAGATCGACACCGTCAGCCGCGCACTGCACGGCGGCGCCTCCGATTATCTGGTCAAACCGTTCGACTACACGCAGCTGCAGGAGAAACTCGAGACTTCCGCCGCCGTGCCCGCGCCCTCGAATCACAGTCCGGCGCAGACCAATCCCTGATCGACTCCCTGTTCGGGGGCAAGGGCAAGACATCCGGAACCGAGCCGGCTCCCCAAGGGGCTCAGCGCCGAAACCGGGCGCCTGGTGCTCGACATCCTGCGGTGCGAAGGGCGAGCTGTCGTCGACCGAATGCGCCGAACTCGCCGGACTGTCCCGGGTCAGTGTGCGCCGTTACCTCGAGCACTACCTGTCCGAGGGACTGCTGGAGGTCCGGCTCGAATACGGGCGCCGGCAGGCCCGTCCGCCGGTACCGACTGGCGCGGCTAGGCGGCGTGTAGGTCGGCGATGGCGATGCCGATCCTGGCTTCGATTTCGCTGACCGCAATCACCGGTGGCCGGGCGGGGGCGGTGCAGTGGAGCGGTAGTGTGCGCCAGTGGGTGTGACGAATTCGGCTGTGTGTACGCCGTTTTGATCACCGCCGTGACCGTCCAGCCTGGCGCTTCTTTGGCGTAGTTGCACCGCTCGCACAGTGCCAAGACCGTTGACGGAGCTGGTCGGACCGCCCCGGTTGCGTGGTTGACGTGATCACGGTGCCGGATCGGCGCGTCGCAATACGGCGTGCGACACGTTTGATCGCGCAGCCCGATGAATGCCGCCGACCCGCGCGGGAAAAATCGTGACCGCGACTCCATCGCCACCAACGACCCGCTCCCCGGATGGCGATACAGCCGCCGCAGGGTGGCCCGCGACCGTTCATCGCTGACCGCCCCACAGACCAGCCCACGCGCGACCGTGGCTGGGATCGGCCGATACCCCTGCACTACTGCTGGCGAGTTGTCATCGCCCAACAACGTCTGATCCGACATCACCAGATTCACCGGCTCCGGCTCGGCGCCTCGGCGGGCCGACCAGTAACCCGCTCGACAAGGGTGTCGGCCATCACCTG
>CAWKOI010000006.1:0-83593 GCA_963851115.1 uncultured Actinomycetota bacterium
GGACGTGCGGTACACGCTGCGACGCTGCTGCCGAAGTCTTCCACAACGGCGGGGCGCCCTCCGGGGCTAAGCCAGGATTTCGCGGTGGCTCCTAGGAAATCCGGCATGTGCCGGTAACCCCAGACGCCCATGGCGGTTATACCGCCAAGTGGCTCAAGGTGTTTCCCGATGACGGGCAGGGAGGCCGACGCCACACTCATCGCCAGCATGTAATCGGCGGGACCGGCCCGCAGCAACCACCTGGTACGCGTCCACATGGTCTGCCCGGGGTACCGGGTGTCCGGTCGTACCGTCATTGCGCGACTGTACCCCGCAAAGCGATTCTCAAACGACAACATTCCGAAGATGTCTACCGATGATACTTTCAAGATCAATTGTGATCTAATCGCAATTGGCCATGACAGTTGAGGGCCCTTACCGGTCTGAGGGCAGCCAGTCGGCGACCGCGATGGCGTCGATCTCGACAAGCATCTCGGCGCGCGGCAGACCAGTGAAAACCGTTGTGCGGCAGGGCAGCACGGTGCCACTGGTGTTAGCTGCGACGAATTCGCCGTACGCGTCGTTCATGGCCGCGAAGTCCTCGCGCTTGGTGAGGTAAACGCGCAGCATCACCACGTCGTCGAAGGACGCTCCACTCGCGTCGATGATCGCCTTCACGTTCTGCAGCGTGCGCGTGGTCTGCGCTGCGACGTCACCAGGGTGGAGGTACTCGTTGGTCGTGGGATCGACAGGTCCTTGGCCGGAGACCTGCACGAACGGCCCCTTGCGGAGACCCTGAGAGAAGGTGTGTGCCGGGGCGGGGGCATCTGCGGTGGTTACTGCGATCTTGTCGGTCATGTGGAGCCTTTCATTTGTCTGGGCGGCCGGGGACCAGCCGAGCTCCTCGGAGATCGCGTCGGCCGCCGCACGCACCTGCGGCAGAGTGGCCCGAACCTGTTCGTGGTCGAGGAGCATGTCGGGGACGGACATGGACACGGCGGCCACCACGGCGCCGGTGCCGTCGCGAACCGGGACTCCGATGCAGTTCACGAAGCTCTCGTGTTCCTCGTGATCCTCGGCGAAGTGCTGGGCTGCAACGAGTTTCAGCTCCGTGAGGTACCGCTCCGCAGAGTCGATGGTGCGGTCGGTGAACTTGACGTATTCGATCCGCTCGGCGATCTGACGCCACTCCGATCTGGGGCCGGCCCGCCACCAGAACCTTGCCCACCGCAGTGCAGTGCAGCGGCGCGGGACGGCCGACTCGTGAGTACATCCGGACGCTCTGGATCGCGTCGAACTTGTCGATGTAGATGGCCTCGCCCGACTCGTAGGTGGCGAGGTGAATGGTCTGGCCGGTGCTGGAGTTCAGAGCGCTCAGGTGCGGTCGCGCCACGTCCCCGGACATCGCGTTGCTCCAACGCGCGGTTGGCGAGCTCGAAGAGCCGCGAGCCCAGAACATAGCGGTGGCCTGCGTCGCGTCGGACTATGCGATCGGACTCCATCGTGCGCAGAAGTCGGAGCACGGTCGACTTATGAACGTCGAGCCGAGTCGCCAGCTGCTCAAGTGACTTCGCGCCCTCGCCGAGCTCGCCAAGAATAGTCAGTGCGCGGGAAAGTGATTGGCTCATCCGCTCACCTCGCTCATACGTCGGCCTTCGTGCGGATGCTCGCGACATAGTCCAGTCGTACCCACGCGGCCGTGTCCAGCGATGCGAGCGCCTCGAGATGATCGCCCGGGGGCAATTGGGCGATGTCACCGTGGCCGGTCAAGGCCGCAGCGGCGCAGAGGTGTCCGAGCCGGATCCGCTCCTCGTGCCCGAGTCCATGCAGGAGTCCGGCAAGGAAGCCGCCGGCAAAGGCATCGCCGGCACCGATCTTTTCCACCACGTCCAGGCGCAGCGCTGGCACGTCGGCCCGCTCGTTACCCCGGAACCCGGTCACGGAGTGCGCGTCGTTCTTGACGATCAGATGCTCGGGCTCGGGGAACAACGCGCGTAATTGCGCCGGGTCGCCGGTTCCGAAGACCGCCAGTGCCTCGTCGGCGCCCAGGAAAACGACGTCGCTGTGCCGAGCGTGTCGCGCAAGCACCTCGGACGCGTCCGCCGAACGCGAGGCCCACAGCGCAGGCCGGTAGTTCAGATCGAAGCTGACCAATCGGCCACGCCGCGGCGCCGAGACGAGCTCGTGGGTCAGCCGGTTCGCCGATTCCGACAGCGCGGTGGTGATGCCGGTGACGTGCACGAGCGCCGCCTTGTCGAGCAGCCGCTTGGCCGCCGGAGCCGTGAGGTCTGCCGGCGACAATGCGCTCGCAGCGGATCCGCCACGGAAGTAGTGCATGCGGCTCTCGCCTTCGGCCAGGTCGGTAGCCGCCGTGGAGCCGGCGCCGCGTTCCTTGACGTAGATCGCCGTCGGACGAGCAGGGTCGACGACGACCGCGTCGACGTCGATGCCGCGGCGGGCGAGGTGGCGTACTAGGTAGCGGCCGAAGCCGTCGTTCCCGACCCGGGAGATCCATCCGGCCCCGATGTCCAACTGGGCGAGCACTGTAGCGACGTTCGCCTCGGCGCCGCCGGCCGTGCGCTCGAAGGTCGCGGAATCCTCCAGCGGTCCGGGCCGCGCGACCAATACCGCTAGTCCTTCGCCCAGGGTGACCGCACTCGGCCGAACCGATGTAGGCGAAATCACATCAATCCCCTTCGGGTACTTGCGGTCACTTCTCGTCTGTTGCAGACTAGCTCTGTCGAACATATTACGCAATATATGTTGCAAAATACGCAACGTTGAGGGGACGACACGTTATGGACGCTGGCGCCGTGGCCGCGCTCGACGACCGAGTGCTGGGTCCACAGCACAAGGGCCTTCCTCGGGAGGCGTGGGGCAAGACGGTTCGCGAATACCTGCGCACCGAGCCGACTCTCGGCGGGATGTCCACGCCGTTGCTGACCTTGGATCGGGCCGCGCTCGATTCGAATGTGTCGGTGATGGCCGACTGGGCCCGGTCCGCGGGGGTCTTACTGGCCCCACACGGCAAGACCACGATGGCACCGCAGGTCTGGGCGCGCCAGCTCGAGGCCGGCGCATGGGGGATCACCCTGGCCACCCCGTGGCAGGTGCAGCTCGCCCGGTCGTTCGGCGTCGGCCGCATCATGCTCGCGAACGCGATCGTCGACCCCGCGGCGCTGGCGTGGCTGGCCGCGGAGTTGGACGCAGATCCGTCGTTCGAGTTCTTCAGCTGGGCTGACAGCGTGCAGACCGTGCAACTGATGGATCGCATCTGGCCTCGACGCCGAATGGACGGCCGGTCAACGTGATCGTGGAGCTGGGCGGGCCGGGCGGCCGCACAGGCGCGCGCTCTCTCGAGTCGGCATTGGCGGTCGTGGCGGCGATCCACCGGTCACCACGGCTCACGTTGGCGGGGGTCGGCGGATACGAGGGCGCGCTGAGTCATGACCGCGAGACCGCCGGTCTATCAGACCGTCCGAACCTACCTCGACCGGCTGGGCCAACTGCATCAGCAGATCGCCGCCGAGGGGCTCTACGCCGCGGACGCGATCGTCACAGCGGGCGGCAGCGCCTATCAGGATGTCGTGGTCGAGCAGCTGGCGAGCCTCGCCGACGAGCAGGGCGAACACGGGGTGCGCACCTCCGTCGTGGTGCGGTCCGGTGCATACGTGATCCACGACGACGGGTTCTACGCCGGCATCTCGCCGCTGATCCCCGGGCGAGCGGATCGCCCGCTGCGGTCGGCGATGCACGGCTGGGCGCGGACGGTGTCGCGGCCGGAGCCCGACCTCGCGCTGCTCGACGCGGGTAAGCGGGATCTTCCGTTCGACGAGGGATTGCCGGTGCCCCAACGGATAGCGGGCGCGCACACCGCCGTGCTCGACAAGGCCGAGGTGACCGCACTCAACGATCAGCACGCCTTCCTGCAGCTGCCCGGCGGTGAGACTGCCGATGTCCCCGTGGGCTCCGTCGTGCGCTTGGGGCTCTCGCATCCGTGCACAGCGTTCGACAAATGGCGGCTGATCCCGGTTGTCGACGACGCCGACGCCGCCAATCCCCGCATCGTCGACCTCATTCACACCTTCTTCTAGTAAAAAGGGGAAAGCTTATGCCCGACTTACTGATCCGAGACGTCGACGTCGTCGACGGCACCGGCGCAACCCGCTATCGCGCGGATGTCGTGATCGACAAGGGCCGAATCGCCGAAATCGCGCCTCCCCGAACGGTTCCGGGCGCAAACAAGACCCTAGAGCCGGGGCCCGGATGCGTGCTCGCACCGGGATTCATTGACATGCACGCGCATTCGGACCTGCGCCTGCTCACCGATCCCGGCCACTTCCCGAAGATCAGCCAAGGTGTCACCACCGAGGTGATCGGCCAGGACGGAATCTCCTATGCACCGATCGACGAAGCCGCGCTTGACCTGATCCGCCGGCAGATCGCCGGCTGGAACGGCAACCCGATCGATCTGGACTTCTCCTGGCGCAGCGTCGCCGGCTACCTCGCTCGGCTCGATCAGGGGATCACGCCCAATGCCGCCTACCTGGTGCCGCAGGGCACGCTGCGTCTGCTCGCGGTGGGCGCCGACCAGCGGCCGGCCACACCCACCGAGATCGGCGACATGCAGGAGATGCTCGCGCAGGGCCTGAGCGAGGGTGCAGTCGGCATGTCCAGTGGGCTGACCTACACACCCGGGATGTACGCGGACACCGCGGAACTCGCCTCGCTCTGCGAGGTGGTCGCCGAGTTCGGCGGCTTCTACGCACCGCACACCCGGTCCTACGGCGCCGGTGCGCTCGAGGCATACGCGGAGATGATCGAGCTCGCCCGAACCACCGGCTGCGCACTGCACTTGACGCACGCCACGATGAACTTCGGCGTAAACCGCGGGCGGGCAGCGGAATTCTTGGACATGGTCGACGCTGGAATCGCCGACGGCTGCGATATCACGCTGGATACCTATCCTTATCTGCCGGGCGCCACCACGCTGTCCGCTCTTTTGCCGAGTTGGGCGATGTCGGGAGGTCCAGATGCGGCGCTGGACCGCCTGCGGGACCCGGACACCCGCGCGCGAATCACCCAGGACGTCAACGTGAACGGCTCCGACGGCTGTCACGGCGTCACCGTGGAGTGGGAGACCATCCAGATCAGCGGAGTGGCCAACAACGACCTCGACGAGTACGTCGGCAGGACGATCGACACGATTGCCGTCGACCGCGGGCTCGCCCCGGTGGAGGTGTTCTTCGACCTGCTTCAGCGCGACAAGTTGGCCACCACCATCCTGCAACACGTCGGTCACGAGGAGAATGTGCGCACCATCATGGTGCACCCCAAGCACATGGGTGGCAGCGACGCGATTCTGGTAGGTGAACGGCCGCATCCCAGAGCGTGGGGAACCTTTCCGCGCTACCTCGGGCACTACGTCCGCGAGGTCGGCCTGCTGAGCCTCGAAGAGTGCGTCAATCACCTGACTGGCCGTGCGGCACAACGACTTCGGCTCGCGGACCGTGGCTTAGTTCGCACCGGATACGCCGCTGATCTGGTCTTGTTCGACCCCGCCACGGTCACCGACACCGCGACCTTCGATGAACCCAAACAGCAGGCACGCGGAATCAGCCACGTCATCGTCAACGGCGAATGCGCCATCGAAGAAGGCAAGCCCACCGGGCGACTAGCCGGCCGCGCCCTCCGCATGGACCCTTCTAGAGAGCAAACCCAATGACACCTCGACCTGACCGGCTGGCCATGTCAAAGATCGTGGCGGACCGGGCGCTCGCGGTCGTCCGCGCACCCGAGATCCCCGACCCGGTTGCCCTCGCCAACGCCCTCGCGCAGTCGGGGACACGCGCTGGAGCTCACGTTCACCACGCCCGCACAGCATTCTTCGTGCAATCGCTCAACCCATCCCTACCATCCCCGTCCCGAAAGGCCTCCCCATGACTTCCGCCGTCGAATGGCTCCGCACGACGACACCCGGATCTGTTGGTGCTCTGCGGGCTCGCAATCGCCATCCTGCTGTTCACCATCATCAAGGTAAAGCTCGAGCCGTTCGTCGCGCTGCTCCTCACCGGCCTGGGGCTCGCACTAGCGGCCGGGCTGCCGGTCAAGGACATCGTCGGCACCGCGATCAAGAGCGGTGATTCTCTGCTGGAGACCGGCTTCGGCAGCATTCTGGGGCATATCGCCGTCATCATCGGTTTGGGCACCGTACTTGGCGCCATTCTCGAACGGTCCGGCGGAGCAGACGTCTTGGCGCGCAAGCTACTCGGCATCTTCGGCGAACGGGGCGCCCCGATCGCGATGGGTCTGCTGGGTCTGATCTTCGGTATTCCCGTCTTCTTCGACATCGGCATCTTCGTGCTGGCACCGCTGATCTACGTTACGGCCAAGCGCGGCGGGAAGTCCCTGGTGCTGTACGTCATGCCGATGGTGGCCGGCCTGTCGATGACGCACGCGTTTCTGCCTCCGCACCCCGGGCCGGTGGCGCTCGGCGGATTACTCGAGATCAGTCTCGGTTGGTTGATTCTGATGGGATTCGTCTGCGGCATACCCGGTTTCATCGCCGCTGGCATCGTGTGGGGCACCTACATCGGCAAACGCGTGATCGTGGAGGTTCCGCCCGAGTTCCTCATCGAACCGGACCGCGGTTCCGACGAGGATGCGCCGTCGTCGCCAGCCGGCGGTTCGGGAACGATGGTGAAGGAGACGCCCGCGAAGACCGACCGAACCGTCGCGACAAGCCCGCCGTCGGTCGGCCTGATCGTGGCGATCATCGCCATCCCGTTGGTCCTGATTCTCGGCGCTACGTTCGGCACGATGCTGCTCGACGAAGGATCCCGACTACTGCAGGTGCTCACCTTCTTCGGCACCCCGGCCGTCGCCCTGCTCATCGCGGTACTGGTCGGCTTCTATGTGCTCGGCGTCCGGCGCGGCGCGAGTGTGCAGGAACTCAGCGTTTTGACCGGCGAGTCGCTGCGTCCAGTCGGCATGCTGCTGCTGGTCGTCGGCGCGGGGGCGTTCTTTGGAAAGGTCATCTCCGCCACCGGGATCGGCGACGCACTCGCCGACACCATGTCGGCCGCTGGATTACCTGTGATCGTGCTGGCCTACGTCATCAGCTGCGGGCTGCGCATCGCGCAGGGCTCGGCGACGGTGGCCATCGTCACCACCGGTGGCATTGTCGCGCCGCTGGTGACCGGGGGCGACTACTCGCAGATGGGCGTCGCTCTCATTGCCATGGCGATTGCGGCGGGGTCCATCATCCTCAGCCATGTCAACGACGGTGGGTTCTGGATCATCTCCAAGTACTTCAACATGACCGTCAAACAGACCCTGCAAACCTGGACGGTACTGGAAACGGTGCTGTCGGTGGTGAGCTTCGCAGTCGCCGCCGCGCTGTTCGCTGTGTTCGCCTGACGACGCCCACACCCGGACATCGATCGGGTGGAACGGGCTGGCCATCGCCGAGCAGCACGGCGGTTCAGGTTTCGGTCTTGCCGAACTCGCCGCGGTGCTCGAGGTGCCGGGCCGCGAGCTGTGCCCCGGCCCGTTCCTGCCGAGCGTGGCGGCAGGAATCGTGATCGACCTGTGCGCGACGGATTGGGCTCGCGCACAGGTGCTTCCGGGCCTGGCGGACGGCAGCACCGTCGGTGCAATTGCGTTGTCGGGCAACGTGGCGGTCGGTTTGCCGCAGCGGTGGCCGCGTCGCACGCCATCCGGACGCAAATCTGAAACGCGCAGAACAACATTCAACTGCATGGCGGCATCGGTTCCACGTGGGAACACGACGCACATCTGTACCTGCGTCGGACCCGCACGCTGGCCGCGATCATGCAAGACGGCGCCGACCCGCTGCTCGACGTCGTCGAGGCGCAGCGCAGCGGCCAAGCGCACGGCGCATCGTTCAGGTTGCCTCCCGAAGCCGAGGAGTACCACGACCATGCGCGCGGAGCGGTCACGCGTCACCGATCAACTGGGTCAGCGCAGCGCTGCTCGGCCGCGAATCCGGCCGAGCGCGACCAGCGCGAGCAAGGTCACCAGCAGCAGGATCGTGGTACACGCGGCGGCCTGGAACGCTTGGCCGCGATCGGTCAGCGCGAAGATCGTGACCGGCAGCGTCTTCCAAGTCGCCGGATAAACCATCACCGTCGCGCCGAGTTCGCCCATCGACAGCGCGACCGCCAGACCGGCGGCGGCACCCAACGCCGGCAACAACAGCGGCAGCGTGACCCGAAACAGCACCCGTACCGGGCCGGCGCCAAGGGATTCCGCGGCCTGCCGATAAGCCGGGTCGAGGCGATCAAGAGCGGCCGATACCGCACTGAATGCGAACGCCAGCACCAGGACGGCATGCGCCAGGATGACGATCCACCGGGTGCCGCCGAGCAACAGCGGCCGTGAGTTGAACGCGATCAGCAGGCCAAGCCCGATCGCCACCGACGGAACCGCGATGGGCAGGTGGAAAACGGCGTCAGTGACGCGGCTCAACCATTGCGGGGCTCTCGCGCGCCGCCAGCGCCGCCCAGGTCCCGAGGACCAACGCGATGCCGCCCGCGATGAACGCGGTCTGCAGGCTCACCGACAGGCTTGCCAGATTCTCCCCCGACAGCGCGTCACCGAAGTGACCGAACCCAAGGTTGGACGGCAACGCCTCGTTCCAAGAGCCGGCGAGGCCCGCGATCACGACCGTCGCCAGCGGTGCGATGAACACCACCAGCACCACTACGGCGAAGCCGATAAGAACGGCAGCCCTACTTCGCGGGCTCCACAACAACATCGGCGTCCCCCTTTCCTCGACCGCTCATCAGACGCGCGAAGATCAACCGGTACAGCGAGTAGAGAACGAGGGACAGTGCGATCTGGACGGTGGCGATCACCGCCGCGCCGGGCAGATCGAACGTGACGATGCCGCGCGTGTAGATCAGCACCGGCAACGTGATCACGCCCTTGGCGCCGGTGAACAGCACGATGCCGAATTCGTTGAGCGTCAACAGCAAGACCAGGCTGCCGCCCGCCATCAGCGCCGGCCACGCCTCGGGCATCACCACCGTGCGCAGCACCCGCAGCGGCGAGGCGCCCAGGCTGGCGGCCACGTCGAGTTGGGCGCGCGGCAGCACCGAAAAGGAGGCGAGCAGTGGTCGCACCACGAATGGCGTGAAGAACGTGATCTCCGCGGCGATGATGCCTGCCGGCGTGTAGAGGAAGTTCAGCGCCGGCGACGCGCCGCCGGTCAGGCTGGAGATCGCGGCATTCACCGCTCCTGCAGTGCCGTACAGGAAGGTGAATGCCAGAGTGATGAGGAACGACGGCAGCGCCAGCACCGTGTCGATCAGCCGGCCGACCACCCGCGAGCCGGGAAACGGCACGAACGCGAGCACGATCGCCAGGAACGTGCCCAGCACCAGGCAGCCGGCGGTCGAGGTCGCCGCGATCGCGACCGTGCGCCACAGCGCGTCTCGGAACATCTCGGACGCCAGCACTTCCGACCAGGTTCCCCAACCCCGCTGCGTATCACCGACTTTCGTCGATTCCAGGCAGACCCGGATGAGCGGGTACACCGCGGCGATCAGCACGACGAGCAGCGGCGGGATCGCCCACAGCGCAGCGCGGGATCGTCTCGGCGCCGAGCGCTCCGGCGCGTCGGCCGCGGGAGCAGGCTGGTCGAGTAGCGCGGTCACGCGGTGGCCTGGACGAGCACGCCAGCGGGTTCGGGCAACCGGACCCCGACCTCACTGCCGATCGCGATCTGCGCGTTGCCGGGCACGTCGACGTCGATCAGCTGATCCGGCAGACCTCCACCGACAGCACCAGGCGGGTGGTGGCGCCGCGCCACACCGCCGCGGTCACCGTGGCCCGCAACGCGTCTCGCTCACCCAGTGAGACGATCCGCATCGCGTGCGGGCGAATGCAGAGCAGCGCTTTGGATTCCGGCGCCCAATCGATCTTGCCGACCGCGGGCTGCGGCGCCTCGGCGCTCACCGTCTTGTGCGCGATCGTCACCAGCGCCGATGTGCCGATGACCCGGCCCACCGTGCACGGGATGAGGTTCGCACCGCCGAGGAAGGCCGCCGTGAAGCTCGTCGGTGGGCGCTTCCACAGATTCTCGGCGGTGTCGACGTCCATCAGCCGGGCGTTGTTCATCACCACGATCCGGTCGGCGAGCGCCAGCGCCTCGGCCTGATCGTGGGTGACATAGAGCATCGCGGTGTCGGGCAGCGACTCCTTGAGCCGTTGCAGCTCGGCCAGCGTGGACTGGCGCAGCTGCGCGTCGAGGGCGGCCAGGGGCTCGTCCAGCAGCAGCACCTTCGGCTGGATCGCCAGCGCGCGGGCGATCGCGACACGCTGCTGCTGCCCGCCGGAAAGCTCACGGGGCAGCCGCTTTCCGTACACCGACATGCCGACCATATCGAGCGCCTCGGCGACCCGCGGCCCGATCTCGCCGCGCGCCACGCGGTGCGCCTTGAGCCCGAATGCGACGTTCTCGGCGACCCGCATGTGCGGGAACAGCGCGTACGACTGCAACACCACACCGATGCCGCGCTTGGCCGGCGGCAGGTCGGTGACGTCGCGGCCGCCCAACCGGACCGTGCCCGTCGTTGGCCGGACGAATCCGGCCAACGCGTTGAGCGCGGTCGACTTCCCCGAACCGCTGGGCCCGAGAAGCGCGACCGTCTCCCCCGCGGCCACCCGCAGATTGAAGTCGATCAGCGCCTTCGTCGCCTTGTGACCACGTCCGTAGGACACCCCGACCCGGTCGAATGTGATGGCCGGCGTTGCGGATTCCTGCGCTAGCGGCTCGAGCCTTCCTGCGGTGGTCTCCGTGCGGCCGAGCCCGGTCTCGGTCATGTCAGTTCCCGGTGGCCTTCTGGTAGGCGGCCAGGTCGGCATCGAGTTCGGCGAGCACGGTGTTCCAGTCCGGCACCCAGACGTCGACCCCGTCAAGGACCGCTGCCGGGGTGTTCGGCGCGGGGGATTCCCCTGCGGCGGTGCGGATCTGGTCGCGCACCGGGATGCCGAGCGCCTCGGGCTCGACCGTCTTCTGGACGTCCTCGGACAGCAGGAACTCCAACAGTTTCTTGGCCGACTCCTCGTGAGGCGCGCCCTTGGCGATGCCCGCGACATACGGCAGGGAGATGGTGGTGCGCTTCCCGTCCGCGTCGGCGGGGATGAAGATGTTGAACTTCGACCCGTCGTCCTTGATCGACCCGAGGTTCATCTGGACATCCCCGTTGGCGACGAGCAGTTCTCCGTTGCTGACTTTGGGCTGCAGCTTGCCCGTTGACGACGACGGGCCGACATTGTTGGCCTGCAGTTTGGTCAGGTAATCGAGCGCGCCCGGCTTGCCGCGCAGATGCTGCAGCAGGATCAGCACCGCCGTGCCGTCACCGGCCTGCCCGGGCGTCGAGTACTGCAGCTTGCCCTTGTACTCCGGCTTGAGCAGGTCGTCCCACGTCGTGGGCTGCGGGTTGGTGCTCGGGTTGGCGATGAAGCTCAGTGCGTTGTTGACGATCGGCACGTAGTTGGGTGACACCTGATCGGCGGGGATGCCGTGGTGTCCACGCCGCTGGCCACCAGCAGCCCTGATTTGTCGGCCTTTTGGATGAAAGGCGGCAGCGTCACCAGCAAGTCTGCCTGCGGGTTGGACTGCTCCTTCTCCACCCGGACACCACCTCACCGGACCCGGCCTCGACGAGGTTGACCGCGATGCCGGTGTCCTTGGTGAACTTGTCGAACTGGCTCTTGTACCAGGTGGCCAGGCCGTCGGCGCTGTAGACCGTGAGGGTCTCGTTCGACCCTGATGTCCCGGTGCCGCCGCACGCCGCGGTCATGGTGGTGGCGGCGGCGATCAGCGTTATCGCAGCTGCGCGCAGAATGTTTCGTGGCTTCATGATTCCTTCTCTTGATTAGCGGTCGTGCAGGATGAGTTCGGCGAAGTCGGTCACCGAGCCGACGACATGGGTGGCTCCGGCGTCGCGGAGCTGGCTCTCGCTGTGGGCACCGGTGAGCGTGCCCGCGGCCACCGCGGCGCCCGCACGCAGCGCACTTTCGATGTCGCTGGTGGTGTCGCCGAGCGCAGCCACGTTGTGGACGCCGTCGACCTCGAGACGCATCAGCGCGGTGAGGATCAGGTCGGGATAGGGGCGCCCGCGCACTCCGCCGCCGGGCGCGATCACCAGGTCGGCCAGGGACTGCCAGCCGAGAGCGGCCAGCAGTTTCTGCTGTGTGGTTCCGCTGAACCCGGTGGTGAGGGCGACGCGGACACCGGCGTCGCGCAACCGTGTGATCGCCTGTGCCGCACCGTCGATCGGCTCGGCGTGGCCTTCGTCGATGAGGTCGTCGTAGGCACGCTCGAACGCAGCGTTAGCCCGCTGCGCCAGCTCCTCGGTTTCGAAGAGGGCCCGAAACACGCTGATCTTGGATTGGCCCATGGTGTCGAGCACGTACTGCCGCGCGTGGTCGCGCTCCTCGCCGGCCTCGGGCAACCCGGCGGCGCTGGCGGCCGACTCGAATGCGCTGACGACAAGCCCGTCGTCGGCGACGGTGGTACCGGCCATGTCCACGACGGCCAGCTGAATTTGATTGTCCGGCATAGATTTTTCCTTGCGTATCGGAGTTAGAGCGCGATCAGGTCGGCGGTTTGTTCGGCGATGGCCGGTCCGAGCGTCATGCCGCGGCCGCCGGGCCCGGTGATCACCCAGACGTCGTCGTCGGGCGACGTTCGGCACACCAGCTGGTCGGGGTCGATGCACTGGCTGTAGACGCCTGCCCACCGCTGAAGGATCGGCGGAAGGGCGCGGCCGAGGAACTGTTCGACGAGGTCGACGAGGTAGGCATACGGCTCCTCGGACACGTCGAAGTTGAACGGCTCGTCGTATTCGTGGGTGTCGCCGATCGTCAGGCCGCCGTGGATTCGCTGCACGAACAACAGCTGCATCCGATGCTCGCCGGCGACGGCGTCTTGGGATTCGTTGCGCCGCAGATCATCCAGTGCTTCTCCGGCGAAACCGGGGTAATAGCGAAAGCTGTCCCCGTCGGCGATGGCGGTGGTCAGGGGTTCGCCGAGCGGCGCGGTTTGCATCATCTGCAGCCGCACCCGCCGGATCGGCAGATCGCCGGCGATCTCCCGGACGAGGCCACCATGCGTCGCGCCGGTGCACACCAGGACCAGATCTCCGTCGTGGCGATGGCCGTGATCGTCGGTGACGGCTGTGCCGTCGACGGACCTTGCCTCGGTGCCTGGCCGGAAGGTGTATCTGCCGGTGGCCGCCATGTGTTCGCGGATGGCGGGCAGGGCCTGCCGTGACTCGACGGCGGCGTCGCGCGAACAGTGCAGACCAGCCAAGTACTTTCCCCGCAAGGCGGGGTTGAGCGCGCGCACGCCGTCGGGCTCCAGTAGGGCGAAACCGCGGCTTTCGGCGTCGGCGCGGGCCATCACCTCCTCGGCGACCGCTACTTCGCGGGGCGTACGCAGCAGCGTCGTCGATCCTGCGGGCCGAAAGCCGATGCCCGGAATCTCCGCGCCAATCTGTTCCCACAGCTCCCGCGAGCGGATGGCCGCGTTCAACTCGCCGCGGGCGCGACCGGATACCCAGATCAGACCGAAGTTGCGCACAGTCGCGCCGCGCGCCTCGGCTTCGCGTTCCAGCTGGACGACCCGGTGGCCACGACGCACCGCCTCCAGTGCATGCGCTGTGCCGAGAATGCCGCCCCCGACGATCGTCACCCGCATGGCGCATGACCATGCCCAGCGCCCGCGACCACGCCACGACCTGTGGGTGTTGACAGGCGGAACAACAGGTTAAGAATTGGTATAGACCAATCTGGGGTATGGTTGGCGGCATGGCGGTTCTCGAGGAAGTCAGTGTGCTTCTGCGCTCGCTGCGCGGGGTCTGGGACGAGGACGCGGTCGACGAACTCGACCACGCGCTGCAGGCGGCTGCCCGGGCGAAGGGCGATGGCGCCGATGACGAACTGGTGCTGGCCGCGGCGTTGCACGATGTGGCGCACAGCCCGCTGCTCTCCGACACCGGAACAACGCATCATGAGCGCGTCGCCCGCGACTGGCTGACACCCCGGTTCGGCGAGCGAGTGGGCTGGCTGGCCGGCGCTCACGTCGCTGCCAAGCGGTACCTGGTGGTCACCGATGCCGACTACGCGACGACGCTGTCGGATGTTTCGGTCGATTCGCTGCACCACCAGGGCGGTCCAGGTGTGGACCCGTCGTTCGTCGACCACCCCTGGTGGCCCGACGCATTACGGCTGCGACGTTACGACGACGCGGCCAAGGAACCCGACGGCGCCGGGGTGCCGATCGATGAGGTTCTCGCTGTCGCTGAACGCGTGCTGGGGCAACGGTTTTCCCGGTGACCTCGCCACAACGACTACCGAAGCCGTACTTGGTACGCACGGCGGTCGACGACATACTCGCCGACCTCGCCGAGGGTGATCCCGTGCCTCCGGAGCGGGAGCTCGCCGTGCGGTTCGGGGTGTCACGCGAGACCGTTCGCCAAGCCCTGCATGAGCTGCTCGTCGAGGGCCGCATCGAGCGTCGTGGCCGCGGCACCGTCGTGTCGCGGCCCAAGATCATTCAGCCACTGTCGCTACGGTCGTACACCGAAGGCGCAGCCGAGCGCGGGCGGGTTCCTGGCCGGCTGCCAGTGACGTGGGAAGACATCGCTGCCACGCCGGACATGGCTGAGGCACTGTCGATTTCGGCCGGCGACGGCGTCATACACCTGGAACGGGTGCTGCTCGCCGACGGTCAGCGGATCGGATTGGAGAGCACGTACCTGCCGAAGATCCGCTTCGCCGAGTTGGCCGAGACGTTCGACCCCACGACGTCGTTGTACGCGGCGATCCGGGAGATGGGTGTGGAGTTCGGATCCGCGCTCGAGCGCGTAGAGACCGCATTGCCGTCACCGCGTGAGGCGGAGCTGCTGGGTACGACGACTGCGATGCCCGCGCTCCTGCTCAACCGCCGCACACTTGACACCGACGGCCGGCCGATCGAGCGCGTCCGCGCCCTCTACAGGGGCGACCGGATCGCGTTCGAAGCTCTGCTGACGGATCGATAGCGGCGGCGGTGCGCTCCCGGCCGGACACCATGATGACGATGAAAGGCTGCGCTGAACGCGTACGGGTTGGCATAGCCCACCCGTGAGGCAACGGCGGCCAACGGAGCATCGGTCTTTTGCAACAGGTCTGACGCCAGGCACAACCGCCAGCAGGTCAGATAGCCCATCGGTGACTCTCCCAACGCCCGGCTGAACCGGCGCGACAGCGCCGAGCGCGATGAACCCGACTGCTGCGCCAGCGATTCCAGCGTCCAGGACGCCCCCGGGTCGTCATGGATGAGTTGCAGCGCACGGCTCACCACCGGATCCTTGTGCGCAGTCACCCATGCCGGCGAGACATCCGGATTGGCCTCCATCCACTCCCGGATCGCCGTTACGGCAAGCAGATCCAGCACGCGGATCACGACGGCGTCGCGTCCCGCCCTCATCGCTTCGCTCTCGTCGGTGAGTATCGCGGTGAGCGCGGCGGTCTGCGCGTTGGCGCCCACGATCACGTCCGGCAGGCCCGTCAACGCCCGGTCGCACACGCTGCCGCCGACGTCGTACGTGCCGACCAGGATGTGGTGCGGACACTGCCGCGCGGGGTCACCGTGCAGATTCACCGCACCCGTTGCGACGACGACATCGCCTGCTGCGACGGGATGACGCCGGCCCGACATTCCGGTCACCCACCCGCCACCATTCAACGGCACCACGACATGCAGAGCCGACTTCCCGCTCAGGCCCACCTGCCAGTCATCGGAGTCGACCTGAATGTGACGCGTGCTCGGACACGCGTCCTCGAACAGCGTCGCAAGTGCATCGGGCATGAGCCCAGGGTAGCCGTGCTGGGACGAACACATATCGAATGAGGCAGATCAAGCATTGTTCGTCCCGTAGCGGAGCGGTTCAGTGGTGGGTATGGCAGAACTACACCCGCTCGGCATCGTCGGCACAGGCGCGTTGGGTGCTGCGCTCGCCACCGCCGCTCTCGACCACGACATCGCCACATCGGTGTGGAACCGCACGCCGGACAAAGCCCGTACATCGCCGCGGTGCAACACCTGATCGACACCGGTGCATCGCTCGGGATCGACACGTCACTAGCCGAGGCGATCTCAGAACTGTTGCGGCGCACCTCGGACAACGGCCACGGCGACGACGGCTTGCCCTATCTCGCAGAAACCATCAACGCGATCGGAGTACATCCATGACGGCGTTCGAAGATGTCCGCGGCGACGTGTCGTCGATCGTCTCCGACAGCGTCTACACGACGATGACGACCGTCGACCGGAAGGGACGCCCTCGTTCCCGAGCTCTGATCGTCGTGTGGCAATTCGACCTGCCCGAGCCCGTCGGCTGGCTGGGCACCTTCAAGACCCCGATCAAGGCCGCGCATATCGCGCACAACCCACACGTCGGCACGGCGTACTGGAGTCGTCGGGAGGATGCCGCCTACCTCGACAGCGTCGCCCGCTGGGACGACGACCCCAAGACCTCACAGGCGGTGTGGGACATGTACCGGCATGGCAGCCCACGCGGGGTCGGCTACCAGCCGAGCCAGTTCTGGAAGGGGCCCGACGACCCGAAGTTCAGCGTGCTGCGCCTCGACCCGTGGCGGGTGCAGGTGCTGCCCGCCCGTGATCTCGCGGCCGGTAAGCCGTCCCGCATCTGGCGCAAGTAATACTGATCGGGTGCCGAGCACTAATTTCCATCCCGACCTGCGCCGCATCGCCCGCGTTCATTCCCAAGCAGGTGATCACACCGGTGACGCTGCCGATCATGCGGATGGGCACCAGGCTGATGGGCCGCCACACCCCCGAGGACGTCGAGGTGTTGACGCTGACCTCCGGAGTCGGGGTGCGGCTGTACCGGCCCACCGGCGGAAGCGGTGCGGGCCCCGCCCTGCTGTGGATCCACGGCGGCGGGTACCTCATCGGCAGCCCTGCGCAGGACGATGAACTGTGCCGCCGGTTCGCCCGCGAACTGGGCGCCACGGTGGCGTCGGTCGACTACCGGCTGGCGCCCGAGAACCCCTATCCCATACCGCTGGAGGACTGTTACGCGGCGTTGGCCTGGTTGGCTCGACTACCTTCGGTTGATCCGGCCCGGGTGGCGATCGGCGGTGCCAGCGCAGGTGGCGGGCTCGCCGCAGCACTCGCCCTGCTGGCCCGCGACAGGGGTGAAATCCCCTTAGCTGCACAGTTGTTGGTCTATCCGATGCTTGACGACCGCACGGTAAAACGTAAAGGGCTGGACAACCCGGGACATCGGCTGTGGAACCAGTCCAGCAACAAGTTCGGCTGGGCGTGCTATCTGGGCGACGCGGATCCCGACGTCGCCGTTCCCGCGCGGCGCGAGGACCTCAGTGGACTACCGCGCGCCTGGATGGGTGTCGGCACGCTGGACCTGTTCCACGACGAGGACCTGGCCTACGCCGAAAGGTTGAGCGCCGCCGGCGTGCCGTGCCAGGTCGAGGTGGTGTCGGGCGCCTTCCACGGCTTCGACGGGATTGTGCCGAAAGCCAAAGTGTCGCAGTCGTTCTTCGACAGCCAGTGCGCGGTGCTGCGCGAGGCGTTTGCGCCCGCCGCGGCCTAACCCTGCGGCACCGTCAGCGCGACCAAGTCGCTGACGTCGTCGAGCTCCAGCATCCCCCAGCACATACTGGCGACCTGTGCCGCGCGGTCTTGACCGAGGACGGGTGAGGCGAGAGCCAGGAACTTGCCCTCGAGCTGCTGGTCGGTCATCGGGTTGTCGGGCGTGCCGAGATTGTGGGCGACGTGGCGCTGCAGCGTGCGACCGTCGCTCAGGGTGAGCACGACGAGCGCCGAGTCCTTGTTCTGCTCGGTGTCGACGTGCACCCGGACCCGCTCGCGGATTCTGGCCAGCTCGGGGTCGACAACACGCTCGTCGGTGAACTGGTCGAGTAAGGCCGCACCGTCGGCGAGGGCGACGGCGAGGACGTGGTAAATGCTGAACTTCCCTTCCAGTCCCGTGCGTGGTTCGGTCAGGCCGGTCGTGGTTCGCACATAGTCGTGCACGTAGGCGTCGACGGAGACGACATCGCCGGCGTGCAGCCCGTAATCGGACCTCAGCTCGAGAAGAGCTTGCGCGGGCGGGTGAGTGAGCGAGCCGCAGGCATACGGCTTGAAGCCGTCCCGAGGCAGGTACCACGCCTCGCCGAGTTCCTCGGCCGCCCGCTGCGGCACCGGTTCGGGCGAAAACAAGTGCAGGAACCCTCGGTGGCCCTCGATAGGTTCGATACTGGACGTGAAGCCGTCCCGAGCGAGGAAGCCAGATAGCAGCCCGTCCATGGCGGCCTTGCCTGCATGCAGGGACTTGCCCATCGACCCGTAGACGACCTTCATGCCTGCGGCCTGTGTAGCGCCGGTTCCGAGCGCGGCGAGCGTCTGCTCGGGCGAGAGCCGCAACAGCCTCGCCGTGGCGACAGCTGCCCCGATGTGTCCCACTGTGCCGGTGACGTGCCAGCCTGCGTCGTAGTGCCCCGGTCCTGCGGCGATCGCGACGCGGGTCTGCACCTCGAAACCAGCGATGAAGGCCTCGACGGCTTCGCGGCCGGAGAGCGGGACTAGTTCGCCGGCCGCGGCGATGGCCGGCCACAGCGGTGCGCTGCCGTGGATGGTGGTCCGCTCGGGGTTGAAGGTGTCGTCGAAGTCCAGCACGTGTGCCGCAAGCCCGTTCGCCAGCGCGGCGTGACCCGCCGAGGTGCGCTGCGGGGTGCCCACAATGCCAGCCGTGTGCGGGCCCTCGGCGCCGTCGAGTGCCCGAATTCCCGCCCGGACCCGGTCACTTTCGGGGGTGGCCGAACCCGCAATGGTGCAGCCGAGCCAGTCGACGAGACAGCGGACCGCCTGGTGGACCACCCCCGTAGGAACGTTCTCCGATCGCACGCCGGCCGCGAACGCGGCCAATGCGCTGCTTACCGAGAGGTCATCGGTCACAGAGAACTCCCGTCTGTAATACGGAAAGCTGTTCTGGTATACAGACTACATGGCATCAGCATCTGGGGACCCGAACGGTCACGACGACCGGACCTCCGTCGAGACGCGCACCCTGCTCGACTTCGTCCGGAACACCTCCGCCAACGACGTGCCCGCCGAGGTGATGCACGAAAGCACCCGTTGCCTGCTCGACCACATCGGTCTTGCCATCGCCGGCGCCGAGGAACCGGCCACGCGGATCGCCAGGGAGCAGTGCGACCTCCTTGGCGGTGAATCCCAGGCCCGCGTGCTCGGCACCCCACACCGCCTGCGGGTCACAGACGCCGCACTGGTCAACGGAATTTCCTGCCACGCCTTGGATTTCGACGACACCCACGTTCCAACGATCCTGCACCCGACGACCCCGCTCTACGCGGCGGGCACCGCGTTGGCGGAGTGGCGTCAAAGCCGCGGCGTCGACCTGCTGGCGGCGCACGCCCTCGGCTACGAGCTTGCCGCGCGGGTAAGCAATGCGCTGTACCCCGAGCACTATGACGTCGGCTGGCACATGACCGGCACCACCGGAGCACTCGCCTCGGCCACCGTTGCCATCCGGCTGCTCGATCTGACCGCTCGGACCGCGACGCACGCCCTGAGCATTGCCGCGACCCAGGCTGCCGGTCATCGCGAGCAGTTCGGCACCATGACCAAGCCGTTCCATGCCGGTCACGCCGCTGCTGCCGGTGTCTGGGCTGGCCTGCTCGCGGCCGGCGGATTCACCGGCGCACCGGACCCGCTGCAAGGTCGCCGCGGCATGTTCGCCGTGATGTCGTCGGCCAGCACGCCCGCTGATCTGGTCGACGGCCTGGGCGAGCGGTGGCAGATCTTCGACAACGGCGTGAAGCCGTATGCCTGCGGGGTGGTGATCCACCCGGCCATCGACGCAGTCCGAGACCTCGCCGTGCGACGCGCCTTGACGGCGGACCAGATCGACAAGATCAACCTTCGCGTGCACCCGCTGGTGCTCGAACTGACCGGAAAGACCGATCCGCGCACCGGGCTCGAGGGAAAGTTCTCGGTGACGTTCGCGTGTTCCATCGCGCTGTTGGAGGGCCAGGCGAGCGAGGCCGAGTTCTCGGACGCCGCTGTCGTCCGCGAGGACGTGCGCGCGCTGATGTCGCGAATCGAGGTCGTCGCGGACGCCGCCGTGCCGCACACCCAGGCCGGGGCCACGGCGCTCACCGACGACGGTAAGAGCGTCGACACTTGGGTCGATCACGCGCGCGGCACACCGGGCAACCGGCTGACCGACGACGAGCTCAAAGAGAAGTTTCACGGGCTGGTGGATGACGTAGTGGGCCATGACCGTGCAACGAAGCTGGCCGACGCGATCCTGTCGCTGTCGGCGACCGACGACGTCGAGGCGATACTGGCGCTCACCACGCCCTAGGCGTGGTGCTGACCACCGAGCCGTCGCAGTCAACGCGCACAACGGTTCCGGTGAGCTCGGCGGCGTCCGCGAACGCGAGGCGGGCGACCTGGATCGCGATCTCGGCGCGGCACCGGTCCAGCCGCGGGCCCTCTGAGGCATTGGCGTCCATGCCCGGTGACACCGCGTTGACGGCCACCTCGTCCTGACGCAGGGCGGCCGCGAGCGCCACCGTGAGGCCGAGCAATCCGTGCTTGGCCGCTGACACATGGACCCGCTCGGGGTCGCCATTCAAGGCGTTTCGGCCGAGGATGTTGACGATGCGTCCACCCGGGCGAAGCGACGGCAACGCACAACGAATGCACCGAAACGCGCCGTCGAGCGTGACCTCGCGAACTCGGCGCCAATCCTCTTCGGTGATCGTGTGGGCGGGCTGCCGGGGACGGTAAGACGCGTTGTTCACCAGGACCCGCAACGTGCCATGGGTGGCAACGGTCTCGAACATGCGCTGCACCGCTGAAGGATCGGAGACGTCCGCGGTCACGGCGAAGGCGCTGCCGCCGGCGGCGCGAATCACGGCGACGACGGCATCGGCTTCCTCCGCCCGGGATCGGGTGTTCACCGCTACCGTAAGACCTTCTCGCGCAAGGCGTTCGGCGATGAGCGCACCCAGACCGCTACCGGCGCCGGTCACCAAAGCGACGTCAGCCATCCGCCACCGGGACGGTCTGTGCGAGCAGCGCCGAGACGTCTGCGAGGTCGTCGAACTCCCAGCAGGTGCCCAGCAGCCGCTCCGTGCGCTCTGACGCGAGCACCGGGCCGACCAGTTCACGGAACTTCGCGCCGAGTTCGTCGTCGTCGAGTGGAGCCGCCGGGGTGCCGCGATTGCCGCGCACCTGGGTGGCCAGCGTCCGGCCAGAGGCCAGTGTGATCTCGACGTCGGCGTCCTGCTTGCCGAGTGCCGGATCAGCGACCACCTTCACCCGGTCGCGCAGCTCGACCACGTCCGGCCGCGCCAGGATCACGTCCGCGAGCTCCTCTGTGCCGACTCGCCGGAAGACCACCGCCGCCGCTGCGCAATGCCGCAGGCTGAACTTCGCCTGCATGCTGGTCGTCGGCTGGGGCAGGTCGGTGAAACGCGCGGCGGGTGGGGAGACCCGGACATCGATGACGGTGACTTCCGTTGGGGCTATGGCGTTTTCGGTAACCAGAGCGATCACGCCATCGATCATGGGATGCGTGAGGGAGCCGCTCGGGTAGAGCTTGTACCCGTTGGAGGTGAGGTTCCAGCTCTGACCGAGCGCGTCGCTGATCCGGTCTGGAGCCGGATCGGCGCTCATCACCGCGAGGTAACCGAAGGGGCCCTCGAGCGCCTTCGGACTGGCCGTCAGCCCGTGCCCGGCGAGGGTGGCGGCCAGCACGCCGTCCATCGCGGCCTTGCCGGGATGCATGCTCTTCAGGTCACTGCCCGCCATGATGCGCAGTCCGGCGGCCTGGGCGGCTCCGGCGGCGATCGCGTGCTCGACCTGCTGGCGGTCGAGTCCCATCGTGCGGGCGGCCGCGGCGGCCGCTCCGACGTGACCGGACGTGCCCGTGACGTGCCAGCCGGCGTCATAGTGTGTCTGCCCGGCGGCGTGTCCGACCCGGGTCTCCACCTCGAATCCCAGGGCGAAGCTCGCAAGGGCCTCACGCCCGGTGACCGGCCGGGTGTCGGCAACGGCCAGGATTGCCGGCCATACCGAACAGCTTCCGTGCACCGTTGTGCCAGGCGGGTTGTAGACGTCGTCGAGGTCGAGCACGTGCGACGCGAATGCGTTGAGGAACGCGGCGAACGGCGGCGACGTCCGCATCCGCGTCCCGACAACCGTTGCGCCGCCACCGTTCTCGCTGTCGGCGATCGCATTGCGGGCACGGCAGGTCGCCTCGTCGGTCGAGCCGGCGACCGTCACCCCGATATGGTCGACCAGAGCGCGGCGCGCCGCGTGGATGACCGGTTCGGGAAGCTGGTGATGGTCGAGCTCGGCGACGAACTTGGCCAACGACGACGTGGGCTCGCCGCTGCTCACTGATCCTTCCTCAGGCCGAGCCCCTGCAGCAGGTTGCCGACGATGGTGGTCTGCTCCTGCAGGTAGGTCGTGAGCTTGTCGTCCTGCAGGTTCTGGGTTACCAGGCCGCTGTCCTTGGCCAGGGTCTTCCAGTCCTCGGTCTCGACCATCTTCGACAGGTCGTCCTGGTACCCCTGCACGGCGTCCTCCGGCATGTCGGGCGCACCCATCACGGCGCGGAACTGCACGGGCACCTTCGAGGAGTCGATGCCTTGCTCCTGTGTGGTGCCGACGTCGGGGAAGATTTCGAGACGCTCGGACCCGACCACCGCGATCAGCTTGAGCTCCCCGGCTTTCACCTGCTCGGCGAAGTCCTCGGCGCTGCCGAGCATGATGTTGGCGTCACCGCGCAGCAGGGCGGTGATCCGGGAGCCGGTGTCCTCGAAAGAAAGGAACTTCCAGCGTGCGCCGACGGTGTCCTGCAAGACCAGCCGGGTGAGTGCGTCGTTGGCGGTGCTGGACCCACCGCTCTGGACGAGGGTGTCCGGACTCTTCTTGGCGGCATCGACGAAGTCGGCGAATGTGTTAAACGAGGAGTTGGCGCTCGTGGCGATCACCTGCGGCTCGGTCGCGACCAACGAGATCGGAGTCAGTTGGTCGAGGCCGACCTGTGCGTTCTCGACGGTCATCGGCGTGGCCAGCCATGTCGGCGTGACCTGAGCGATCAGGCCAGCGTTGCCTTTTCGTTCGATCATGTACGACATCGCGCCGACCGAGTCACCGGCCGGCACATTGCGCACCGGCCACTGGGTGTCGATGATCTTGTTCTCGTACATCACTTTGATCATCTGGCGGGTGAATACGTCGCTGCCGCCGCCGACGGCGTTGTGGGTGACGACCTCGACGGGGCCGGAGTCGCCGCCGCGCGAGCCGGAGCCGCCGCACGCGGCAACGGCGGTGAGCGCCACGGCCGCGACCGCCATGGTGAGGAGTTGTTTGGTACGGATCATGGTCCGCTTCCTTCCTTGTGGGGATTGGCGACTCACGCGTCGATCTCGATTACTTGGTCACGTACCTTTCGCGAGCGGCCGAAGGTCAGTGCGACGAGCAGCACGACGGCCAGCGCGATGAGGGTCGCAGAGATCGGCCGTTGCAGATAGATGATCGGGCTGTTGTCGGAAAGCAGCAGCGACTGCCGGATGGCGTTCTCCGCGATCGGTCCGAGCACGAAGGCCAGGACGAGCGGCGCGGGTGGGATGTCGAGCTTGCGCATGACGTAGCCGAGAAGTCCGAAGACCACCAGCAGCCCCACGTCGAAGATCGAGAAGTTGACGCTGTACACGCCGACCACAGAGATCAGCAGGATCGCCGGGTATAGCACCTTGTACGGCGTGTTCAGCAGCTTCGCGAACAGCGGGACCATGGGCAGGTTCATCACCAGCAGGGCGATGTTGCCCAGGTACATGCTGGCGATGATCGGCCACACGACGTCGGCGTGTTCGTGGAAGAGCAGCGGACCAGGGTTGAGGCCGTAGAGCACCAGCGCACCGAGAAGCACTGCGCCGGTTCCGGATCCGGGGATGCCCATGGTCAGCAGCGGCACCATCGCGCCACCGGTCTCGGAGTTGTTCGCCGCCTCCGGGGCCGCGACGCCCTCGATCGAGCCCTTGCCGAACTCCTCCGGGGTCTTGGAGGTGCGCTTGGCGATGATGTAGGAGACGAAGGAGGCGACCGTCGAGCCGGCGCCCGGCAGGATGCCGATCAGGAAGCCGATGACGCTGCCCTGCAGCATCGCCGGTGTCGACTTCGCGACGTCCTTGCGGGACGGAAGCAGTTCGCGAATCTTGTTGGGCACCTTGAACAGTTGCTTCTGGGTCTTGTCTTCGATGTTCACCAGCACCTCGCCGATGGCGAAGATACCGACGGACAGGGCGATGAACTCGATGCCGCCCGCAAGCTCGATCTGGTTGCCGGTGAACCGCGGCTGACCGGAGAACAGGTCGGTACCGATGGTCGACAGGAACAGGCCGATGAACATGGAGATGAAGCCTTTGAGCATGGAGTCGCCGGCCAGCATGATGACCAGCAGCAGCGCGAAGACCATCAGCGCGGAGTACTCCGGTGGACCGAAGTTGACCGCGACGTCGGCCGCCAGCGGCGCCAGGAAGGTCAGCCCGATCACACCGATGGTGCCCGCGACGAACGAGGCGATGGCCGCGATCCCGAGCGCCTTACCGGCCCGGCCCTGCTTGGCCATCTCATAGCCGTCGAGGCAGGTCACCACCGACGAGGACTCGCCGGGGATGTTGAGCAGGATCGACGTGGTCGAGCCTCCGTATTTGGCGCCGTAGTAGATGCCGGCCATCATGATCAGGCCGGTCGCCGGGTCGAAGCCGGTGGCCAGCGGCAGCAGGATCGAGATCGTCGCCGGCGGCCCGAGCCCGGGCAGGATCCCGACGAGCGTGCCGAGAAGGCAGCCGATGAGGAGCCAGAGCAGGTTCGCCGGGGTGATCGCGGCCTGCAGGCCGTGGAGCAAGCCGTCCAGCGCGTTCACCGGCGGGCTCCGGACTGATTCACTGCCACAGAGTTCCTCCTGGGAGTTGCACCTCGAGCAGGGTGGCGAACAGGAAATACATGGCGGGCGGCACCAGAAGCAGCGCGATGATCGACGGGATGGAGCGGATCCGCTCGATCACCACGATCACCAACACGACGAGCACCTCGCCTGCGATCAGAAAGCCGAGCGGCTCGATCAGCACTGCGCAGATCACCAACGCGAGCCACACCAGCAGTGCCCGGGCCATGTGGCGCGGCTGCAGCGAAAGCGTCGGCGCCTCACCACTGCGCGCCCGCGGGCCGAACAGCCAGACGGCTGACAGCGCCAGGCCCAGGCCGATCAGGCAGAGCGTCAGCAGCACCGGAAGGTAGCCGGGCCCCGGCTCATTGTTCGGACCGCGGAAGTCGAGCTCGGTCCGGCTTCGGTACAGCAGCCAGGCACCGAGGCCGGCGACCACGACGCCGAGGACCACGTGCACCCGTCGGGTTAGCCGGGCATCGCGCCGTGGTCTCGCATCGCCGGCCGGGTCGGCGGCGTCATCCTGCGCGGCGGCAGTTTCGGGACGCCGGTCGATGTCCTGATCCATGCAGATCCTCTTAGCTGGATGTCTTCAAGACGGAAATATCTTCTGGTTGTAAGAAAAACTAGGGCCGCCGGCGTCGTGTGTCAAGCGTCACTTTCATGGCCCGCCCCTCTTTCATGGCCCGCCCCTAGCGGAGGTTAACCACGCCGCCCCGTAGAGACCTGCCGCTAGACTTCTTCTATGCAGAAGACACGACTGGAGAGCGAAACTGGGCCGGCCTACCCTATTGCCTCGGTGAACAACGCGCTCCTCCTGCTGCTCCTGTTCCGTGAGCAGCCGAGGGTCCGCCTCACCGACGCCTGTAAGTACCTCGGGGTCGCGCACTCGACGGCTCATCGGCTGCTCGCGATGCTCGCCCACCACGGCTTCGTCCAGCAGGAGCCGGTCACCAGGGCCTATGTCGCGGGCCCCGCGCTGGTCGAGGTCGGGCTGGCCGTCGTCGGTTCGCTGAACGTCCGCGAGCAGGCCCGGCCGATGATGGAGGAGTTGGCCGCCGAACTCGGTGAGACCGTTCACCTCGGCGTCCTGGAGGGCACCCAGGTCCGCTACGTCGACGGCGTCGAGTCCGAGCGGGCCTTGCGGGTGGTGGCGCGGACGGGAACGCTGGCGCCTGCGCACTGCACCTCGCTGGGCAAGGCACTGCTCGCTCAGATGACCGATCAACAGGTTGTGGAGCTGTACCCGACGTCGGCCGAACCGTTCGAGGGCAGGACAGAGCGGTCGATCACCACCCAGGCCAAGCTGATGAAGGCGATGGCTCAAGCCAGGGCGCGTGGATACGCGGTCAATTCGGGCGAGACCGAAGACGACGTGGGGTCGGTGGCAGTCGCATTCCGTGACTTCGCCGGACGCCCCGCGGCTATCGCGGTGGCGGCACCCACGAGCCGGCTGACCTCGTCGCGGATCTCGCACATCGGCGAACTGATGCTCCAGACGATCGCCCGGGCCCCGGAGTCGCCGGCAACCGCTCAGACCGACTGAGCGCGGCGGCCGCTGGCGATGCCTGCCGCGGCGGTGGTGAGCATGACGAGCGCGAGCAGTGCGAAAGCGGTCTCGACTCCCCATATTCCGGATACTGCGCCCGCCACCGCGAGGATGAAGGCCTGCCCGACGCGGTTGGTCGCCACGCGCAGGCCCAGTGCAGAGCCGCGGCTGGTGTCGTCGACCAGGTTGACGACCCAGTCCATGGTCGTGGTCTGCGAAATGCCAAGCGCGAAGCCCAGAACCGACATCGCGATCATCATCGGCGCCAGGTTGTGGCTCAGCGCGAGCGACCAGTAAGCAGCCCGCCGCGACCATCGTGGCAATCACGGTGAGTCGCAGTGTCGGAATCCTGCGTACGAAGAACGGGGTGGCGGCCCGCGCCAGCAGGGCACCGGTGGAGCTGATGCCAAGCAGGATCCCGACTTGCGACGATTTCAGGCCGACGACGGCGCCGAGCAGCGGCATATAGACGAGGAGAAGGTCGATGCCGCTCTTGGCCGAGAAGCTGGTCATCAATGCGGCAGGCATTCCCGGTCGGCGCAGCAGGCGCCACACCTTTTCGGCCCGGCCCGTGCGAACGGTCGACGCCTGGATGCGGGTGCGCATCGCCACAGCGGCCGCGGGAACAGCCCCGACGAATACCCACGCCGCGACCAGGAGCGCCGAGGAGGTCGACGCGAGGCTGGGCTCTTCGCTGTGGCCGATGATCACGCCACCGAGAACCGGCCCGACGATCTGACCGAGCGCTGAAATAGTCGTGAGCGTGCCGAACCGGTCGATGCGTGCGAGCGAACTGTGAGCCTGCGCCATGATGCTCTGCCCGCCGATGGTGCCCGACATGTGGCCGATGCCGAGCGCGGTCGTGGCGACGGCCATCGCGCCGATCGTCTCTGCAACAACGAGGACGAACGCCGCCCCGGCGGAGACACCAAGACCGAAGACGAGCAGGATCGCCGGATGGTGTCGCTCAGTCCACCGTCCGAAGCCGACCGCGAGCAGGATCGGCGGGACCGCGAAGCTCGCGGCCGTCAGGCCAAGGAGGGTGCCGTCGGCGCCGAGTGCCAGCAGTCGGTAGGTCGACACCGGGCGCGCCAGGGTGACCGCGACCTGCAGCAGGAAGATGCTGGCGATGGTGCCGACGAGCCACAGGGGCGGCAGCGAACGCCGCGTGTTCAGGACTTCCAGCCACGCTCCGGCGTGGCGACGTCGACCTCGACACCGTCGGGATCGCGGAACTTGAAGAACCGTGGCGGGTCCGCTTTCTCGGCGCCGTAGACCTCGATGCCACGTTCCTTCAACGCGGTCACCACGGCGGCGGTGTCTTCAATGGTCACACCGATATGGTTGGGGCCCATCGCCCCATAGGTCCACTCGGAGCGTTCGATGTCCGGGTTTGGCTGCAGCAGCGAGTAATTCACTTCACCGTCACTGAGGTCGAGCGCCTTACCGGGATAGTGCCCGGGGGTACGGGCGTCTCCGAGGCGCTTGAACCCGAGCACGTTCTCGTAGAACTCGGCGGTCCGCTCGAGGTCCTGCACGACGATTCCAAGGTGTCGGATGCGCACTGATTCCTCCATGTTCTGCTGGCGGCTAACCAACTTCCGTAATGTAGACAGTCTTTCTGCAAATCAGACTCTAGAGCGCAGTGCGGTGTCCGTCAACGGTGTGGCAGAAATGAGTCGCCCAGAGCAGTTCGTCGCGTTGAGGTGCGATCGCGTGCGCCTGCCAGTGCGAAATTCGCCCCCGTCACTTGCCCTGGGACGGGGGTATCGGTCTGGCCACGTGCAGCACTCAGCCGCGGTCGAAAACCACCTCGCCCGCGATTATCGTGGCCGCCACCATGCTCGAATCGAGCTCGCTCAGGACCTCGGCAGGCGTTGCAGCCAGCACGCACAGGTCGCCGGGCTGACCCGGCTCGACCGTGCGGTGTTGCACCGGTCGGTCGGACGCCCCGAAGAACATCGTCAAAGCCTCACGCGCCGAGACACATTCGTCGGCGCCCAGAACCGCACCGGAGCCCGTGGTGCGACGGACCGCGGCGCGCATGGCCGCCCATGGATCGGCGTCGCCGAACGGCATGTCGGTGGACAGCGCGACCGGCACTCCGGCCCTCTTCAGTGAAGCCACGCGCCACAACTCATGGTGCTCGTCGGCGGTGATGTCGGCGAGATATTGATCGCCGCGCTCGGCGACGAAGTTGGGCTGCGTCACCACGGTGACACCGAGGTCCGCGAGGTCCGCAACGCTGTCGTCGGGCACCACGGACGCGTGTTCGATCCGGTCCTGCGGGTGAGGGCCCGCCGACCGCAACGCCGAGACGGTGACGACGAGTTGCGCGGCGGTCACGCAGTGGACCGCGACGGGAGCGTCTTGGGCGTGGCGCTGAGTAATGAACGCGGTCAGCTCCTCGAGGTCGAGGTCGGCGTCGTGCAGAATCCGCTTGCCCGGCGCCAGGCAGTGCACACGCTGACGTAATTCCCCGCGTCGGTGCGCTTCGATCAGCTTGACGATGTCGCCGACGTCGAAATCCGGGGTTGCGTCGGTGACGCCGGTGACGCCGTAGCCGCACAGCAGGCGACTGACCTCCGCCAGGCCGGTTTCGTCACGCTGCAACGTGTCCGACCAGCTGCGGTCCGAGCTGCGCAGCCGGCCGTCGGGATGATCGGCCAGTCCGACCCGGGCCAGGCCTGCCGAGTTCAGAGTCCACAGCACGCCGCTGCGGTGCTGAACGCGGACCGGCACCGACGGCGACACTTCGTCGAGCGCCGCACGATCCAGCGGGCCTGCGATCGCCTCGTGATACCCCACCGCCCGGATCCACCCATCGCTGCGGACCTCGGCGTTGGCCAGTGCTCGGGCGAGATCGGCGCGGCTGTGCACCTCGGCCGGGCCGACCCGAGTCGACGTCATGGCGGCGGCGGCCGAGCGCAGATGGACGTGGTGGTCGTGCAGGCCCACGATGACGGTGGCGCCTGCGGCGTCGAAGATCTGCTCGCCGGATTGTTTGGTCAACCCCGCGGCGACTTCGCTGATCCGCTCGTCCAGCCGGATGTCGGCCGTCGTTCCGTCGAGGAGCGACGCACGCTGAATCAGCATGAGGCCAGCCGTCTTTCGGTGACCAACTGCTCCACGGTGGCGTTGTCGGCGCCGAGTTGCGAGGCAGGCGTGCACGGCCGCGGCGTCGCGGCAAATGGCGTTTCGGGTGATCGCGGCAGTTCCGCGTAGGTGGCCGCGACGGCGGCCATCGACATCTCGATCAACTCACCACCGCCCCGGTTCAGCGATTCGGCCACGGCCAGCGCTGCGTGCAGTCCCGTCAGCGGGTCTGCGATGGCGTCGCCGCAGAACTCCGGGCCGTCCTCGGTGCCGCGGACCAAACCGCCGGACACCGCGGCGTCGTCGCCGAATGCCACCCAGTCGGCGCTCTCGCCTTCGGTGCCGTGGCCGGTGATCCGCAGCCAGACCCGGCCATCCCGCGGCGCGACATCCGTTGGCCCAACACGGCGGCGGGCCAGCGCGGCGGGGCGGGATGACTCCATCACCACGTCGGCAGCTTCCAGCAGCTGTCGCAGCGCGGCAGGTTCGTCGAAATCGAGCTGCATACGAGAGCTTTCCGCTGTTCATCCAGTCGAAGAACGCAGCAGGACCGGCCCGGGTGCCATCGGGCCGGTTCGGGCTCTCGACCTTGACGACGGTGGCACCGGCGCGTGCCAACAACTGCCCGCACAGCGGGCCGGCCCACATTACGGACAGGTCGGCGACCAGCAGACCGGACAGGCCGCGTTTCGATGTGTCTACGCCGGAAGGACTTATCCGCGGTGGCGCGGCGGGCGTCTCGCCGAGGGCGGCGACCGGCAGGCCGAGCAGACGTGCGCGCTCGGTGACGTCGGCGGCGTCGTGGTCGGCGACCCAGTTCTGCACGGCCCGCCACGGGTCGGCGCCGACGGCGTCGGACTGCACCAGCGCGGGAACGGCGTCGACGTCGTCGGGGCGCGACAGCGTGAGCGCGCACCACCCGTCGCGGCCGGCCATCAACCGCGTTGCACCGCCGGCCGAGATCCGGTCCGCCGGCGCCAGGCCGAGCAGTGCGGCGCGGCCGGTGAGGATTTCTTCGGCGTCGGCGGCGACGCCGGTGAGCGCGCGAAACGCATCGGCCACCCGCCGGGCCTGCGACAGCACGGCGACGGGGAGGACCAACGACGTCACATGATCATTGTGCTCAGAACTGCAGCGCGGTGAACCGCCAGTCCAGCACCTGGCGGTCCGGATCACCAACGGCGTACACCAGCGACCGCAGCTTCAACACTCCGCCGCGGCCGTCGGGCAGCGGCGCTGCCTCGTCGACGTGCAGTTCGCTGTAGAGCGTGTCGCCCTCGTGCACAGGGCCGGTGTGGTCACAGGATTCCCAGCCCAAGACGGTGACAAGGTTGGGCAGCGCCCGCGTCGCCTGCGCCATCGCCAGCCCGATCGTGTGCCCGCCGTATACCAGCCGCTGCCCGCCGACTCGCCAATCATGGTGGGTAGCAGCGATATTCAATGTCAGCCGGGCGAGTTCCGGCGCACTGCTCACCACGTCGGCGGTGCTGCGCAGCACCGAACCGGCGATGCCCGCATCGAAACCAGAGCCGGGCACCTTCTCCCGATATGCGTCGGCGTCCCAGTCCGCGGTCGGGTCGGGTGTCGGGACGGGATCGGCGCCAATCGCCGACAGGTCATCGGCACGACCCGTCTCGGCGGCCTCGTCGCGCAGCGGCAGCATCGCGCACCGGTAGAAGTCCAGCACCAGTCGGCCGATCTGGTCGACCGTGGTCATCCGTAGCGCCGCCAAGCCGGTGGGCGCGCGACCCGGCTTGGCGGAGTTCTGCTTCAGGCCCACTACCTCGGTGCGGGTGAACAACGAATCGCCTATCACCGGGAACCGGTGAAAGCGCAGGCCTCGGTAGAACAGGTTGGCCTTGACCCGCTGTGTCGCCAGCGTGCTCTGGCCGATCGCGACGTCGCAGACCAGCGCCGGGTGGGCCAGCGCGGCCGTCGCGCCGGTCACGGCATATGCCAGCTGGGCGTCCAACGCCAGCCGGAGGCGATCACCGAGGATCGACTGATGGACGGCCGCCGCGCCCGCCGTCAGCGTCATCGAGGGCGCGGAGTCGAAGATCTGGCCGACCTCGAGGTCATCGAAGTATGGGCCGCCCGGAATATGGCCGTACAAAGTCACAGCTGCCCATGCTGGCATTAGCGGCGATCACGTGTCAATATGGCCGTACATATGTTGAACTCAGAAGAGACCATGCTGATCGAGACGGTGCGGGCATTCGTCGACCGCGACGTCAAACCCACCGTGCGCGAGGTCGAGCACGCCAACGAGTACCCCGAGGCGTGGATCGAGCAGATGAAGCGGATCGGCATCTACGGACTGGCGATCCCCGAGGAATACGGCGGCACACCCGTTTCGACGCGGTGCTACGTGCTGGTCACTCAGGAACTGTCGCGCGGCTGGATGAGCCTGGCCGGTGCGATGGGTGGACACACCGTGGTGGCCAAGCTGCTGGCCCTGTTCGGCACCGAGGAGCAGAAGCGCAGGTATCTGCCGGTAATGGCGACCGGCGAGGTGCGCGCGACGATGGCGCTGACCGAGCCGGGCGGCGGCTCGGATCTGCAGAACATGAAGACCACCGCTATGCGTTCCGGGGACGACCTGGTGATCAACGGCCCCAAGACGTGGATCAGCAATGCCCGCCGATCGGGGCTGATCGCGCTGCTGTGCAAGACCGACCCGAACGCCACGCCGAAGCACACGGGCATCTCCGTGGTGTTGGTCGAGCACGGCGCTGGCCTGACGGTGTCGCGGGACTTGCCCAAGCTGGGCTACAAGGGTGTCGAAACCTGCGAGCTGACATTCGACGACTACCGCGTGCCGGCGTCGGCGATCCTGGGCGGCGAACCGGGCAAGGGTTTCGCGCAGATGATGAAGGGCCTTGAGACGGGCCGTATTCAGGTGGCCTCCCGGGCGCTCGGGGTAGCGACTGCGGCGCTGGAGGATGCGCTGCGCTACGCCCAGGACCGGGAGAGCTTCGGCCAGCCGATCTGGAAACATCAGGCGATCGGCCACTATCTGGCCGACATGGCCACCAAACTCACCGCGGCCCGGCAGCTCACGCTGTATGCCGCGGACCGCTACGACGGCGGCGAGCGCGCCGACATGGAGGCCGGGATGGCCAAGCTGTTCGCCTCCGAAGTCGCGATGGAGATCGCGCTGAACGCGGTCCGGATCCACGGTGGCTACGGCTATTCCACCGAGTTCGACGTCGAACGCTACTTCCGCGACGCGCCGCTGATGATCGTCGGCGAGGGCACCAACGAGATCCAGCGCAATGTGATCGCCGGGCAGTTGGTGGCTCGCGGCGCGATCTGATGAAGACCGAACCGGCGTATCAGACCTTGCGCGAACGGCTTCGCGACGAGATCGCCGCGGGCCGCTACCGCGACGGCGTCCGGCTGCCCACCGAGTCCGAACTCGTGGCCCGGCACGGGGTTTCGCGGCAGACGGTGCGGCGGGCGTTCGTCGACCTGGTCGCAGAGGGTGTGGTCTACCGGGTGCCGGGTCGCGGCACCTACGCCAGCGAGTCGGGCCGACGCTATCTGCGTCAGCTCGGCTCGATCGAGGACCTGATGAGTCTGTCGGACGACACCACCATGGAGGTGCTTCACGGGCTGCGCCGCCGGGTCGACGTCGACGCCGCGAGCCGGTTGAGACTGGACGACGACATCGTTTATTCGGTGGTGTTCCGCCGGCTGCATGACGGGGTGCCGTTCGCATCGACGACGGTTCACCTGGCGCCGTGGGTCGCCCAGCCGGTGCTGACCTCGCCCGAACTGTCCGGCGGTGCCGTCGGCACCCACACCGTCATCGGTCTGATCGAGCCGCACCTTGCCGAGCCGATCGCCGAAGCCGCGCAATCGATCACGGTCGCAGCGGCGGACGAGGCCGTCGCGGTTGGGTGGGTTGCAAATCGGGGCACTCGATGCTGCGGGTGGACCGGCTGTACTCCGACACTGCGGGTCGGCCCCTCGAGCTGTCGGTCAGTCATTTCCTGCCCGAGCAGTACACCTACAGGGTCACGCTGCGCAGGTCGGACTGAGCCGGTGGGTAAAAGCCGCTGGCCCATTCGCGTAGACGCGTGAACTCGTCGGTCTCCGACGGGGACAGGGCGGGACGGTCCAAGTACCGCTGATGCGCCCAGATCGCGACGTCGTCGGGCAGCATCCGCTTGGCCGCGACGAGCCGGTCGTCGTAGTCGAGGTCTTCGGATACCCAATAGGTGGCGAAGATGTCGGTGGTGGTGTCGTCGACGGGTGTCGGACAGATCGAGATGATCTGCATCCCGTCGCCGTGGCCCTCGCAGTTGAAGCTCAAACCGACGCCGTACCAACATACTTCGACGGGGGTGCCCGCGCCGAAGGCGATGGTGGCGTGCCAGCTGGATTCGTTCGAAGTGGAGGACAGCACGGTCGGGCTGACCGGGACGTGGTGCACGAACCGGTAGTGCTGGCGGTCGACCGAGCTCTCGGCGATCACCTGCGGATGCACCGTCACCCCGGCGAAGAACTGCTTTTCGTCCGTGCCCACCGGCCGGAACCAGTGGCTGCCGACCATATCGCCCAATCCACCCCAATCGGCGGGCGCGGGCCACAGCGGGTCGCGCTGCCGCATGTCATGCCAGACGTAGATGCACTCGTTGAGTTCGGCGGCCGGCCAGCAGCGTATTCGTCTGTCGTCGGCGGGCCGGGACTCGTACGGGATGCGGACATTGCGGCCGTCGCCGCTCCACACCCAGCCGTGGAACGGGCATTGAATGCCGCCCTCGACCACGCAGCCGCCGTAGGACAGGTCGGCGCCCATGTGCTGGCAATGTGCGTCGAGTATGCGGACCGCACCGTCGAGATCACGGAACGCCACGAGGTCCGCTCCGAAATAGTGCAAGGGCTGGACGTCGCCGACCTCGAGATCGGCGCTCCAGGCCACCTGGAACCAGCCGGTGGGTCGCATGCTCGGCAACCCCATGCTGCCCAGCGTGCCACTCTTGTCGTCTAGGTGCCGGACTTCGCGAAACGGGCTATGCGCCCACCTCAGCTCCCGCCGCCACAGCCTCCGCCGCAGGAGCCCCCGCCACCGCAGCCGGCGCGGCGAGGTTCGGTGCCGTCCTCGCCCGCCGCCCAGCTTTCATCGCGTCGACGACGCTGCCCGGTTAGCTCCCGCCGAGTACCGTCTTGACCTCGTCAACCAGCCCCCACCGCAGCGCCGTCGCCGCGTCGATGCGCCGGCCGGACAGCACCAGATATGCGGTGCGCCAACGGCCGATGCGTCGGGTGATGCTCACCGTCCCTCCGGCGCCAGGGATCAGTCCCAGGCTCAGCTCCGGCAGGCCAAGCACGGCGTCGGGATCAGCCCGCACCCAGCCGCAAAAGGCCGCCATTTCCAGCCCGCTGCCCAGCACCTGGCCGTGCACCTCGGCGCGGCAGCCCCGGCCCAGCCGTGCGGTCACCTCGTCGAGCACCAGCGCCGGGCTGTGCCGGGTGCGGGCGAGGTGCGCGCTGGCCGGGTCTGCGAAACTGCCGAACTCGGCCAGGTCGCCCCCGCTGCAGAACGACGGGCCGTTCCCCGACAGCACCACCTCGGTGACGGACGGATCCAGGCGGGCGACGTCGAGCGCCTCCAACAGCGCGGCGCGGGCGTCGGTCGAGAACGCGTTGTGTCGCCGCGCCCTGTTGAACCGCACGTACAGGGTGTCGCCAACGCGGTCAGCCTGCACCGGATCCGGGATGTCGGGCAGCTCGACGGGTCCGCGCTCGGTGAGGCAGCGCGCGAATTCGGGTCCCGACTGCAGTGTCGAGTAGGCCAGCGACTCGGTGATGACGCCGGCGAACGTGGGCCTGGCCGGATCTATTGCGCGCAGCACGTCGTCGCATACGTCCGCCGCCTGCGGCCACCTCCGGCACCTTGCGGTGAGCTCGGCAAGCGCTTCGGTCACTGAATCAACTGTCACGCATCGCTTGTCATCCGACTCGTCCTCGGTGAGCGTGAATGTCGCGTCGTCGGCAGCGGATCCGACCGCGACGACAACGCCGCCGGTTAGCTCGACCTGTCTCACGAGTACTTCTTAATCAGCTCCTGCTTGTACAGCTTGCCGGTGTCCGTGCGCGGCAACTGCGCCTCGAACGAAATGGACCGCGGACACTTGTAGTGAGCCAACCGCTCTCGCAGCCACGTCGACAGCTCGTCGGCGAACTCATTGGTGGCGTCAGCGGGGTCGAGGGTCTGCACGACACCCTTGACGCGTTGCCCCATTTCGTCGTCCGGAATGCCGAACACCGCGGCGTCCAACACCTTCGGGTGGGTGACGAGCAGGTTCTCGGCCTCCTGCGGGTAGATGTTCACCCCGCCAGAGATGATCATGTGGTGCTTGCGGTCGGTCAGGAACAGATAGCCGTCCTCGTTGAGATATCCGACGTCGCCGACGGTCACCCAGCCGTGCCGGTCACGGGACTCGGCGGTCTTCTCGGGATCGTTGTGGTAGACAAACGCCACCGGACCCATGTCGAAGTAGATCTGGCCGGCCTGTCCGGCGGGGACATCGTCCCCGTCCTCGTCGACGATGTGCGCCACACCGAGCAACGGCTTGCCCACGGAACCCGGATGTTTGACCCAATCGTCGGCCGAGATGAACGTGATGCCTGCGCCCTCCGAGGACGAGTAGTACTCATCGACGATGGGTCCCCACCAATCGAGCATCTGCTTCTTGATGTCGACCGGGCAAGGAGCCGCCGCGTGCACCACCCGCTTCAGGCTGGACAGATCGTATGAATCGCGCACGGAATCAGGCAGTTTCAGCATGCGGACGAACATCGCCGGAACGAACTGGCCGTGCGTGACCCCGTAGCGCTGGATGGCCCCCAGGCACTGTTCGGGATCGAACTTCTCCATCACGACCACCGTGACGCCCATCGCGTGCGCGCTCATCGTCCACAGGCAGGGCGCGGTGTGATACAGCGGAGCGGGACTGATGTAGACCGCGTCGCCATCGATGCCGATTGCCATCAGCAGCGCCGACAGCATGTTCGGCCTTTCGGTGGGCGGAAGGTGCGACAGTTCGCGGCGAATTCCCTTGGGACGTCCAGTCGTTCCCGACGAGTACTGCAGCAGATCGCCCTCGACCTCGTCGACGATGGGCGTGTCCGGCTCGTCGGCCACACACTCTGGGTAGCGCTGCCAGCCATCCAGATCGTCGTCGGCGATCATCAGCAGGCCGGGCAGACCGTTCGGTAAGTGCTCGGCGAGGCCCTCGCAGACCTTCACCAACTGCCGCGACCCGATCACCGCCTTGGCGCCGCTGTTGTCGATGATGTAGGCCGCCTCGGGCGGGGTGAGATGAGTGCTGATCACCGCGTAATACAGGCCGCTGCGCCGCGCCGCCCACATCACGGTGTGCAGGTGCTCGTTGTTCTCCATGAGCACCGCGACGGTGCCACCCTCGACCAGACCCGCGCGCCGGAACCGGTGCGCGAGCCGGTTGGCCCGCGCCTCCATCTCGGCGAAAGTCACCCGCCTGCCCGACGGGTGCAGGATGACGGCGGGCCTGTCGGGGTTGGCTTCGGCGTGCTCGCGAATCTGCATGCGCTGACTTTACGACGCCGGAACTTGACAGGTGTCAAGAGGGTATAAAACGCAGGTCGGGCCGCCGTTGCGGCCTACCATGGCATCTCGGGGGAATCGGGGGTCCGAGGTGCGCGAATGAACATCACCGCGCGTTCGGGTGTCGTCGCCTTTCTGTTCACCGATATCGAGGGTTCGACCCGGCGATGGGAAGCCGATGCCAAGGCGATGCGGTCGGCTCTCGAGGCCCACGATGCAGTCCTCCACGCGGCCGTGGAGGCGCACCAAGGTTGGCTGTTCAAACACACCGGTGACGGCGTGTGTGCGGCGTTCGCATCGCCTCGGTCGGCCGTCGACGCCGCGGTGGCGGCACAACGGGGACTCGAATTGCCGGTGCGGATGGGCATCGTCACCGGCGAGGCCGAGTTGCGCGGTGATGACTACTTCGGCACCGTACTCAATCGCGCCGCACGGGTGATGTCGGCCGGCCACGGCGGCCAGATTCTCGTCGATGGAGCGACGGCGGAGCTCCTCACCGGCGTCGACATCGTCGACCTGGGGCAGCGGCGGCTACGCGATATCGCCAAACCCGTCGGAGTCTTTCAGGTCAGGGCCGCAGGTCTGCGCGCAGAGTTTCCGCCGCTTCTCACGCTCGATTCGACACCGGGGAATCTCAGGCCACCGGCCACTAGCTTCATCGGGCGCGAGTCGGAGCTCACTGAATTGCAGACGTCGCTCAAGGCACACCGATTGTTGACGTTGACCGGCGTCGGCGGCGTGGGCAAGACGCGGCTGGCGTTGGAACTCGCCTCCCGTTCGGCCAGCGACTTTCCCGATGGGGTCTGGGTGATCGAGCTGGCGGCTGTTGGCGAGCCCACGGCAGTGCCTCAGGCGGTGGCCGCCGTACTCGGCATCGTTCAACAGCCGGGGTTGACTTTGGCCGCCAGCGTGGCAGCAGCCCTGGAGGGCCGCTCGCGGCTGTTGGTGTTCGACAACTGCGAGCACGTCCTCGATGCGGCGGCCGACATGATCGAGGCGATCCTGACTGCGTCAGCCACGGTGACAGTCCTGGCCACCAGCCGGGAGGGATTGCGGGTGGCGGACGAACAGCTGTGGCCTGTGCCCGCACTAGATGTGCGGAGCGGCGTCGACTCGTCGGCCGCGACGCTGTTCATGGAGCGGGCTCACGCTGTGGCGCCGGGCATCTCGTTGGCGATGGCCGATGACGCCGAAGCGGTCGTTGAGATCTGCCGGCGCCTTGACGGGATCCCGTTGGCGATCGAGCTGGCCTCATCACGACTGCAGTCCATGACCGTCACCGAGCTGCGAGATCGCCTCGATGATCGGTTCCGCCTGTTGGTCGGGTCGCGGCGCGAACTAGAACGCCACCAAACACTGCGCCATGCCGTGCAGTGGTCCTATGACCTGCTCTACGACGCCGAAAAGTCGTTATTGGCAAGGTGTTCGGTGTTCGCGGGCGGGTTCGACCTGGCGGGTGCGTGCGCACTGGCCGGCTCCGGCGACGAGTTCGCCGCGCTGGATCTTGATCGAGGCCATTCTGACCCACTCGGCGACGGTGCGCATCCTGGCCACCAGCCGAGAAGGCTTGCGGGTGGCCGACGAACAGCTGTGGCCGGTACCGTCACTGGACGTCGGCTCAAGCGCCGCAACGTTGTTCGTTGAGCGTGCAGCTGGTGTGGCGCCAGCCATCTCATTCGCTCATGATGAGGTCGTGGAGATATGCCGTCGGCTTGACGGCATACCGTTGGCGATCGAGCTGGCCTCATCACGACTGCAGTCGATGACGGTCACCGAACTAAGGGATCGGCTCGATGACCGGTTCCGGCTGCTGGTGGGATCGCGCCGGGGGCTGGCACGTCACCAAACCCTGCGCCATGCTGTCCAGTGGTCCTATGATCTCCTCGTCGACGCCGAAAAGGCGCTGCTTGCAACGTGTTCGGTGTTCGCAGGTGGGTTCGACCTCGATGGCGTGAACGCGGTCGCCAGCTCCGACGACGAATTCGCCACACTGGATCTGCTGGATGCGCTGGTGCGTAAGTCGCTTCTGGTTGCCGACCGGTCGTCAGAGCGGACGAGGTTTTCGATGCTGGAGACGATCCGCCAGTTCGCCGAGGAACAACTTGTCGCTGTTGGTGAAGCCGACAATGCGCGCGCGGCGCACGCCCGCTACTTCGCGGGCCGGGAAGCGGATGTGCTGGCCCTGTGGGACGGTCCGCGCCAGCGTGAGGCCTACGCGTGGTTCACCCTCGAGTTGGCTAATCTGCGCGCGGCGTTTCGGTGGGCCGCCGACCACAGCGATCTTGACAGCGCCGCGGCCATCGCCGTCTACGCGGCGTTCCTCGGTTTCTGGATCGAACAGCACGAGCCCATCGGATGGGCACAGGAGCTTATCGAACCCGCGAAGGTCGTCGACCATCGACGGCTGGCACAGCTCTACTTGATGTCCGCGCGCCACGCGGCCGGACGTACGGGCGACGCCCTCGCCTACACGGAAGCCGGCCGGCTGGCAGTAGCAACCAGGCGGTTCGACGATGTCCCGTACGAGTTCGAAGCCTGGCTCGGCGGTGCATACATGTTGAGAGGTCAGCCTGAGCGGTGGGTCGAGTGGTGCCGAGACATAATCGCGCGACACCCGGGCACTCATTTCTTCACCAGCGCATGCCTGGTTCTGGCGTTGAATATGACCGGCGCCGGTAGAGGAGGCAAGGGCGGTTTCGGAAGGCCTGTTGGCCGCCGCCGAACACCGACAATCCCAATGTGGCCGCCTGGGCGCTTCTCGCCTGTGGCTACGCCTTCGGCGGGACCAATCCCGTCGGCGCGCATGAAATCACCCGCCGAGGCCTGACGATCGCCAAAGAAAACGGTAACCGAATGGTCGAGGCACAGCTTGCATTGAGCCTGTCGAGGCTAGCGGCCACTCACGGCGAGCCGTTGGCTGCTTTGGACTATGTAACCCTGACCATCCGCAGTCACTATGACTCCGGCAGCATCTTCTTCATCATCCAACCGCTGGCTGTCCTAGCCGCCCTCTTGGACCGACTGGGCCGTCACGAATCTGCCGCCACAATCAGCGGATTCGCCGCGAACCCTCTCACGCGCGCGGCCTACCCCGAGGTCAACACCGCGATCACCCACCTACGAGAGGTTCTCGGCGGCCAGGCCTACGAATCACTTGCCCACGCGGGCGAAAACATGACCACCTCCGCCATGGCGACCTACGCCTTCGATCAGATCGACCAGGCTCGCACCCACTTACTCCGCCAGTAGGCGCAAAAGACCCCGGAATCGCGCAGATTCGGGGTCTTTGCGTCTGTTCGGCCTATTCGGCCAGGCGGTGCTTCAGCGCGTCGAACTCGTCCTTGATTCCGGTCGGCAGCTTCTCGCCGACGAACTCGAACCACTCCTCGATCAGCGGCAGCTCGTCGCGCCACTCGGACGCGTTCACCGCGAGCGCCTCGTTCACGTCGGCCGGGTCGACATCAAGACCGGACAGGTCGAGATCCTCGGCCGACGGCACGATGCCGATCGGCGTGGTGGCTCCGTTGGCCTTGCCTTCGACGCGCTCGATGATCCACTTCATCACCCGGCTGTTCTCGCCGAAGCCCGGCCACAGGAAGCGGCCGTCGTCGCCGCGGCGGAACCAGTTGACGAAGAAGATCTTCGGCATCTTCGACTCGTCGGAGTTCTTGCCGATGTCGATCCAGTGCGCGAAGTAGTCGCCGACGTTGTAGCCGAGGAACGGCAGCATCGCCATCGGGTCACGCCGAACGGTGCCGACCTTGCCTTCGGCCGCCGCGGTCTGCTCGGAACCCAACGTGGCGCCGATGAACACGCCGTGCTGCCAGTCACGGGCCTGGGTCACCAGCGGCACCGTGGTCTTGCGGCGGCCGCCGAACAGGATCGCCGAGATCGGCACGCCCTGCGGATCGTCCCACTCCGGGGCCAGCGTGGGGCACTGCGACATCGGCGTGCAGTACCGCGAATTCGGATGCGCGGCCTTGCTTTCCGTCTCGCGCAGGATCCAGTCGTTGCCCTTCCAGTCGATGAGGTGGTCGGGTTCGCCCTCCAGACCCTCCCACCACACGTCGTTGTCGTCGGTCAGCGCAACGTTGGTGAACACGGTGTTGCCTGCGGCGATCGTCTTCATCGCGTTCGGATTCGACGACCAGTTGGTGCCCGGCGCGACCCCGAAGAAGCCGAACTCGGGGTTGACCGCGTAGAGCCGGCCGTCCTTGCCGAACCGCATCCAGGCGATGTCGTCGCCGACGGTTTCGGCGCGCCAGCCCGGGACGGTTGGCTGCAGCATCGCGAGGTTGGTCTTACCGCACGCCGACGGGAACGCCGCGGCGATGTAGTACGCCTTGTTCTCGGGCGAGATCAGCTTGAGGATCAGCATGTGCTCGGCGAGCCAGCCCTCGTCGTGCGCCATCGCCGACGCGATGCGCAGCGAGTAGCACTTCTTGCCCAGCAGCGCGTTGCCGCCGTAGCCCGAGCCGTAGCTCCAGATCTCGCGGGTCTCGGGGAAGTGGCTGATGTACTTGGTGTCGTTGCACGGCCACGGCACGTCCTTCTGGCCGGGCTCCAGCGGAGCGCCGATCGAGTGCAGGGCCTTGACGAAGAAACCGTCGGTGCCCAACTTGTCGAGCGCGGCCCGGCCCATCCGGGTCATCGTCCGCATGGACACGACCACATACTCGGAGTCGGTGATCTCGACACCGAGCTTGGGATCTTCCGCGCCGAGCGGGCCCATGCAGAACGGCACTACATACATGGTGCGGCCGCGCATGCAGCCGCGGTACAGGTCGGTCATGATGCCGCGCATCTCGGCCGGGTCCATCCAGTTATTGGTGGGGCCGGCGTCGATTTCACGCTCCGTACAGATGAAGGTGCGCGATTCCACGCGCGCCACGTCGGATGGATCAGACAACGCCAGGTACGAATTCGGCTTCTTCTCGTCGTCGAGGCGCTTGAAGGTGCCCGCCGCTTCGAGTTGCTCGCACAGCCGCGCGTTCTCCTCGTCGGAGCCGTCGGCAAACACCACCCGGTCGGGCTGTGTCAGTTCGGCGACCTCCTGGACCCATGCAAGCAGCCCCTTGTGCTTAGTCGGTGCCGTGTCCAGACCTGGAATGGTCGCTGCGGTCATCAAAATCTCCTGTGTACGTTTCTGCCAGGCGCAGGAGCCGAGAGCACCAGCCCGAAGGCGAAGGGCAGCATCGCGGTCGTCCCCTGTACAGAGGTTAACGTGGGTGACATACCCGCGGTAAATCGGGAGCATGTCCGATCACTCACAGGAACGATTCAGACAACCGTTTCTGGTGGTTTATCGATTCAGTAATCCGAGTTATCCCATTGGTCAATTCGCTGATTCCGTTTTGTCGGCAGCCAAAGTGCCCGCCGATCCATTTCTGGGCTCCTCCGACGTCGAGCCGTAGAGCTCACCGCGGACAGTGGCGAGCGCATGCTGCAACGCAGGCAGCCTGCGATCTCGCACTGCGGCGGCCCGAGCGGTGGCGACCGCATACTCGCGCAGCTCGGCGTCGATCACTGCAACCCGCTCTGCAGCCGTGGCGCTTTCTACTTCTTCACGGGCGGCCAGCTCGGACGTGAGCGCCGTCTCGGCGGTCAGCACGCGGGTGGCGACGCGCTCCTCGACCGCGGACCGCAGCGTGGTGGTCACGTCGGTGATCCAGCGGTCCAGTACCGCGCGGTCGTGAAGCAAGCCGCGGATACCCACCACCCAGACGGTCAGCACCAGGCCCACCAGCCCGCCGGCCACCAGCCCCGCGATGGTCAGACCCGGCGCCAGACCAGCGAACAGCCGGGTCACCACGACCGCCACCCCGAGCCCGAAGCCCGCACCGAGGATCATCATCAGCTGGGTCTCCAGCCGCCGTGATTTCAGCGGCGGCGCTGGAACCTCGGGACGCGGTGGCGGCGCGGGCAAGGGGGGCGCCGGCAGGCCGAGCTCGCCGGCCATATCGCCCAGATGTGTGGTGATGCCCTCGTCCACCTCGTCGACGACTTCGCCGGCCCTGGTCCGCACATACGCCTCGAACTCGCCGAGGCCGCGCCGGCGCACACTGGACGCGTCCTCCTGCAGTTCGCCACGCACCGACGTGCAGCGGTTGCGGGCAAAATAGGTGAGCTGCACCCGCGCCTGCTGGATCTGGCTGCGCATGGAAATGGTGCGCTCGGACTTCGACAGCCGCAGGCCGCGCAGGATGTCGTCGCGGTTCTTGCGCAGCGCGGTCACCCGCGCTTGGCGGTCCGTTCCCGCGCCGTCGGCCTGGTAGCGGCCGATCACGGTCTGCAGTCGGGTTTCCCACGCGCGCAACCGGTTTCGCCTCTCTACATCGGGGTCCGCCAACCGTTGCCGCAGCAGGCCGACGAGCTCGTCGAGCATCGGCTCACCCAGATCCGGCGCGGCCGCCGCCCCCACCCACTGCACGTGCTGATAGCGCGGTGTGCGCGCGGCCAGCAGCACCCGGTCGGCGGCCAGCACGTCGCGCCAGTTGCGGTGCGCATCGATCTTCGACACCACCCCACGATCAAATCGGTGTAGTTGGCCGCGAGATCGATTAGCGCACAATCGGATTCGGTCAGCGGAGCAAGCGCCGACACCACGAACACCACCGCGACGGGGGCGTCGGTCGGGCCGAGCTCGTCGGCCTCGACGAAGGTGTGTTCGGGCATCCGGTCGCGCAACCCAGCGATCAGGCTGCTGGTGCCGGCCAGCCACGGGCCGGTTACCAGCACGAGGTCGCGGCTCTCCACACCGGGCGAGTTGAGGCCGGGGTCGATGGCGGCGACGAGGGCGTCCGCCGACGCAATCGGATCGCTCATCGAACTCGTCCCAGCAGACGCAGTGAGCCCCGAGAGATGTCGGCGCCGCAGCTGCGGTGCAGGGCGTCGACTGGACCACGGCTATACCGTCGCCAATGCACGGCGCGGCGCAGATGCGATGCCGCATCGTCGCCAGTCTCGACGCGCACGCCCGAGGCCTCGACCACGTCGACCGCAGCGGCCATCACGGCAAGGACGGCCTCATCGGTCGAAAGAAACTCCGTCAACCGTTCGTCGCCGGATTGCACTGCAAGCGTTTGTAATTCGGTCATCGCTGCTCTCACGCGGCGATACCGCACCGGGGCCCCGGCGGCGTCGAGGTGCGCGACGACACGGTCGGTCTGGCTGAGCCCGCGGAGCAGGGCAGGCAGTGCGGCGGTGTCGGCGCCCTCGCCGATCGCCACCACGGCGTGGGCGATCCCGAACCTGTCCAGCGTGTCGAGCAGACGCCGGCGAACGTCCTGCGACAGGGGGTGCCGGCTCTGCACGAACGCGTCGGTCGACGTCAGGTCGGCGGGCCTGCGGACCAGTGCGTGCAGCGCGGAGATCAGCTCACCGTCGAGATCGGCGGTGGCCAGCAGGGCGACCATCGGCACCGTCGGCACCCCCGTCAATGCGCGGTATGCGGCGGCGCGTCGATGCGCCAGCGTCAACGGCCCGCCCGCGCCGAACCCGGTGAGGTCGGCCTTGTTGAGCACGGCCACGGTTGGCCGGTCCAGGCGCATCATCGCCTGGTCCTCGGGCTTGAGCGTCTCGGCGATCACCACCACGTGCAGGTCCGCGACGGAGTCATCGGGTGTCACCGTGACGCCGGCCGACGCCAGAGCCGCCACGACAGCGCCGCGACCCACACCGTCGCGACCCAGCACCGCGACGCGTAGCGGGGAGGAGATACGCCTGATGATCGGCGTCAACCGTGGATTACGGCTCTGTTCAGCGAATCGCGTCAGAGCATCGACGAAAATGTGGTGGCCTTCCCATTCCAAGCGGGTCCCGAGTCACAACCCGGTCCCACCGAAATGTTGGCACCTCCGGGGGGCCAGCGCGAGCGGTTGTTTTGGCCGTCTGTGGGCAAATGCACGGCGTACCAGCCGCAGGCAACTGTTGGGTATCAATCTGTAGCACGATGCGGGTACTCAAGCCTCGATGAGCGACCATGGACGGATGCATGCGCGCAGGTCCGACGCTGCCGGCCTACCGGCTCCGGACGACGCCCCCACCGCGCAGCACACCTATCCCCGCGTCACCAGCTTCCGTACCCGGCGCACGACGCTGTCCGGCGGCCAGCAGGCGACATGGGAGCGGCTGTGGCCCGAGCTCGGTATGCATGCCCGTGACGGCGATGGACCCGCCCCGCTGCTCGACACCGAGGCGTGGTTCGGGCGGTCGGCACCGGTCGTGCTGGAGATCGGCTGCGGTGCCGGTACCTCGACGCTGGCGATGGCGCAGGCCGAGCCGCACCTCGACGTCGTCGCCGTCGAGGTGTACCGACGGGGGCTCGCGCAGCTTCTCACCGGCATCGACCGCGAAGGCGTCCCCAATATTCGGCTGGTCCGCGGTGACGGCATCGACGTGCTCGAGCACATGTTCGGGCCGGACTCGTTGACCGGGGTGCGCGTCTTCTTCCCCGACCCGTGGCCGAAGGCCCGCCACCACAAACGGCGGCTGATCCAACCGGCGACCGTCGCTTTGATCGCCGACCGGCTGCGTGAAGGCGGGGTGCTGCATGCCGCGACCGACCATGCTGGATACGCCGAGCAGATCGCCGACGTAGGCGATGCCGAACCACGGCTGTGCCGGGTGACCGAAACCGACGCGCTGCCGATCTCGGTGCGCCGACCCGACACGAAGTACGAAACGAAGGCCCGGCACGCCGGCAGCGCCGTCGCCGAACTGCTCTGGGAGAAGCGACCATGAGCCTCACCGAAGACATCCGACAGGTTGCCGACGTTCCAGTGCCGCCGCCCCCGGCGCCGCCGACCGAAGCCGCCGCCCGCGTGCTGTTGGTGTGGGACGCGCCGAACCTGGACATGGGCCTGGGATCGATCCTCGGCGGCCGGCCGACGGCCGCACACCGGCCCCGGTTCGATGCGCTGGGCCGGTGGCTGCTGGCCCGCACCGCCGAACTGTCTTCCCAAGTCGGGGGAACCGACCCTCCTGTCTCGCTGGAGCCCGAGGCCACCGTCTTCACCAACATCGCTCCAGGTAGCGCCGATGTGGTTCGCCCCTGGGTGGAGGCATTGCGTAACGTTGGCTTCGCGGTTTTCGCCAAACCGAAGATCGATGAAGACAGCGACGTCGACATCGACATGCTCAATCACATCGCGCTTCGACGCAGCGAGGGACTGGCCGGCGTGCTCGTGGCCTCCGCCGACGGGCAGGCATTCAAACAGCCGTTGGAGGAGCTAGCCCGCGAAGGCATCGCAGTCCAGGTGCTCGGATTTCGCGAACATGCCAGTTGGGCGTTAGCGTCGGATACCTTGGAGTTTGTCGACCTGGAGGACATTCCTGGTGTTTTCCGGGAGCCGCTACCGCGAATCGGCCTTGATTCGCTGCCCGAGCAGGGGGCTTGGCTGCAGCCATTCCGGCCGCTGTCCTCGCTACTGACCTCGCGCGTGTAGACAACTAGAAATGCGCGGGTCGCAGAAGACTTAGTAAGGAGCCTACGTGTTCGCCTGGTGGGGCCGAACGGTGTACCGATACCGATACATAGTCATCGGTGTCATGGTCGCACTGTGCCTTGGTGGCGGCGTGTACGGGATCAGCCTCGGCAACCATGTCACCCAGAGCGGCTTCTACGACGAGGGCAGCGAGTCGGTGCACGCGTCTCTGGCCGCCGACAAGGCGTATGGCCGAGACACGTCGGGCCACATCATCGCCATCTACACCGCTCCCGAGGGCAAGACCGTCGACGACCCGGATTTCAAGCAAAAGATTCTCGACAACCTGGCGCAGGTCGAAAAGGACCACCCGGACGAGATCCTGCGCTCGATCGGCTACTTCAAGAGCCCCGACACGCTGAAGAACATGGCCGACGGGGACAAGCAGCACGCGTTCATGTCGGTCCAGCTCAAGGGCGACAACGACGACGTGATCCTGAACAACTACAACAAGAACGTCGGCTCCGACGGCAAGACTGTCAAGGACGCCCTGCCAATCGACGGCGTCGACGTCAAGCTCGCCGGCCTGCAGCCCCTCGCGAGCGAACTGACCGGAACCATCGGCGAGGACCAGCGGCGTGCCGAGGTGGCGGCCATCCCGTTGGTCGCGGTCGTGCTCTTCTTCGTATTCGGCGGCGTGATCGCCGCCAGCCTGCCCGCGATCATCGGCGGCCTGACCATCGCCGGCGCACTCGGCATCATGCGTTTGGTCGCCGAGTTCGCGCCGGTGCACTTCTTCGCCCAGCCGGTGGTGACGCTCATGGGCCTCGGCATCGCCGTCGACTACGGCCTGTTCATGGTGAGCCGGTTCCGCGAGGAGATCGCCGAGGGCTACGACACCGAGGCAGCGGTGCTCAGAACGGTGATGACGTCCGGGCGCACAATCATGTTCTCCGCCGTCATTCTGGTGGCGTCCTCAGTCCCGCTGCTGTTGTTCCCGCAGGGCTTCCTCAAGTCGATCACCTACGCGATCATCGCCTCGGTGATGCTGGCGGCGATCCTGTCGATCACCGTGCTCGCCGCCGCCCTGGCCATCCTCGGCCCCAACGTCGACGCGCTCGGGGTGCGCACGCTGCTGCGGGTGCCGTTCTTCCGTAACTGGAAGCCGATGCGGGTGTATCTGACCTGGCTGGTCGAGAAGACGCAGAAGACCAAGACCCGCGCTGAGGTCGAGAAGGGCTTCTGGGGCAAGTTAGTCAATCGGGTGATGAAGCGGCCGATCGCGTTCGCCGCGCCGATCTTGATCCTGATGATTCTGCTGATCATCCCGCTGGGGCAGCTCGCACTCGGCGGCATCAGCGAGAAGTACCTGCCGCCGGACAATTCGGTGCGCCAGGCGCAGGAGGAGTTCGACAAGACCTTCCCCGGGTTCCGCACCGAACCGCTGACGTTGGTGATTGAGAGCGACAACGGTCAACCGGTAACGGACCAGCAGATCGCCGAGGTTCGCAATAAGGCGATGTCGATTCCCGGGTTCATCGAACCCGAGGACGACCCGGCGAACATGTGGAAGGAACGTCCGTACCTCGACGGTGCCTCCAAGGATCCGTCGGTGCGGGTGATCCAGAACGGTCTTGTCGAACGCAACACCGCGGCCGAGAAGATCGAGGAGCTGCGCGCCATCCCGCCGCCGCGCGGGCTCACCGTGGCGGTGGGTGGCACGCCCGCACTGGAGCAGGACAGCATCCACAGCCTGTTCGACAAGCTGCCTCTGATGGTGGTGCTGCTGATCACGACGACGACCATCCTGATGTTCCTGGCGTTCGGGTCGGTGGTGCTGCCCATCAAGGCCGCGTTGATGAGCGCGCTCACCCTCGGCTCGACCATGGGCATACTCACGTGGATGTTCGTCGACGGACACGGGTCCGGCCTGATGAACTACACGCCTCAGCCACTGATGGCGCCGATGATCGGACTGATCATCGCCGTGATCTGGGGTCTGTCGACCGACTACGAGGTGTTCCTGGTGTCGCGCATGGTGGAAGCCCGTGAACGCGGTATGTCCACCGCCGAGGCCATCCGGATCGGCACCGCAACCACCGGCCGTCTGATCACCGGCGCGGCTTTGGTCCTGGCCGTCGTCGCTGGTGCGTTCGTGTTCTCAGATCTGGTGATGATGAAGTACCTGGCGTTCGGCCTGCTCATCGCGCTGCTGCTGGACGCCACCATTGTCCGGATGTTCCTGGTGCCCGCCATCATGAAGCTGCTCGGCGACGACTGCTGGTGGGCGCCGCGCTGGATGAAGCGCCTGCAGGAGCGGCTGGGTCTGGGTGAGACCGAGCTGCCCGACGAGCGCAAGCGGCCGGCGGTGCGCGACTCCGGCGAAGACGAACGGGCTCTGGTCGGTGCGGGCGCTCCGGCAGCGCCGCGGCCGCGGCCGCCGCATGACCCGACTCATCCCGCCGCAGAAGGTTCGTCGCGGCCGGGTGCGACGACGCGTATCCCGACGTCGCCGCGGACGAACGCCCCGTCGGTCGCCGGCACGACCCGGATACCGACGAGCGCGCGGGGCGCGCAAGCCGACGAGCCACCGACCACGCGGCTGTCGATGGCCAAGAACGCGGTCCGCAACGTCGTCAACAACGCCACCGGGGCCACCCAACGGAACTACCGGCCCACGCCTCCGCCGCCACCACCGCCACGGGACCCGCAGGCGCCGCGTGAGGAACGCGAAATCGAGTCGTGGCTCGGCGAATTGCGGGGCACAGCACCGGCCCCCGGTAAGCCCACGCAGCCGCCGCAGCTGGGGACTGGGGGCCCACCCGAAGGCAGGGGACGGCCGTCAGCGGATGCGACGCGCGCGATGCCCGAGCTGGGGGCGCTCCCCTCGCAAGCTGGGGGCCCACCCGCTGGCGGGGGACGGCCGCGCCAACCGCGCCCGGCGCCTCAGCCTGGAAACGAGCCGACGACGGCGATTCCGACTCCGCGCCAACTGGGGACCCCGCCGGAAGGCAGGGGAGATCCGGAAGCGACCGAGAAGCTCAACGCCCCCGAGGAAGAAGAACGTAAGCGCCGCGGCGGTGGGGTGAGCGCCCAGGATCTGCTGCGCCGCGAGGGCCGGCTCTAAGGCTTTCTCGGCCTCGTCGACATCGTCGGCTTCGGCCTTGACCAAGGGGCCTTCATCGGCTTCCTGCGCGGCCTCTTCGGCCGCGGGTTCTCTGGCCAGCAGCACCCGCACCGCGCTGTTGAGGAACGCGACGGTCGGTACGGCGAGCAGCGCGCCGACGATCCCGGCCAGCACGGCGCCTCCCGCGATGGCCAGCACGATGGCCAACGGGTGGATCGACACCGCACGGCCCATCACCAACGGCTGCAGGACATGGCCCTCGAGTTGCTGCACGGCGATGATCAGGCCGAGGGTGATCAACGCGAAGATGAACCCCTTGGCGATCAGCGCGACCACCACCGCGAGGAATCCTGCGACCACGGCGCCAACCAACGGGATGAACGCGCCGAGAAACACCAGCGAGGCCAACGGCAACGCGAGCGGCACGCCCATGATCGCCAGGCCGGCGCCAATGCCGACCGCGTCGACGAGCGCGACCAGGAACGTCGCGCGCACATAGCCGATCAGCGAATGAAAGCCGGCCCGGCCGGCGTCGCGCACCCGATCCTGACGGTTGACGGGGAAGATCTTCGTGACGAACGCGAAGATGTTGCGCCCACCGAGCAGCAGGAAGATCAGCGTGAACAGCACAAGCAGCGCGCCGGTGACGATCTCGGTCACCGTGCTCGCTGTGGACAGCGCTCCGCTGGTCAGCTTCTCCTGGTTGTTCTGCAGCGCCTCGATGGCCGACTTGCGGACCTGGTCGATCTGTTCGGGGCTGATGTCCAGCGGCCCGTGCTGCAGCCAGCCACTCACGCCCTCGATGCTCGCGGTCACCTGCTTGGCCAAGGCCGGTACACCCTCGATGAACTGGGTGATGACGAACGTGAGGATGCCGCCGACCACCGCGATGCCGCTCAGTAGGACCAGCGTCACGGCGCCGCCGCGTGGCGCGCCGTGGCGATCGAGGAAGTCGACTGCGGGCAGCAGCAAGGCGGTCAGGATGATTGCCAGCGCCACGGGCACAAAGATCAACTCGAGCCGCCTGATGACCCAGAGCAACGCGACCACGGCGGCGAGGATCACCAACAGCCGCCAGGCCCACGCCGCCGTCTTGCGGACGAGGGGCGTCACCGACTCATCGGCGACGGAGTCGACAGACGGGCCCGCTGGCATGCCGGTAGCGTAACGGCCTGCCGCGTCAACGCCGCGGATCTCGGGATTCGACTACGGCACGCTCTACCCTGTTAGGCGTGTCCCACGACGCGCCTGCGAGCGATACCCGCAGCCAGGAGCGGCCTGCCCGGGGCAAATACTGGTGGCTGCGTTGGGCGATCATCGCCGTCGCACTGGTCGTGCTCGCCGTGGAACTGGTGCTGGTGTGGGACCAGCTGGCCAAGGCGTGGAAGAGCCTCTACTCGGCGAACTGGTGGTGGGCGCTGGCCGCGGTGGTCGCGGCGATGGCGTCGATGCACGCTTTTGGCCGACTGCAGCGCAAGCTGCTGCGCTCCGCGGGCGTACCGGTGCGGCAGTGGCGCTCCGAAGCGGCCTTCTACGCAGGCAATGCGCTGAGCACCACGCTGCCGGGCGGACCGGTGTTGTCGGCCACGTTCATCTACCGGCAGCAACGGATCTGGGGAGCATCCCCGGTGGTGGCCTCGTGGCAGTTGGTGATGTCGGGTGCCATGCAAGTGATCGGCTTGGCGTTGCTCGGGTTGGGCAGCGCATTCTTGCTTGGCGCCAAGCACAATCCCCTGTCGCTGATCTTCACGCTCGGCGGATTCCTCGCGCTGATCCTGTTGGCCCAGGCGGTGGCGTCGCGACCCGACTTGATCGACGGGATCGGCGTTCGGCTGGTGACGTGGTTCAACTCGTTGCGGGGCAAACCCGCCGACACCGGCCTGGAGAAGTGGCGTCAAACACTCGAACAGCTGGAGTCGGTCAACCTGAGCCGGCCGCAGTTGGGTGCCGCATTCATGTGGTCGCTGTTCAACCTGGCCGCCGGCGTCGCGACCCTGCTATTCGCGACCTACGCCGCGGGAGGAAGGCCGTCGCCGGTGGGCGTGGCCGTCGCCTTCGCCGCGGCGCGGGCCGTCGGCTCGATCCCGTTGATGCCCGGCGGCCTGCTGGTCGTCGAGGCGGTGCTGGTGCCCGGCCTGGTGTCGTCCGGCATGTCGCTGGCCTCGGCCATCTCCGCGATGCTCATCTACCGGCTGATCAGCTGGATCTTCATCGCCGCGATCGGCTGGGTGGTGTTCTTCTTCATGTTCCGCACCGAAAAGGACATCGACCCCGACGCGACCATCGCCGATGAGGCCGAGCAGCCTGAGCAATTCAGTCCCGACCCCGAGGTCCGGCACGAACCGGAACCGGAGCCATAACACGCGATAGGAGCACCGCATGCGAATCCGAACGGCCGCTGCGGTTTTCGGTGGCTTCACACTGATCGCGGGGTGCTCACCGTCGGCCGAGACGCCGTCCGAGACCACGACGTCGGCACCGGCCACGACCGCGTCGGCCGCACCCGCTGAGCCGCGCCGGGGGCCGGAGCCGTCGGTAGCCACACCGGTGGTGGCCAACGTCCTGGCCGCGCCTGTCCCGGTGCCGGCGACCGACGGCAGAGTTCACCTGGCCTATGAGGTCGAGCTGACCAACGTGCTCGCGCAGGAGGTGACGCTGACCTCGTTGATCGTTCTCGATCGCGATGTGTCGCTGCTGAACTTGTCCGGTGACCAGCTCGCCAACTGGACCCGAATCATCGGAACACCAGTTCCCACAACGAAAATCGGTCCTGCACAGACCGCCGTCGTGTGGCTCGATGTCGCCCTGGACAAGGGGGCCACCGTTCCCAGTCAGCTGATGCACGCGGTCGGCATGTCCTGCCGGAGCCGATGGCCGCCGCTGTTTCCGGCGACGATGACCGAGACATGTGGCGCCGGTGACCGTGCAGACCCGCAAGCCGGTGGTGATCTCTCCGCCGCTCGCCGGGCCCGAACTGGCTGGACGGCGACGGTTGCTGCGATATGGGAGCGCACCGCATGGCGCTCAACCCGATCAACGGGCAGCTCTGGGCGGCCGAACGATTCGCGATCGATTACCTCCAGCTCGGATCCCGACGGCCGGCTGTTCACTGGCGATCAAGCCAAGGCGGAGAGCTATTCCGTACTTCGGCGCCGACATCCTCGCCGTCGCGTGACGGTCCGGTGGTGGCGGCCGTCGACGGGTTGCCCGAGCAGGTACCCGGACAAGAGCCCGATGGGGCTTGCCGCTCGACCAGTACCCGGGCAACCACATCGTGCAGGACCTCGGTGACGGCAACTTCGCCCTGTACGCCCACATCAAGACCGGCGCCGTCAAGGTCAAGCCCGGTGATCAACTCAGCGCCGGCCAGGTGATCGGCTCGGTCGGCAACACCGGTAACTCCTCTGCGCCGCACCTTCATTTCCACGTGATGAGCACACCCGGATCCGCTGCGCTCCGACGGCCTGCCGTTCGTCTTCACCGCGTTCGAGCTCGACTCCCGCGATCGCCAGGGCCGAAGGACGATCTCGGTGGCATCTTTGACGGGAAGCCCGTACCGATGCAGCCTGGATTCACCCACGCGACGAAAGTAATGTCATGCCACTGGATCTCGATGTGATGACCTATGCCGGTCGATAGCTGGGGGCACTCACCCGCTTGCGGGGGACGAGCGCACCCGGCCCGCCCTGGTGGCACTGGCCACCGACGTCGTCTGCGTGGTGGTGTTCTGCACGATCGGCCGGCGCAGCCACGCCGAAGGGCTGAACCTGACCGGCATCGCCGAGACGGCCTGGCCGTTCCTGGCCGGCACCGGCGTCGGCTGGTTGCTGGCGAGAGGATGGCGGCGCCCGGCGGCGGTCGTACCCACCGGGCTGGTGGTCTGGGTGTGCACGGTCGCGGTCGGAATGCTGTTGCGCAAAGCCACATCTCAAGGTGTTGCGCCGAGTTTTATCGTCGTGGCGTCGCTGACGACCGCACTGCTGCTGCTCGGCTGGCGCGCCGCTACCGCGCTGATGACGCGCGGTTGACCCGGCGCTACAGGTTCCGAATTCGGTGTCGGCAGCGGCGAAGTCGACACCGTCAATGTCGCGCGCAGCCCGCCCAGCGGCCCGTCGGACAGTTCGATGCGCCCGCCGTGCAGGGCCGCTTGCTGCGCAACAAGGGCGAGCCCCAGACCGGAACCGCCCGCCGCGGCCGTGCTGCCCCGCCGGAATCGGCCGAGCACCGTCTCGTGCTCGTCGGCGGGCAGCCCGCGTCCGTTGTCGTCGACGGTGATCGTCATCGTGTGGTCGTGGCGTTGCGCGTTCAACACGATGCGGGTGGCCTCACCGTGAGTGATCGCGTTGCGCACCAGGTTGTCCACGGCCAGGCGCAGCCCGCCCGGCCAACCCCAGATGGTGCCCGTGTCCTCGACCTCCACCACGATCTCCACCGTGCCGCCGGGCCGCATGTTCTCGCGGGCCACCCGGTCCAGCATGTCGGTGACGTCGATGACTTCACGGTCTTCGACCTGCGCGAGTTGGCCCGACGCCAGCTGACCCAGTGCGGTGATGATCGCCTCCACCCGGCGCTGCGCACGCGACAGGTCCTGTACCACCTCGGCGAGCTCGTCGGCCGGCAGGTCGTGGATGCGCAGCGTGTCCAGGTCGGCGCGCATCGCCGTCAGCGGGGTGCGCAGTTCGTGAGCGGCGTTGGCGGCGAAGTCCTGGGCGGCCTGCAGCGAGTTGGTGGTGGCCTGCTGCGCGGCGGCCAGCCGGCTCAGCATCGCGCTCATCGCCTCGGACAGGTCCTCTGCCTCGCGGACACCGCGCACTTCGGGCATGTCGTCGCTGCCCTTGCCCAACCGCTTGGTGTGCTCGGTCAGTTTGCGCAGCGGGCGGATCGCAGGGCCGGCCAGCAGCCAGCCCAGGCCCGCGGCGAGCAGCACGGTTCCCAGACCCACCGCTGCGTACAGCGGAATCCGGGCGGGGCTCAGCAGGATGCTGTCGGCGCGAATGCCGATCGACATCAGCACCCCGCTCTCCTGCTCGACGGGGATGGTCCGCACCCGGTACTCCACACCGTTGACCTCGACCGTGGCCGTGCCCGGGTCCAGCCTCGGCAACTGGAAGCCGCGCTGGAACACCACCTGACCGCTCGACTGGGACCGCCCCGTCGTCAGTACCCCGCGGCGGGGATCCTGCAGCTGTTCGGGGTACATGCTGGCGTCGACGATGGAATCCAGCCGCCGATCCAGCTGCGCCGCATCGTTATTGGCCAGCACCACCGACGTGAGGATGGTGAACACGGCGACGACGGCAGACGCAGCGGCTGCCGAAGCGATGGCCACCCGGGTGCGCAGCGACGCGGACCGGATACGTCGAAAGATGTTCACGGCCTAGTGGCTCGCCTCACGGCTGGTCTCGCAGCACGTACCCGATCCCGCGAACCGTGTGAATCACCCGCGGCAGGCCATCGCGTTCGAGCTTGCGCCTCAGGTAGGAGATGAACACGTCGGCGACGTTGGTGTCGACGTCGAAGTCGTAGCCCCAGACCAGCTCGAGCAGCCGCTGCCGGGAGAGCACCACCCCGGCGTTCTCGGCCAGCACGGCCAGCAGGTCGAACTCGCGCTTGGTCAGATCGACGCGCTCGCCGTCGACGAACACCAGTCTGCGGGCGGTGTCGATGGTCAACGGCCCGACCGTCATCGTGTCCGACGGTTGATCCGAATGGCTCGCGCGCCGCAACAGGGCGTGCAACCGCGCCACCAGCTCGCCCAAGTCGAAGGGCTTCGTCAAATAGTCGTCGGCGCCGGCTTCCAGTCCGGCAATGCGGTCATTGACGGTGTCGCGCGCGGACAGCACGCAAATGGGAATGTCATTTCCCAGTGCGCGCAGCGCAGTAACCACCGCGACACCGTCGAGTTCTGGCATTTGCACGTCCAGAACCAAGGCGTCGTGCGATTCGTTGGACAGAAGCCGCAGCGCCTCTTTACCGGATGCCGCGACCCGAACGTCAAACCCCGAATGCCGCAATCCGCGGGCCACGGAGGTTCTGACGTCCGGGTCGTCGTCGACCATCAGCACCATCCGGCCTGAGCTCTCCTGCACGGATGGCCGTCCCCTACCGTTCGTTGGGGTCGGGCTATGGGACGTCAGGAGTGGGTGCTGTCGCGCCGCAGCGGTTCTTTATATCGACCAGCGGCTGGCGAATCCCGGTGAGCTCGGCCTTCACCTGAGGATTGGCGTCCAGGTACTGCTGCACATCATCGCGGATATCGTCGCGATGCTGGCCCTCGAGGCTGGTGAAGAAGTAGTTCACATCCGGATGTGTGAAGAGGTACGCAGACGTCGACGCCGAGACACCGGAAGCCACCCCGGCCAGGTCGGCCGCGGTGCAGTTCGGTGGTTCCGGCTGCGCCGACGCCGAGGGCAGGGCACCAAACAACATCGCACCGGCGACTGCGCCAGAGCCGAGAGCACCAGCTACCGCACGCCGCGCGGTACGGGCCGAGAGCAACATGGACAAGCTCCTTCATCGGAAGTGGAGAGGCCGTAACCAGTGGCGGTTACCGACACCGAAAAGCTAAGCAGAATTGACGCCGACTTTCTTGCCTTGCGGTTAACCAATCGTGAGAAAGTCTGAAATTGCAGCTCAGCGGCCTCACCTGCGACGCTGCGCGCGTCGCCAGCACTAGCCCGTGGTGGCTGTGGCCGGTCCGGGAAGCGGTCCGGCGCCCTGCGTGACGGCCGAAGCCGGCGCCCGCTGGGCCGGCACGGCGGCTCCTGGAACACCGACTGCTTGTGCGGCAGGCAGCCCGCCTGGCAAACCCCCGGGCAGTGGGGTTCCCTGCTGCTGCGCGGCCTGCATCAGGCCCATCAGCTGCGGGATGGTGATCGGCAGCTTGCACCGGCCGGACAGGTTCACCAGCGGCTGCTGCAATTGCTGCATGTCTTTGCCCACCGCAGGGTTGGCATCGAAGTAGTTCTTCAGCGCGCCCAGCGACTGCGGTCCGCCCTGCTGCTGGGAGATCGTCGTCAACGCCTGGTTGGTCTGCGGGTGCGAGTCGAGGTAGTTGCCGGTCGAGGTCGCCACCGAGCCGACGGTCCTGGCGACTTCGCTGGCCGCGCATGGATCCGGTGCGGCGGTTGCTGACGGAGCGGCGTTGCCATAGTGCGGCCACCATTGCGCCTCCGGCTGCGGAGGCAGCGAACACCGCGTAGAGACTGCGACGCAGCGCCTTGGTGCTCGTATTCATGGACAACTCCTAACGGTTTGCGAACGCTTTAGCACCCGTCGCAAACGCCTCGCTATCGACGGCAATGGGTCCCCCGACCAGAAAGCCAGCCGAATCGGCCAGGCACATACTGCCATCCCCGCTGCCGGGGAGGCCAACCGAGCGAGCAAACCCGCAGGTAAGCGACAGGAGGCCCGCAGTCCACGTAACACGAAGGCGGCTTGCCTGCGAGAAGGGTTAGAGCAGGGTTAGGGCGTTGCTGACGCTCGCGGCGACCTGCCTCACGCTGTTGTACGCTCACGCTACGCAACGCCGGGCAGAAAGCGGGGAGTTCGCTATCCAGCAGTTCATGATGCGCTTGAGCGGCGGCCTGCGCAGATATCGCTGGGCGGTGTTCGCGGCATGGCTGCTTCTCCTTGTGCCCTCGGTTTATCTCGCGATGAACCAGTCCAGCCACCTCACAGGCGGTGGCTTCGAGGTCGCGGGATCCCAGTCGCTGCGGGTGCAGCGCGAGCTCGAACAGTACTTCCCCGACCAGGGTGCGTCCCCACTGGCGTTGGTTGCTGCCCCGCGGGCTGACGCGTCGTTCGATGACATGAACATCGCGGTCGCGCGCTGGAGCGCATCGCCACCGAAGTGCCGAGCGTCAAGGTGATCCCCAACCCGCAGCAGCCTCCGCCGCAGCCGGACCGGCCCTACGTCATCACCTTGCAGTTGGACTTCAACAACACCGGCGCGGTCGACGTCGCCAAGCAACTCCGCGAGAAGACCGGGGTCACCGGCGATCAACCCGGGGAGATCGAGAACGGCAAGGTTCGCCTCTACGTCATCGGCCAGGGCGCGCTGGGTGCTGCCGCGACGTCGAGCCACCAAGCACGACATCGCCCAGGCCGAGCAGTGGAACCTTCCGATCGTCCTGGTTGTTCTGCTCGCGGTGTTCGGATCGCTGGCGGCGGCCGCACTGCCCTTGGTGTTCGGCATCTGCACGGTCGTCGTCACCATGGGGCTGGTCTATCTACTGTCGATGTACACCACGATGTCGGTGTTCGTCACGTCGACGGTGTCGATGTTCGGCATCGCGCTGGCCATCGACTATTCACTATTTATTCTCATGCGGTTCCGGGAGGAACTGCGCGCCGGTCGCGACCCCCAGCAGGCCGCCGACGCGGCGATGGCCACCTCCGGTCTGGCGGTGGTGCTGTCCGGCCTGACGGTGATCGCCTCGGTCACGGGCATCTACCTGATCAACACCCCGGTGCTGCAGTCGATGGCCACCGGCGCGATCCTGGCGGTCGCTGTCGCGGTGCTGACATCGACGACGCTGACGCCCGCCGTGCTCGCCACGTTCGGGCGGGCGGCGGCCAAACGGTCCTCGTATCTGCATTGGTCGCGCAGGCCGGAGACGACCCAGTCGCGGTTCTGGACCCGGTGGACCGGATGGGTGATGCGCCGGCCGTGGTTGTCGGCGCTGGCGGCGGCGGCGTTCTTATTGACGCTGGCCGCACCGGCGTTCTCGATGGTGCTCGGCAACAGCATGCAGCGGCAGTTCGACCCGACCCACGAGATCCGCGGCGGTGTCAACGCTGCCGCCGAGGCGCTGGGTGCCGGGGCGCTGGGTCCGGTGCGGGTGTTGGTGACCTTCCCCGACGGGACCGCGTCCGCAGGGCAGAACGCGCCCGTTCTCGATACGGTGCGCCAGAGGATGGCGCAGGCGCCCAACATCGTGTCGGTGGCGCCGCCGGTATTCGGCATCGATCACCGCAGCGCGCTGCTTTCCGCGGTGCTGTCGGTGGACCCCGAAGACATGGCCGCCCGTGACACCGTCGACTGGATGCGCGAGGAGCTCCCGCGGGCGGCGCCCGGGGTGAACAACGTGCGTGTCGATGTCGGCGGGCCGACGGCGCTGATCAAGGACTTCGACGACCGCGTCTCGGTCACGCAGCCGTTGGTGTTCGCGTTCGTCGCATTGATCGCGTTCGTGATGCTGCTGATCTCGATCCGGTCGGTGTTCCTGGCGTTCAAGGGCGTCTTGATGACGGTGCTGTCGGTCGCCGCCGCCTACGGCAGCCTGGTCATCGTCTTCCAGTGGGGCTGGCTGGAGGAACTGGGCTTCAAGCAGATCTCGTCGCTGGACAGCACGATCCCGCCGCTGGTGCTGGCGATGACGTTCGGGCTGTCGATGGACTACGAGATCTTCCTGCTGACCCGCATCCGGGAGCGGTTCCTGCAGACCAACAACACCCGTGACGCCGTCGCGTACGGGGTGAGCACCAGCGCCCGCACGATCACCAGCGCCGCGCTGATCATGATCGCGGTGTTCATCGGGTTCGCGTTCGCGGGTATGCCGCTGGTTGCCCAGCTCGGCGTGGCCTGCGCCGTGGCGATCGCCGTCGACGCCACTGTGGTGCGCCTGGTACTGGTGCCGGCCCTGATGGCGATGTTCGATGAATGGAACTGGTGGCTGCCACGCTGGCTGGCCCGCATCCTGCCGTCGGTGGACTTCGAGAAGCCGCTGCCCAAGGCCGACATCGGCGACCTGGTCATCATCCCCGACGACATCTCGTCGCTGGCCGCGCCGGGCTCCGACGTCCGGATGGTGGTCAAGTCCGCGGCCAAGCTCAAAAACCTTGCGCCCCAGGCCATTACCGTTGCCGATCCACTGGCGTTGGGCAATCACATCAAGGGGGGCGACGGGCCTGCACGCCGTGCCGACCCCGCCGCGGGTAAACGGCCCACATCGCAATGGCACCAACGGCGCCCGTAAGCACTGCCCGCTGCCGGTACATCCGGTGACTATGTGGCGGGGCCGGCTGTCGGTCGCGCTGGACGCGTTGGAAACCGAGGCCGACTACGCCCGCGCGCCGATGGAGCGGCTCAGCCCGGTGGAAACCACCAACGTCCAGCTGCCCACGGGTGACCGGCTGCAGATCCCGACCGGCGCGGAAACGCTTCGGATGAAGAGTTACCTGATCATGTGCCGAAACAGGAGCCGGGACTACGCAGAGTTTGCCGATTTGGTCGACTCGATGGAAACTCAAACCGCTGCAGTAGTGCTGGCCGCGATGGACCGGTACTACTGTGGACAACAGTCAAGAAAACAATGGGTGGCCACCCAGTTGGTGCGCCGGCTGGCCGACCCGCAACCCGCGGATGAGCACGACACCAGGATGTCGGGCCCAGAGGCGGAGGCGGATTGGGCCAAGGTCAGGGAGCGCTGCCTGTCGGTGGCTGTAGCGATGTTGGAGGAGGCGAGGTGACGGTGACTGCGGACGCACGCCGCGACGCTGTCTCCGCAACCAAACGTCCCGCGGCGTCGAAGCCCGCGCACGCGGCCACCGACCGACGACCGGCCGGTGGAGTTTTGGCCGACCGCCGCAATCCGCGCGGCCCTGGAAACCGACGACCTGACCGTCTGGCAGCGCATCGTCGTCGCCATCAAGCGCGACCCGTACGGCAGGACCGCTCGTCAGGTCGAGGAAGTGCTGGAAACCGCACGGCCATACGGTGTTTCCAAGGCTCTCTCCGAGGTGCTGAGCCGCACACGCGAACATCTGGAAGCCAACGAGCGCGCCGAGGTGGCGCGCCACATTCAGCGGCTGATGGAACGGTCCGGACTGGGACCAGCCGAGTTCGCGTCACGCATCGGCGTGCCGAGTGAGCAATTCACGAAGTACCTCAGCGGTGCGACGAGTCCGTCGGCGTCACTGATGATCCGGATGCGCCGGCTGTCGGATCGGTTCGCCAAGATCCGGGCCCAACGCGCGGACGACTGATCTCCAACGGCCGATGCCGGCGACCTACACCCTGATCCCGGGAGCGGGTGGCGACGCGTGGTACTGGCACCGGGTTTCGCCGCTGTTGATTGATCGCGGCGCCGAGCGTGATCACGGTCGATCTGCCCTTCGACGATGACTCCGCTGATCTGACCACCTATGCCGACATCGTGTATGACGAACTGGCCGGCGTGCGTGGACCGGTGATCCTGGTCGGCCAGTCGATGGGCGCGTTCACCGCACCCATGGTGGCCCAGCGACGCCCCGCAGCGTTGATCATCTTGGTCAACCCGATGGTGCCTGCACCCGGCGAAGCGGCTGGGCAATGGTGGGCCGCCACTGGTCAAGAGGCGGCGAGAATCGACTACTTCAACCGAATCGGGTTGGACCGCAACGAGTTCGACCCGATCGAGGATTTCTTCCACGACGTGCCCGAGCCGGTCCGTCAGGTCGCACTGAGCCGGCCCGAGCCTTCCATGTCCGACACTCCGTTCGAGCAGCCGTGGCCGCTCGACGGATGGCCCGACGTGCCGACCCACGTGATTCAGGGAAGCGACGACCGGTTGTTCCCGCTGGACTTCCAACGGCGGGTGACGCGCGAACGGCTCGGGTTGGACGTCGACGTCATAGCGAGGCGGGCACCTGGTGGCGCTGAGCCGGCCGAGAGAGCTGGCCGAGCGGCTGGAGAGCTACCGCGCCCAGGCGGGGCTCTAGGCTGCAAATCGATGAGCGACCTCGAGCGGATCCTGCGGGAGACCCGCAGCGTGGCGATCGTCGGAGCGTCGGCCCATCCGTGGCGGGCAAGCCACGAAGTCTGGACGTACCTCAAGTCGGCCAGCGACTACGAGCTGTACTTGGTCAACCCGACGATCAGCGAAGTCGACGGCACTCCGGTCTACCCGTCGTTGGCGGATCTGCCGGTGGTGCCCGATCTGGTCGATGTGTTCCGGCGCCACGACCATCTGCCGTCGGTGCTCGACGAGACCATCAAGGTCGGCGCGAAAACGCTCTGGCTGCAACTCGGCCTGCGGCACGAGCAGGTGGGCCGCGACGGCGAGGCGGCAGGGTTACAGGTGGTGATGGACCGCTGCCTGAAGGTGGACCACGCCCGGTTGCTTGCTTAGCGGGAGTGAATCGGCGACACGTCGTCGACCAGCCAGCGGCCGTCCTCCTTGGACAACGTGACCCGCAGCGCCAGCACCGCGGTGTCGGGCGGCTGGCCGGGCACATTCTGCGTCCCGCGCATGATCACCGCGACGCTGGCCGCGCTCGGCCCGATCGCCTCGACACCCGCCGAGACCGTGCTGGCCTGAGCCGACACATTCCTACTCGTCAAATCCCTTGCCACGCTGGCGAATTCATTCTTGAAGGCCTCGGCGCTCTTGGGTGACATCATCTGGGTGGCCCGGTCGATCGACGCGGTCGGGCTCTGCGGGGTGAACGTCGCCGACGCCTCCGAGACGCTACTGGCGATCCCCACCACCTCGGCGGTGTCGTTGCGCAGGTTGCGGTCGGGCACCGTCCATCGCAGGTATCCGACCGTTACCGCGGCTACCAAGCGCCGTGGTCGCGACCGCGGCCACCGCCAGTCGCAGCCCGGGACCGTCGTCGTCGGTGCCGACCGTCACCCCGTCGCGGCGCGCCAGCACGAAGTTGACCACCACGCCCTCGACCACCAGCACGCACAGCACCGAGCAGACCGACACCCACCACAACGGCCACGCCAGCGCGATGCCGATGTAGACCAGGCCGGCGATGGCCGCCACCGGCGCCAGGATGTCGAAAGCCAGGACGCGCCAACGATTTCTCATCGGATCGGCTCCAGCCGCGAGATCAGCAGCTTGCCGTCGACATCGGAGACGTCGAGCCGCAGCGTCCAGCGCACGGTCTGTGGTTTGTCGGTGCCCGTGGTCTCGGAGACGGACGTCGCCACCACCATGACGGTGTCGGTGCGCGACGCAAACGCCGACAATTCGGGCTGCGGTTTGGGCGGGGCGCCGTCGGGGCCGGGCGGCGCGTGGTGAATGGATTCCACCGCCACCGAGTCGATCTGGCCGGTGGTGCGTGCCTGCAGCTTCTGCACCAGCTGCCGGTACGGCTCGACGGACGAATCGAAGTCGGCGTTGAGCTGACCGACGGTGCCCTCGTGCAGCTTGTTCATGTCGGCTTCGACGGTGTCCTTGTTCATGTTGATCAGAACGCTGGTCCAGTCGCCTGCGGCCTGCATGACGCGGGTCCGGTACCGAAGCTCGTCGGTATCGCTGCGATGCTGCATCAAGATCAGGCCGGCCAACGCGATCGCCGCCACCGCGATCACCCCCAAGACCACCGAGCCGATGCCGTAGCTGGTGAAGACGCCGTCGCTGGTCTCGCCGTCGGCGGGCTCCTCGGTGACCTCGTCGGGCATGGCCGTGAGGGTACCTGGCGGCTTTCTAGCGAATCGGACGGTAGCGCAGCTGCACGGCTCCCGACCTGCGGAAGGCGCGGGTGGCGACGAGCCGCAGAGTGTGGCGCTGGCCGCTGAACAGCGCCAGGCCCGACCCGAGCAGCACCGGATACACCAGCAACCGCACCTCGTCGACGTAGGGCAGCAGCGCGTTCGCCGCCCCGGGCCCGGCGAAGACCGCGATGTCTCGATCTTCGCCGGCCTTGAGCCGCGCGATCTCGCCAGGCAGGTCCGCGCCGATGCGCTTGGCTGGCCCCCACGCTCAGCTCCGGCTCACCGCGCGACAACACCAGCTTGGTGACGCTGTTCATCAGCGTGGTGTGCTCGCGGTCGACGGCGCGCTCGGTCGGCCCGTCCTGCCAGTACGGCCCCAGCAGCCGGTAGGCGGTGTGGCCGAAGATCATGGCGTCGATGCCGCGCAGTTGTTCGGCCATCAACTCGTCGACCTCGTCGTCGGCCACGTCGGTCCATTCCAGGTCGCCGTCCGGTCCTGCCGCGTAGCCGTCGAGGCTGACCTGGGTGGACAAGAAGATTTCGGGCATACCTGTGCAGACCCGTCGACCGGCGAGAACTGAGCGCGCGCCGGCACATCTGGCACCCTGTTGGGGTGACGGTAGAAGCTATCCGCTCGGGGATCGACCTGAGCCACGTCGACTCTGATGCCCGCCCCCAAGACGATCTGTTCGGCCACGTCAACGGCCGCTGGTTGACCGACTACGAGATCCCGGCCGACCGTGCCACCGACGGGGCGTTCCGGCTGCTGTTCGACCGCGCCGAGGAGCAGGTCCGCGACCTGATCACCGAGGCGGCCTCCGTCGGGTGCGGAGACGGGCACCGACGAGCAGCGCATCGGCGATCTGTACGCCAGTTTCATGGATGAGCGCACGGTGGCCGAACGCGGCGTGCAGCCGCTGCTGGAGGAGTTGGCCGTCGTCGATGCAGCGGCCGACCCCACCGCCTTGGCCGCGGTGCTGGGCGCGTTGCAGCGCACCGGCGTCGGCGGCGGCACCGGCGTCTACGTCGACACCGACTCCAAGAACTCCACCCGGTACCTGCTGCACCTGAGCCAGTCCGGACTGGGCCTGCCCGATGAGTCCTACTACCGCGACGAGCAGCACGCCGAGATCCTGGCCGCCTACCCGCGCCACATCGCGGCGATGTTCGCGCTGGTGTACGGCGGCGCGGCGGATGATCACGCCGAGACGGCCGCGCGGATCGTCGCGCTGGAGGCCAAACTGGCCGCCGCGCACTGGGACGTCGTCAAGCGCCGCGACGCCGACCTCACCTACAACCTGCGCACGTTCGCCGACCTGCCCGCCGAGGCCCCGGGCTTCGACTGGGCCGGCTGGGTGACCGCGGTGGGCACGTCGCCGGAGACCGCGGCGGAAGTCGTTGTCCGCCAACCGGATTACTTGACGGCATTCGCCGCGGCCTGGTCGGGTGAGGACTTCGAGGATTGGAAGCGGTGGGCACGCTGGCGACTCATTCACGCCCGGGCGTTCCTGCTCACCGACGATCTCGTCGCCGAGGACTTCGCGTTCTACGGCCGGCTGCTGAGCGGAACCGAGCAGATCCGTGACCGCTGGAAGCGCGCCGTGTCGGTGGTGGAGAACCTGATGGGCGACGCCGTCGGCAAGCTCTACGTCGAGCGGCACTTTCCGCCAGGGGCCAAGGCCCGGATGGACGAGCTGGTGGCCAACCTGCGCGAGGCGTACCGGGTCAGCATCAGCGATCTGGAGTGGATGACACCGCAGACGCGGGAAATGGCGCTGGCCAAGCTGGACAAGTTCACGCCGAAGATCGGCTATCCCCTCAAGTGGCGGGACTATTCGAAGCTGATCGTCGAGCGCGACGATCTGTATGGCAACTACCGACGCGGCTACGCCGTCGGCTATGACCGCGAGCTGAACAAGCTCGGCGGGCCGGTCGACCGCGACGAATGGTTCATGACACCGCAGACCGTCAACGCCTATTACAACCCCGGGATGAACGAAATCGTCTTCCCCGCAGCGATTCTGCAACCACCGTTCTTCGACGCCGAGGCCGACGACGCCGCCAACTACGGTGGCATCGGAGCGGTGATCGGCCACGAGATCGGCCACGGGTTCGACGACCAGGGTGCCAAGTACGACGGTGACGGCAACCTGGTGGACTGGTGGACCGACGAGGATCGGGCCGAATTCGGTGCGCGAACAAAGGCTTTGATCGAACAGTACGACTCCTATGTGCCGCGCAGCCTCAACGACGGTCACCACGTGAACGGTGCGTTCACGATCGGCGAGAACATCGGCGACCTCGGCGGCCTGTCGATCGCGCTGCTGGCCTACCGGCTGTCGCTCAAGGGTAAGCCGGCTCCGGTGATCGACGGCCTGACCGGCGAGCAGCGGGTATTCTACGGCTGGGCTCAGGTGTGGCGCACCAAATCGCGCGACGCCGAAGCGATTCGGCGGCTGGCGATCGACCCGCACTCGCCGCCGGAATTCCGGTGCAACGGCGTCATCCGCAACATGGACGCGTTCTACGAAGCTTTCGAGGTCAACAAGGACGACGAGCTGTACCTGGAACCCGAACGGCGCGTGCGGATCTGGAACTAGCGGCCGCGAAACGCAAAACCCCCGCCGCCAATGGCGTGCGGGGGTTCTGTGCGTTGAGCCAGTTAGAACATCTGCCAGTCAGACGCACCGTCGGGTTTGTTGTACGCGCCGGCGGAGTTCTTGATGACGATGGGGTCGCCGCTGCCGAAGTTGTCGTAGAACCACTGCGCGTTGGCAGGGCTGAGGTTGATGCAGCCGTGGCTGACGTTGCTCTCGCCTTGGCTGCCCACCGACCACGGCGCGCTGTGCACGAATGTACCCAGGTTGTCGATGCGAACGGCGTCCTGGACTTTCAGCTTGTAGCCGTCCGCCGAGTCGACCGGCACCCCGTAGGTCGAGGAATCCATCACGATGTCGGCGAACTTCTCGAGCACGTAGTACGTGCCGTTCGGGGTGTCATGCCCCTTCTTGCCCATTGACACCGGGAATGTCTTCTCCAACTTCCCGTTGCGCATGATCTCCATCTGGAGCGACTTGTTGTCGATGGTCGCGACCAGCTGCTCGGGGACGGTGAAACTCGACTTGGTGCCGCTGGCGTCGATGTTGACAACGGTCCCGGCAGGCCAGAAGTCCTGGGGCCGCCAGCGCACCTGGGTGTCGCTCGTCCAATAGAACCGGCCGGGCACCGGCGGGTTCGACGAAATGTGGATGGCTTGTTCGGCCATCGCGCGGTCGGCGATCGGCCGCTGGAAATTGATGTAGATCGGCTTGGCGGCTCCGGCGATGGAGCCGTTGGTCGGGTTGAACGTCGGCGGCGCGAAGACCGGTTCCCCGACGTACGGTGTCGGATTCTGCCCGGCCGGGGTGCCCTCAGGAATCGGCTGCGGCTGCGGTCCGAACGGGTCGAACGGCGCCGGGAATGGCGCCGGGGGTGCCGGAGGGGCCGCGAGCGGATCCACCGGCGGCGGAGGAGGCGGCGGCTCGGCCGGCCCTGGCTCGGGTGCGGGCGGCGGCACAGGGGCCGCTGCCGGATCGACCGGCGCCGGAGGCGGCGGCGGAATCTCGGGTTGTGCCAGCGCGGATGGGTTACCCAACGCCATCGCCCCGACCAGTCCGGCCGCGAAGATCGCGCCGACCAGCCTTCCCCTCGTCCGCTGCCGCATACGTCACCTCCAGTCGCAAAAACTTCGTCCAGTCTCGCACAGCGCGGAGAGCAGCCATGGCCACGTGGGTGCTGCCAGAACCCGACGATCAGCCGGTGAAGCCCGCTGAGCTGCTCTGTTCATCGCGCCAGGACGCCGAATGTTACTTCCCGCTGGTTGCCGGGGGAACCTCGAACAGGCCACGGGTGAACGCAAGGCCGGCCAGCGCGACGACCACCAGCGTGGCCGACGCCGCGATCATCGCGGTCAGTCCGGCGTTCTCGTAGAGCAGGCCACCGGACAGCGAACCGGCCATGATGCCCACCTGGAACGCGGCGATGTAGAGGCCTGAGGCGCCGTCGGGGTCGGCAGGCGCGCTGCGCATGGCCGCGGCCTGCAGCATCGGGGGCAGCGCGGTCGACGCCGCACCCCACAGCACAATCGCGCCGACGCCGACGATCAACGTCAGCAGGCCCGCCCGGTGGTCGATCGCCAGCGTCGTCAACACGGCGAAGGCCGCCGCCAGCGCGCCAAGACAGCTCACCACCGACGCCTTCGGCCATTGATCGAGCGGACGCGCCATCGCGCCCATCGAGACCAGGCCGGCGATTCCAAACGCGGCCAGCAGCCAGGCCAGGTGCGCGCCGTGCACGCCGACGACGTCGCGGATGATCACCACGATGAACGTGTAGGAGATGAAGTGGCCGGTCACGCCGACCAGGGTCAGGACGGACAAGGTCACCAGGCGGCCGTTGCGGTGGTGGCGCTCGTGGCGGCGGATGTTTTCGACCTCGCCGTCCGACATCACCATCGGCGGAAGCGTGACCCGGGCCGCGACGGTGACGGCCGCCGCGGCAACGGTGACGACGACGACCGCGAGCCGCCAGCCCCACAGCTCGCTCATCGCTGCCGTCAGCGGGTTGCCCACGACGAGCGCAAGGCCCGTCCCGACATATACCGCGGTGGTGGCGCGCCCGGCGTGCGTGGCAGGCACCAGCCTGACACCGATCGGCGCGATCACCGACCACATCAACCCGTGCATGAGCGCGCACAGCACGCGACCACCGGCCAGGACGGCGAAGTTCGGTGCCACGGCCGAAATCAGTTGAGACGCAGTCAAACACACCAAGGTCACCAGCAGCGTGCGGCGCCGCGGCCAGTGCGCGGTCAACCGCACCAGCGGAACCGTGGTGACCGCCGCCACCAACGCATAGCTCGCCAGCAATGTGCCGACCAGCGCCTCGCTGACCCCTAAATCGACCGCGATTGCCGGCAATGCGCCCACCGGCACGATCTCGGCGGTGACATAGACGAAGGCAGCTGCGGCCAGCACCGTCAGCTGCACGCCGACGCGCGGCGGCCACGCGCGGGTGGGAGTGTCGACAGTCATGTGGGAAGTCACCGTATCGGCTGCGCGTTGCAGTTCGCGGAAACCGAACCGAAAGGATGCGTGATGGTTGCCATTCCGAGTGGCTACGAGACGTTATTGGAGCGTCCGCTGTACGGACATCTCGCGACGACCAGGCCAGACGGCAACGCCCAGGTCAACCCGATGTGGTTTGACTGGGACGGCGAGAAGCTTCGCTTCACCCACACCACCAAGCGGCAGAAGTACCGCAACGTCACCGCCAATCCCAACGTGGCGATGTCGATCAGCGATCCGGACAACCCGTACCGGTACCTGGAGGTGCGCGGGGTGGTCGAGGAGATCGTGCCCGATCCGACGGGCTCCTTCTATCTGCAGCTCAATGACCGCTACAGCGGGCCGCTGACCGAGCCGCCGGCAGATAAAGCCGACCGGGTGATCCTCGTCGTGCGCCCGACCGGTTTCAGCAAGCAGTAAGCGACGATGGCCCCCGGTGGCAAGCTGATCAGATGATTGTGGCCTTCAGTGTGAGTCCGGCGGGCGGCGACGAGACGGGCGGCGTGGGCGAGGCTGTCGCCGAGGCGATCCGGGTGGTCCGAGCTTCGGGCCTGCCGAACGAGACCAACGCGATGTTCACCAACATCGAAGGCGAGTGGGACGAAGTGATGGCCGTCGTGAAGCAGGCCGTCGACGTTGTAGCCGCTGTTTCGCCACGGGTGAGCCTGGTACTCAAGGCCGACATCCGGCCCGGCTACACCGGCCAGCTCACCGCCAAGGTGGAACGGATCGAAGCGGCGCTGGGCGAACTAATGGCCGACCGCACGCCAGCAATACGGCATCTGAGAGTGTGGTTCGTTTCAATCGTGGTATCCCGGTGATATCAACGTCTCGACACCCAACGATGGCTGTGCCGACGGTGCTGACGTGGCGGGAGTTGCTGCTGGGCTACAAGCGTTTACGAGCGCACCAGCCGCGCGATGGCGGCCGACGCCTCGGCGAGCTTGGCATCGGCCTCGTCACCGCCGTCGGCCACGGCCTGCGTGACGCAGTGTCCGAGGTGCTCATCGAGCAGGCCTAGCGCGACCGACTGCAGAGCGCTGTTGACGGCACTGATCTGGGTGAGGATGTCGATGCAGTACTTGTCCTCGTCGATCATCTTCGCGATGCCGCGAACCTGGCCCTCGATCCGGCGCAACCGCTTGGCGTAATTTTCTTTTTGCGGCGAATAGCCATGTGGCGCAGTCATTTCAGCCTCCCAGCATCTGCTTCATCTGGCCGATCTCGGCCTGCTGCGTTTCGATGATTGTCTGCGCCAGGCCTTTGGCGTCGACGTTCTCACCGTTGGTGATCTCGGCCTTGGCCATCTCGATCGCTCCCTGGTGGTGGCTGATCATCGACTCCAGCCATAGTGTGTCGAATTCGGCGCCGTTCAGCGACTCCAATTTCGTCATGGTGGCCTCGTCGACCATGCCCTGCATGGTGGCGCCGTGCCCGTCGTGGCCGGTGGCGGTGTCCGGGTTCTCGTTCCACTGCACCAGGAACACCTTCATGGTCTCGATCTCCGGCTGTTGGGCGGCGGAGATCTGCTCGGCCAGCGCGATGAGTTCGGGATCGGTGGAACGGTCTGGCACCAGTGCCGACATCTCGACGGCCTGCTGGTGGTGCGGAATCATGTTGGTGGCGAACGCGACATCGTCGGCGTTGAAACCCGCCGGCGCCCCAGTGATGACGGGCGCTTCGGTGGGGTCATGGTCGGTGTGACCGTCGGACGCAGGGCTGCTACAGGACGACAAGAACAGCGCGGCGGCGACGGCTGCGAGGACTGCGGCCACGCGAGCGGGGACGGGCGTCATGACGCAAGCCTAGCGGATACCCCTCCGGGGTATCTATAACGGTTTGGCCGGGTTAAACGCCGAAGGCATACTGAAGCGATGCCCTCAGAGCCCTCGACTCCTGACATCAAACCCCGCAGTCGCGACGTCACCGACGGCCTGGAGAAGGCCGCCGCCCGCGGAATGCTGCGGGCGGTAGGCATGGAGGACGACGACTTCGCCAAGCCACAGATCGGTGTCGGCTCATCGTGGAACGAGATCACCCCGTGCAACCTGTCGCTGGACCGGCTGGCCAAGGCCGTCAAGGACGGGGTGTTCGCGGCCGGCGGCTATCCGATGGAGTTCGGCACGATCTCGGTATCCGACGGCATCTCGATGGGCCACGAAGGCATGCACTTCTCGCTGGTGTCCCGTGAGGTCATCGCCGACAGCGTCGAGGTCGTCATGCAGGCCGAGCGTCTCGACGGCTCGGTGCTGCTGGCCGGCTGCGACAAGTCGCTGCCCGGAATGCTGATGGCCGCGGCGCGTCTCGATCTGGCCAGTGTCTTTATGTACGCGGGCTCGATTCTGCCGGGCATCGCCAAGTTGTCGGACGGCACCGAGCGCGAAGTGACGATCATCGACGCGTTCGAGGCCGTCGGCGCGTGCTCGCGTGGGCTGATGCCGCGTGAGGACGTCGACGCCATCGAGCGCGCGATCTGTCCCGGCGAGGGCGCGTGTGGCGGCATGTACACCGCCAACACGATGGCCAGTGCGGCCGAGGCGCTTGGCATGTCGTTGCCGGGCAGCGCGGCGCCACCGGCGACCGATCGCCGCCGCGACGGGTTTGCGCGCCGCAGCGGCCAGGCCGTGGTCGGGCTCCTGCGCCGCGGCATCACCGCCCGCGACATCCTGACCAAGGAGGCGTTCGAGAACGCGATCGCCGTGGTGATGGCGTTCGGCGGCTCCACCAACGCCGTGCTGCACCTGCTGGCCATCGCGCACGAGGCCAACGTGAAGCTGACGCTCGAGGACTTCACCCGCGTCGGCGCGAAGGTGCCGCATCTGGCCAACGTCAAACCGTTCGGGCAGCACGTGATGACGGACGTCGACCGCATCGGCGGCGTTCCGGTCGTGATGAAGGCGCTGCTGGATGCCGGTCTGCTGCACGGGGATTGCCTGACGGTCACCGGCCAGACCATGGCGCAGAACCTCGCGCACATCGCGCCTCCGGACCCCGACGGCAAGGTGCTGCGCGCGCTGGACAATCCGATCCACCCCACCGGTGGCATCACGATCCTGCACGGCTCACTGGCTCCTGAGGGCGCGGTGGTGAAGTCGGCGGGCTTCGATTCGGATGTATTCGAGGGGACCGCAAGGGTTTTCGAACGCGAGCGCGCGGCGCTGGACGCGCTCGAAGACGGCACCATCACCGCGGGCGACGTGGTGGTGATCCGCTACGAGGGCCCCAAGGGCGGACCCGGCATGCGGGAGATGCTGGCCATCACCGGCGCGATCAAGGGTGCCGGACTCGGCAAGGACGTGCTGTTGATGACCGACGGCCGATTCTCCGGCGGCACCACCGGGTTGTGCGTCGGACACGTCGCGCCCGAGGCCGTCGACGGCGGGCCGATCGCCTTCGTGGCCGACGGTGACCGCATTCGTCTGGACGTGGCCAACGGCACCCTGGACGTGGTGGTCGATCCCGCGGAGTTCGAAGCGCGCAAGGCGGGCTTCGAACCGCTGCCGCCGCGCTACACCACCGGCGTGCTGGCCAAGTACACCAAGTTGGTCGGCTCGGCCGCGGGCGGCGCGGTCTGCGGCTGAGTCCATGCGATCTGTACCACGCCGGACTATTGGACGCGTTTTCCTGCGCAGTGATAGTCCAGCCAAGCTTCAATACGCTCGCCGATACGTGGATCAATCCCCGCGGGAAGCATGGAAGCCCGTTTCCTAACCACTGCAACGTCGAGAAGCCCACCCCGGATCAGTGCCAAGACGAAGTCATGGTCCTTGCGCCTCCCCGCAGCCAGCTTCGAGACCGCCAGGTCGTGTGGTTCCAGAAAGCGTGGTTTGGCGGGCTTTGAGGACTGAAGCTCCCAACTTACAAGCCGGTCCTTCCACCCCTCAGGGAGGATGGCCGTGTCGATGTGGACGCCCTCGGCGTAGATGCCGTTTTCTTCGTGAAACGTCGACAGCTCGCCGATGGCGCCGTCGACATCATCCGCTTTCTCCCTCGCCGGATCGTCGAGGAACGCGATGTCGGCTTCCTGAGAGGCGGTAGCTTCCGGAGGTAGGTCCTCTTCGTTAAACGACCCGAGGATCGACTGCGAGCCAAGCACAAGCACATCCGCATCGTGCGCGACTGCGCATGCCGAACGGACGAGATGTGCAAGCTGCTGCCGGTTCACGGTGTCAGAACCCGCTCGTGCTCCCGACGCCAGTGATCCTTAAAGGTCTGCAGCACTCGTAGCCTCGTCTCATCGGGCAATACGCCGGCAAACGGAGAGTTTTGGCGCAGTTCCCGTGCCTCTTGTGAGGGACTGGTCACCACATCCACGATTGCGTCTAGGCCGTTGTCGAGCACTCGATTCCACTCTTCGAAGTACCGCATCGTCATTCCGTCTGGACGATGCATACCCGTCCAGCGATCGAGGTTGTCACGAGCCTTCGATATGACAGCATTTGGTTCAGCGAGCATTGGTGTCAACAAGGCCTGATGCAGTCGCAATGACTTCTCTTCTTCGCGCGTGAGCCGATTGCCCAGAAGGCGGTCGACTTCGCTCCGCGGGATACGTCGATGAGTGCCGACGCGGACGTGCTTGACCTTGCCGCCGTCGCACAGATCGGCGACATGCTGACGTGAAACACCGAGCAACCGCGCGACCTCACCCGTCTTCAGCATTGTCTCCATGGTCTGATGGTCCTCCTAAACCCAAAAAACACAACACCGCAGTCTAGTGGGGCATGCCCGGCCCCAATTCACCGCGCCCGACGAACCCACCAGACGTATTACGTACTCCAGCAATCCGGCCACCTCGCCAGACGCCCGCGCCCGCGTCACCGAAGCGGCCACCGCCCTCGGCTACCGGCCGAACGCGCAGGCCCGCTCGCTTCGCCTGACCCGCACACACGTGCTGGGCCTACTCGTCTCCGACGTCCTCAACCCCTTCTTCGCCGACATCGCGCACGCCGCCGAACAAGCGGCGCTCGACGCCGACTACGTCAGCCTGCTGGGCAACGCCAACGAGAACGTCGACCAGCAGGACCGCTACATCGAAACCTTCCTGACGCAACGCGTCGACGGCGTCGTGCTGGCGCTGCAGGGTCCATCGGCAACACTCGACACACTTCTCTCCAGCCGAATGCCGCTCGTGTTCGTCGACCGGAAAGTGGAAGGCTTCGACGTTCCGAGCGTGACGACCGACAGTCGTTTGGGCCTCGATCAGGCGGTCGCGCATCTCGTCGCCGCCGGTCACCGCCGCATCGGTTACATCGGTGGACCCCAGTCGATCTCCACGGGCCGGGAACGACACGACGCGTTCATCGATGCACTCCAGCGACAGGGGTTCGGCAGTCGACCCCGCACTGATCACCTACGGGGAGTCTTTGTCGGATTCGTTGGCCTCGCCGGGGTACTCGCCACCGCGGAGACGTGGGGTCCACGGCAACGCGCCGAGGTCGACGCCCTGATCAGGGGCGACACCAAATCATCCGCAGCTGTTCTATGAGTTCCCTATGCGTCTGACCGTTTACTGCGGCAGCGCGCATAGCGTGAACTTCGATGACTGACAGTGACTCTCACAGGTTCTTGCCAGATACCGCCGCGCCGTTATGGATGAACCGGCGAACGTTCGTCGGTGCGACGCTCGCGGTGGGCGGCGCGGTCGCGACGGGACCTCTGCTTGCGGGCTGCGGCGACGACGAGGAACACCGAGCCGAAAGCCAATCGTCTGTCGTCCGGCTCCGAATCAACGGTGAACAACGCGAGATCACCGTCGATAACCGGACATCGCTGCTGGACATGCTGCGCGAGCGTGCAGGCCTGCCCGGCACGAAGAAAGGGTGCGACCAGGGAGCCTGCGGCGCGTGCACGATTCTGCTCAACGGCCAACGGATCAACTCGTGTCTCACGCTTGCCGTGATGCATGACGGCGCCGAGATCACCACGGTCGAGGGTCTCGAACAGAACGGTCGGCTGCATCCGTTGCAGCAGGCCTTCATCGACGAGGACGGGTTGCAGTGCGGCTACTGCACCGCCGGCCAGATCATGTCCGGCGTCGGCTGCATCCGAGAAGGTCATACCGGATCGCCGGCCGAGATCCGGGAATGGATGAGCGGCAACATCTGCCGCTGCGGCGCCTACACCAACATCGTCAACGCGGTCGCGGCCGCGGCGAGGAGTACGTAGCGGTGTTGCCGTTCAGTTTCACGAGGGCCACCGACGAGGACTCGGCGCTCGCCGCAGGTGCGTCCGGCGGCCCGCTACATCGCAGGCGGCACAACTCTGGTCGACCTGATGCGCGAGACCGTGGAGCGGCCGGAGACCGTCGTCGACATCAATGCCCTGCCCTACCGGTCCATCGAACTCGGATCCGCGAGGCTTCGTGTCGGCTCGTTGGTGCGGATGTCCGAACTCGCCGCCCATCATGGCGTGCGCCGGCAGTTCCCGGTCATCGCCGAAGCGTTGCAGCTCAGCGCGTCGGCTCAGCTGCGGAACATGGCCTCCATCGGCGGCAATCTCATGCAGCGGCCCCGGTGCCTGTACTTCCGTGACGTGTCGGCGGCCTGCAACCGGCGAACACCGGGCGCCGGTTGCTCGGCGATCGGTGGCCGCAACCGTACCCACGCCATCTTGGGGACCAGTGAGCAGTGCGTGGCCACCCATCCGTCGGATCTCGCTGTCGCGCTTGCGGCACTCGACGCCCTGGTCATCACCCGAGACATCAACGGGGAGCACCCGATCCGGATATCCGAGTTCTTCCGCCAGCCCGGCACAACGCCCGACCAGGAGCACAATCTGCGGCCGGGTCAGCTCATCGTGGCCGTCGAGGTAGCGGTTCGGCCCGAATCGCGGCGGTCGGGCTACCTGAAGGTGCGGGACCGGGAGTCGTATGAGTTTGCGCTCACCTCGGCAGCTGTGGCGCTGGATATCCGCGCTGGGATCATTCGAGCCGCTCGGGTGGCGGTCGGCGGTGTCGGCACGGTGCCGTGGCGGCTGCCCGCCGTCGAGGGAGCTCTCATCGGTCGGCCGCCCAACGCCGAGCTGTTCAGGAATGCGGCGGCTCGCGCGCGCCGATGGCGCCAAACCTTTGTCGGAGAACGGGTTCAAGGTGGAGCTGATCAAGCGGACGGTAGAGCGGCAGTTGGCAACAGTGGCGGGCGCTGCCATGACGCGACCCGTGCCGGCGGCACTCCTGGCGGGGCAGCCGGTCACGCGCGTCGACGGCAGGCTCAAGGTCACCGGGAAGGCGCAGTACGCGGCCGATCACGCGATACCCAACCTTGTATATGCGGCGCTGGCGTGTAGCACCGTCGCTCGCGGTGCGGTCGAGAGCATTGATTCCACTGCCGCCCAACGGATTCCGGATGTGCTGCGCGTCATCACCGACTTCGGCGGAGTCAACACTTCCGTTCGATGCGCGGCAGGATCGCATCGTTTGGCCAACCGGTGACCATGGTGGTGGCAACCACCTTGGAGGCCGCCACCCACGGCGCCTGCGCTTGTCGATATCCGCTACCGCACCGGTGCACAGCCATTGACCGACATCGATGCGCCGCAGGTGGTAATGGAGCCGGGCAAGACCGAACGGGTGCGCGACTACGCGCGCGGGCGACGCCGACGATGCCATGCGCGCGGCGGCGGTGGTGTCCGACCTGCGGTATTCGATCGCCCGTAACAACCACAATCCGATGGAACTGCCTGCGACCATTGCGAGTTGGGACGGCGACCGGCTCACGGTGTGGGACAAGGTCCAAGGCATCACCTGGGCGCTGGAAGCCTATTCCGAGGCATTCGGGATTCCCGCCGACCAGATCTGGGTGATCTCGCCGTTCGTGGGCGGAGGGTTCGGCGTTGCCGGCAAGATATGGCCGCACCAACTGCTGGCGGCGTTCGCGGCACGGCAGATGCGCCGGCCCGTCAAGTTGGTGTTGACGCCGCAAACAGTTCTACACCGTGGCCGGCTACCGGCCGACCAGTCGGCAGCGGCTGGCGATCGGCGCAGAGCCGTCGGGCCGCATCGGCGCGATCATCCACGAAGGGCACACGGAGAACTCACGTTACGAATCCTTCGAAGACGGCATCGTCGGTCCGGCGCGGTTCATGTACACCTCACCCAATATGCGTTCGGTGTATCGCAGTGTGCCGCTGGACACCAACCCGCCGACATTCATGCGCGGCCCAGGCACCACCACCGGCGCATTCGCGCTCGAGTGCGGCATGGATGACCTGGCGGTCCGGCTGGGCATCGATCCGATCGAGTTGCGGATACGCAACGAACCCGACCGCGACCAATTCGAGAACGCACCGTTCTCCACCAGGCGGCTCACCGACTGTTTCCGGCAGGGCGCGGCCACGTTTGGTTGGTCTCGGCGAAACCCGACACCCCGAGCTGTCCGCGAAGGCAGCCAGCTCCTCGGAATCGGCACCGCGGCAACGGTTTACCACACTTTGCGCGGACCGTGTGCCGTGTCGGCGCGGGTCAACGCGGACGGCACGGCGGACGTCGGAAGCGCCACCATCGACATGGGCCCCGGCACCTACACGTCGATGACGCAAGTCGCCGCCGACGCGCTCGGCTTGCCCATCGCCAGGATCCGATTCACCCTGGGCGACAGCAGACTGCCGGAGGCGCCCGTGCACGGGGGCTCGCGAACGATGGCCAGCGTCGGCTCGGCCGTGGCGCACGTCGGCACCATGCTCCGTGACCGGTTCATCCGCACCGCCGTTGTCGACCCCGGATCACCGCTGGGTGGGCTTCGACCCTCCGATGTAGCGGTCGCCGGCGGACGCATGTTCCACACCGGCGAGCCGTCGCGCGGCGAGTCCTACCAAGACCTGCTGCGCCGCCGCGGTTGGGAAAGCCTTGACACCCAAGACACTTGGTCACCCGACGACGCCGACCAACGATTCTCGATGCACGCCTACGGCGCGATCTTCGCCGAAGTCGCCGTCGACGAACTGCTCGGCACCGTGCGGATCCGTCGCGTCTACGGATGCTACGACGCCGGCCGCATCATCAACCCCAAGCTGGCCCACAGCCAGGCCGTCGGCGGCATGGTCGGGGGCATCGGAATGGCGCTGCTGGAAGCCACGCACATCGATCACCGCGACGGACGAATCGTCAACGCCAACATGTCCGACTACCTCGTGCCCGTCAATGCCGACGTGCCCGCGCTCGATGCGGAGTTCCTGCCCGCCGAGGACACCATCGCCGACCCTCTCGGTGTGAAGGGCCTCGGCGAACTCGTGATGGTCGGAGTTCCCGCGGCCATCGCCAACGCCGTGTTCAATGCGACCGGCAAGCGGATCACCGATCTACCGATCACGGTGGAGAAGCTGCTCTGAGCGCTACGCCTGGACTTCCGGCGGTTCCTTGACCACGGCCACCGCGAAGCCGTCCCACTCCTTGGTCCCGACCGTCTGAATCGCCGCGGCGTCCAATTGCGGGTTCTCGCCCATCATCTCGAGCATGTCGCGCACGGCACGGGCCTGATGATCGTCGGCGGCGGGGTCCAGCACCCGGCCCATGCGACCGATGTTGTCCACCACGATGACTGACCCCGGCGCGCCCAGCTTGATCGCCCACTCAACGTAGGCGACGTTGTTCTCCTTGTCGGCGTCGATGAAGATCAGATCGAACGTCTCGCCGCGGTCGGCCAGTTGCGGGAGCGTGTCCAGCGCTGCGCCGACAATCACCTCGACACGGTCGGCGACGCCTGCGCGCTCGAAGTTCTTCCGCGCCACCTCCGCGTGCTTCGGTGCGAATTCGAGCGTGACGACGCGGCCGCCGGGCCCGACACCGCGGGCCAGATTGATGGTGCTGTAACCGGCCAGTGTGCCGATCTCCAGCACCCGGCTCGCGTGCATCACGGTCGCCAGCAGCGCCAGCAGCTTGCCGTGCTGTGCCGACACCTCAATGGCCGGCATCCCCGCGGCCACGCCGGCTTCCCGTGCAGCGCGAAGCGCGTCGTCCTCGGTGCGCAACACCGTGTTGAACATCTCGTCAAGGGATTTGGGGTCGGGCTTCGTCACGCACCAAACGTTACCGCTATCGCACACCTTCCTTGGAATACACGACCCGCAGCACATGGCCGGCCTCCGGGCCCATCACGGCGCCGGCGAGGTCGCAGAACGCGGCGACGAACTCCGGTCCGTGCGGCGGCTCCGCGCCGCTGAGGTGGTGGGCGAGCTCGTGCAGTACCACCAGTTCCCGCAGTGCCCAACGGGTCCGCTGTTCGGGCACCGCCATGGTGGCTCCGTCGTCTGAGCGTTCGTAATGCGCCGCGGTGGCGCCGCGACGTGCGCGCACGGTCAGCGGGCCGGTGGCCGGCCATCGTTGACGGACACCGGGATGCGCCAGCACGTCGTCGACATAGCGCTGGACCGCCGGCACCGACGCGAATCGTCCCTCCGGCGGAAGCGTGAGCTGTGTGCCGAAGAAGTCGACCGATCGGCTACCGTGCTCGCCGGCCCTGTCGAACAACGTCCGGACGAACTCCTCCGCGGCGTAGACCTTCGCGCGTTGCGTGTCGCGAGGCGTCACTGCTGAAGTGCCGAGCGGGCACCGGCCAGCTCCGGGCTGTTGCCCAAGCGTGCGCGCCGGCCCGCACGATCGCCCGCACGCCGCGCCGCCGACGAGTACCCGGCAGTGGCGCTGGTGGCCCGCCAGGTTCCCCGCGCCGCGGATGTCTGACGGTAGAAGTCCTTCAGCTCGATATCCTTGTCCCGCAACGCAATAGCTGTACCGGGACGGCTGTCACGTCCCTTGGTGGCTTCTTGTTGTGCCTCTTCGCGGGCCTCGGACAGCCGCTTGCCGACGCGGGCGCCGAAGGCCAGCTGAAAGTTGATCCGCGCGGTGATGGTCGGCGTCGGCCGGTGGGCGCCAGAGGAGATGTAGGTTTCCGAGGCCTTCACCATCTGCATCACCAGGCTGGCGTAGAGCGCGTGGCTGGCGTCGATGTCCTCCGCGAAGCCGTACGCGTAGACGAAGGTCGAGTTGGACGCGACGTCGCATTTCACGTCGTTGGCATTCGCGATCACGACGAACAGCTGCACGTAGGTGCGCAATCCGCGCGAGCCCGCGTTGCCGATGGTGATGGTGCGCTGAACCGGCATCTGCGTCTTCGTGCGGTTGTCCGAATGCGACCGCGCCACCGCGAGGTCGATCGACGTCGCCGTGGCCAACCTTTGCGCGGCGGCCATGAAGGCGTCGGCCTCGTGCTGGTTGTCGGTGCCTTCGGCCTGGCGCAGCAGGGCGGCGATGCGCGCGAGCATCTTGTCGTCGGTCATGGCGCCAGATTAGGGCTACTCGGTGACAAAGTCGTCCAGCGCGCTGACCACTTGTGGAGAAAGTGGATCTTGCTTGGCGTAGTTGGCCACGTTGTCGCTGGGGTCGTCACGCAGCACATGGTTGACGCCCTTGAGTTCGACCACCGTCAGCGCGGTGTGCTTGAGCGCGTCGATCAGCGGCCGTACGGCGTCGCACTTGGCCTGGCCGTCGGAGTCCGAACACGTCAACAGCACCGGTGTGCCCGCGGGCACCTTGGCCGCCAGGGTCAGCGGGTCGATCTTGTCGGCTTCGACGACGGCCTTGACGTTTCCCGGGTTGAGAATGGCGCCCAGCCCCTCGGGCAGCTGGGCGGGTGCGGTGCCCTTGGTGCGGACTTGGTCGACGGCGGCCAACCAGGTCGCCAGCGTCGCCGGGCTTCCGCCGGCGCGCACCCGGCCGGTGATGATGTCGAGGTAGCGGCCGGGCAGCGGCTGAAACAGCCCCAGCGAGTGGATCTTTGGGACGCCAGGGCCGGTATCGGCCGCCAGTGAAATCGCGTGAATGGTGCCCTCGCCGAGCGCGTAGACCGAGATGCGGGCCTTGTCGGTGCCGGGCTGATCGGCGAGGAACCGCACGGCGGCTTTGGCGCCCTGTGTGTATGTGGCGCTGATGACGTCGGTGGGCCGCTGCTCGTATGGGCCGAGGCCGGTCTTGCCGGTGCCCACCTTGTCGTAGCGCAGGCTGGCCACGCCGCGGTCCGACAACAGCTCGGCCAGCTGCCGCATGTTGCCGATCGCGCCGGCCACGTTGTTGTCGCCATTGCGGTCTGTGGCGCCGCTTTCGGAGATCAACAGCGCGGCGGGTCCGGGGTCCGCGTCACGCTCGTGCCGGTACGTGCCGTGGATGGTGAGGCCAGCCCCGTTTGCCGAGTCGACGAAGCTGACCTCGTCGTCGACCCAGCCCTGCGGCTTCTGCTCATCCGAAGTGCAGCCGGGCAGCAGCGCCAGGATCAGCGAAAGCCAGATGACGGCAACGGCTTTCAAATCCGGACCTCGATCCACGAGGCGACGTCGTCGAGCACGACGGCGTGTTCGGGTTCGTTGAACACCTCGTGATAGAGCTCGGGATAGACCTTGAGGTGCGCGTCTTCGGACGCCACGCACTCGAGCAGGTGATGGCTGCCTGCGACCGGGATCAGCTTGTCCTGTTCACCGTGCACGACCAGCAATGGCGCGGTCAGCGCGGCGGCCCGCTGCGGCATCGTCTCACCCACGGACAGCAGCGCCCGCGCGATGCCCGCAGGCAGCTTGCCGTGATACACCAGCGGATCGGCGTTGTAGGCCGCCACGACCGCCGGGTCGCGGGACACCGCGTCGGTGGGGAGCTGCTCGACGGGTATGGCCCGGCATGACCTTGCCGAGCGCCTTGGCGACCAACACCATCACCGGCGACACCGCGTCCTGCGCGTCTACTGCGGGGCCGGACAGCACCATCGCGGTGTAGTCGTCGGGGTGCTCGACGCCGTAGGCGAAGACGATCCCGCCACCCATGCTGTGGCCGAGCACGACGCGCTTGAGATCGGGATGGTCCGCCGCCGCGATGCCGACAAGGGTGTGGAAGTCGTCGGTGTACTCCGACAGGTCGCGCAGGTAGACGCGCTTGCCGCCGGATCGGCCGTGGCCGCGGTGGTCCAGCGCGTAGGTGACCAGCCCGGATTCGCCGAACCGCTGCGCGACGTGGTCGTAGCGGCGGGCATGCTCGGCGTAGCCGTGGGAGAGCACGACCACCCCGCGCGGGGTGGTGTCCGGGGTCCACACGTCGTAGACGATGCGCACGCCACCGACGCCGTCGAAGCTCCGTTCACTGCGGGTTGTGGCCATCAGGGGAGAGTATCGAGTGCTTGTCGGTGAGTCTGCGTAAGCTCGGTGCGGTGAGCGTCCTCGCACACGAAACCGATGATGAATTCCTGGTTCAAGCCGAGCCGCATCGGCGTGAGCTGTTGGCGCACTGCTACCGGATGACCGGCTCCCTGCACGACGCCGAAGACCTGGTGCAGGAGACCTACTTGCGGGCATGGAAGGCCTATAGCGGGTTCAAGGGCCAGTCATCGCTGCGGACGTGGTTGTACCGCATCGCCACCAACACCTGCCTGACCTCTCTCGAGGGTCGTCAACGCCGGCCGCTGCCGACCGGGCTGGGCGCGCCGAGTTCGGATCCGGCCGGTGAGCTCACCGAACGCACCGAGGTGCCGTGGCTGGAGCCGCTGCCCGACGAGTCAACAGATCCCTCGAACATCGTCGGATCGCGCGAGTCGGTGCGGCTGGCGTTCGTCGCGGCGCTGCAGCACCTGTCCCCGCGGCAGCGGGCGGTACTGGTGTTGCGCGACGTACTGCAGTGGAAGGCCGCCGAGGTGGCCGGCGCGATCGGCACATCCACTGCCGCGGTGAACAGCCTGCTGCAGCGGGCCCGAGCACAACTCGACGCGGTCGGCCCCAGTGAGGACGACCAGCTGCCTCCGCCCGATTCGCCGGAGACCAGGGACTTGCTCGATCGCTACATCGCCGCGTTCGAGGCCTACGACGTCGACAAGCTGGTCGAGCTGTTCACCCAGGAGGCGATCTGGGAGATGCCGCCGTTCGACGGCTGGTACCAAACGCCGCAGGCGATCGCCACGTTGATCCAGACGCAATGCCCCGCCGAAAAGGCAGGCGACATGCGGCTGCTCCCGACAACCGCCAATGGGCAGCCCGCGGCCGGGCTGTACATGCGCAACAAAGAGACCGGCTTACACGAGGCGTTCCAGTTCCACGTGATCGACGTCGGACGCGACGGGGTCTCGCATGTCGTGGCGTTCGGTGATGCGGCATTGTTCGCGAAGTTCTCTTTACCCGCTTCGCTGTGACCGCTGAGTGGCCACTTATGACACGCGATCCTGCAAGATACGTGCAATAATCCCCCGCTCGCGGGAGGTGCCCCCAGGCCACTCGGCGCCCGCCGCACGTAACGCGGCGCAGGTGCGGGCCACGATGACATGTGGCCGGTACCGCAACATGTCGGCGCTGACCCGGATGATCACCCACCCTTGTGCCATTAGCGCTGCATGACGATCGATGTCCTTCGTCCGCACCAGCGGGTCCGTCCAATGCTGAGCGCCGTCGTATTCGACACCGACCTTGAAGTCCTCATATCCCATGTCGATTCGGCCAATGAAATGGTCGTGCTCGTCGACCACAATGATTTGGGTGCGTGGCCGCGGCAGGCCCGCGTCGACGAGGACCAACCGCGTTCGGGTCTCCTGCGGCGACTCTGCGCCACCATCCATCAGGTCGAGCACTTCGCGCAGTTGCAGAAGGCCGCGCACACCGCGATGCCGCTCAACCAGCGGCGCGACGTCGACCGCCTGCAAGCCTGTCGCCTGCGCCATGCGTCCAACCGGATGACTGCCCGGTTACGGCCCGGGCGCCGTCCGAGGTCAAACGCCGTCCGCGCGGGCGTCGTCGCGCGATGCCCTCGGCTATGCAGATCTCGTCGTCGCGCAGCTCGTCACGGTGGATGATGATGCCGTCCACGGGTTTGCCATTGCGGCGGTACAACTCTGCGGGCAGGCCCGCGTCTATCCACCGCGTGCCATAAAGCGCCGCCGCCGACAATCCTGCCGCGGTCGCTTGACGGCCCGACCACAGCCACGCCGCCATCGCTCGTGTCAGCGGCGTCAGCTCTTCGCCCTTCGGGATATAGACATTGCGGTAAACAGCGTTGTGGCGGCTGGCCAGTGTTCGCCTTGTGACAGTGCCCGCGGCCAACGCCTCCGTGCCTAGGAATGGCCGTGTGTTCATGCGGTCACGGTGTCCGTACTGTCCGACGCTCAACCGCGTTCCGGCGTTCTAAGGGCACGCCTGTGGATGCGGGCGCATCTGTGCATATCCCGTCAGCGGTGAGTGGCCAGTTGTGCCACGCAAAGCGGCCGATGGCGTGCAACAACTGGCCATTCGGTG
>CAWKOI010000007.1:0-47042 GCA_963851115.1 uncultured Actinomycetota bacterium
TTGCGGCTGTTCAGCTCGGTGGCCAGTCACGCCGGCGGAGAAGCCTGCGTCTGCGACATCTCCGGGGGTTTCGAGGTCTCGCAGCCCACGATCTCGCACCACCTCAAGGTGCTGCGCGCCGCCGGACTGCTGACCTCGCAGCGCCGCGCCTCCTGGGTGTACTACGCCGTAGTCCCCGCGGCCGCTGCGCGATCTGTCGGCGCTGCTGAACGTGGACGCCGACACCGTGATCGGGGCCTTCGCATGACGGTGGCGCCCTCCGACTCGCGTCCCGCCGTCGTCGGAAAGCTCTCCACCCTGGACCGATTCCTGCCGGTCTGGATCGGCGTCGCGATGGCCGTCGGGACTGCTGCTGGGTCGGCTGATCCCCGGCCTGGACACGGCCCTGGACAAGGTGCAGATCGACGGCATCTCGTTGCCCATCGCCCTGGGCCTGCTGATCATGATGTACCCGGTGCTGGCCAAGGTCCGCTACGACCGACTCGACACCGTCACCGGCGACCGCAAGCTGCTGGTCAGTTCGCTGGTCCTGAACTGGGTGCTCGGTCCCGCGCTGATGTTCGCGCTGGCGTGGCTGCTGCTGCCGGACCTGCCCGAGTACCGCACCGGTCTGATCATCGTGGGCTTGGCCCGCTGCATCGCCATGGTCATCATCTGGAACGACCTCGCCTGCGGCGACCGCGAAGCCGCCGCCGTCCTGGTCGCCCTCAACTCGATCTTCCAGGTCATCATGTTCGCCGCTGCTCGGCTGGTTCTACCTGTCGGTGCTGCCCGGCTGGCTCGGCCTGGAGCAGACCACCATCAGCACCTCGCCGTGGCAGATCGCCAAGTCGGTGCTCATCTTCCTGGGCATCCCACTGCTGGCCGGATACCTGTCCCGCCGGCTCGGGGAGAAGGCCAAAGGGCCGGGACTGGTACGAGATCGAAGTTCCTGCCGAAGATCGGACCGTGGGCGCTCTACGGCCTGCTGTTCACCATCGTCATTCTCTTTGCGCTGCAAGGGGATCAGATCACCAGCCGCCCGCTCGACGTCGTCCGGATCGCGCTGCCGCTGCTGGCGTACTTCGCGATCATGTGGGGCGGCGGCTACCTGCTGGGCGCTGCTGCTCGGGCTGGGGTACCAGCGCACCACCACGTTGGCGTTCACCGCCGCGGGCAACAACTTTGAACTCGCCATCGCCGTCGCGATCGCCACCTACGGCGCAACGTCCGGGCAGGCCCTCGCCGGCGTCGTCGGCCCACTGATCGAGGTCCCCGTCCTCGTCGCCCTGGTCTACGTCTCCCTGGCCTTGCGCCGCCGCTTCGCCAGCGAGGCGCCATCGGCGACCGCTCACGCCGGTCAGGAGCACACCATGACCGAAAGCCCGGTCTCCCCGGCCGCCCACGTGCGCCGCGACCTGTCCATCGACCAGCAGCACGCGTTGAAGACCGCGGCCACCCGCCTGCACGACCGAGTTCGGCGAACACTTCGGCGTCGAAACCATCGAACGGTTCCTGCACTCGTCCTACGACCAGTTCGCCGGCCGCGCCACCATCCCCAACTTCCTGCCGCTGCTGGCCGAACGCTGGGCGCGCCAACGCCTTACACGCCCTGGCCCGCGTCGAAGGCAAGATCACCGACGCCAAGCCCACCGTGCTGTTCCTGTGCACCCACAACGCCGGCCGCTCCCAGATGGCGCTCGGGTACTTCAACCACCTCGCCGGGGACCAAGGCGTGGCCTGGTCGGGCGGATCGGAACCCGGCAACGAGATCAACCCCGCCGCCGTCGCCGCCATGGCCGAGGTCGGGATCGACATCACCCGCGAGTTCCCTAAGCCCTGGACCGACGAGATCGTCCAGGCCGCCGACGTCGTGGTCACCATGGGCTGCGGGGACGCCTGCCCGTTCTTCCCCGGAAAGCGTTACGAGAACTGGGAACTGCCCGACCCCGCCGGCCAAGGCGTCGACGCCGTCCGCCCGATCCGCGACGACATCGAAGAGCGGGTCCGCCGACTCCTCGCCGAACTCGGCATCAACGCCACGAACTGACTCAGCGATTTATGAGCTGCAACACCGCTAAGCCTTCGGTGCTGTTCATATGCGTCAAGAACAGCGGCAAGTCTCAGATGGCCGCAGGGCTGATGCGCAAGCTCGCCGGTGACTCCGTCCACGTGTACTCCGCAGGAACTCGACCAGGAAGCGCCTCCGCTTCAAACCGAGCTGTCGTCTTCCGAATGGGGGCGCGGACGGCCTCGGCGGATTCGCCGGGCCCGGCTACTGCTCAGTTGAGGTTCGCCAGGGTCAGTTGTCGGCGGTGGTGGTCATAGTGCTGGCCGGGGTAGCGGTATACGTCGGCCAACGTCATGAAGTCTCGGAAGTACGGGTCCCAGCCGGTCGGGAAGTGCATTCCGTTGCGAAGGGCAATGGCGTTGTGGCCAATGAGTGATTGTTGTAGGGCGTCGATCACTCGGTCCATTTTTGCGCCCATACGGTTGCGGTTGTAAACGACAGCGGCCGCGTTGGTTCCGTAAAAGTTGATCGCATGGAAGGGTGATGAGGCCGCGTTGAGCATCCGTGCGAACCAGCGGCTGGCCCAGTCGGGTAGGTGCGAAAGCACGCGCAAAAGGATGAGCAGTCGCTGCACGACCATGTAGCCAAACACCATGTGGAACAGCAGTTGCTCGTTGGTCCACCGGGTTCCTTCCGTGGGTTTGGTCCATTCGTCGTCTCCGACCATCGTGAGCAACTTGTGAAAATCGCCACGGGCGCGTTCCAGTTCGCTTGCTAGCGACGCGCCATCGGCTATCCGTCCTGGCATGTTTCGCTTCGTTCCGCTCGGCAGATGTCCGTTAGAGCCATGATGCGCCTTGGCGGCAGGACATTCAGCCCCGTCTTGACTTGGTAGTTAGGTACAGGGTTCATCCTGGTGGTGTGAGAACCAGTGAGGTCGCCGCGCAGGCGCAGGTCAACACCCAAACGCTGCGTTCTTGTGAAGGATGTACCCAAATTTGTAGTGCGCTTCGCATCCGCACGTAGTGCAGCGTGTTAGGCGATATGCGTCTCGCTTGATGAAGGGCTCCAACGGGATTAGTCCGCATCTTCGCGCTCGCATCCGTCTGCAGCGCACGCACTCAAGGCATCAGTGAACCATGCCACTGTGACGGTGTGGGCGGAGCACTGCCACTGCTGAGGGCGGCGAACGTGATTCACTGGCGGGCGCTGATGCCGTGGCCTATGAGAGACCAGGCATTAGTAACTGGCACGGTGTGCAGCAGTTCTTGCCGAGTGCGACATAGAAACTAGCGGGGTGCGGTTACCACAGGGTCGCTTGGAAAAAATGTCGGGGAGAGAAAGCCGCCTATGCCGTCGAGGGGCAGTTTGAAAGCGAGGGGGTCACCCCCACCCCCAAGCAACCCCGCGCCCGGGCGTGGTTGTTTCAGCCGGCCGACGGTCTGGCCGAAGATAAGCGAGCGTTGTGGAAGTTAGACCTACTGAAGCATGCCGCCCCGCGGGGACCGTAACGCGAAAGCCTTGGATGGCTACGTACATGTTCGTCATCGCACAATCCCTGACTAGATCGCCCCCACCCAGTGCAAACCGACATCAATCTGTTGACTGCTCAACAGTTTTCACTATTGTCTCCATTGACGCGAACGCAAATGCATGCGTACGGTTTGCGCCGTGATTGATCCGCCACGCCCTACTGGGCCGGTCGTCGTTGAGGTCGAACCTTTGCTTGTTACTTGCGCGGACGCCGCGCGCATACTGTGCCTGTCAACCGTCGAGCTAGACAAACTGCGGGCGTCTGGCAGGATCGTCGCCCGCCGATACGGTCGCCGCGTGTTGTTCCCGGTCGACGAGTTGCGGCGCTTCGCTGCAAGCCTGCCTGCCGACGGGTTTGGCGCTTAGTCCGAGCAGCACTCGACTGTGCCGGGCGCAAAGTCCACCTCGGTATCGCGCATCAGCTTCGATGCACGTAAATAGTGCTCGGAGTTCCGATTTCGATTGCCGCAATGAATTGGACGCGCCAGGCCCACCCAGGTACGTCATCGAGCCGGTGTTGCCGATTGGCTTCGAGAGTGCCGTTGACGTGGTTGCGGCGTTGTCTCGCAACCCACGAACCAAGTGGTAGTCATTGTGTCTGAAGGTCTGCGGGACACGGGCGACAACACCTCCAGCGCCGTGCTTCGCCACGGCGCCCCAGCTATGCGCGATATCTGGCTAGGACGGCATCCCGGTCATACCGCCGCGCATCATGTCGTTCATCATCGCTGGCATCCCCTCGACGACGAACCCGGTCACCTCTCGCGCATGCGCACGGATGGCTTGCGTTAGGTCCGGGTCGTTGGCGGTTTCCTCCGCGACGACGCCTTTGGCGGTGAAAGTCAAATGGCGGCGATAGTCAGGGGAGCGGCGAAACAGGGTCGGGAGGCTGTCGCTCATGCAGGTGACTTCGACGCGCTGGTCGAGATGGGAGTACATCGATGACACGTGCGCTTGCAGTTCGGCCACGAGGTCAGGGGCATCCGATTCTGTAGTCGTGCGGACACCTCCGGGAATGTCTTCGACGCTGCGTCGGAGCTCACCGTGTCGCATGAACATCTTCATGTATCTGCTCATATCCGTGCCCGATACACCGCCCATCCCTGGGCCGTTCGCATGGCTCGGCGACATCTCGCTGATGGTGCGCAGCAGGTAACCCAGACCAGCGACACCCGCCCCCGTGCCCAGGAGGGCCAACACCGTTCGCCTCGTCAGCTTCGCCATGTCAGTCAGTGCTTTGGGATGCGGAGGCGCGGTAACCGAGGCCGACGATTGTGTCGATGACTCGCTGGGGATCGGTGCGGTCGGTGTCGAGCCACACGGTGGATCGTCCGGCCTTCACTTCGGTCTGCGAGCGGCTGACCCCGGGTAGGTCCTCGAGAGCATCGTCGATCAACAGCGAGCAGCTTCCGCAGTGCATGCCGCCGACTTGGAAAACGTGGGTACTGGTAGGCATTCAGTCTCTCCTGCAACTCAAGTGATGGTGATGACGCCGGTGAACATGCCCATGCCGCAGGCGTACCGCAGCGTTCCAGCCGCAGGTGTGCCGAGGTCGATGCGGGTGTCGCCGGATTCGGGCAGCACGGTTTGGGTGTCTTGGATGACGAAGGAGCGCACGCAACCGGTGGCGCCGTCGGAGCGCACGATCAGGGTGGTTGGAATGCCGGCGGTGATCGCGGCAGCAGGCGGACTGTACCCGCTGTCGGTGGCGGTGATGACCACTTCTTGATGGCCGTCGGTGACGGTCGTGGCTGTTGGATCGGCCGTCGCCGTGCCGGAAGCGGTCTCAAGAATCCTGGTGGCCGCCAATGGCGAGCCGGCGAGTTCCAGTCCACCGTTGAGGGTGTAGAGGCCCATGGCGACGACGGCGATGCCGGTGGCCGCGACGAGTCGGCCGCGCCACAGTGTGGTTGCCTTGCTAGTGGCGTAACCGAGGATGGCAAACATTGGGCTGGTGCCGATCACGAACACAGCCATGATCGCCGCACCCTGCCATGGCGAGCCCGAGGCCAGGGCGAGCGCTTCCACGGAAAGCGTGATGCCGCAGGGCAGCAGAACTGTGGCCACGCCGAGCAGGGCGGGGGCGAACGCCGCCTGCGATCGCGCACGGTTACGCACCAGCCGCGCCCAGGATGTGGGTGGCTCGATCACGATCCTGCGGAACCCGGGCACCCCGAGCTGAGCGAGGCCGAAGGTGATAATAAGCAGCCCGGCTGCCAGCTGGAGCCAGGTGCGTGCCGCTGTGGAGAGCTGAACGACTCCGCCGAGCGCTCCGAGCATGCCGCCGAGCAATATGTAGGCCGCCAACTTCCCGGCCAGAAAGCCACCCACGGGGGCGAGGTCGTCGCCCAGCCGCGTCCTCCACGATCCAGTTTCAAGTCCTGCGCCATCCGTCGACGACGGGTTTGATTGCGGCGCAACCGCTGTTGGCCTGGGTGCGGCTTGATCGCGCGCCGCTTGTTGTCGAGTGATCAGCCCCGCGAGCAGTCCGCCCTGGACGGCGGCGCACGAGACGCCGCCGGCGAACAGGCCGGTGATCAGCACGGCTACGAGATTCACGGATGTCCTTCCCGGAGACGTCGACACTCTTCTGCCACGGCGCGGCCTCGGTACTTATTCGTCGACAACGGGCTCATGGATCGGTCACCGGGCGCTGCAAGTCTTGCGGTTGCGTGTCGATGTCGGCGCGGAGCGGCCTTCGGTCGCCGTTGCCGTTCTGGCTGGCCCTATCGCGTTGGTGTGTTAGTGCGTCGACGACCGACTCGAGGCGAGCGGCGATGGCTGCCAGCTGATCGAGTTGCGGGGCCGGCAATGCCGCCGCGGCGTGAGCCGTGGTGCTCGAAGGTGGTTGTGCCGGCGCACTTTTCGAATGTTCTGCAGGCAGCTGGTTGTAGCTGCTGTGGAAACGCCGCAGCCGCAGGCTGTTGGACACGACGAACACACTGGACAATGCCATCGCGGCGCCGGCGATAAGGGGGTTGAGGAGCCCCAGTGCGGCCAGGGGCAGGGCGGCCAGGTTGTAGGCGAAGGCCCAGAACAGGTTGGCCTTGATGGTTGTCAGGGTGCGCCGCGCGAGGCGGATCGCGTCGACGGCGGCGCGCAGATCGCCGCGCACAAGGGTCAGGTCGCTGGCCTCGATCGCGACGTCGGTACCCGTTCCCATCGCCATTCCAAGATCGGATTGTGCAAGAGCGGCAGCGTCATTGACGCCGTCTCCGACCATGGCGACTACTCGGCCGTCACGCTGCAGACGTGCGACCGCGTCGACCTTGTCGCGAGGCAGCACTTCCGCGATCACCTCGGTGATCCCGACCTCGTCGGCGACGGCGCGGGCGGCGGCAGCGTTGTCGCCGGTGAGCAAGACCGGGCGCAGTCCAAGGCCGCGCAGCCCGGCAACAGCCTCCCGTGAGGTCGGTTTGATGGTGTCGGCCACCACCAAGACCGCACGAGCGGTACCGTCCCAGGCGATGAGAACCGCTGTGCGGCCCTGGGATTCGGCGTCTCGTCGGACCGCGGCCAGATCTGCCGGCAGCTCAATGCCGTGCTGATCGAGCAGACGACCCCGCCCGATCAGCACGTCGTGTCCACCAACTGTGCCGCGCACACCGAGCCCTTCGAGGTTCGTGAAGTCCTGCACCGCGGGCAGCGCGCCGACGCTCTCGCGGGCCGCCTGGGTAATGGCCGCCGCGATGGGGTGCTCGGAGGCGTCTTCGAGCGCCCCGGCAACCGTGAGTGCCTCGGCCTCGGCGATGCCGGCCGTGGTATGCAGGGCAGTCAGGCTCATCTTGCCGGTGGTGACGGTGCCGGTCTTGTCCAGCACGATGGTGTCGATGCGGCGTGTGGACTCAAGCACTTCGGGGCCCTTGATCAGGATTCCCAACTGGGCGCCGCGGCCGGTTCCGACTAGAAGCGCCGTCGGAGTGGCCAGCCCGAGCCCACACGGGCAGGCGATGATCAGCACCGCCACCGCAGTCGACAATGCCGTCGCGGCGCCAGCCCCCAATCCGAGCCACACACCAAAGGTTGCCACCGCCAGCACGATGACGATTGGCACGAACACCGCGGAGATCCTGTCGGCGAGCCGCTGGATTTCGGCCTTGCCGTTCTGCGCGTCCGCGACGAGCTTGGCCATCTGCGCCAGTTGGGTGTCCGAGCCGACGCGGGTGGCACGAACTATTAGCCGCCCACCGGCGTTGACCGTCGCCCCCACAACGGGGTCATCCGGGCCCACTTCGATTGGCACCGACTCCCCGGTGAGCATGCTCGCGTCAACCGCCGAGGTGCCATCGGTGACGACGCCGTCGGTGGCGATCTTCTCTCCGGGTCTTACGACGAAGCGGTCGCCGACACTGAGTTGCTCGATCGGGATCCGTACTTCCCGGTCAGCGCGTATGACGGCAACGTCCTTGGCGCCGATCTCAAGCAAGGCCCGCAAGGCCGACCCCGCACGGCGTTTAGCCCTTGCCTCGAAGAACCGGCCGGCCAGGATCGCAGCCGTCAGACCGCTGGCCACCTCGAGGTAAATGTTCTGCCCGGCGGATCCCCGCTCGACGGTCAGGCTGAACCCGTGACGCATGCCCTCGTGGCCGGCGCCCCCGAAGAACAGTGCATACAGAGACCAGCCGAAAGCCGCCAGCACGCCCAGCGAGATCAGGGTGTCCATCGTCGCCGTGCCGTGACGCAGATTGGTAGCAGCGGCGCGGTGGAACGGCCAGGCTCCCCACACCGCCACCGGAGCTGTCAGCGTCAGTGCGAGCCACTGCCAGTAGGTGAACTGCAGCGGCGGAACCATCGACAGCGCGATCACCGGGATGCCAAGCAGCAGCGACACTTGCATCCGTTGCCGCAACGAACGGGTGTGTTCGTCGTAGCCATCCTCGCCATCGCGCTCCGACGACGAATCCTCTGCAGCGCTAATCGCTTTCGGTGGAGTAGCGGTGTAGCCGGCATCGGCGATGACTCTGATCAGATCGCCCGTTGACAGGGTCGGGCCGAACTCGACGTGCGCTTTTTCGGTGGCGTAGTTGACCGCGGCGGTGACGCCGTCGAGCTTGTTGAGCGTGCGTTCGATGCGGGCGGCGCACGACGCGCACGTCATCCCTCCGATGGCCAATTCGACCTGTTCGGGGAGGTGACGTCTGCCCGGCGTCCCGGTCGACTGTGGTGCTCAATTGTTTCTTTCTGCCGTCCGACTCTGCGGTCGACCCTAAACGTTCCAGTACGGTGGAAGGTCAAGGAGGCGTGATGAGGATCGGCGAACTTGCCCGCCGCGGCGGCACCACCACGAAGACGATCCGGTTCTACGAGCAGGCCGGAGTGCTGCCTGCCCCGGCCCGCACCCCGTCGGGCTATCGCGATTACGAACCTGAGTTCGTCGACCGCCTTGAGTTCATCCGACGGGCCCAGGCCGCCGGGCTGTCGCTCCAAGAAGTGCGCCAGGTGCTGGCGATCGCTGACAGCGGCGACCGGCCGTGCGGACACGTCGTCAGCATCTTGACGGCCCGGCTCGACCAGGTCCGAGCCACCCTCGCGGAACTAACCAGCCTGGAAAACCATCTTGCTGCGTTGCTTGACCATGCCCACACCGCAGATCCGGTTGAGGAGGCCGGGGTGTGCTGGATCCTGGAAAGTGATCTGGCCGGAAACCTGCGACTCAACCGTTAGGGCTCTTGCGGGCGACAAGGCGTTCGACGAGGCCGAGTTTGAACCGCTGCGCCTGTTCGATGTCGAATCCGGCTGCGCGCACCTGGTTGAGGGGTCGGCGCAGGAAGTGTTCTCCGCCAAGCGGCACGGTGAAAATCTCGAGGAACCGTTGGATGCCGCGGGCGACCCGCGAGGTACTGGCGATGTGGTCGACAAGGATGAGCCGGCCACCGGGCCGCAGCACCCGGGTCATCTCGGCGATGGCCCTCGTGTGGTCGGGGATCGCGCAAAGCCCGAACGTGCAGACGACGGTGTCGAACGAGTCGTCGTCGAACGGCAACTCGTGGGCGTCGGCCTGCTGCAGGGTCGCGGTGCGCCCGACTTCGGTGGCGCGGCTGCGCGCGATGTCGAGCATGGCGTCGCTCCAGTCAATGCCGGTCAGCGTGACGTCGCGTGGATACGCCTCAAGGTTGAGCCCGGTCCCGACCGCGACCTCCAAGACCTCGCCGCTGGCCTGCCCGCACGCCCAAGAGCGGGAGTCACCGAACAGGTGCCGGTCGAAGAACTTCATTTCCTTGTCATAGTTGCGGGATTTCTTGTCCCAGTAGCGATGCCAGCGAGCGGTTCGATCCTTGGTCGATGTCACGGCTACTCACCTCCGGTCGTAGTGGGTGCGCCCAGCGTGCGGCGCAGAAAGGCGATCTGATCGTCGACGACGCGGTCGAACCACGGTTTGTGGAACAGATTGAAGTGGCCGATCGGATAGCGGCGCAGCTCGCCGCGCGGCGCCTGCTCGGTCACCGTGATCGCGGGTTGCGGTGGCGCGATGACGTCGCGCTCGCACACGCACACCAGCAGCGGGCATGCCACCAGATTGGCACGCCGAGCCGGCACCGGGCTGATCCGCCAGGATGTTGCATTCGATTCCGGTGGCCAGCGCTGCGACGGGTGGCTTTATCGGCCGCCGGGCTTGGGGCCGCATTCGTGCGTGGTGCTGGCCCACGGCATCGGCGGGATCCGCAGCGCTGCGTTGCCCGATTTCGCGACCCGCTTCGCCGCCGCCGGGTTTGCCGCACTGACGTTTGACTACCGGTATCTGGGTACCAGCGAGGGTGAGCCCCTGGGCTGATCGACATCAGGCGACAGCGCGCGGATAATCTCATCGACACAGCGCTGGATTGCGAACACGGCGACCTGGCGGTCTGCCCCCGGTTCCAAGCAGTTCTGGCCGACTGCGTCAAGCGCCGCTAGCTCGTCGGTTCTCGCAGGGCGAACATACGCGTGGCAGTGCCATGGCGCGGCTCGCCGAGGAACCGCAACTGATGTCTGCTCAACCCATCTCACAACTTGTTGGCAACGAATACCCAGCATGCCGAATCCGTCACGCATTCATTTTGCTCCGGCCGCCGTCACCGGCGTACTTTCCGTGGCTGGTGCTATCGGGGCCGGGCATCTGGTATCCGGTGCTCTTTTGGTACCGGCGGCCTCTCCGTTCTACGCGGTGGGCAACGCGGCCATCGACCGCACTCCCGCTCCGGTCAAGCAGTTCGCGATCGACAACTTCGGGACCAACGACAAGGCCGCCCTTCTGGTTGGCATGGCGGTATTCCTTGCGCTAGCCGGAGTAGTGATCGGGCTCATCTCTCGCCGCGGTCCACTTCCCGGCCTGATCGCGATCGGCGTGCTGGGGGTTGTGGGGCTGCTGGCGGTGCGTGAGCAGTCCAGCTCGACTCTGGGACTACTGGCGCCCGCCGCGTCATTGATCGCCGGACTCGCGGTGTTCTGGTGGCTGCACACGTGGCCGCGCCACACCACCAGTGAGGACTCAACCGGTGGGGACTCGACGCAGCCCACCGAACACAGAGCGCTGCGGCGGCGGCGCTTTCTGCTCGGCTCCGCGGCGGTGGCCGCCGCAGCGGCAATGGCGAGTGTGGGCGGATTCGCGCTGGCCAGACGCGTCAACGTGGAAGGATCACGCCGGGCAGTGGGTCGGCTGGTCCCCGCTGTCCCAGCCGCACCGATCCCGGCGAACGCCGCGTTCCCGGAGTTGGGGACACCGACGTTCCTCACTCCCAGCCAGGACTTCTATCGGATCGACATCAATCTGGAGGTCCCCCAGATCCGCGCCGAGGACGCCGTGCTGCGGATCACCGGGATGGTCGACGAGCCGATGGAGTTCACCTTCGACGAGATCCGGTCCATGCCGCTGATCGAGAAAACGATCACGATGACATGCGTGTCGAATCCGGTGGGTGGGCCATATGTATCGACGTCGAATTTCATCGGTGTGCCGTTGATGGGGCTGCTCGACAAGGCGCGCGTGCAATCCGGGGCGACACAAGTGGTGGGTCATTCGGTCGACGGGTTCACCATCGGTACTCCGCTGCAGCGGCTCCGCGACGCTGGCGATGACGCGATGCTGGTTATCGGGATGAACCGTGAGCCGCTGCTGCCCGAGCACGGCTTCCCGATGCGCACCGTGATCCCCGGCCTCTACGGCTACGTCTCGGCCACCAAATGGCTCACCGAACTCGAATTGACCAACTACGACTTCAGGCCCTACTGGGTGGAGCGCGGTTGGGACGGCCAGCCCCCGGGTGTCGCCCCCATCAAGATTTCGTCGCGGGTCGACGCACCCGATTCATTTCAGCGCTTGCCCGCAGGACAGGTCACCGCGGCCGGTACCGCATGGGCGCAGAGCCGAGGCATCAGCAAGGTAGAGGTCCGATTCGATGACGGAGCATGGGAGCCGGCCGAGCTGGCCGCGGAAGTGAACAAGAACACCTGGCGCATGTGGCGGATCACCCGACCGCTGCCGGCGGGCGACCACAAGGTCTCCGTCCGCGCCACCGACGGCAACGGCACCCTCCAGTCAGAGGAGCGCCTCGGGCTGATCAATCCAGGCCCAATCCCTGACGGCAGCACCGGTTGGCACTCCATCGACTTCTCGGTCGCATAAGCACTCTGAGTAGTCAGGCAGCCGCAGTCCGGCCACACACCTACCCGGAGGCGCTGGACGCGATAATTCGGTGTGGACACTGGCCAGACCAGCGCTAACGCCGAGAAGCCAAGGCGCCTGGCTCACCGACGAAAGCGGCGCCCGAATCCTGGACTGCAACAACAACTACACGTCCCTGGTCCACGGCCACCGCTTCGAGCCCATCCAGCGCGCAATCACCGAGGCCCTCAAAGAGGGAACGTCGTTCGGGCTACCGACCCGACGCGAAGTTGTCCTCGCCGAGCACCTGCGGGATCGCACAGGCTACGAACAGTGGCGGTTCTGCAACTCTGGAACAGAAGCGGTCATGCAGGCCATCCGTTGCGCCCGCGCTGTCACGGGACGCGATGTCATCGTCCGGTTCCAAGGGAGCTACCACGGCACATCGGATCCGGTAACTGACTTCGACAAGCCCGGCATCACGAATGCCGAGCGCGAGGCCGTCATCGTGCTGCCGCAGGGCAACCGTTCTTCTCTTCGGGAGCTCTTCGATACGAGCGGTACGAAGATCGCCGCGGTCCTCATCGACCTCATGCCGAACCGCGCCGGCCTCCAACCCGCCGACCCTGAGTTCGTCAACGCTGTCCGCCAGCTCACTGCCCGCAACGGCTCGCTCATGATTGTCGACGAGGTCATCACGTTCCGCCTCGCCCTCAGCGGCCTTAGTCCCACCTATGGCATCACCCCCGATCTCGCCACGTTCGGCAAGGCGATCGGCGGTGGCCTTCCTGTCGGCGCCCTTGCTGGACGCACCGACGTCATGGCCGCATTTGACTCCAAGAGCGGTCCGCAAATCGCGTGGGGAGGCACATTCAGCGCCAATCCGCTGACCATGGCCGCCGGTCTGGCGGCCGTCGAGGCCTACCATCAGAGCGCTATCGACCAACTCAATAACCAAGGCGACCAGGTACGCCACCGCATCGGCGCGGCGGGCGTCCAGGTCAACGGTCGCGGTTCGCTGATGCGCATCATGGAGAACGTTGACATCAGCGACCTTTGGTGGGGGCTGTACCGCCGCGGAGTCTTTGCTGGTACCAACGCCCTCCTGGCCCTTTCCACCCCGATGACAGACGAGGACCTGGACTTCGCTGCAGACGCCATCATCGACGCCGTCCAAGCCGTCCGGTCCTGACGAGTCGTCTTGAACGAATGTTGTGGACCCGCTGTTGAGTGTCGGTTGATTGTTGACGGATCTGTTTCGGTTGATCCTTGACGCTCTGTGTTGTGATTTAGGCCCCAGCGCTGGTGCGCACCGCCCGTTTGTTTCTTACCGTGCCGTTGCTGGTGCGCGCGGCGGTCTTGACGAGATCGTCGCCGATGTAGAACCGCAGCAGGTCCCGATAGGCCGCCGAATCCAAGGGCACCGGACAAACCTGGCGTTTGGCCAGTTCGAACACCAACCGCCGCGGCCCCCCAATACGGCCGCGAGCGCCGCAACTCCAACAAGGCTGCTTCGACATCAGCGGGCATCTGATGCGGACAACTCGCCGGCCGATGCGACCGATCCGCCAATCCCTCTAAACCGTTGGCCTCATAGCCGCCAACCACGAGTGCAGCGTCTGGCGCGACACCCCACCCTTCGAAGCCACTTTGACAAATCGACAACCCGTCACTGATCACCGCTAACACGGCCCGATACCGCTGCTCGGCCACGCTTAACTCCCTCATCTCGGGAGTGTCAAGGATCAACCGAAGTAACTGTCAACCATCAGCCGGAACACTGTCAGGCATCACCCGAAACAGAAACGTCAAGCATCAACCGACGTCATACACACCGTGTGGAGCCCCCTGTCAGGATTGAACTGACGACCGCTGGAAAGAAGCCCGTCGCCAACAGGCAGGCGATCGAAATGATCATCGGGGAACTCCGAAAAGCGTGATGTCGAATGGCGACATGTGCGTGGGCACGCCGGTCATGATGCCAACGAGCAGGCCGATCGCTTGGCGAGAGCAGCGGCTACCGCGATCTCCAAAGGACGTCCGCCTGATGAGGGGAACGCCGAGTGTGTGAGTCGGCAGTTGAAGACGAGGCAAGCGCCCGACGCGTCGGCCAGCCACTAGGCATGTATCCCCGACGCGCCGGGCCGCTGTGCCCACCGCCACCGCCGGCCGGACCGCCGCCACCGCCGTCGCACCGCCGCCACCGTGATAGCCATACTGACCACCGACGCGTACGGACGGAGCCCCTAGTACGATTGACCCTTGGCGTATCGCTGTCGCCGGTAGTTGCGCCCGTTGCCACGGTTCCGACTCTTGTACGTCGGTAGCTGTGAGTCACAGTTCGGACAGATCAGCCGCAGGTTTTCCCGTCGATTGTGCGTCGGGTCCCCATCGATGTGGTCCAACACCAATGCGAGGGGCAGGCCCAGCCACGCGCTGGCTCCGCCGCAGAATGCGCAGCAGCCCGACTGAGCGTCGGCGAGATACTGCCGAATGTAATGACCGTGGTGGCCGTCGATCCGCGCCTCGCCGGATTCGAGCCAACGTTTCGTACTGGTGTCGCGCCGGACCGACGCCTGACATGCATTACCGCAGTAGACTTTCTGACTGCGCTTCGAGAGTGCTGAACCACAACCGCGACACAGTCTCACGCGTACGACGCTACGACCTTCTACCGACAACCAGCCGCCGCCGGATTTGAGCCGCCTGTGGGACTCGAACCCACAACCTACGCATTACAAGTGCGTTGCGCTGCCAGTTGCGCCAAGGCGGCGTGCGGAAGCCGAACTGGTGCCGGAGTTCCGGCGGTCAATCATACGGGGAGGACTGGGGACCGCTGCGACATCTGTTTGCGCGCGTGAGGTAGTGGATTTGCTTCACGCTCGGATTCCAGTCAGGTAGCCGGATGACAGCCTGAAGTACGAAATCTGTTGTCGACCCCGCTTGGCTGGCTAGTCTCGCCCATGGCCACTGGCCAAGCCGCTGGCGACGCGCGATCGGGCGCCGGGCACAGGCGCGTCAGCGCGGCGATCAATCTCGCTGCCGCCACACCGGCCAACCTGCAGGATCGGTCCGCCACGTTTGGCAAATCCAAGGACGCAAACGGATCTCCGTGGTCGACGACGCCGAATACATCATCGAGGGTGCGAGCGTCCAGAAACTGGCTGCGTGGATCGTGGCAGATTCAGCCTCGGATCATCTCCTGGACGGTTGCCGTCGCGCGCCCAATGCTCCCCGAACCGCCGTACTCGGCGGCGAATTCGGTGCGCCAAGGCACCACCCGCGCGGGCCGCACCGGCTTCGCACCCGTTCCTCATCGTTCCCACAGATCGCTCCGGTCGCGAACGGAATCGGCACCAACCGATCAGTTTTGATCGAAGTCGCCGTCGCGGCGGGCAAGGCGAGTGCTCTACCACTGAGCTAAGGAGGCCTGAGGGCCCCGAGTTTATCGGGTCACTCGTCGGCGTCGATGACTCGCTGGGACGTCACCGGCCGCGTCGACGACCGCCTCGGCCGCCGGCCGGGGATCGGGATGCGGTCGGCGATGTTGCTCAGCGGGTTGACCACCTGGCTCAGCGTGACAACGGCGTCGTGCAGCGCATCGATCGTCGGCGCCAGCGCCTCCAGCCCGGGTGTCAGCCGGTTGAGCGTGTCAGCGACATCCGCCAGCTTCAGCAGCGGTCCGTCCTCCGCGGTCAGGGTGTCGAGCAGTCCGCCCTCGGCCAGCAGGCGGTCGGCCACCCCGTCCTCGCGCAGCACCCGCTCGATCAGACCGTCGTTGGCAAGCAGTTGATCGGCCAGCCCGCCCGGGGCGATGACCCGCGACAGCGCACCGTCGTCGGTGGTCATCCGGTCCATCAACCCGCCTTCGGACGCCACCTGGTCGACCAGCCCACCCGGGGCCAGCGCCCGGGAGACCGCGCCGTTCTCGGTGGTCAGCCGGTCCAGCAGCCCACCCTCGGCGGTCAGCTGATCGACCAGCCCACCCGGCCGGAGCAGCCGGTCGATCGGACCGTTGGGTGCCAGCGCCCGCCCAAGGGGTGCGTCGTCGTCCATCAGCTTGGCCAGCCGGTTCGCGCGCTCGACCGCGTCCTCGAGGCCCAACACTCCTGCCACGGAGCCTGACCTGGCTCGCGTGTTCGCCTCGCCCAGCGCCCGTTGCGCCATTCCGATTCCAACGTCGGCGACCGAAAGCCCGACTCGCACTGGTGTGAGAGCGAGGTCCGTTAGGGCTTTGCCGAGATCCATTGGCTCAGTCTATGGAGTGCGCAAGGCCAAACTCACAGGAAGTACACAGGGATCGTGCAGGATAATTCCAAGCGAAGTCGTGGAGATTGGCGAGATGGCGATGGCTGCACTACCCGACAACATGCCCGAGGCGCGGGTTCTCGTCGTGGACGACGAGACGAACATCGTCGAGCTGCTCTCGGTGAGCCTGAAGTTCCAGGGTTTCGAGGTGTACACCGCCTCCAACGGGCCCGCCGCGCTGGACAGGGCCCGTGAAGTGCGGCCGGACGCGGTCATCCTCGACGTGATGATGCCCGGTATGGACGGTTTCGGGCTGCTGCGCAGGCTGCGCGCCGACGGCATCGACGCGCCCGCGCTGTTCCTCACCGCGCGCGACACCCTGCAGGACAAGATCACCGGTCTCACCCTCGGGGGCGACGACTACGTCACCAAGCCGTTCAGCCTGGAAGAGGTGGTCGCCCGGCTGCGGGTGATCCTGCGGCGCACCGGCCGAGGCGTCGAGGAACCCCGCAACGCCCGGCTCACCTTCGCCGACATCGAGCTCGACGAAGACACCCACGAAGTATGGAAGGCCGGCCAGCCGGTCTCGCTGTCGCCGACGGAGTTCACGCTGCTGCGGTACTTCATCATCAACGCGGGCACGGTGCTGAGCAAACCCAAGATCCTCGACCACGTATGGCGCTACGACTTCGGCGGTGACGTCAACGTCGTCGAGTCCTACGTCTCCTACCTGCGCCGCAAGATCGACCACGGTGAGAAACGCCTGCTGCACACGTTGCGGGGCGTTGGCTACGTTCTCCGCGAACCGCGGTAATTTCTGGCGAACAATAGAGGGGTGGCCGTACTGCACGGACGAGGCATCCCCCTGAGAGTTGGGCTGGTGGCCGCCACCCTCGTGCTGGTGGCCTGCGGCCTGCTCGCGTCCGGAATCGCGGTCACCTCGATCCTGCGGCACAGCCTGACCAACCGGGTGGATCAGCAGCTGCTCGACGCATCGCGCAGCTGGGCCCAAGCACCGCGCCGAATGCCCATGCCGCCCATCGAAGGGCCCAACCCCGCCCGGCCGCCAACCAACTTCTACGTCCGCGGCATCGATCCCAACGGCCGCGTCTGGATGGCCGTCAACGACCGGGCCGCCGAGCCGCTGCTGCCAGCCGACAACGATGTGGGCCCCGTGCCGGTGACGGTCGGCTCCATCGACCACTCGAAGGTGGAGTGGCGCGCGATGACCGTGCGCGGTTTGGGTGGCGAACTCACCACCGTCGCGATCGACCTGTCCGACGTCCAGTCGACGGTGCGCGCGCTGATCTACGCACAGGTCGGCATCGGCGCGGCAGTGCTGCTGGTGCTCGGCGTCGCCGGCTTTGCCGTCGTGCACCGCAGCCTGCGCCCGCTCGCCGAAGTCGAGCAGACCGCCGCGGCGATCGCCGCCGGACAGCTCGACCGCCGTGTTCCGGAGCGCGACCCGCGCACCGAGGTGGGCCGATTGTCGTTGGCGCTCAACGGAATGCTCGCGCAGATCCAGCGCGCTGTCGCGTCGTCGGAATCGTCGGCCGAGCAGGCGCGCAGTTCCGAGGACAGGATGCGCCGGTTCATCACCGACGCCAGCCACGAACTGCGCACGCCGCTGACCACCATCCGCGGATTTCGCCGAGTTGTATCGCCAGGGCGCCGCCACGGATGTCGAGATGCTGATGAGCCGCATCGAGAGCGAGTCCAGCCGAATGGGTCTGCTCGTCGAGGATCTTCTGCTGCTGGCCCGCCTCGACGCCCAGCGACCACTCGAACGGCACCGTGTCGACCTGCTCGCACTGGCCACCGACGCCGTGCACGACGCACAGTCGATCGCGCCGAAGCGCGAGATCACCATGGAGGTGTTCGACGGCCCAGGCACCCCCGAGGTGCTCGGCGACGAGGCCCGGCTGCGCCAGGTGCTCGGCAACCTGGTGGCCAACGCGCTGCAGCACACACCGGAAACCGCGGGCGTCACGGTCCGGGTCGGCACCGACGGCGACAACGCCGTGCTCGAGGTCTGCGACGAAGGCCCCGGCATGACCAGTCAGGACGCGCACCGCGTCTTCGAGCGCTTCTACCGCACCGACTCCTCGCGGGCGCGGTCCAGCGGGGGCACCGGCCTCGGGTTGTCGATCGTCGACTCGCTGGTCTATGCGCACGGCGGCACGGTCACCGTCACCACCGCGCCGGGGCGGGGGTGCCGCTTCAAGGTCAACCTGCCGCGGATCGCCGACGTCGCCGCTCAGGTCAGTTGAGGCTCAGGTCAATTCGGCGATCGCCGCCTTGATCTTGGCCTGTGCCTCGTCGAGGGACTCCGGGGACGGGTTGTGGTCGACGTTGGCGAACCCGAAGTCGGTGAGGTTGTAGGCCGGGAACACGTGCACGTGCAGGTGCGGCACTTCCAGTCCGGCGATGATCACGCCCGCGCGCTCTGCGCCGAAGGCCTTGCACACGGCCTTGCCGATCAGCTGCGAGACCTCCATGATGCGGCCGAACACCGCCGGTTCGATGTCCTGCCATTGGTCGATTTCGGCGCGCGGCACCACCAGCGTGTGGCCCTGCGTCATCGGCGCGATCGTCAGGAAAGCGACGATGTCGTCGTCTTCGTAGACGAACCGGCCCGGAATCTCCCCGTTGATGATCTTGGTGAAGACGGTCGCCATGCGCACGAGCATTCCAGCAAGCTCCCAGCCGCGCCGCAGTGGGGTAGCAGCTTGCTCGTAGAGCGTATGAATCATGACCGACCTGGGGGTTCGCACCTACGTCCTCGACATCGTGATCCCGGTGTACAACGAGGAACGCGACCTTGAAGGGTGCATTCGTCGCCTGCATCGCTATCTGATTACCGAGGTGCCCTACTCCGCCCGAATCACGGTGGCCGACAACGCCAGCACCGACAACACGCTGGCGGTGGCGCGGCAACTGGCCGACGAGCTTGGTGACGTCGACGTCGTCCACCTGGACCGCAAGGGCCGCGGCGGAGCGCTCTACGCGACGTGGATGGCATCGGATGCCGAGGTGGTCGCTTACATGGATGTCGACCTGTCCACCGACCTGTCGGCGCTGATGCCCCTTGTGGCGCCGCTGATCTCGGGCCACTCCGACGTCGCGATCGGTTCACGGCTGGCGGCGTCGTCGCGAGTGGTGCGCGGCCCGAAGCGTGAATTCGTCTCGCGCAGTTACAATTTGATCCTGCGCGGCGTGCTGGGGGCGCGCTTCTCCGATGCGCAATGCGGGTTCAAGGCCGTGCGCGCCGACGTGGCCCGTCAGTTGCTGCCGCTGGTCGCCGACACGGGCTGGTTCTTCGACACCGAGCTGTTGGTGATCGCCGAGCGTGCCGGCCTGCGCATCCACGAGGTGCCGGTCGACTGGGTTGACGACCCGGACTCCCGGGTCGATATCGTCCACACCGCGATCAACGACCTCAAGGGCTGCTGGCGGGTGGGCCGGGCGCTGGCCACCGGGGCGCTGCCGGTGCGCGAGCTGCAGTGCAGCCTCGGCCGCGAGCCGCTGGTGCCCGGGGTGCCGCACGGCATGGTCGGCCAGATGGTCCGGTTCGGCATCGTCGGCGTCGCCAGCACGCTGGCCTACGCGCTGCTGTACCTGGTGCTGCATTCCTCGATGGGCGCCCAGGCCGCCAACCTGACGGCGTTGCTGCTGACCGCGATCGGCAACACCGCGGCCAACCGCGCATTCACGTTCGGCATCCGCGGCCGCAGCGGCGCGGCGCGCCACCAGTTCCATGGGCTGTTGGTCTTTGCGTTCGGGCTGGCGATCACGAGCGGATCGCTGTTCGTGTTGCACCGCTTCGACCCGACGGTCGGCAAGGTGGCGGAGCTGTCGATGTTGGTGGCGGCCAACCTCGTCGCGACGCTGGTCCGATTCGTCGCGTTGCGGCGGGTTTTCGGTTATCCGGGCACGATCAGTGGGCCGCGCCCCTCGACGAGCGACATCGCGGCGTCGATCAGGTAGGCGCGCACCACCTCTTCGGCGTCGCGCGGCGAAAGGCGTTCGCAGACGAACGCCGGCACGGTGCCAGTGGCGGCCCCAGTGAGGCTCGGCAGCCGGGGCCGAATTCCGTCCGTACCGCGGCGAATCCATCTGTCGCACCGTTCAACGGGAAAACCCGCTGCGCGTGCCGAATCACCACGGCGTGCGTGTTCACCCCATAGCCAGTCAGTGCGGCCTGATCGGACCTGACGGTCAGCGGCCAGAACGGTGGCGCCAGTCGAAAACGCCGCTTAGACGATCTCAGTTCGCCTAGGTGATCCTGACTGCATGCCGTGCGCCACCATCCTCGGCGCCGCGGCGCGACACGTCTCGAACACCGTGCCGACATGTGCGTCGAGCAGGTCGTGGAACTGGGCGCTGGTGACGTTGAGGATCGACTCGCCGGCTAGCCCCGCGGTGCCCGCGCAGTTCACCAGGATGTCGATGCGGCCGAATTCGGTTATGCACGTCTCGATCAGTGCGTCGGCGACGGCACTGGATCGGACGGCGAGCCTGCGTATGCCCACACCCGAAATACGTTGCGCCGCAGTCGCCACCGCTGCCGCATCACGGCCGTTGACCACCACGCCGGCGCCCTGGGCAGCAAACAGTTCGGCCACCGCCAACCCGATGCCGCGGGACCCGCCGACGACGACTGCCGCGCGGCCGGCCAGCGGTCGCTAATCGGCTTCGCCCTCCTGGACGGGCTGCATGCATGTCCATATTCCAGTAGCCGCGCAGGTTCGTCAGCAGGCCGGCGTCGTCGACCGTAGGTGAAGATGCCACGAACGGCGCTTGGTGAAGCCATTGTGGAAACCTGATGCGCAGCACCAGTATGTGGGCGATCTCGTCAGGGGAACTCGACGGGAAAGGTCGCCTCGCAGGTGACCTCAGGTGGTTGAGGCCGATGCTGTCGTCCCAGAACGCGGGACGGCTTCCTTCCCCGCACGCCGGTACCGTCGGGGTTGGTACAGGCCGGCCGATCGGGTCTTCGATGACGACGTCGTCAGCCATCAGCGCAAGCCAGCCCTCTTTGTCCTTTGCGTGCACGCAGCGCCATGAGGACTGCGAGGCGGTGAGCGCCGGGTTCTGCTGAACGGTTTCTTGCGACATGGTTTTCGCTCCTATCGGGTTAGATGGCGCAGGCGGCACGGGCGCCGTCCTCGGTGGCCTTGCGGATGAGCCCGAGCCCTGTGCAGTCGCCTGCGGCGCTCACGTTGATGTTGGGCAGGGCGGCGACGAGCTTCTCGTACAGTTCAGTGTTCGGCTCCAGGGTTCCGGCGATGACGACGCTGTCCGCGGCCAGCTGGCGGCTGGTTCCGCCGAAGGGGGTGAAGACGACGCCGTCGGGCACGATCTGGTCGACTGCTGCGCGAACGTGCACCGTCACGCCCAGCCGATCCAGTCGGTCCATGTGCTCGGTCTTGCGTTTGTTGCCGAGTTCCGGCGCGATCGCCTTGCCGGGTTCCAGCACCGACACCAGACGGCCACGGGCGGCGAGGAATTCGGCGAGTTCCAGCGCCACAAGGTCAGCGCCGACGATCACCACTCTATGGCCCATCGGCATCCATGCCTTTGACGCCATCCGAACGGCTCTGGGCCGGACCAGCCGTTGCCGCCACCCGCCGAACCTCTCCCGCAGCGCTTGTCCGGTCTGCACGTGCGACAGGTCGTCGCCGGGGATGGTCGGCAGCACAACCTGGCCGCCGTTGGCCACCACCACCGCGTCGGGTTGCAGGGCGACGACGTCGTCCGCCGAAAGCTCTTGGCCCAGTTCGACCTTCACGTGGCTGCGGCCGATCTCGGCACGCAGGTACCGGAGGAACGGCTCGTTCTCCGGGTGCAGGATCGACGCCAACAACAGTGCGCCGCCGGTCTGGTTGTTGCGGTCGAACAGCGTGACCTGATGCCCGCGCTCCGCCGCGACGCGCGCCGCCTCCATACCGGCGGGGCCGCTGCCGATCACCACCAGCCGCTTGGTGTGTGGTGCGCGGTGCACGGCCAGCTCTCGCTCCTTGCCGGTGCGCGGGTTCACGGCGCAGTCGACCGAGAACCGTTGTTCCATTGCGTCGATGCAGTTTTCGCACGAGATGCACTTGCGGACGCGGTCGGACTGTCCGGCTGCGATCTTGTTCAGCAGCTCGGGGTCGGCGAGCATCGGGCGGCCCATCGCGATGAAGTCGGCGCGACCGTCGGCGAGAATCTGCTCGGCGCGTTCGGGGTCGTGGATGCGGCCGACGGCGATCACCGGGACGTCGACCACCTCTTTCACGGCGGCGGCGGCGCCGACGTTCAGGGCGTCGCCGTCGTCGGCGGCGTTGACCATGCCCGTGACCAGCCGGTCGATCACCCCGCCGCTGACATGGAAACAGTCCACCCCCGCGGCCACCAATTGCGGTGCCACCTGGGCGGTTTCGAAGATCGGCCGGCCACCGGCCACCCGCTCATAGCCGGAGATGCGCAGCGTGATCGGCAGCGCATTGCCGATCTCCGAGCGGATGGCGGCCAGTGCCTCCAGCACCACCCGGATGCGGCCCTTGACCGAGTCGCCGCGGTAGTCGTCGGTGCGGCGGTTGCGCTGCGGCGCCAGGAAGGAGCCCAGGAACATGTAGCCGTGCGCCGCGTGCAACTCGATGCCGTCGTACCCGGCCTCGGCCGCGCGCCGTACCGCCGCCTTGAACAGATCGAACACGTCGATCAGCTGTTCGTGGGTGACCTCGGCCGACGGTCGCCCGGTCAGATACGACGGAATGACCGATGGCCCGATCGACGTGACGCCGTGCATCTCGGGCCCGAGCCCGTCGGGCCCGGCGTGCACGATCTGCGGCTGGATCTTCGCGCCATGCCCGTGCACCACCTCGACCAGCGCGCGGTGGGCGTCGACGGCCTCGTCGGTGGCGAGGTGCAGCCCGCCGGGCGTCTCGGGATGGTGATGGTCAATGCCGGTGGCGCCCACGGTGATCAGGCCGACGCCACCCTTGGCCCGCGCGGCGAAGTAGTCGCGCGTCCGCTCCGATGGCAAGCCGTCCGGTGTGCCGTACATGGTCTCCATCGGAGACATGACCAGCCGGTTGCGCAGCGACATCGCGCCGATCGTGCCCGGCGCCAGCAAGTGTGGGAAGTGCTTGGTCACCGTGCGAATCGGCCGGCGAACGCGCGTAGCGGCAGGTCGGCGCTGGTGACGATTCCGGGCGGCGCGGCGACGACGGCGGGAATGGCGTTGAGCGCGGGCATACCGAGTGACGGTCATCCCGATCGTCGCGAACGCGTCAACCGATGAGAAGTCGGTGCCGGGCTTGGGCAAGAATCATGTGCTTGCTGTAGACGCACGGATCGCCGTCGATCTTGGTGATGTAGCAGCCTTGGATGTCCCAATGCGGATCGGTGTGCGGAGTCATCTGCCAATCCAGCGCAGCTCGACCCGCTTTACGTCGTCGACCGTGCCGACATAGCGCAGCACGCAACCACCCAGCGATCCCGCGGGCAGCTTGTACCAGCCGAGGTCGACATCCTTTGTGCAGGCGCCGAGTTCGTAGATGAACTTCACCTCGTCCAGTTCGATGCCGAGGCAGTCGGCCATCAACCGAACCCCGTCTTCAAAGACGCGGGTGCCGAGTTCGAGCAGCCGCGGCACCTCCGGGTCGTCGATCGGACGCCCGAAGCCGCAGTTCGCCCACGTCGGCGCGGAGTGGTGGCACGAGACGTCGACCGACTCGATGCAGGTGACACTTTCGATGTCAGCGACGTCGGCGGAATGCACGATCGTAAGGATCTGCGCCAGACCGGGGTTCATGCCGGTGCCGTAGAACGTCGAGTTGCCCCGCTGGCACGCCGCTTGCAGGATCTCCGATTCCGTCGTGCCGTTGCGGCGGTGGTTGGTGTCGCGGTGGTAGCCGGTCACCCAGTCGGCGGTGGTGACGACGTTGATACCCGCCTCGAGGACTCGCTCGTAGAGGTCGAGGTCCGGCCAGACGCCGTGGAAGGTCAGGCAGTCCGGCCGGGCGGCCAGGATGTCGTCGAGCGAGCCCGTGGCGGTCACGCCGATCGGGTCGAGGCCGACGATCTCGCCGACATCGCGGCCGACCTTCTCCGGAGAATAGCAATGCAGCCCAACGATTTCCATGTCTTGGCGGGCGAGGATCCGGTTGACCATGACGGTGCCGACGTTTCCCGACGCCACCTGGAACACGCGCAACGGGCTGCTCATCTGGGCCTACCTGATCGTCGTCGGTATAGCGGATCACGCCGCGAATGTTCTTGCCGTCCAGCATGTCCTGGAAGCCCTCGTTGACCTGCTCCAGCTTGTACTGCCGGGTGATCATGTCGTCGATGTTGAGCTTTCCGACCTTGTACATCGACAGCAGCTGCGGGATGTCATAGTGCGGGTTTCCGCCGCCGAAGATGGTGCCCTGCAGGTTCTTCTGCATCAGTGTCAGCATCGCAAGGTTCAGGGTCACCTGGTTGGCGAACAGGCTGCCGACGGCCGTCACCACGCACGTGCCGGCCTTGGCGGTGATGTTCAGGTAGCTGTCGATGTCTTCGCCGTGTACCTCGCCGACGGTGACCACTACCTTGTGGGCCATCATGCCCATGGTGGTCTCGGCGATGCCGGCCGTCGCGGACTCGATGTCGGGATACGCTTGTGTCGCACCGAACTTCAGGGCGGCGTCACGCTTCCACTCGACCGGCTCGATGACGAAGACGTGACGGGCGCCTGCGTTCACCGCGCCCTGAAGCGCCGACATGCCCACGCCGCCTACGCCGACGATAGCCACGTCTTGACCCGGCCGGATGTCAGCTGTGCGCACCGCGGACCCATAGCCAGTAGTGACGCCGCAGCCGACCAGGCAGGCAACCTCAAACGGTACCGACGGGTCGATCTTGACCACCGAGGCCCTGTTCACCACCATGTACGGCGAGAAGGTGCCGAGCAGCGACATCGGGTACACGTTCTCGCCGCGAGCCTTGATCCTGAAGGTGCCGTCGGAAACCGCCGCCCCGCCGAGGAGCAGGGCACCGATGTCGCACAGGTTGCGCAGCCCCGCCTGACACGACGGGCATTTGCCACAGGACGGGATGAACGACAGCACAACGTGATCGCCTGGCGCGAGGTCCTCGACTCCCGGACCGACCTCGGTCACGACGCCTGCGCCCTCGTGGCCGCCGAGCACCGGGAATCCCGCCATCGGGATGCCGCCGGTGACCAGGTGGTGATCGGAGTGGCACATCCCGGCCGCCTCCATCTGGATCTTCACCTCGTCCTTGACGGGGTCGCCGATCTCGATCTCCTCGATCTGCCACGGCTGGTTGAACTCCCAGATGAGAGCGCCTTTCGTCTTCATCGCGTCCTGCTTTCGTCGGAGAACTGTAGCGACAGACTAAGTTATCTAAGTCACACCTCTTCGGCCGGTCTACCAGATCGGCACGGGTGACTCACCGAGCGGGTAATAGCCCGGCAGCTTCTCTCCGGCCAGGCTGCGTTCGATCCGCTCCTGCATGCCCGCCGAAAGCTTGCCGTCCTTCATCAGGTCCAGGTAGAGCTTCTGCACGTGGCCGAAGTCGAAGAAGTCGCGCTGCCACTCGATCTTGGCGTCGGCGTCCAGCCGGAACCAGCTGCCGCCGATGCCGTAGATCTCGCGCTCGGTGCCGTTCGCATCGTCGGGATCGGTCGCCACCTGCTTCCAGAACCCGACGATCTCGCCGATCTTGTCGTCGATGATCACCTTCTGGTACGGGTAGCGCCACCCCTCGAGGCCGGCCATCTCCAAACCCAGTGCGATGTAGCGGATCTCGTCGATGCCGATGCACATCACGTCTTCTTTCGGGCCGATGTTCCAGCCGTAGGTGGCGTCGTCGGCGTAGAAGTCCGCCAACGGCGTCCAGTCGCCGGCCTTCTCGGCGTCGCGGTTGACCTGCAGCCACCGTTCGACCCAGTCTTCCAGTTGCTCGCGGGGAAGTGCGGCCATGTTCAGTCATCCTCTTCTTTGATGGACAGTGCTTGCGTGGGACAGGCCCACACGGCTTGTTCGACTTCGGCCCGATCCTCTTCCGGCGCCGTGTCGTTGACGATCTCGACCTGGCCGCGCTTGGGCACCTTGAAATAGTCGGGCGCCTCGAGCTCGCACATCGCGTGGCCCTGGCACAGATCCAGGTCGACTTCTACTTTGAAGCCCACGATCGCCCTCCTCTCAGCTCCTGCGGCGGTAGCGCACCTTGGCGGGCTGGGCCAACTGCACCACCATCTTCGAGTGGTCGTTCTGATAGGACTCCGACGGCTGGGCCATCTCGAAGTCGTACTCGCGCAACAAGACCGAGAAGATCGCCTTGATCTGCATGGTCGCGAACGCGGCCCCGACACAGCGGTGCCGACCGGCGCCGAACGGAATCCAGGTCCACCGGTTGATCAGGTCCTCCTGGCGCGGCTTCTCGTAGCGGTCCGGCACGAACCCGTCCGGGTCAGGGAAGTCCTCGGCGATTCGGTTGGAGATCGCAGGCGATGCCGCCACCATCTCGCCCTCGTGGATCGGATAGCCGGCCACCTCGAACTCGCCCTTGGCGACCCGCATCAGGATGATCAGCGGCGGGTGCAGCCGCAGCGTCTCCTTGAGGACGTTCTCCAGCTTCGGAATCTGGCGCAGCGCATGGAAACTGACTTCCTGGCCGTCGGCGTAGAGCTCCTCCAACTCGGCGACCACGTCGGCGTACACGTCGGGATGGCGCAGCATCTCGATAAGGGTCCACGATGCGGTGCCCGAGCTGGTGTGGTGCCCGGCGAACATCATCGAGATGAACATCCCGGTGATCTCGTTGGCGGAAAAGCGCGGGTTGCCGTCCTCGTTCTTGATGGTGACCAGCACGTCGAGCATGTCGCGCTGGCTCTTGTCGGCCGGCGGGTTGGCGATCCTGTCGTTCATGATCTCCTGCACCAACTCCACGAGGCCCAGCCGCGCCTCGTCGCGCAGCCGGAAGCTCTCGATCGGCAGGTACGGGTCGACGTAGCACAGCGGATCGGTGCCCTGCTCGAGCTGGTGGTAGAGCCGGGCGAAGCGGCCGTCGAGCTGCTCGCGGAACTTCTTGCCGATCAGGCACGCCGACGAGGTGTAGATGGTCAGCTCGGCGAAGAAGTCCAGCAGGTCGATCTCCCCGGAGTCACCCCAGTCGGCGATCATCCGGCGGACCTCGCCCTCGATTGTGGTGGCGTGGCCCTTCATCTGCTCACCGCGCAGTGCGGCGTTGTGCAGCATCTCTTTTCGGCGCTCCGGGTCGGTGTCGAAGACCACCCCTTCGCCGAAGATCGGCGTCATGAACGGATACGCCGCGGCCTGGTCGAGATCGTCGTCGCTGGACCGGAAGAAGAACTCGTTGGCCTCCGCACCGGACAGGAACACCACCTGCTTGCCGGCCAACTGAAATATGCCGACGTCGCCGCACTCCTCGCGGACACGCTTCATCAGGCCGATCGGGTCGGTGCGGAACTCCTCCAGGTGGCCGTGCTGTTCTTCCCCGCCGGATACCCGCGGCACGGTCAGGGTGGTCATGACGGCATCCCTTCTGGTCCGAGTTTGAGTTGCTGACGTTCCTTGGGCGCGTTGGCAAGTGGCGCCTCCGGCTGGAGCTCCATGTTGGCGATGAAGCCGCCGCGCGGCGTCTCGGCGACGAACGCGATGGCCCGGGCCAGATCCGCTGGGCGCAGGAAGTAGTCGTGGCGGGCCTGGCCCCATTTGGCCCAGTCCTCCAGCGCAGGCCCGATCGCTTCCGCCGGCAGGCTCCAGCCCATGCCGGTCTTCGTCGGGCCGGGATGCACGATCGAGGCTCGCACCCCGGTGCCTTCGAGTTCCATCTGCAGGTTGGTGACCATCGCGACCAGCGCAGCCTTGGCGGCGCCGTAGGCGCCCATGTGCGGACGCTGGCGCAGTGCGACGTCGGACCCGACGAAGATCAGGTCGCCGCGTTGGCGCTCGCACCATTCCGGGCAGCACCGCGGTGGCCAACCGGTTCGCGCCGACGAGGTGAATCTGAACCTGCGATTCGAAAGCGTCCGTGCTGATTTCGTGCAGCCGGCCGAAGTAGGTGTCGCCCGCCCCTGCGACGAGCAGCTCGATGTCGCCGAGCTCATCGGTGGCCCGGTGCACGAACCCCTTGACCGAGTCGGCGTCCGTCACATCGAGGGGCAGGGCGACCGCTTCGCCACCCGCAGAACGGATCTGGTCGACCAGCTCCTGGCACTTGTCCACACGACGCGCACCGAGCGCGACTGGGAAACCCCGGCCGGCGAGCTCGACGGCAGTCGCGGCGCCGATCCCGGACGACGCGCCCGCGACGATGGCGGGCCTGCGGTCGGGGAGTGGTTCGAACCGGGGCATTCAGCGGACCTCCACGGTGATGGGCAGGTGGGCGAACCCGCGGACATTGCTCGAATGGACTCGGACGGCGCTGGCCTCGTCGACCTCGTATCCGCGGATTCGCTTGAACAGTTCGCCCAGCGCCACCCGTGCCTCCATCCGGGCCAGGTGGGCACCAAGGCAGAAATGGGCGCCGCTGCCGAAACTGATCAGCTTCGAACCGATTTCACGGCCGATGCGGTACTCGTCGGCGTCCTCGAAAACCCGGTCGTCGCGGTTGGCCGAGCCGGGCAGCAGCAACAGTACGTCGCCGTCTTGCATCGTCGTCTCGTACAGCGTCAGCTCGCCGGACACGGTGCGAGCCAGGATCTGGCTGGAGTTGTCGTAGCGCAGCGTCTCCTCGACCCACAGTGGGATTCTGGAGTGGTCGTCGAACACGCGGCGCCAGCTGGTCGGGGTACTTCCATCCCCAATACGCGGCGTTGGCAAGCAGTTTGGTGGTGGTCTCGTTGCCCGCGACCACCATCAAGAACAGGAATGCCATGATCTCTTCGTCGGTGAGGCGGTCGCCGTCGATTTCGGCTTCCAACAACGCCGACGTCAGGTCGTCGGTCGGCCGCTTACGGCGCTGGGCGACCATGTCGGCGTAGTAGACCATCAGATCGGCCGAGGCCTGCCATCGCCGACGCCGGCACATCGGCCACGCCCTCGTCGCGGTGCATAACGCCGTCGGCGAGCGCGCGGATGCGGGCCCGGTCCGGCTCGGGCACGCCCATGAGTTCGGAGATGACGTCCATCGGCAGCTTGCCGGCGAATTCGTCGACGTAGTCGAAACCGTCCGACTGCAACGCGGTATCGAGGTGCTGCACCGCGATCTCGGTGACACGCGGCTCGAGTTCGCGAATTCGCCGCGGTGTGAAGCCTTTCGACACCAGGGTGCGCAGCCGCAGGTGCGCGGGATCGTCGAGCGCAAGGAAGGACATCACCTTGTGCGCGTCCAAGGTACGTGAGATCGGGTCGAGCGAGACGCCGTACTTGTTGGACAGCGCGGTGCTGTTGCGGAAGCCAGCGCAGCACGTCGCCGTGCCGCGACAATGCCCAGAACTTCAGCTCGTCGTTGCGGTACAGCGGCGCCTCGTCGCGCAGCCGCCGGTAGTACGGGTAGGGGTCTTCGTGGAAGGCGTAGTCGTACGGGTCCAGAACGAGATCGCTGGTAGCTTCGGTCTCCGAAATCACTGCTCTTCTCCGAGGATGAGGCCCACCACGTAGGTAAGGCGGTCGGCGATCTGGTGGTAGGTGACGGCCCCGCTGCCGGCGTGAACCAGGGCGCCGAAGTAGGTCATCTCCAATGCCGACAACGTCCGCGGGTCGGCATCCGGGCCGACCGCCGAGCGGATGCGGCGGTGGATTTCGGCGCCGATGCGGTCACGCACCGTGCGCACCGCCGCATCGCCGTTGCTCAGCAGCGCCGTCGTGCAGGCGGCCGCGACCTCGGGCTCGTCGGCGATCATCAGCGTCAGCGCGCGCAGCGCCTTCCCGACCCGGGTCGACGTGCTGTCGTTGACGTCGGTGAAGTAGGGCACCTGACGGACCAGGTCGAGATAGACCTCGGCGATCAGGTGGTTCTTCGACGAGAAGTACGTGTAGGCGGTCGCCGGGGCGACCTTCGCGCGAGCGGCGACGGCGCGCACGGTCAGGTCGGCGTACGACGACTCGCGCAGCATCTCCACGCCGGCGGCGAGCACCTTGCGGAAGGTCTCTTCCTGCCTGCGGTTGCGCGGCGATTCTGTGATCGCAACCACTGCATCGCTGGACACATGTCCAACGTATCCGACGATGTCCGCCGCAGGCAAGTCCGGACGATAAACGTGCAGCTACATCCGGTTCAAGCGGAGTCAGCCTTGCTTCCCGCAGCGGTCTGCGGCTATGGTTCGAGGGAACAGAGTCGGACAGTTGTCCAGCAATAGAAGCGGGAGTTCGGATGGGAATCCTGGCCGATCGCGCGAGTCAACTGCTCATCGACGGCGAGCTCGTCGCCGGTAGCGCCGGCACGTTCCCGACAGTCAATCCGGCCACCGAGGAGGTGATCGGCGTCGCCGCCGACGCGAGCGCCGACGACATGGGCCGCGCCATCGAGGCCGCGCGCCGCGCGTTCGACGACACGGACTGGTCGACCAACACCGAACTGCGGGTGCGCTGCATCCGGGAGCTGCAGGAAGTGCTGACCAAGCACGTCGAGGACCTTCGCGAGATCACCATCGCGGAGGTCGGCGCGCCGGTGATGCTCACTTCGATGGCGCAGCTGGAAGGGCCGATCGAGGACCTGAAATTCTGCGCCGACACGGTGCGAGAACTACCAGTGGACGACCGACGCGGGGATCGCGTCGCCGATGGGCATCAAGACCCACCGCACAATCGCGCGGGAAGCGGTCGGGGTCGTCGGTGCTATTACGCCGTGGAACTTCCCGCATCAGATCAACCTCGCCAAGATCGGCCCGGCGCTGGCGGCGGGCAACACAGTCGTCCTCAAACCCGCTCCCGACACTCCGTGGTGCGCAGCCGCGCTCGGTGAGCTCATCGCGGAGCACACCGACCTGCCGCCGGGCGTTCTCAACATCATCACCTCGAGCGATCACGGTGTCGGCGCGCTGCTGTCGAAAGATCCACGGGTGGACATGGTTTCGTTCACCGGCTCGACGGCGACCGGACGCAGCGTGATGGCCGACGCCGCCGCCACGCTCAAGAAGGTGTTCCTCGAACTCGGTGGCAAGTCGGCATTCCTGGTCCTCGATGACGCGGATCTCGCAGGCGCATGCTCGATGTCGGCGTTCACCGCGGCGATGCACGCCGGGCAGGGGTGCGCCATCACCACCCGACTCGTGGTGCCGCGCGCCCGCTACGACGAAGCCGTCGAAGCCGCGGCCGCGACCATGGGTTCGATCAAACCGGGCGACCCCACCGACCCCGGCACCGTCTGCGGACCGCTGATCTCGGCCCGCCAACGGGACCGCGTGCAGGGCTACCTCGATTCCGCTATTGACGGAGGGCGGCAAATTCGCCTGCGGCGGTGGCCGTCCCGCCGATCGCGACACCGGCTTCTTCATCGAGCCGACGGTGATCGCCGGGCTAGACAACAACGCCAAGGTGGCGCGCGAGGAGATCTTCGGGCCGGTGCTGACGGTGATCGCGCACGACGGCGACGACGACGCGGTGCGCATCGCCAACGACTCGCCGTACGGGTTGTCCGGCACCGTCTTCTCGACCGATCCCGATCGCGCCGCCGGCATCGCCGCGCGGATGCGCGTCGGCACGGTCAACGTCAACGGCGGCGTCTGGTACTCGGCCGACATGCCGTTCGGCGGATACAAGCAATCGGGCATCGGCCGGGAGATGGGGCTGGCGGGTTTCGAGGAATATCTCGAAACCAAAGCCATTGCGACAGAGTTTGATCGCCGAGTGGCCAGTTATGACACGCCTTCGCGCTGAACGCGTGTAATAAGTGGCCACTCGACAGAGAGGATGAGGATGCAGTTCGAGGATAAGGTCGCGATCGTCACCGGGTCCGGTGGCGGCATCGGCCAGGCCTACGCCGAGGCGCTGGCCCGGGAGGGCGCCGCGGTGGTGGTGGCCGACATCAACGCCGAGGCGGCCGAGGGTGTGGCCAAGCAGATCACCGCGGACGGGGGAACGGCGATCAGCGTGCCCGTCGACGTGTCCGACATCGACTCTGCCAAGGCGATGGCCGACCGGACGCTGGCCGAGTTCGGCGGCATCGACTATCTGGTCAACAACGCCGCGATCTTCGGTGGGATGAAGCTAGACCTGCTGCTGACCGTCGACTGGGACTACTACAAAAAGTTCATGAGCGTGAACCTCGATGGCGCGCTGGTGTGCACCCGTGCGGTGTACCGCAAGATGGCCAAGCGCGGCGGCGGCTCGATCGTCAACCAATCTTCCACGGCGGCATGGATGTACGCGAACTTCTACGGCCTGGCCAAGGTCGGCGTCAACGGCCTGACCCAGCAGCTCTCCCGCGAACTCGGTGGCATGAACATCAGGATCAATGCCATCGCGCCGGGGCCCATCGACACCGAGGCCAACCGAACCACCACACCGCAGGAGATGGTCGCCGACATCGTGAAGGGAATTCCGCTGTCGCGCATGGGACAACCCGACGATCTGGTCGGTATGTGCCTGTTCCTGCTGTCGGATCAGGCCAAGTGGATCACGGGGCAGATCTTCAACGTCGACGGCGGACAGATCATCCGATCATGAGTGAGCAGGTGAAGCTCGGATACATCGGGCTCGGCAACATGGGTGCGCCGATGGCCAAGCGGCTGGTGGATTGGCCCGGCGGGGTAACGGTTTTCGACGTCCGCGCCGAGGCGATGACGCCGCTGGCCGAAGTGGGCGCGACGCTGGCCGACAGTGTGGCCGACGTCGCCGTGGCCGACATCGTCAGCGTCACGGTGCTCAACGACGAGCAGGTGCGCGAGGTGGTCGGCGAGCTGGCCGCCAACGCCAAGCCAGGCACCGTCATCGCGATCCACTCGACGATCAGCCCGGATACGGCCGTCGAACTGGCCAAGGAGTTGCAACCGCAGGGCATTCACATCGTCGACGCGCCGGTCAGCGGTGGTGGCGGCGCCGCGGAAAAGGGTCAACTGGCGGTCATGGTGGGCGCGACCGATGCGGCGTTCGCGTTGGTGAAGGCGCCGTTCAAACAGTGGGCGTCGCTGGTGGTCCACGCCGGCGAGCCCGGCGCGGGCACCCGGATGAAGCTGGCGCGCAACATGCTGACCTTCACCGGGTACGCGGCCGCATGCGAAGCGCAGAAGCTGGCGGTGGCGGCCGGTATCAATCTGGCTGACCTGGGCAACGTGGTCCGCCACACCGACAAGCTGAGCGGCGGGCGCGGCGCGATCATGTTCCGCGAGGACATGAAACCGCTTGAGCCCGACCACTTCCTGTACGAGCCGTTCCTGCACACACGCGGGCTCGGCGAGAAGGATCTGAGCCTGGCGCTTGCGCTCGGCGAGGCGGTCGGCGTCGAGTTGCCGCTGGCGGACGCCGGCGCTCGAGGAACCTGGCCGCCGGGCTCGGTGTTCCACACACGAAGGAGTGAGGATGGACGAGTTGCGCCGCAGGGGCCTCGCGAAGATGAACGAGGTCTACGCGTGGGAGATGCCGAACATCGAAGGGGACGAGTACTTCGACCTCACCGTAGATCACCTCTTCGGCAGCATCTGGACCCGGCCGGGGCTGTCCATGCGTGACAAGCGGATCATGACGCTGTCCGTGGTGACGGCACTCGGGCTGCAGGATCTGTCGGAGGTCCAGGTCAATGCGGCGCTGCAGAACGAGGAGCTCACCGAGGACGAGTTGAAGGAGATCGCGGTCTTCCTCACCCACTACGTCGGCTTCCCGCTCGGGTCGAGGTCTCGACGTGCGTCGTGGGGCGCGTGGCCGCCAAGCGCAAGAAGGCCGCCGACAAAGGCGCGGGCAACGACAAGAAGGCGAACGTCAACGATGCCGTGAAGATGCACACGGGCAGAAACCTCGATGACAAGTAGGTACGCCAGGCTGTCCCGCGACCAGCTGGCAACCCTGGTCCCGGAGCTGCTGCTGATCGGGCAGATGATCGACCGCTCCGGGATGGCCTGGTGCATCAGCAACTTCGGCCGCGGGGAGATGCTGCAGATCGCCATCGAGGAGTGGATGGGCTGCAGCCCGATCTACACCAGGCGGATGCAGAAGGCTCTGAAGTACGAGGGCGATGACGTCGTCACGATCTTCAAGGGCCTGCAACTCGACATCGGTGCCCCGCCGCAGTTCATGGACTTCCGCTACACGGTCCACGACCGCTGGCATGGCGAGTTCCAGCTCGACCACTGCGGCGCGCTGCTGGACGTCGAGCCGATGGGCGAGGACTACGTCCGTGGCATGTGCCACGACATCGAGGACCCCACCTTCGACGCGACGGCGGTGGCCACCAACCGCAGGGCGCAGATCCGGCCGATCCACCGCCCGCCCCGCTCGCCCGCCGACCGGCATCCGCACTGCGCATGGACCGTGATCATCGACGAGTCGTACCCGCCGGTGGACGACCACCCGGCGTTGGACGTGGTGCGCCGAACCCGCGCCGCCAGAACCGAACTCGAATCGATCGACACGTCGGGCGATGGCAAGTCCGACTACTCGGGAGCGTTGCTGTCGGACCTCGACTTCGCCGCGTTCTCGCATTCGGCGCTGGTGCGCATGGCAGATGAGGTGTGCCTGCAGATGCACCTGCTGAACCTGTCCTTCGTGCTCGCGGTGGGCAAGCGCGCAGGCACCAATGTCGAACTGGCCAAGGAGATCTGCACCAAACAGCTGATCGGCCTGGCCGGCGTGGCGGCCGAACGCATCCACCGCGCGCTCGCGTTGCCCGGTGGCGTCGAGGGTGCGCCGCAAGTCCTGGAGTTGCATGCGCTGTTCAACCCCACCGCCTACGTTTCGGCCGAGTTCGGGCCGGACGTCGTCGAGGTGCGCCGATCACCGGCACACGAAGACGGTGCATGGGTGTCATTGGTCGACGCCCGATGAGGTCCGTCCGTTGCGGGCGATCGTCGCAGCGGTGGATCCGCACCTCGACGTGGAAGTCGCAGGCACAGAGACCGACTGGACCGCGCGGGTGTTCGAAACCGGCACCACGGCAAAGGAATTCCCGGAGGTCTCGATCGCCAAGGTCAGCGGCGGGGCGGCATTCGTGTTCGAGCCGAGGAAGTCGCTGCCACTGACGGTGGTGTGACCGCCGAGCCCACCCAACGGCGCAGGTAGTCGCGCAGGTCCTCGCCGCACCGGGGCGGACGTCCCGGGTCGATGACGAACGACTGGATGACCCGCAGCAGGTGCTCGGCCAGCTCGTCGAGATCTGCGTCGGTGAATCCGACGCCCGCCCAGTCGACATCGAACCGCCGCAGCATGGAGTTCGCGAACTGCACGGCGAGGTCGGAGGTGACCGATTCGGTGTGCGCCGTGGGCCGGCCGGGCACGATCAGCAGACCGATGTGCTTGTCCTTTGGCAACCACTCCAGCGCCGTCGCGATGCCCTCCGCGACGGCTTCGGCGGGATCGGTGATGCCGACAAGGTGCTGGGCCATCCGGTCGAGGAAGTCCGTCGCCGCATGAACGGCTGCCGCCACCAGCAGCGCGTCGGTGCTGGGGAAATACCGGTAGACGGTTTGGCGCGTGACGCCAAGGGTCCGGGCCACGTCGGCGATGCTGATGTCGGCGCCACGCTCGTCGATGGCCTTGCTCGCGGCGGCCAGAATCCGCTCAACCGCCTCGTCGTCGCTTGCCGGCGCCGATCCAGACCACCCGTGGGTACGCACGCCGCGATGCTACGTCAGCTCTAGTCGATAGGAGACTTGCAGCTCCTTGACCCCGTTGATCCACCCCGAGCGAAGCCTTTGCGGTTCGGCCAGTTTCGAGATGTTCGGGATCTGGTCGGCGATCTCGTTGAAAATCAGCTTGATCTCCATCCGCGCCAGGTTCGCGCCGATGCAGAAGTGCGCGCCGTTTCCGCCGAACCCAAGGTGCGGGTTGGGGTCACGGCTGATATCGAACTGGAAGGGCCTGTCGAAGACGGCCTCGTCGTAATTGGCTGAGCTGTAGAACAGGCCGGCGCGCTGGCCCTCGCGGATGGTGACATTGCCGAGTTCCGTGTCCGCCAACGCCGTTCGCTGGAAGCAGTGCACGGGCGTGGCCCAGCGGACGATCTCGTCGGCCGCGGTGGCCTGGCGTTCGCGTTTGTACAGTTTCCACTGGTCGGGGTTCTCGAAGAACGCGTTCATCCCGTGGGTCATCGCGTTGCGGGTCGTCTCGTTGCCCGCGACCGCGAGCAGGATCACGAAGAACGCAAACTCGACGTCATCGAGCGCTTCGCCGTCGATGTCCGCTTCGATCAGCCGGGTGATGATGTCGTCGGCCGGGCAACGGCGGCGCTCCTCGGCCATGTTGTAGGCATAGCCCATCAACTCGGCGTTGGCGGCGGTGTAGTCCGTCTCGAAGTCCGGGTCGTCGGTGTTCATGATCGAGTTGGTCCATCCGAACAACTTCGCCCGGTCTGCCTCGGGCACGCCGATCAGGTCGGCGATGGCCAGCAGGGGCAGGCTCATCGCGATGTCGTCGACGAAGTCGCCGGTGCCCTTTTCCTTTGCAGTGGCAACGATTTCGCGGGCAGCGACGGCGAGCTTCTCCTCGAGCGTGGCGACCGCCCGTGGCGTGAACAGGCGTGACACCAGCTTGCGCAGCCGGGTGTGCTCCGGCGCGTCGTGATTGATCAGCAGCGCCTTGGTCAGCTCCAACTGATCGGGTGTGGTGCCGTCGGGCAGCCGCATGACGACGCCCTTGCGGTTGGTCGACCAGATGTCGCCGTCGCGCGAGATGGCCTTGATGTCCTCATGGCGGCTGATCACCCAGTAGCCGCCGTCTTCGAAGATCGACTCGGGCTGCTCGTTCCACCACACGGGCGCGGTCTTTCGCAGTTCGGCGAATTCGGTGACCGGGATGCCCTGTGAGCAGAACGTCCGGATCGGTGAAGTCGTAGCCGGGCCCGAAGGGGCATATGCTCTGCGTCATAGCTTGACCATACATTGCTGTGTCAAGTGTATGGTCCATCCGCGGCACCGCGCGGATGTGCCGGCTACCGCATCGGTACGGGAGCCGGAGCGCCGTCCTTGATGAGGCGTTCGCCGAGGTCGTAGTCGTCGTCGGCGTTGAGGGTGAGCACGCCGACCGTGGCGCCGCCGCTCTCGTACCAGACCGTGAAGCCGTCGTCACGGTGCAGCATCCGACTGTCCTGGTAGCCGTCGCCCCACGCGTGGTATTTCAATTCGCTATCACCGATGGTCGTCCAAAAGCCAGGTACGCCATCCCATTCGGCATCGACGCCGGCAGCGGAGGCGCCGGCGACCGCGCCTTGGTCGGCCGCGTCCTGCCAGTGCTCGACGGCTATCCGGCGACCCGCAGAAGAGTTGTATGCCAGCGCTACGTCACCTGCGGCGAAGATTCCCGGCGCCGAGCTTGCCATATCGGGTCCCACCACGATGCGCGACTGCTCGATGTCCAGTCCGGCGGCCTCGGCCAGGCCGCATTGCGGCACAACACCGGTGGCGGCGAGCACGACGTCGCAGTCGATGGTCACGCCGTTGTCCAGCCGCACGGCGGTGCCCTCGTGCAGTGCATCGACCGACACGCCGCCGACGTAGCGGGCTCCTGCGGTCTCGACGAGCTTCAGAAGTCGTTTCCCGGCTTCCGCGCCGAGCCGCTTCTGCTGCGGAACGTCTTGCGGTGCAACCAGAGTCACCGCGACTCCACGGCGAGCCAGCGATGCCGCCGCCTCGCAGCCGATGAAGCCGGCGCCGACTACGACCGCGGAGCGGGCGTTCGAGCTCGCTGTTCGCAGCCGCTCGGCGTCCGCGAGCGAACGCAGTTGCAACGCGTGTTCGCCGCCCGCGACCGGAAGCGGTGACGGGACGGCACCGTTGGCCAACACGAGGGCCGCGAAGGGGTGGCGGTCGCCGTTGATGACGACGAAGTGATCCGCGGGGTCGACCCGGCTGACCTCCACGCCCCGGACGAGCACGATGTCGTGGGCGGAGTACCAGGAGATCGGATACAGGGCGACGTCGTCGGTGTCGCCACGCAGGAAGTCCTTGCTGAGCGGCGGACGTTCGTACGGAACGGCGGGGTCTGCGCTGACGAGGAGCACCGGCAGATCGCGATGTACTTGCGGAACGCTTCGGCGAGCACCGAGGCCGGCGGGTCCGCTGCCTATGACGATAAGACCTGGTTCACTCATCGGGCCCGGATACCCGAAGGGCCACAGGTGTAATCGGCCGCGGATGCGTCGAGGGGCCATCCCCGCAACGGCTGGCATGGCAAGGTTTAGGGTGGGCACTTGTGCGCGTCCTGGTGATCGGATCCGGAGCCCGTGAACATGCGCTGCTGCTTGCGTTGCGGCAGGACCCCGAGGTCGAGGAATTGGCCGTTGCGCCCGGCAATGCCGGCACCGAGATCATCGCCGACCAGTACGACGTCGACATCTCCTCCGGCGACGCGGTCACCGCGCTGGCCCAACGCATCGGCGCCGACCTGGTGGTCATCGGGCCCGAGGTGCCGCTTGTGCTCGGCGTGGCAGACGCCGTGCGGAACGCGGGCATCGCGTGCTTCGGGCCGACGAAGGACGCCGCACGAATCGAGGGCAGCAAGTCGTTCGCCAAGGACGTGATGGCCGCCGCCGGCGTGCTCACCGCGACCAGCGAGATCGTTGACAACCCGGCGCACCTCGACGCCGCGCTCGACCGTTTCGGCCCTCCGGGCGGCGATTCCGCCTGGGTGGTCAAGGACGACGGTCTCGCCGCGGGCAAGGGCGTGGTGGTGACCGCCGACCGCGACGCGGCGAGGGCGCACGCCGCCAGCCTGCTCGACGCCGGTCACCCGGTGCTGCTCGAGTCGTTTCTCGATGGACCCGAAGTGTCATTGTTCTGCGTGGTCGACGGCGAAACCGTGGTGCCACTGCTGGCCGCGCAGGATTTCAAACGAGTCGGCGACAACGACACCGGACCCAACACCGGCGGCATGGGTGCATACGCGCCGCTTCCGTGGCTGCCGGACGACGTGGTCGCGCGGATCGTCGACGATGTCGTGAAACCCGTTGCCGCCGAATTGGTTCGACGGGGCAGCTCGTTTACGGGCCTGCTCTATGCGGGGCTGGCGATCACATCGCGAGGTCCGGCGGTGGTCGAATTCAACTGCCGCTTCGGGGATCCCGAGTCGCAATCCGTGCTGGCGCTACTGGACAGTCCGCTGGGCCAACTGCTGCGCGCCGCCGCCACCGGACAACTGGCCGAGGCGCCCCCGCTGCGCTGGCGCGACGGCACCGCCGTGACGGTGGTGCTTGCCGCGGAGAATTATCCGGGCCGCCCGCGGGTGGGCGACGTCATCGTCGGCGCCGAAGCCGACGGCGTGCTGCACGCAGGCACCGCCCGTCGCGAGGACGGCGCGATCGTGTCGTCCGGCGGCCGGGTGCTGTCGGTGGTCGGCACGGGCTCAGACCTGACTGCCGCGCGTGACGCCGCCTATACGTTGATCAAGTCGATTCGTTTGCCGGGCAGCCATTTCCGCAGCGACATCGGGTTGGCCGCCGCAGAGGGCAGGATCACGCTTTAAGCGGTCAGCAGTGGTGCGATCCACGCCAGCTCGGCGGGCAGCTGCGAGCTCCAATACCCGGCGTCGTGGCCGCCGGGGGAGAAGCCGCCCGCCGGCGGGTTGGGCAGCTGCGCGATGAACTGTCTCGTTGCCTCGGCGAACGGATCGCCGTCGCCGCAATCGATCCGGATCGGGATCGAACCAAGCTCAGGGCGGCCCCACACGCTGTTGGCCTCGTAATCCTCGGCACCGTCGAAGGCGTAGGGTGCCGCGGCACCGGGCGACGTCCACAGCGCGGGGCTGACCGCGCAGATGGCCGCGGTGCGGGCCGCGCCGAGTCGGGAGCCGAGCAGCAGCGCGCCATAGCCGCCCATCGACCAGCCGAGAAATGCGACCCGCGAGGTGTCGATCTCCTGCGTGCCCAGCATCGGGATGAGCTCGTCGAGCACCATGGCCCCGGTGTCCTCGCCGGACGCCCGCTTGTGCCAGTAGCTTCCGCCGCCGTCGACGGCGACCACTGCGACGGGCGGCAGGCCCACGGCGACGGCCTGAGCCAATGCCTGCTCGACACCGCCTGCCATCACGCCTGCGGCGCTCTGACCCTTGCCGTGCAGCGCGATTATGGGACGCAGCGGGGCGGTCTGGCCGGGAGGGCGGGCGATGGCCCAGTTGGTCGGTACGCCACCGCGCGCCGCCGAGATGAAGATCCCGGTAGCGAACGTTGGGGCGGCGGCCGCCGGTGCGGTGGTGCCCAATGCGTAGGCGCCGACCGCGCCCAAGCCAAGACCCAGAATCGCTGCGACGGTTCAGTTCGGGCATGCGGGCCATCATGCCATCGGTGGTTGGTCGGCTTTCGCCGCTTCCCTGAGTAAAGCCTGATGATTGGCCGAAAAGGCAATGCCGCCACCCCCTGACTGGCAGCATGCTAAAGGTGACGGCAGCGGTCACTCCCAAGGGAGAACGTCGACGGTATGCGCTGGTCAGCGCTGCCGCTGATCTCCTGTGTGAAGGCGGCTTCGATGCGGTGCGGCACCGTGCCGTTGCGCGCCGCGCGGGTCTGCCGCTGGCGTCGACGACGTACTACTTCTCCTCGCTTGACGACCTGATCGCAAAGGCCGTCGAGCAGGTCGGCGTGCGCGAGGCAGAGCAGCTGCGGTCGCGGGTGGCCGTGCTGTCGCGCCGACGCCGGGGCGCAGAGTCGACGGCCGACGTATTGGTTGATCTGTTGGTCGGCGAGGCGCCGGGGCCGCTGGTCAGCGAGCAGTTGATCTCTCGCTACGAGCGCTACATCGCCAGCGCGCGTCATCCGGGGCTGCGTGACATCCAGCGCCGGATCCTGCAGCAGCGCACCGACGCCGTCGTCGAGGTGGTCGAGCGGTCCGGACGGTCGGTGCGCGCCGAACTGCTCACGGCGTTGGTGAACGCCGTCGACGGTGCCGTGGTGGCCGCGCTGGTGGGTGACGGTGACAGCCCGCGGGCAACAGCGCGCGCGACGTTGATCGACGTGATAGACGTGTTGGCACCGATCGACGAACGGATTGTGCGGGTGTAACCAAAGGGAGAGGGGGTGAGCCGGCCTGAACGGTGGGGGGATGAAACGCTGGGAGTTGATGGATGGGGGGCTGGAGGGCTGAGTTGTGTTGGGTTACATAAAGGTTGGGTGGGGGTTGAGGGAGCTGTGGTGGGGGGGGGAAGGGGATGGAAAGGGTTGGGGGGGAAGGGGGTTGTGGTGAGAGGGGAGAAGTGAGGGATGGGAGAGGGGATGGGGAGCTGATTAGGGGAAATGGGTGAAAAAGTAAATGTTGGGGGGAGAAGAGGGGAAGGTGAAGAGGTGGGGAGGAGAGATGAGGGGTAAGGTGTGAGGAGAGATGGTGATAGAGGAGAAATGTGAAGTCTGAGAAATAGAAGAGGTGGGAGTAGAAGAAATGTGGGGAAGTAAAGATAAAAGAAAGGAGAGGGGAAAAAGGGAGGGCAATGACTCAGCCTGAGACGGTCGAGGATAAGAGGTGTAGTGTGGAGTATTGATTAGGAAGGTTGGTTGTTAAGAAAGGATGGGTGTGGTGGTGTTATGTTGGGTGGTATGTAAGGAGGGTTGTGTGAGATTGAGTGAGTGGGTGGTTAAAGGTGTGGTGTTATGGTGTATTAAGGGATGTAGTGTGTTTGTGATGTTGGGGAGAGAGTTGTAGGTAAGTAAGTGTGTGGAGAGTATGTATAGGGTTGGGTGAGAGTAGGGGTGGTAGATTGTTGTGATGTTTGGGTGTTAATAAGAAGTTTTGTAGAAAGTGATGGGTGAAAGTGTTGGTTGGTGGTATGAATGAGTGTGAAGGGTTATTTTGGAAGAAGAGTGAGTGGTGAGAGTAGGTGGAGGTAGAAGAGGGGGGTGTTGGATGAGAGGAGGGAAAGGGAGGAAGAGAGAGGGAGACAGTGAGAGCTGGAGGGAGACAAAAAGCAACCACAACTACGGAGTCATGGGGCCAGGCCTGTTGCTGTTGTTCATCGTCGGCGACATCCTCGGCACCGGTGTGTACGCGCTGACGGGTGATGTTGCCGCCGAAGTCGGTGGGGCAGCGTGGATTCCGTTCCTCGTCGCGTTTCTGATCGCCACCGTCACTGCGTTCAGTTACCTGGAGCTGGTGACCAAGTACCCGCAGGCGGCCGGTGCTGCGCTATACGCGCACAAGGCTTTTGGCGTGCAGTTCATCACGTTCTTGGTCGCGTTCATCGTGATGTGTTCGGGCATCACCTCGGCCTCAACGGCGTCGCGGTTCTTCGCCGCTAATTTCTCTACCGCGTTCGACCTCGACTTGGGCAAGTTCGTCATCGCCGCTGTCGCGCTGCTGTTCATGGCGATGCTGGCCGCGGTGAACCTGCGCGGGGTCGGGGAGAGCGTCAAGCTCAATGTCGGACTCACCATTGTTGAGATCACCGGTCTGCTGATGGTGATCCTGGTCGGTTTTTGGGCATTCACCGGCGGCGGCGCAGACGTGGACTTCTCCCGCGTAGTGGCGTTCGATACCGCCACGGACAAGAACGCCTTCATGGCCGTCACGGCCGCCACGTCGTTGGCGTTCTTCGCGATGGTTGGCTTCGAGGATTCGGTGAACATGGCCGAAGAGACCAAAGACCCGGTGCGGGTGTTCCCCAAGGCGCTGCTGACCGGGTTGTCCATTGCCGGCGTCGTCTATGTCATTGTGGCGATCGTCGCCGTGGCGCTGGTACCGGTCGGCGAGCTGGCGGCCAGCGACACACCGCTGGTCGAGGTGGTCAAGGCCGGGGCGCCGGGGCTGCCGATCGAAGACATCCTGCCGTTCATCTCGATGTTCGCGGTGTCCAACACCGCGCTGATCAACATGCTGATGGCCAGCCGGTTGATCTACGGCATGGCCCGCCAGCATGTACTGCCGCCGGTGCTGGGCGCCGTGCATCCGGCCGCCGTACACCGTGGGTGGCGATCGTGTTCACCACCGCGATCGCGTTCGGCCTGATCTTCTATGTCACCGCCTTCGCCAACAGCAGCGCGATCTCGTTGCTCGGCGGAACCACGTCGCTGTTGCTGCTGGCGGTGTTCGCGATGGTCAATGTCGCGGTCCTGGTATTGCGGCGCGACGTCCAAGAGGCCGGCGGGCATTTCAAGACGCCGACGGTGTTGCCCGTGATCGGGTGCGTGGCGTCGGTCTATCTGGTGACACCGCTATCGGGCCGGCCGGGCCAGCAGTACTTGTTGGCGCTGATCCTGATCGGGATCGGGATCGTGCTGTTCTTCGTCACCATGCTGATCAACCGTCAGCTCGGCATCCGCGACGCCGGCATCACCGATCCGCACCTGGGCGCCCCGCCGGACTAAGGCTCTAGCTGCCTTCGGATCTCGGTCAGCTCGAGCTGCGCCTTCTCGAGTAGCGCTGCGAGTCGGGCGAGGCGCTGCAGTGTGTCCTCCGTGTCTGGTGGTGCCGGACGCCGGCGCGGTGCCGCCGCCATTTCTGGCGGAAGCGTCGGCGTGACGATGTAGCCGTTCCCGACGTCGCCGTAGACGGTCACGTCTTCCGGCCGGTGGTACCAGTAGAGCCCGACGTACGCGCACACGACGGCGTCGACGGGATCCTCGTCCCGGTCGAGCTGTCCCGGCCGCGTCGCGGCCTCCACCCGCTTCCGCAGCTCCACCCACGTCACATTGCGATTCGCGCGCAACCGCGGTGTGGCGCCGTCGAGTCCCTCGATCAGCGTCATCAACTGGAGCAACTCGCGTCGGCGATCCTCGAAGGCGCCCCTCTTGTACTTCAGCGTCTTGTTGAGTCCGAACAGCACGACCGTCGCCGGGTGCGGGTAGACCTCGATGGCCCGTCGGCTCGCCGTCGATGCGGGGTCCATGTCGAGACCGAGGGCGGTCGCTATCCGCGCACCCCGGGGATCCTTGAATTCGGGCTTGTCTGCGTACGCGGGACGCGCGCCGGCGTCGAACCGTTGAAAATCGCGATTGAGTGCCGTCTCGCATGCCCGGTGGCCGGTGGGGTTGTTGACGATCAGCGGGGCGTCGATGGCAACCAGGCATTCGTCGCCGACGTACGGAGCGACTGCGGCCTCGATGCTCGCGTCATCCTGCGCGTCACCGACTTGCAGCAGTCGCCCGTCAGAATCGACAACCGCGACGCCGGTCTGGCTTTTCTCGCCCCATGCAAGATCGAGCCCAACGAAGTACATAGGCCCAGCCTGCCCTACCCGCGCCGTAAGCTGTGTGTCTGTGACGATCCCGAATGTGCTGGCCAGCCGGTACGCCAGCGACGAAATGGTGGCGATCTGGTCGCCGGAGGCCAAGATCGTCGCCGAGCGTCGGCTGTGGCTGGCGGTGCTGCGGGCGCAGATAGAGTTGGGCACCGAAGGCGCAGCCGTTCCTTCCTCAGTCCTCGCCGATTACGAGCGGGTGCTCGATGGTGAGCCATCGCGCCGCGCGCTTGCCGTGATCGCCGCGGAAACCGTGGACCGGCTCAATCTGACGGTGACCGAGGGGCTCGCTGTCTATACCCCGATCACCAAACGCTATATTTCACCATAAGCCGACAGGAAGGCCCCGGGGTAACGCAGGCCACCAGGCGAGCCAGGTTGGCACGGAACACCACCGGCAACACGGAAGCGATACAGGACCCTGGCGATGCGTCACGCGCTGCTCCCCAGAGCCTCGAGATGGGTGTTGCAGACGCGGGACCCCGCCGCTTCCCTGGCGCTGTGCGCCGTAGCGCAACCTGGTGTGTTTTAGATATGGACTTTGGTTGTGCAGCCCTGTATACCCTCGTCGGTGTGACAACGGGGGCAAAGCTGATGTCCCCCGCCATGACGCGCTTGATGTGACGTCGGCTCGCGGCGGCCTGCACTTTTCAAATGGCCTCTGACGCCTGGGACCAGGAAGCGTCCAGGAGGCGGTGGTCTGGCCCAGGAGCGCTCGGGCTTCTGGCGATGCTCAGCCTGAGGGGGGGACGTCTGCGGAGTCAACCCTCGGGAGAGCGCCTGAGGGCCCCTCCGAGCCTGGGCAGGCCAGAGAGCGCCGGGTGGCTGAGTCGCCTCGGCAGGAGGCCCCTGACCATGGCGGACAGCCGCAGCGTATCTGAGAGCTTGGCGCGATGGATGGGGCAGCGCTCACGGTCTGGAAGGAAGCCTCTGCGTATGTTGCAACACACCTTTTGCCACCTGCCGGGGATCAGCGTGACCACCGAGCGCCAGCTCTGGGCGGCCGGCATTGACTCGTGGGAGGCGGCCCTGGCCGTGGACCGGGGGCGCCTGCCGCGCCGGCACCAGCGGGCGTTGGCGACCACCTCCCCGCCTCCATCGAGCACCTCGCACGCGGCAACCCCGCGCCTTTTGCGGACAGATTGCCGTCGCATCAACACTGGCGGCTGTTCCCGGCCTTTCGCCCTCTGACGGCCTACGTAGACATCGAAACGACGGGGCTGGGGGACGCAAGTGCGATCACGACGATTGTCGTCTATGACGGGGCCACCATCCACCACTACGTCAACGGCGTGAACCTCGCCGCGTTCCCGCGCGACATCAGGCGGTATGCGGTGCTCGTCACCTACAACGGTAAATGCTTCGATGTGCCGGTCATCGAGCGCTTCTTCCGTATGAAAATGCCGCAGGCCCACATTGACCTACGCTATGTCCTCAAACGCCTCGGCTATGCGGGTGGGCTCAAAGGCTGTGAGCGGCAGTTGGGGATTGCACGCACGGAGCTGGCCGACGTGGACGGGTTCTTTGCGGTCCTGCTGTGGGACGAGTTTCAACGCACCAAGAACCCCAAGGCGCTGGAAACGTTGCTGGCCTACAATACGACGGACGTCATCAACCTCGAAACGTTGCTGGTGCTGGCGTATAACCTGCACGTCCAGGACACGCCCTTCCGCGCCAGCCACCGCGTGCCGCTGCCCGTGCAGCCGGTCGTGCCCTTCACGGCCGACCGCGAGACGATCGATCGGCTCAAACGCCAGGTGCCCAGCGCTGGCGGGTGGTATAGCGGGCGATGAGCCGCATCCGTGCTGCCGCCACCGCACGCCTGGCCGCCGTGGAGCAGGCGGGAGACGTGCTGCGCGCCAACTTCTGAGCGTCATACGACCATTGACGCCGATCATGGTCGCCTGGAAACACGCCACGAGTGGATCACGTCGGATATGGCCCAGATATAGCGAAGCTGTCATTTGGGGCAACAGTCGTCGCGAGAGGGGGGCATAGTTCACCTATAATGCGCGTTTCACGATCACTCAATCATTCCAAAAAGTGAGGACACACGTGAAGCGCAACTGGAGCCCCGACGAACTCGCCGCCCACTGGACTCTCACCGACGCCGAACTGCAACTCCTCCCGGATCGGGTCGATTACGACCGGCTTGGTTTTGCGGCTCATCTCTGAGAGTAGGGGGTCCAGGCGCTGTGGCCAGGAAATGTACGGTTAAGACGGATCCGCGAATAACGTTGTCATGGTTTGTAATCCAATTTTACTAGTAAACAAGTGAGATAGGAGTATATGGCACTATACGATGGTCGTGGTATGGTCATACTGATCAATCAGAATATGGGAGGTTGGCCGCATTTTTGAGCATCTCTAAGTGCCTATCATACAACCACTTGCGCCTTACCGTAGATTTGCTGCTGTAACGCCTGGAACCCCA
>CAWKOI010000008.1:0-106143 GCA_963851115.1 uncultured Actinomycetota bacterium
GGTTGCAGGTCGCAACGGTTACAGACCTTGTTTTTCGCTGGCGCGCGAGAAGAGGCCCGAACTGGTGGTGGTCGACATCCGGATGCCGCCGACCAGAACCACCGAGGGGCTCGACACCGCCCGAGTGATCCACGAGGAGCTGTCCGACATCGGCATCCTGGTGCTCTCCGCGCACGTCGAAATCGGCCATGCGATGGCAGATCGGATCTCGCGGGTTGGCGACTTCCCAATCTGTGTACTGTCCCCCTCCGCACGGTCGACCGCAAACGGAAGCCCGACTCCCCGCATCCGTTCACCGCGGCCGATCGGGCCGCGGCCGCCGCCACGACCTGTCGATCCTGCAGGCCGAGTTCTCCCTGACCCAGATGCTCGACACACCGATCTCGGGTCGGATCTTCCTCGAGCAGGTCATCCGCGACAACCTCGACATCGGCCGCCCCGATCAGGTCGGTCTCGTCTTCGACCCCCGTCCGATCCGCCGCGGCCCTCGCGCGACACCGGGACGGTTCCGGACCAGGGTGATCACCGCCGGGGTCACCCCGAGCCTGCACGTGGACGACAAACACACCACGATCAAGCAGTACGGGAAGGCCCCGCGCACCGAGACCACCATCACCGACACCAACGATTTCGGGATCGGGAAACGACCGACGAATCTGCCCGCGCTGCGGGAGATCGGCGACACCGCCAACCGGCGCCTGCTCGGCGTCCAACGAATCGGCCACGACCCGATCACCGGGGCCCGATGCCCTGCACACCGTCACCGCACCCGTCACCACCGCGACCGGCACCCGCATCCCAGGCCTGCGCCTGGGTGAGCAGCGCAGCCATGCCTGCTCACCGCGCTGCCGCTGTTTCGGCTCCAACCCAACGGCGTCGCCAACAAAGATCTCCGCCCATTGATCGCCGAACTGCGGGCAGCACCACCCGACACGGTCACCTATGACCTATGACCTGCACCGCCTCCGCGCCCGCGGCCTCATCACCCGCATCCCGCACACCCACCGAAACAAGATCACCGACCACGGCCTGCACGCCGCGATGTACCTGTCCGCCGTCCACGACCGATTCCTCCCCACCGGCCCGGCCCGGCTCACCGATCAGATCGCCTCCCCACCGCTACGGACAGCCTCCCACGCATACCAGACCGCGCTCGACAACCTCACCCGCACAACAGGTCTCGCCGCATGACACCATCAACCCGACCCCAGCACACCCAACTTGACTCAAAACCCGGCTTCGCAGGTTCTAGCCGAGCTAGTGCAGGATCCCGCTCGACACGACCGCGTGCGGATACACGTCGCCGCGATGTTGGAAGGACAGCACGTTCGGGTTCAGGATCTCGCCGTCGCGGATCTCGATCGCCCGCCCGATGGTCGGATCGGCCTCCCACGCGGCGCGGCCTGCCAGCACCGTCCGCAGGTGCGGCAGCAGAGCCTCGCTGATCTCCCAGGTGGCCGAGTTCCACAGATACGACGGGCTGTGGTCGACGGCGTAGTAGTGCACGTTGTCACCGACCACGAAGCTCGGAGCGGTGAACGAGGTTGGGCGGGCCCAGCTGAAGCCCATCCCCTCGTCGCAGGACACGTCGACGATGAGACTTCCCGGCAGGAAGGCGCCGAGGTCCTGCTCGGTGAGGAAGGTCAACGGAGCGTCGGTGTCCTGCAGCACGCAGTTGACGACGATGTCGTTCTCGGCCAGGAACGGCGCCAGCGCCACTCGGCCGTGGTTGGGCCCGTCACAGGTGAGATTGGGGTCGTCGGAATCGTGGTCCAGGTGCACGATCTGCACCGAGTGAATCGGTGAGCCGACGGCAGCAACCATGCGGTTGGTCAGTACCCGAACGTCGCCGACACCGTGCGCGTTGAGCGCCGTCACCGCTCCCCGGGCGGTCGCACCGAAGCCGATGACCGCCGCGCGCAGCCGACGACCGTAAAATGTAGGTCGTCCCGATCAGCTCGAGCGCGTGCAGCACCGAGCAGTAGCCCGCGAGTTCGTTGTTCTTGTGAAAGACGTGCAGCAAGAAGCCACCGTCACGGGCCCAGTGGTTCATCGCCTCGAACGCGATCAGGGTCAGCCGCCGGTCGATGGCCAGCTGGGTGACCTCGGCATCCTGGACGCAATGCGGCCAGCCCCACACGATCTGACCTTCCCGCATCTCGGCAAGATCACTGGGCTGAAGCTTAGGCAGCGCGATGACGTCGCAGTCGTCGAGCAGCCCCGTCCCGGGGCAGCAGCCCACCCACGTACGGCGCCAACTGCTCGTCGGTCACGCCGAACGACTCGCCGTGCCCGTTTTCCAGGTAGATGTGTTCCCGAAAACCGGCGTGGATTCGCTGGAAATGCATCGGATGGATCGGAAGCCGTCGTTCGTTCTCCTTGCGAGAATGCGCGGCGACGCCGAGGGTGAGGAGCGGTCCAGCGTCAGCGTTTCTTGGCATGGAACGCGGTCTCGATGACAGTGTGTTCACTTTCCCGACTTCGCCTTCTTATCGGCTCGCTTTTCCTTGAGCGACTTCCCGGACTTCATCGACATGGACTTACGCGGTGATTTGTCGGACATCATTGGTCCCTCGATTGGGAAACCTGAACGGTCCCGATGCCTCGACGGTACGCCACATCCAGCTCGTAACCCCGCCATCGTCGATCAACACTTCATGACCATTGGTGGCGAGGTGCCGACTCAGGCATTTGCGGTCACACACCTGCTGCTGGCGTTCTTGCACCGTGCTGTCGAAGGGCCTGTGGATCAGGATGACGGGGAGCAGCTATGGGCCACCGAAGAACTCCCTATGAGCACCATCCACTACACGTCTCCCCGGAACACCGATCGTGTGAGTTCCTGAACGACTTGTAGGGTCTCACGCCGCGCTTCAAATTCTCACGGGTAACTTCCAACGGGATTCAAATTTGAAGCGGCGCTGAGACACGCGGATGTGCCTGCGCGGCATTCGCGTTGGCGAGTGCGATGCTTCGGGCATGCATGCGAGTGCGGATGCGGTCGAGCGGTAGCGGTTGGCATGGCTTCGGGGGCGAGGACCGCTGCGACGATTACGGTGCGGTTCCGGACAGCCCCGAACGTCGGTGTGTCGGCGGTTTCGCTCGTCGACGCGGACGCGGACGTCCTCGCTGCGGCGTGGCCGTGGCGTGAGTTCCGATGGCGCGCCGGGCAGAAGCATTACTCGGCAGTAATTGGTCGGCGACCGAGGGTCGCCATGTCATCTATGAGTCGCGGCTGGAGCTCGCCAGGCTGTTGTTCGCAGATTTCGATCGGTCGGTGCACCGCATCTGTGCACAGCCGTTCCTGTTGGTGACGCGATCCCACGGGCGCATGATGAAAATAATTCCGTGAAGCCTCTCCGCTCGGGCGGAACTGCGGGTAAGAATGAGCCGATTCGGGCACTACAGCCCATATCCTGGAGGACGGGAGCCTGACCGCGCAGCGGCCTGTACTCGGGCGTTGAGATCGGATTCTGCAGGAGGACAACGTGGTGCGATGTGCGCCGACCAGTCCGTCGAGAGCCTGGGTCAGCTCAGTGGACCTCCCGGGACGGGGCACTACTGCCGTGTGGCAGTGTGCCGGCCCACCTCATGCGGAGACGCTCGTCCTGCTGCACGGCGTGGCGATGACCGCCGAGTTGTGCTGGTTTCGGGTTCTCGAGCAGCTCGGCCGGCAGTTCCGCATTGTGGCGCCTGACCTGCGCGGCCATGGCGACGGGATCCCGCTTCGTGGCTCCCGGTTCCGCCTGGAGGACAGTGTTGACGACATCGCTGCGCTGGCCGATGTGCTCGACATCAAACGCTTCGCCGCCGTGGGCTACTCCATAGGGGGGATGGTCGCGCAACTGCTGTGGCGCAGGCATCCTCACTTGGTGTCCGGGCTTTTTCTCTGCGCCACCGCTCGCAACGTCCGGGGCTCATGGCTGGAGAAACTCACATCGCTTTACCTGTCGACGACGACAACGGCACTGTACCTAATGCCGTTTGCGCAGGCTATCACCGCTGAAGGTTTGGGCAGCAGCCTGCTGGGGCGCATCCAGGATGGCGAATCGCGGGCGTGGGCCCGAGCACAGCTATCCAGGACGAGCCTGCCTGCCGCCATGTCGGCCGTTCAGTCGGCAGTCGAGTTCACCTCGCATGAGTGGATCGCAGAGGTCGACGTGCCCACCGCTGTCGTTATCACCACGGCCGACAATGTGGTGCCGCCAAGTCGACAGCGCCGGCTCGCCCGCGCCATCCCGCATGCTGCTGTGTTCGAGCTGATCGGCGACCACGCCGTCATTCTCAACGACCCGGCACGTTTCGCTCAGGTGCTGATCGCTGCGAGCCGATCTGTGACCGGGGCAATCGCCGGCCAAGCGGTCGGGGGTGAGCCGGCCTGAGCCCTGCCGCGGGAGTGCGCCCGGCCGACCGCGACGTAGCCCGCCCCGAGCGAGAACTCTTCGACCCAAAGATCGGTGACGAACTCTTCCAGCCGAGCCCAGGGCCGGTCGAAGCCATCAAACGATCGAATGTAGGGTCGGTGTTGTGCCCGGATCATCAGGTTCATCATGACCATCCATTCCGGCGCGTACTTGCCGCCACCCGCTGCGACCCACGCCCCCGGACGTAGATGGTCGAACACGTTGGCCAGCGCGGCCGGCGACTGCAGGACATCGTGTACCGCGCAGAACAGGGCCGCGTCCGCCATAACGGGGATAGGCGCGGATTCGACCGGGGCTTGCACGATGGTGACGTTGTCCCACCCGTGCCGCGCGATTCTCTCAGCGGACAGCGAAGCCATCTTCGGCGCCTGATCGATCCCGATGACCACACCGGAGCTGCCCACCCGGTCTCGCAGACCTTCGAAGCACAGGCCGGTCCCGCAGCCCACATCGAGCACAACATCGCCGACTCGCAGCGGGAGTGCGTCGATGATCCGCAACCGGTCACTCTGGAAGGCTCCCGTCCTCCGGTCGTAGAACTCGGCGTCGCACCCGTATGAACTCTCCACCGTCGCTAACACCACTCACCTCACTAAGGTCAATCGTCAGAAGTATCCGTTGAGGCCGTGGTGTAGCAGAACCCTGAGCGTCACAGCGAGCCGCTTTGCCTCGGTGAGATGGCCGGCATCAAAGAGATGCGAGACGAACTCCTCGGTCTGCTCTATGAGCAGCTGGGATTTCTGGACCGATCGAACCATCTTACCATGCCCGCATACACCTCCCCGGTTTCCCGGAGACTTATCTTTTCTATCTGGGCTTTTCGGCGCCCTTGCGTTGGAGGGTAGCCGAGCGGGTTGACGCTGCCTGGCTTGCCATGCAGCCTCGAATTCGTCGGGCGAACGCCCCACGAGTCCTTGTTGGATGCGGCGCGGTTTCTGCCATCCGTCGATGTAGCGGAACAGCGCCGCCTGCGCCTCAGCTCTGGCCGCGAAAGTGGTTGCGGGCCAGTAGATCAACTCGATCTTGAGGGTCGACGGTTCGTCGACCATGCTTGCCCGACTAAGTACGCTTGCATTGCCGTTGCCAACTCCAGCGCCGAAAGCCCAGCGAGGTTCACAGGTCAGCTCTGCCACAACCTCGACTCTCTGCCACAACTCGACCGTTTCAGCTGACCGAGCAATGTAGACGTTCTGATCTAGAAGTCATGGCGGGGCCCACCACGCATGATGAGGTCCGGTGGCCGCGGGCAGAACAAAGGGGCTCGTCATCACGCGTCAGCATGACGTACACGTGTGTGTGACGTGAACTCGCAAGTCACACACGTCCAACACGGCCCGGATGATCGGAAAATCCGACACAACGCTGGCCGCGATGTTGTGGGAGGAAGGACTCGCTCCCGCCGACGCCGCCGAACACTGGGGGACATCCAGTGTCACTCGGCGCATTAAACGCCTGTACGCGAACCGGCTCGGCGGCAACTGGGACCTCGAGGGCACTGGACCGGTGGCTAATTGGCGTCGTCAGATCGCCGATGTGCGCAACAGCGCGATTCACACTGGCCGAGAGGTCACCAGTGCGGAGGTCAACGCCGCCGGCGTAGCGGCCGGTGCGCTCACCACGTTTATGGCGCAGCGAATACTGGCCAACTGGCGAAAGTACCCGAAGACGATGTCGGTCCTTCTCGGACCGTCGTCGGTCGAACAGCACGTCTCAACCCAGGCACGCGATGAAGTTCTGTGGGAAATGCAGCGCTGCAACGCGTTTGCCGTGGAGTTCCACCGTTGGCGTGACGACTGGTTAGCTCGGCGGGCTACCACCTAGATTCAATTTTGATTGACATTTTCTCAGTTCCTATTGCACCGCAATCGCATTGAGCGAGATCGCCCGGGTCAGAGGGCTGCCACGTCGCGGACGTTGTAGGAAATGAAGCAGTTCGTGAGACAGATCCGTCCGCCAGCGGCGTGAGACAACATCGAAAACCGCAGGTCGCGACAGTTGTGAGATGCAATCCGCGGCGAGAACCTACAACGACTTCGCCGCCGAGGGCCCACGCCACCGAAATTGCAATGTGAATCTGCACGATCTGGGCGGGAATCGTCCAGACCTAGCATTGCGAACCCCAGCAAGCGCAGGGCATCCCTCGCAATCTTCAACCGGACGGGACACGGCGGCCACAATCACCGCCGTGTTCACCGCGCCCCCGCAGGAGACCACCAAGCTGTGGTTCATGACGAACGTGCTGCTGCCCGTCGAGGTGCCGATCGAACCCGCAGGGTCGGCCGCCCTCAAGGACGACCCGGTGCTCACGGGCCCGCGCGGACCCGAACCCTACGTCGCCATCTTGGTGTGCGCGAGCAAGGGCCCCGAGGGGGTGGCACGGAGACTCCGGTGGAGATAAAGCTGCCGAGCGACGTGCTGTTCGAATTCGCCCAATCAGACCTCACGCCGGCGGCGCAGTCGGCGCTCGACGAGGTCGACAACCAGATCGAGTCCACCACGGGCACGATCACGATCGAGGGGCACACCGACGCCATCGGTGACGACGCGTCCAATCTACTGCTGTCCGAGGCGCGTGCGGCCTCTGTGCAGGCGGCACTGCAGGAGAAGCTGGGCAGCGGATTCACCTTCAACGCCGTCGGATTCGGCGAGTACCGCCCGGTGGCGCCGAACACCAACCCGGACGGCAGTGACAACCCTGACGGGCGCGCCCAGAACCGGCGGGTGGAGATCGGCAACACCGTTCGCCGCCCGCAGCGCGATATCGGTTTCGTCTTCCAGCGGGCGGCGCTGCCGGGTATGCAGCGAACGGGTTTCGCTGTGCCGCGCCCTGCTGCACGAGCCGGAGGTGCTGCTAATCGGACGAACCGTTCGGCGCGCTGGACGCGCTGACCCGCGAGAAGATGAACGTCGAGCTGCACCGGATCTGCGGCGCGAGATGCGGGACTACTGTCGTCGGCTGCCGTCACCCACTCGGTCGCCGAGGCGGCATACCTGGCCAGCCGGGTGGTGGTGATGAGTCCGCGACCGGGTCGCATCGTCGAGACCCTCCACGTCGACCTACCGAGTGAACGTGACTACTCCGAGACGATGAAGCGCCCGGAGTTCATCCGGGTCGCCAACCGGGCGCGCGATCTTCTCGGAAGCAGCGGCGCAGACTGATTGGGCCCACGCGCAGCTGGGAGCCACGCGGCTCGGACTATCCCGTTCCCGGCACCAGCCAGTGACCGGAGAAGGCACGCCAGCCGACGAACACCAGCCGCAGCACCATGAAGGTGCTCAGTCCTGACCAGATGCCGACCAGGCCCCAACCGAACACCAGCGACAACCAGATCAACGGCAGGAAACCGATCAGCGCGCTGATCAGCGTGGCATTGCGCATGAACTTGGCGTCACCGGCGCCGAGCAGCACCCCGTCGAGCGCGAAAACGATTCCCGCGACCGGCAATTGGGCCACCATGAACCACCACGGCACGCCGATTGCGTCGAGCACCGAACGGTCGTCGGTGAAAATGCTCGGAATGACCGACGCGCCGACGGCGAAGATGCCTGCGAGCACCACCGAAGCCAGCGTCGAGAAGATCGTCACCCGCCACGCGACGGACTTGGCATGCGCCAGTTGGCTGGCGCCGAGCGCCGCGCCCACCAGCGACTGTGCGGCAATGGCCAGCGAATCCAGCACCAGCGCAAGGAAATTCCACAGCTGCAGCACCACCTGATGCGCGGCGACAGCTGCCGCGCCGAACCGGGCCGCGACTGCTCCGGCCGATACGAAGCAGGCCTGAAACGCCATCGTCCGTAGCAGGAGATCCCGACCCATGACGACCTGCGCGCGCAGCACCGCGGGCTGGATGCGCAGCGGCACCCGCTCGACCAGCAGCGCACGGCAGAACAGCAGCGCCGCCAGCCACTGCCCCACCAGATTGGCGACCGCCGATCCCGCCAGCTCCATGCGCGGCATGCCCAGCCAGCCGTACACCAGCAGCGGACACAGCACCGCCGACACTGCGAAGCCGACGACGACGTAGCGCAGCGGCCGGCCGGTGTCCTGCACGCCGCGCATCCAGCCGTTACCCGCCGCCGAGATCAGGATCGCCGGAACGCCCACGATCGCGATCCGCAGCCACGGCATCGCGGCGTCGGCGATGTCCCCACCCGCGGCCAGCACGGACACCAGCGGCACCGCCGCGACCTGCACGACGATCACGATCAACGTGCCCAATCCGAGCGCCAGCCAGGTGGCCTGGACCCCCTCCCCGACCGCCGCCGCCCGGTTCCCGGCGCCGAACAGGCGCGCCGAACGCGCGGTCGTGCCGTAGGACAAGAACGTCATCTGTGAACTGAGCGTGCTCAGGATGAGCCCACCGATCGCCAGGCCCGCGAGCGGCAGCGCGCCAAGGCGACCGACGACGGCGAGGTCGAACAGCAGGTAGACGGGTTCGGCGGCCAGCACGCCCAGGGCGGGCAGGGCCAGGCCGGCAATGCGCCGGCCGGTGGCCGGGACGACCGGCAGATCGCCCTCGGGCTCAGCCAAGGGCTGCGTAGAGCGCCTGCACAACTTCGTCGGCCGACCCGGTGGCCGAATAGCCCGCGGCCAACCGGTGCCCGCCGCCGCCGAAGGCGCTGGCGACGGCGGCGAGGTCATATGACTTCGCGCGCATCGACACCGACCAGTGAGCCGGCTCGATTTCCTTGAAGACCGCGGCCACCTCGGCCTGCTGCGTGGTGCGCACGATGTCGACGATGCTTTCGACTTCCTCCGGTCGGGCGTTGGCCCATTCCTGGTGTCCCACAACGGCATACACCAACCCACGGCCACCCGCGGCGTCGGGCAGCAGCTGCGCCGACGCCAGCACACGCGACAGCATCGGCAGCCAGGCGAACGGATGGGTGTCGAGAAGGGCGCGGCTGATGGAGGCGTTGTCGACGCCGAGCTCGACCAGCCGGGCGGCGAGCCGGTGCGCACGCGCGCTGGCCCAGCGGAACGAACCCGTGTCGGTGGTCAGCCCCGCGTACAGGCAATGCGCCACGCCGATGTCGATCGGCTTGCCCCACACGTCGAGCAGTTCGGCGACCAGCATGGTGGTCGAGTCCGCTGACGGGTCGACGTAGTTGGCAGTGCCGAACAGCTGGTTGGAGGCGTGGTGGTCGATCACCAGCACCTCGCGGCCGGGATCGGCGAGCTCACGCAGCGCGCCCAGCCGGTTGATGCTGGGAATGTCGACGGTGACGACCAGATCGGCGTCGCGGCGCATGGCGGTCGGGTCGACCAGCAGGTGCCCACCCGGCAGCGACTGCAAGCGATTCGGGCAGCTCGGCCGGTGCAGCGAAGCTGACCTCGACACGCTTGCCGGCATGGTCGAGCACCAGCGCCAACGCGAGGCCAGCGCCGATGGTGTCGGCGTCGGGATACACATGGCACACCACGCTGACCGTGGCCGCGGCCGCCAGCAGGTCAGCCGCGCTGCGCGCGTCGACCCGCGCGCCCTCCATTGGAGGCGCGTCAGTCATCTTGTCGATCGCGGTCACCGGTGTCCTCAGCTTCGAGCTCGTCGTCGGTCCCCGCGTTTCCTCCACCCCGCTCACACGGTACGGGTCCGCATCGCCCGCGTGCTTGGCACCCTGCCGAACTCTCGCCAAATCCTCATCTGCGGCGCGGGCGCGGGCGAGCAGTTCCTCCATGTGCCTGGCGGTGTCGGGCACCTTGTCCAGCGACAAACGACAACGTCGGGGTGAACCGGACGCCGGTGGCAGCGCCGACCTTGCTGCGCAGCGCACCCTTCGCTCGCTCGAGCGCCGCTGCCGCCCCGGCGTAGTCCGGCTCCTCGTCGAGTGTCTGCCCTCGCACGGTGTAGTACACGGTGGCGTCATGCAGATCGCCCGTGACCTTCGTGTCTGTGATGGTCACGAAGGCCAACGGCGGATCCTTGATCTCGAACTCGATGGCCGAAGCGACGATGGTGCCGATGCGCTTGGAGAGCCGACGGGCTCGGCCCACATCAACCATGAATGTCGACGCTCCTACCCACGTTCTTTTTCAACCAACTCGTAGGTCTCGATCACGTCGCCCTCCTTTATGTCGGAGTACGACAGCGTCAGACCACACTCGTAACCGTCGCGCACCTCGGTGACGTCGTCCTTCTCCCGCCGCAGCGACTGCACGGTGACGTTCTCCGTGACCACGACGTTGTCACGCAGCAGCCGTGCCTTCGCGTTGCGCCGGATGATGCCGGAGGTGACCAGGCAGCCGGCGATATTGCCGACCTTCGACGACCGGAAGATCGCACGGATCTCGGCGCGGCCGAGTTCGCGTTCCTCGTAGACCGGCTTGAGCATGCCCTTGAGCGCGCTCTCGATCTCGTCGATGGCCTGGTAGATCACCGAGTAGTAGCGGATCTCCACGCCCTCGCGGTTGGCCAGCTCCGTCGCTTTGCCCTCGGCGCGCACGTTGAACCCGATGATGATCGCGTCCGAGGCCGACGCCAGGTTGACGTTGGTCTCGGTGACACCGCCGACGCCACGGTCGATGACGCGTAGCTCCACCTCGTCGTCGACCTGGATGCCCAACAGGGCCTCCTCCAGCGCCTCGACGGTGCCGGCGTTGTCGCCCTTGAGGATCAGGTTCAGCTGGCTGGTTTCCTTCAGCGCCGAATCCAGGTCCTCGAGGCTGATCCGCTTGCGGGTGCGGGCGGCCAGCGCGTTGCGCTTGCGCGCGCTGCGCCGGTCGGCGATCTGGCGGGCGATGCGGTCCTCGTCGACGACGAGGAAGTTGTCACCAGCGCCGGGCACCGACGTGAAGCCGATGACCTGAACCGGCCGCGACGGCAATGCCGCGTCGACGTCCTCGCCGTGCTCGTCGACCATGCGGCGGACGCGGCCATAGGCGTCGCCGGCCACCACCGAGTCGCCGACGTGCAGCGTGCCGCGCTGAATCAGCACGGTGGCCACCGGCCCGCGGCCGCGGTCCAGGTGCGCCTCGATCGCCACACCCTGGGCCTCCATGTCCGGGTTGGCCCGCAGGTCCAGAGCGGCGTCTGCGGTCAGCACGACCGCCTCGAGAAGGGCCTCGATGTTCGTGCCCTGCTTGGCGGAGATGTCGACGAACATGGTGTCGCCACCGAATTCCTCGGGCACCAAACCGTATTCGGTGAGCTGCCCGCGGATCTTCTGCGGATCGGCACCTTCCTTGTCGATCTTGTTGACCGCCACCACGATCGGCACATCCGCGGCCTGCGCGTGGTTGACCGCCTCCACCGTCTGCGGCATCACACCATCGTCGGCGGCGACCACCAGGATCGCGATGTCGGTGGCCTTCGCGCCGCGGGCACGCATGGCGGTGAACGCCTCGTGACCCGGGGTGTCGATGAAGGTGATCGGCCGTATCGTGCCGTCGAGGTCGACCTCGACCTGGTAGGCGCCGATGTGCTGGGTGATGCCGCCTGCCTCTTCCTCGCGGACGTTGGCCTTGCGGATGGTGTCGAGCAGCCGGGTCTTGCCGTGGTCGACGTGACCCATGACGGTCACCACCGGTGGACGCGTCTCGAGGTCTTCCTCGCCACCCTCGTCCTCGCCGTAGCTGAGGTCGAAGGACTCCAGCAACTCGCGGTCCTCGTCCTCGGGCGACACGACCTGGACGACGTAGTTCATCTCGCTGCCGAGCAGCTCGAGTGTCTCGTCGCCAACGGACTGCGTGGCGGTCACCATCTCGCCGAGGTTGAACAACGCCTGCACCAGCGAGGCCGGGTTCGCGTCGATCTTCTCGGCGAAGTCGGAAAGCGACGCGCCGCGGGCCAGCCGGATGGTCTCGCCGTTGCCGTGCGGCAGCCGCACGCCACCGACGACCGGCGCCTGCATCGAGTCGTATTCCTGGCGCTTCTGCCGCTTGGACTTGCGGCCACGCTTCGGCGCGCCGCCGGGGCGACCGAAGGCGCCTGCGGCTCCGCCGCGCTGGCCTGGCCGTCCGCCGCCGCCACCGCCGCCGGGCCGGCCGCGATAGCCGGTGCCAGCCGGGGCGCCACCGCCACCACCGCCGCCGCCGCCACCACCGCCTGCGCCGCCGCGGTAGTTGCCGCCACCGCCGCCGGCACCGCCGGGGCGACCGCCCTGACCTGCGCCGGGGCCACGACCACCAGGACCGGGCCGGGCGCCGCCGGGGCCAGGCCGAGGGCCACCTTGACGCGGTGTGCGGCCGGGTGCCGCGCCGCCGGGACGCGGCGGCATGTTGCCCGGCGACATGCCGGGCCGCGGCGCACCCGGACGGGGTGCCTGCGGACGCGGAATCGGCCGGTCAACCGGCTGCGCCGAGGAGAACGGGTTGTTGCCGACGCGCGGGGTGCGCGCGGCGGGCTTGGGTGCGCTGGGCGCCGGACCCGGCCTCGGGCCAGGGGTAGCACCTGGTGTTGGAGCGGGCGGCGCGGCGGGGGCTACAGGCGGTGCGGACGCGGCCGCGGGTGGCGCGGCAGCCGGCGGTTCCGCAGGTGCCGCGGGCTTGGCAGCCGGCGCCTTCTCTGGCGCGGCCTTGGTCGCGGCGGCCTTGGCGGGCGAGCCGTTTCCGTCGGACTTGACCTTATCCGCAGCGGGCTTTGCTCCGCCGAATGATTCGCGCAGCCTGCGCGCGACGGGCGCCTCCACGGTGGAGGACGCAGATTTGACGAATTCGCCCTGTTCACTAAGCCGGGCGAGCACTTCCTTACTGGTTACACCGAGTTCCTTGGCCAACTCGTGTACGCGGGCCTTACCTGCCACTACATCTCCATCTCTAGAGGCGTCAGCGGTGGTAGGCGCCGCGCCTCGGGTTAGCTATGACGCATGGTCATCGGGACTTCACGGTGTGCTCATGTTCTTCGCTACCTGTTCTCTCGCCGGGTGGATCTTGCACTTCAGCTCCGCTAGCAGCGCTTACGTGCTCGATCACCGCGGTAATGTCCGGTGAACCGGTGATGCGCAGCGCTCGTACGAACGCTCGCCGCCGAATTGCTGCGTCTAGACACTCCTGCTCGGGGTGCAGCCAGGCGCCCCGCCCCGGCAGTTTTCTCGCTGGGTCAACGGTAACGGCGCATTCGCCATTCCCGCCGACGGCGACCACTCGAAGCAGTTCGACGGCCAGCTCTCGCTTCCGGCAGCCCACGCACGTCCGCACCGGTCCATCCGGGCGTCGATGCGCAGAAGCCGAAGTCTCGCGCTGGATCACAGCTGAGTCTACCGTCACTGTCCTTGCGAACTGAAACGGCTGCTGCTGGTGGTCCGCGCTGGGCCCGCACGCGTCAGCCGGGGATTACCGGTCGTGCACCGCCCCGTGGGCCGCATCGGGGTTGGGCTCAGGCTTTCGGACTGGCGCGGCATCGCTCCGGATGTCGATCCGCCAGCCGGTGAGCCGCGCCGCCAGCCGGGCGTTCTGGCCCTCCTTGCCGATCGCCAGCGAAAGCTGAAAATCAGGGACCACGACGCGGGCGGCGCGGGCGGACTCGTCGATGACGCTCACCGACACCACCTTGGCCGGCGACAGCGCGTTGGCCACGAACCGGGCCGGATCCGCGTCGTAGTCGATGATGTCGATCTTCTCGCCGGACAGCTCGCTCATCACGTTTCGCACCCGCTGGCCCATCGGACCGATACAGGCGCCCTTCGCGTTGAGGCCCGGCACCCGTGACGTGACCGCGATCTTGGACCGGTGACCGGCCTCCCGCGCGACCGCGACGATCTCGACGGAGCCGTCGGCGATCTCGGGCACCTCAAGCGAAAACAGCTTGCGCACCAGGTTCGGATGCGTACGCGACAACGTGATCAACGGCTCACGGGCGCCGCGGGTGACGCCGACGACGTAGCAGCGCAGCCGATCACCGTGTTCGTAGCGCTCGCCGGGGACCTGCTCGGCAGAGGGAATGACGCCCTCGGAGCCCTTGGTCTCACTGCCCATTCGGACCACGACTAGTCCGCGCGCGTTGGCTCTGGCGTCGCGCTGGATGACGCCGGCGGCGATGTCGCCCTCGCGTGCGGAGAACTCGCCGTAATTCTTCTCGTTCTCGGCGTCGCGCAGCCGCTGCAGGATCACCTGACGCGCGGTGGTCGCCGCGATCCGGCCGAAACCCTCTGGGGTGTCGTCCCATTCATTAATTAGATTGCCGTCGGCGTCGGTCTCGCGCGCCATCACCTTGACGACGCCGGTCTTGCGGTCGATCTCGATGCGGGCGTCGGCTTCGTGACCCTCGGTATGGCGGTAGGCGGTGAGCAGCGCCGATTTGATGGTGTCGACGACGACGTCGACCGAGATGCCCTTGTCGGCCTCGATGGCGTGCAACGCCGCCATGTCGATGTTCACGCTCAGGCCTCCTTCCCAGATTGCCCGGCCAGCTCCAGTTCCCGCGGATTGGGAGGCGAAAACTCAACCTGGACAACGGCTTTGGCTACACCATCCAGAGGTAGTTCACGCACGGAGAAATTGGCCCTTGCGCCCTCGCGCACCACCAGCCGCACCGAGCCGCCGTTGGTTTCGCCGAGGCGTCCGGTCAGTTGCGAACCGTCCGACAACGTCAGCTCCACTTTGCGACCGCGGGCCCGCCGGTACTGCTTTTCGGTGGTCAGCGGCCGGTCGACGCCCGGCGACGTGACTTCGAGGACATATGGCGCGGCCGTGTCGTCGACGCGGTCGAGCAACGCAGACGCCGACCGGGACAGCTCCGCGATCGAGTCGAGGTCTAGCGGATCATCGCCGTCGGCCACCACGGTGATGCGGGGCGGGCGCGCGGCGGCGTCGATGACCACGTCTTCGATTTCATAACCTGCGCGCGCGAACTCGCCGTCGAGTAGCTCGATCACCTGTTTCTGCGACGGTAATCCCGCAGAACGCTCCGTCACGGCGAGCTCCTCATCTTGAGTTGTCCGGACACGATTCCCCGCGGCGCAAACTTGGAACCGACTATCAACGATACGCCAGGGCCACCGCGGCAAGCGGCAAACGCGCTGCCCCGCCCAGCGAATACACAGGGGGCGATCGTCAATGTGTAGACGCCGTTCGGCAATGGCAGGATGTTGCTCGTGCCGAGCCCCCAGCCGACCGTCAGCAGGCGAAGCGTGCTCTTGTCAGCGGCGGCCATTGCACTGCTGGGCGCGACCGCCACGGCATGCGGGTCATCGTCACCGCCGCCGGAAGTCGACGAGCTGGCCGCGCAACTCGAACGTGCGCGCGCCGACAGCCAGCTGGCGACCGACGCGGCGGCGTCTGCCCGCCCGGCGGTCGCGCAGGCGCTCAACGCGGTGGCCTCCGAACGGTCGGCACATGCCAAGGCGCTGTCGGACGAGCTTGTCCGAATCGTCGGCCAGGACGCGCCGACAGCAACTCCGACGAGCACGACCGCCGAGCCGGCGAAGGCGCCGACCGTTGAAGACGTGATCGGTGCGCTGCGCGAGTCGGCTGAGAGCGCCGCAGAACTGGCGGCCAAGTTCTCCGGTTATCGCGCCGGGCTCGTCGGCTCGATCGCGGCCGCCTGCACGGCGGCCTACACCGTTGCGCTGGTCTTCCCGAGGGCGGCGCAATGACCTCGCCCGAGCCCACACCGACGACGACCGCCACCACAACAACAACGACGTCGTCGCGGGCGGCCGAACCCACCAGCGCGGCGCGGCCGGCGGACGCCGCCGATGGCGCCCTGTTCGACGCGATCGCCACCGAGCACGCGACCATCTACGGCTACGGGCTGGTGTCCGCTCACTCGACGCCCGAGTGAACGACCTGGTCTCGTCGTCGATGGCCGAGCACCGGGAGCGGCGCGAGGCGGCGATCGCAATGCTGGACTCCCGCTCCGTCGACGCGCCACTGCCCGCCGCCGGCTATCAGCTTCCGATGGAAGTCGACAACCCGACGGATGCGGCCAATCTGGCGGTGCGGATGGAAGAAGACGCCGCGGTGGCGTGGCGAGCGGTCCTCGAGCAGGCGACAAACGAGCAGGACCGAGCGTTCGCGGTGACGGCACTGACGCAATGTGCGGTCGCGGCGGCGAGATGGAGCCGGGTGCTCGGCGTCTCGCCGATCACCGTCGCCTTCCCCGGCGGTTCTGAATAAAGGGAGTCTGTGGCGCCGATTTCTACATGAGGGTCGTGAATCCGGCCGATTTGCAGCCGTGGTGTAGAAATCGCGGCGCACTAAAGCGTGACCGCCGCCGAGATGTCGGTCGCCGCATTGTCGACGGCGACCTCCCGCGTCTCGCCGGTGAACCGGTTGCGTAGCTCGACGATGCCGTCCGCCCAGCCGCGGCCCACTACGACGATCCACGGCACCCCGAGCAGTTCGGCGTCCTTGAATTTCACCCCCGGCGAGGCCTGCCGGTCGTCGAGCAGCACCTCGACGCCGAGCCGGTCCAGATCGGCGGCCAACTCCACGGCGCCGGCGCGTGCGGCGCTGTCCTTGTTGGCGATCACCACGTGGGCGTCGAACGGCGACACCGACGACGGCCAGCGCAGCCCCAGCTCGTCGTGCTGCTGTTCGGCGATCACCGCGACCAGCCGGGACACCCCGATGCCGTAGGAGCCCATGGTCAGCCGCACCGGCTTGCCGTCCTCGCCGAGCACATCGGCGGCGAACGCGTCGGTGTACTTGCGGCCGAGCTGGAAGATGTGGCCCACCTCGATGCCGCGCGCCGACACGAGCGGCCCCGCGCCGTCGGGCGACAGGTCGCCGTCGCGCACTTCGGCGGCCTCGATCGTGCCGTCGGCGACGAAATCACGACCGGCAACCAGCCCGACCACGTGCTTGCCCGGCTCATCCGCACCCGTGATCCACGACGTGCCATCGACCACCCGCGGATCGACAAGGTAGCGAACTCCGTTGGCCAGCAATGCTTTCGGGCCGATGTAGCCCTTCGCCAGGAAGCGGTACTTCGCGAAGTCGGCGTCGTCGAGCAGCGCGTACTCAGCCGGGTCCAGCGCTGCGCCAAGCCGCTTCTCGTCGACCTCGCGATCGCCCGGCACGCCCACCGCGAGCAGCTCCCACTCGCCGCCGGGCTGCCGGACCTTGAGCACCACGTTCTTCAGCGTGTCCGCCGCGATGATCTCCCGGCCGAGGTCCACGCTGTTTGCCCACTCGACCAGCGTGGCGATTGTCGGCGTGCCAGGAGTGTCGTACACCTTGGCCTCGGGCTGCCCCTCGATCGGCAGCGAGTCCGGCACCGCGGTGATCACGGCTTCGACATTGGCGGCGTATCCGGACTCCAGGCAGCGCACGAACGTGTCCTCGCCGATGTCGCTCTCGGCCAGGAACTCCTCGGACGCGCTGCCGCCCATCGCCCCGGACACCGCCGAGACGATGACGTAGCGCACGCCCAGCTTGCCGAAGATCCGCTGGTAGGCGTCGCGATGACGGTGATAGGCGGCCGCCGAGCCCGTCGTCGTCGACATCGAAGGAGTACGAGTCCTTCATGATGAACTCGCGGCCCCGCAGGATGCCGGCCCGTGGCCGCGCCTCGTCGCGGTACTTGGTCTGGATTTGGTAGACCAGCAGCGGGAAATCCTTGTAGCTGCTGTACTCCCCCTTCACCGTCAGCGTGAACAGCTCTTCGTGGGTGGGTCCCAGCAGGTAGTCGTTGCCGCGGCGGTCCTGGAGCCGGAACACCCCGTCGCCGTATTCGGTCCAGCGGTTCGTGGTCTCGTACGGCGCTTTCGGCAACAACGCCGGGAACAGAATCTCTTGCCCCCCAATGGCATTCATCTCGTCTCGAACGATGTTCTCGATCTTGCGCAGCACCCGCAGCCCCAGCGGCAGCCAGCTGTACAGCCCGGGGCCGACCGGGCGGATGTAGCCGGCCCTGATCAGCAGCTTGTGGCTGGGCACCTCGGCGTCGGCCGGGTCGTCACGCAGGGTGCGCAGGAACAGCTCGGACATGCGAGTTATCACAGCGGACCACCTTAGCGACCGGCTGCGCCTAGTCCCGGCCCTGCCATGTGCAAATGCAGGCTTCGTTGCCCTCGGGGTCGGCCAGCACCCAGAACGCGGGCGCCGCATCATCGCTCAGCAGGGTGCCGCCGGCGGCGATCGCGGCGCCGATCCGCGCAAGCGCCGCCTCGTGCGGCACGTCGATGTCGAGGTGAATCCGATTGCGCTGCGGCCGCGGCGCGTCCATCTGCTGGAACCAGATCGCGGGACCGCGCCCCGTCGGGTCGATCAGCCCGTCAGACAGATCGGGTTCGTCGACGTATGCAGTGATCGCCTTCCAGAACGGCCGCACCGCGGGGATATCGAGCGCGTCGATCGCGATCTCCAGCGCTTGAAGGGACCCATTGCCGGGTGTGGTCGGCAGGGCACCCGACACCTTTCCGGCGAGCCGGATGTCACGTCCGGTCACCGCGCCGACGTCCGCCGACTGCAGCCGCAGCACGGCACGGTCCGCGCGGATGTCGACTGTGAGGTGCCCCTGTCCGTCGGTGCCCACTGCCGAGACGGCGGTCGACGCCGCCTGCGCGGCCTCGGCCAGTGAGGCGGTCAACACTTCCGTGTAGATGGCGCCGAGTACGAGGCGCCAGCCGTGCGGGCCGACGGCGTCGGAGACCTCCTGTCGCGTGAGCCGAGCGTCGTCGTCCATGGCCGCCCTACAGTTCGCCGGCCTCGACGGCCTCGCGGGTGTGCTGGGCTGCGGCGATCTGGCGCGCCGAGAAGCCGATCCAGAAGGCCGTGACACCGACGATCACCGCGATGCCCGCGACCCACAGCAGCGAATAGGTATAGCCGTACCCCAGTGCGTCCAGCTGGGCCGGCGTCATGTCCTTCACCGGCCCGGTGGTGCCGCCCAGAAACAGCGTGCGCGACGTCTGCACGGCCTGGATGACGACGAGCACAACCGGCCCACCGAGGTTGTACACCATCAGCGTGATCGACGACACCGGCCCGATCTCCCGTGGGCCCACCTCCGCCACCGCGCACAGCGGCAGGATCACCGCGATCATCCCGATACCGAAGCCGCCCACCACGATGGGCGCGAAGAGGTCGGGAAAGTAGGGGATGTCGCGGGTCAGGGTTGAGCCGTACAGCATCGCGCCCCACACCAACAGACCGCCGCCGATGATCAGCCAACGGGGCGCGATGTGCGGCGCCAGCCGGGCCGCGAGCGCACTGCCGAGGGCAAACGCGACCGCGAACGGAATGAAGCAGATACCGGCCCGCAGTGCCGAGTAGCCGAGCACGTCCTGCACCAGCAGCCCGATCATCACGCTCAGCGTCAACATCACGCCGCCGGCCAGGAACAGCGAGACGAACGTCATCACCCGGTTGCGGTCGTCGAACACCGAGAACGGCACCAGCGGGTTGTCTGCGGTGCGCTCGACGAGCAGGAAGGCGACGAAGAACACCACCGCGGCGATCGCGGCGCCGATCACCCACGGGTCGACCCAGGCGCGCGGCGGGCCCTGGGTGAACACCAGCACCGCCGCAGTGCAGCCCAGCGTCGCCAGCAGCGCCCCGGTGATGTCGAGCTTCAGCCGCTCGTGATGGGTTTCGCGGACCCGATAGACCGCGATCGCAATGATGACGATGCCGATGGGGACGTTGATCAGAAACGCCAGCCGCCACGAAACGATGGTGAGCGCGCCGCCGAGCACCAGTCCCATCACCGAACCGATGCCCTGCATGGCGACCGAGATCGCCATCGCGCGATTGCGCGCATTTCCGACCGCATAGGTCGTCGCGATGAGCGCCAGACCGGTCGGCGCGGCCACGGCGGCACCGGTGCCCTGCACCGCCCGCGCGACGATCAGCGTGATGCCGTCGGTGGCCAGACCGCACACCAGCGAGGCGATCGTGAACACCCCGACGCCGGAGAGAAACGCGCGCTTATGGCCGATCGCATCGCCGACGCGGCCGCCGAGCAGCAGCAGTCCGCCGAAGGTCAGCACGTAGGCGGTGATGACCCAGCTCTTGGCCACGTCGGTGAGGTCCAGCTCGGCCTGCATCCGTGGCAGCGCGACGATGACGATGGTGCCGTCGAGTGTCGACATCAGCTGCATGCCGGTGATCGCAACGATCGCGATGCCCAATACCGACGACGACAGCGGCGCGGCGGTGCGCTCGGTCGAGCCCGAAGAACCACCCACGCTGGACATGGGTAGCCAGCCTACCGAGAGGGTTGTTAAAGGTCGCTCCCGCTGGACGTCGAGCTAAAGCTCTCCAGCGGTGCTGGATGTCGAGCTAGAGCTCTCCGGAGTCGATCGCGTCCTTGACTTCCTGCGCGTGGCCGACCTGTTCTGCGGTGTAGCCGATGAACAGCGCCGCCCCGCCGACGATCACCGCGACCGCGGCCACCCACAGCAGGCCGTAGGTGTAGCCCTGGTCGAGCGCGTGCAACTGCGTGCTGTCCATGTATTTCACCGGGCCGGTGGTGCCGCCCAGATACAGCGTCCGCGAGGTGATGACGGCCTGAATGATGGCCAGCACCACGGGTCCGCCGAGGTTCTGCAGCATCAGCGCGATCGCCGACACCGGGCCGATCTGGTCGAAGCCAACACCGGCGATCGCCGACACGGTCAGCGGGACGACGATCATGCCGATGCCCAAGCCGCCGACGGTGATGGGAAGCACCAGATTCGGGAAGTACGGGATGCCGCCGTTGAGGGTGGAGCCGTAGACCATCGCCGCGAGCACCAGCACGCCGCCGGCGATCACCAGCAGGCGCGGCGGGAACAGCGACACCAGATGCGACGACAAACCGAGCCCGATGCCCAGCGCAATGACGAACGGGATGAAGCCGATGCCGGCGCGCAATGCGCTGTAGCCCATGATGTCCTGGACGTAGAGCCCGATCAGCACGGTCAGCGTGAACATCACGCCACCGGCCAGGAACACTGCCGCGAACGTCGCAACCCGGTTGCGGTCCTTGAACAATTCGAACGGCATGACGGGGTTCTCGGCTGTGCGCTCGACGTAGAGGAACGCGATCAGCGAAGACCACGGCGACGAGGCCGGAGCCGAGCGTGATCGGCGACAGCCAGCCCTGCTCAGGTCCCATCGAGAACCCGAACACCGCTGCCGTGCAGCCCAGCGTCGCAAGGATCGCGCCGGTGGCATCCAGCTTCAGCCGCTCGCGATGGGTTTCGCGCAGCGTCTTGCGGGCAAGGTGGATCATGATCAGGCCGATCGGCACGTTCACCAGGAACGCCCACCGCCACGACACCTCGGTCAGCGCGCCGCCGACGACGAGCCCCATCACCGAGCCGATGCCGGTCATCGCGGCGAACACGGCCGTGGCGGCGTTACGGGCCGGCCCCTTCGGGAACGTCGTGGCAATCAGCGCCAGGCCGGTTGGCGACGCGATCGCCGCGCCAACGCCTTGAAGCAGTCGGGCGATCACCAGCGTGGCCTCGTCCCACGCGATGCCGCACAGGATCGAGGCGATGGTGAACAACGCGACGCCGACGATGAAGGTGCGCTTGCGGCCGATGGTGTCGCCGAGGCGACCGCCCAGCAGCATCAGCCCGCCGAAGGTCAGAACGTAGGCCGTGATGACCCAGCTCCGGCCCGCGTCGGACAGGCTCAGCTCGTCCTGAATCTTAGGAAGCGCGACGATGGCGACGGTGCTGTCCATGGTGGCGAGCAGCTGCATGCCGCCGATCGCGACGACCGCGGCGATGAAGCGCCGCGACGGCAGCCAAGCCGGGTACCTGCCGGTTTGCTCCACGGCGGGGTGTTCCACGTGCACCGGAACCGAACGGTTAGCCCCGCCTTCGGCGTCGCGGCGGATGGCGGCGCGCTCTGCATCATTGAGAGCCGTCATAACGGGTTACCTTACAGTAATCTTAAGAATCCTTTAACCGCCGAAGGCGGCGACGGCCCCGATGACGATGATCGCCGGAGGTCGGATGCCCTCGGAGCGGATCCGCTCGGGCGCGTCGACGAGTGTCGCGCGCAACGTCTGCTCCGACGCCGTGGTGCCGTGCTGCACCACCAGGACGGGCGTATCCGCTGGTCGGCCGCCATCCAGCAGCGCCTTGGTGAACAACTCGATGCGCTCGACGGCCATGAGCAACACGATCGTGCCCGACATCGCGGCCAGCGCATTCCAATTGACTAACGATTCGGGGTGGCCGGGCGCAACATGGCCGCTGACCACCACAAACTCGTGCGTCACGGCCCGATGTGTGACCGGAACGCCAACCAGCGCGGGAACCGCTATGGCACTCGTCACACCCGGCACAACTGTGACGGGAATCCCAGCGTCGGCACACGCGAGCACCTCTTCGTAGCCGCGCGCGAACACGAACGGATCGCCGCCCTTGAGCCGCACCACGAACTTGCCCGCCTTGGCCCGGTCGATGAGGACCTCGTTGATCGCGTCCTGCGCCATGGCCCGCCCGTAGGGGATCTTCGCCGCGTCGATGACCTCCACCTGCGGCGGCAGTTCGGCGAGCAGCTCCGGCGGCGCCAGCCGGTCTGCGACCACGACGTCGGCGTGGGCCAGCAGTCGCCTGCCGCGGACGGTGATCAGCTCCGGGTCGCCGGGTCCGCCGCCGACCAGTGCGACGCCACCGTGCAGGACGTCAGGCGTCTCGGCGGTGATGACCCCCCGCTGCAGTGCCTCGTGGATGGCCGAGCGGATCGCTGCCGAGCGGCGATGTTCGCCACCGGCCAGCACGCCGACGGACAGGCCCTCGTATTCGAACGACGCGGGCGTGACCGCGGTGCCCTCGCGGGCAACGTCGGCGCGCACACAGAAGATCTGCCTGCGCTCGGCCTCGGCGACGACGGCGGCGTTGACATCGGGGTCGTCGGTGGCCGCAATCGCATACCATGCGCCGTCGAGATCGCCGTCACGGAACTCTCTGAGTATCAACGTGATTCCGGCCATCGCCTCGACGGCCGGGGTCGCGCTGCGGGTGACGACGTGCACGTCCCCGCCGTTGGCGACCAGCAGCGGCAGCCGGCGCTGCGCGACGGTGCCACCACCGACGACGACGACCTTCTTGCCGGTAAGGCGCAGGCCGACGAGGTAGGCGTTCTCGTTCACCCGGCGAGCTTAGAGGTTGCGGCGGCCGCCACGAAGCGGGTTATCGCATGCGGGTGGGCGGCCGGGTGGGTGTGCAGGTAGCCCGCGTGCACGCCGCGATGGACGGCGCCGTCCCTGACCGTCGCCACCTCACGGCCACGGTAGGTCCACGCGGGCTGATAGCTGTCGGTGAATGTGACTGTGGTGCGGTGGAATTCATGCCCGACAACACGATCGCCGACGGTGTGCAGCGGAGACTCGGCCACCGCGACCGCATCGCGGTATCCCAGTGTGAGCCCATCGGTGAAACGTGCCGACCCGGACAGCACACCACACATCGGATACCCGTCGAGCTCGTCGACCAGGTAGGTCAAACCGGCGCACTCGGCATGAACGGGCGCACCGCCTGCGGCCAGCATCGTTGATCTGCTGGCGCACAACATCGTTGCCTGACAGCTCGGTAGCTGAATTGTTCGGGGAACCCGCCCGGCACGACCAGGGCGGCAGTGTGCAGCGGGCAGCGGTTCGGTCAACGGGTCGAACTCGACGACCTGGGCTCCGGCTGCACGCAGCAGCTCTCCGTGCTCGGTATATCCGAAGCTGAACGCCTTGCCGGCCGCCAACGCGACGGTGACGTCACCGGCGACGGGCGCGGCCGTGGCGGGCTCCCACGGTTCATCGGTGACCCGGCCGGCCGCCACGGCGGCAATACCGGCAAGGTCGACGTGTCGACCCACCAGTGCCGTCATCGCTTCGACTGCGGCGTGGGCCTGCCGTCCGTGCTCGACGGCGGTGATCAGACCGAGATGCCTTGATGGAACGGATAATTCGTCGGTGCGAGGGATCGCGCCCAACACCGGCACACCCGCGTCCTCGCAGGACTGGCGCAGCACCTCCTCGTGGCGCGGCGAGCCGACCCGGTTGAGGATCACCCCGGCGATCCTGACCGACCGGTCGAACGTCGAAAATCCGTGCAGCAGTGCGGCAATGCTGTGGCTCTGGCCGCGGGAGTCGACGATGAGGATCACCGGCGCGCCCAGCAGAGCGGCGACGTGGGCGGTGGATCCCCGCGCGGTGCCGGTGCGTGCTGTCCTCGATGCGTCCGTCGAAGAGGCCCATGACGCCCTCGACGATCGCGATGTCGGCACCTGCGCTGCCGTGCCGGTACAGCGGACCGATCAGCTGCTCCCCCACCAGCACCGGGTCGAGGTTGCGGCCGGGCCGGTGCGCCGCCAACGCGTGATAGCCGGGGTCGATGAAGTCGGGCCCGACCTTGAACGGCGCCACCGTGTGCCCGCTTTGCCGCAGCGCACCGATCAAACCCGTTGCCACGGTGGTCTTTCCGCTGCCCGATGCGGGCGCGGCGATGACCACCGCCGGAGTGCTCACGCCACCTCCACCGGCGAGCGCACCGCGATTTCGCGCGAGTCGGGACGCAAATGTCGCGTTCGCCGGCGAGTGGGACTGTCGCGCGCTCGCGGTGGGGTCACCACTCGATCCCTTTTGGCCCTTGCGGCCCACATCCATCGGATGCTTGACCTTCGTCATCTCGGTCACCAGGTCGGCGGCGTCCACCAGCGACTGCGGCGCATCGCGGCCGGTGATGACGACGTGCTGGGTGCCCGGCCGGTCCGTCAAGGTGGCGATGACGTCATCGACGTCGACCCACCCCCACTTCAGCGGATAGGTGAACTCGTCGAGCACATAGAAGTCGTGGCGCTGCTCGGCCAACCGACGCTTGATCTCGGCCCAGCCGTCGGCCGCGGCCACAGCATGGTCGACGTCGGTGCCGTGCTTGCGCGACCACGACCAGCCCGCACCCATCTTGTGCCATTCGACAGAACCGCCGACTCCGTGTTCGTCGTGCACGCGGCCGAGTTCGCGGAATGCGGCCTCCTCGCCCACTTTCCACTTTGCACTTTTGACGAATTGGAACACCGCGATGTCGAAACCCTGGTTCCAGGCGCGCAATGCCATGCCGAACGCAGCGGTCGATTTGCCCTTGCCGGCGCCGGTGTGCACCGCGAGCAGCGGAGCGTTGCGGCGGGCACGTGTGGTCAGGCCGTCGTCGGGGACGGTCAACGGCTGGCCCTGCGGCATCGGACTCCCCCTACGCGGCTTGTGTTTTGACGACGGCCGTCAGAGCGTCGGCCCGCAGCTGCGCCAACTGCACCGACGGCGCACCGAGATGGCCCGCGAGCTGCTCCGCCAAACCCAGTCGCACATGCGATGTTTCGCAGTCGACCACAACGGCGGCTGCACCCTCGGCGACCAGCCGGGCGGCCGCCGTCCGCGCGCGACCCAGCGGGTCAGGCCCACCGGTTGCGCGTCCGTCGGTGAGTACCACCACCAGGCTTCGCCGCGCCCGGTCACGAGCCTTCTCGCGCACGACAACATCGCGGGCGGCCAGAAGACCCTGCGCCAGTGGCGTTTTTCCGCCGGTGTCGAACCGGGCCAATCGGCGGCTTGCGATGTGGACCGACGAGGTCGGTGGCAGCAGCAGCTGCGCGTCCTGCTGGCGGAACGTGATCACCGCGACCTTGTCGCGACGCTGGTACGCATCGCGTAACAGCGACAGCGTGGCACCGCTGACCGCGGCCATCCGATCCCGGGCGGCCATCGACCCTGATGCGTCGACGACGAAGATCACCAGATTGCCTTCGCGGCCTTCCCGAACGGCACGACGAACGTCGTCGGGCGCCGGTCGCGGCCGTCCCGATTCGCGCTGGCGTCCGGCGGCCGCCAGCAGCGTCGCGAAAATGTGCACGCCGTGCCCGTCACCAGGTTGGGCGGTAGACGAGATGACCGTTCCGGTGCGATTGCGCGCGCGGGAACGACGCCCTGGCGCGCCCTCGCCCACGCCAGGCACCACGAGTGCTTTGGTGCGAAATACCGCAGAGGGTGCCGCGCTGGGTCGGGTGGTCGAGCTCGAATTGCGTTGCGGCATCTGGAGTTCGGTCTGGCCGTCGGGTGCCGATTCGCCGCCCCCAGGCGGGTCGGGGTCAGGGTCGGTTTCGGGCTGACCCGGCGAATCCGCCGCCTCGGCCATCGCCTCGTCTAGTCGTTCGGGATCCAGTCCCGGATCGTCGAACGGGTCGCGGCGACGCCGATGTGGCAGCGCGAGTTCGGCCGCCACCCGGATGTCTTCCTCGGCGACGGCGTCGGCACCGCGCCACGCCGCGTGCGCGACCGCGGTCCGGGCGACGACCAGGTCAGCCCTCATGCCGTCGACGTCGAAGGCTGCGCACAGCGCCGCGATTCGCCGTAACTCGTTGTCCGGCAAGGTCACTGAGCTGATCGAGGCCCGCGCCGCCGCAATGCGCCGTGCCAGGTCGGCATCTGCCTCGGCATGCCGGTCGGCGAACCCTGCGGGATCGGCCTCGAATGCCATCCGCTGCCGGATGACATCGACCCGGACGTCGACATCGCGGGAGGCGTGCACGTCGACCGTCAGCCCGAACCGGTCCAGGAGTTGCGGGCGCAGCTCGCCTTCTTCGGGGTTCATGGTGCCGATGAGCACGAAGCGGGCCTCGTGGCTGTGCGAGACGCCGTCACGCTCGACGTGCACCCGGCCCATCGCCGCAGCGTCGAGCAGTACGTCGACAAGGTGGTCATGCAGAAGGTTGACCTCGTCGACGTAAAGCACACCGCCGTGGGCGCGGGCCAGCAGTCCCGGCGAGAACGCGTGCTCGCCGTCGCGCAGCACCTTCTGCAGGTCCAGCGACCCAACCACGCGGTCCTCGGTGGCGCCGATCGGCAGCTCGACAAGCGACGCGCCGTCCACCGCGCTCAATACCTTGGCCAGACCCCGCACCGCGGTCGACTTCGCGGTCCCCTTCTCGCCGCGGATCAGCACGCCGCCGATCTCGGGTCGCACCGCACACAGCAGCAGTGCGAGCCGAAGGCGGTCGTGTCCGACGATCGCGCTGAACGGATAGGTCGGTATCACGGCTTCACCATCGGCACGTGTGGGATTCCGTCGTCGAGGAATTCCTCGCCGTCACGGACGAATCCTTGGTGGCTGTACATGTCCTCGAGGTAGGTCTGCGCGTTGATCCGGCAGGGGTAATCGCCGACCTCGGCCAGCGCGGCCTGCAGAAGCCGGGTGGTGTGGCCGTGACCGCGAGCAGTGCGCTTGGTGCACACCCGACCGATGCGAAAACCCTTCTGCCCGCCGGGGTGTTCCTCCATCAGCCGCAGCGTTGAGATGACTTCGCCGTCGGGGCCTTCGAGCCAGAAGTGGCGGGTCTCGGCCAGCAGATCACGGCCGTCCAGCTCGGGATATGGAGTGGCTTGCTCGACAACGAACACCTCGACCCGAAGCTTGAGCAGCTCGTAAAGCGTCGCGGCGTCGAGGTCCTTGGCCCAACTGCGGCGTAGCGCGACCGTCATTCGGCGGCCACCGTCACGCGCTCACTGGCGGGTTTGTCCAACTTGAGCACCTTGGTGCCCCACGACCACACTTCGGAGAACAGTGCCGGTTCGCGCGATAGCTCGGTGCCCAGTGACGGCACCATCTCCTTGAGCTTGGGCAACCAGGACTGGTAGCGGTCGGAAAAGCTGCGCTCCATCACGTCGATCATTGCAGGCACCGCGGTGGAGGCTCCGGGCGAGGCGCCGAGCAGCCCGGCGATGGTGCCGTCTGCGGCGCAGAGCACGGTGGTGCCGAAATCCAGCACGCCGCCCCTGCCCTTGGCCCGCCGGATCACCTGCACCCGCTGCCCGGCGACGTCGAAGTCCCAATCGGAATCGACTGCGCTGGGAGCGAATTTGCGCAGCGCCCGCACTCGATCGGATTCGGACAGCAGCAGCTGGCCGATCAGGTACTTCACAAAACCCCGTTGAGTGAGCCCAACGTTGACGATCGGCGCCAGGTTGTTCGGCTTGACCGACAGCGGCAGATCGGTGATGTCGCCCTGCCTCAAGAACTTCGGTGACCAACTCGCGAACGGTCCGAACAGCAACCACGACTTGCCGTTGATCACCCGGGTGTCCAAATGTCCCCCGGCCATCGGCGGCGCACCCGGCGGCGGCATGCCGTACACCTTGGCGCGGTGTGCGGCGGTCAACGCCGGCCTGTCGGTGCGCAGGAACGCCCCGCCGACCGGGAAACCTCCGAATCCCCGCGCCTCCCGGATCCCGGACTTCTGCAGCAGCCGCACTGCACCACCGCCGGCCCCAACGAACACGAACTTCGCATTCAGCTTCCGCTTGTCGCCGGTGCGCCGGTTGACGATCGACAGCGTCCAGCTGCTGTCGGACTGCTGGGTCAGGTTGCGCACCTCGTGACCGAACAGTGTGGTCATGCCTCCCTGCGCCGCGTAGCCGATGAGTTGTCGCGACAACGCCCCGAAGTCGACGTCGGTGCCGTCCTGCGCCCAGCCCAGCGCAACCGGCTCGGAGAGGTCACGCTCCGCGGCCATCAATGGCAACCGCCGGGCGAACTCGTCGCGGTCGGCGATGAACTCCATCGACGCGAACAGCGGATTGTCGACCAACGCGTCGTGACGACGTTTCAAGAAGTCGACGTCGGCTGCGCCGTGCGCGAAGCCGACGTGCGGGACGGGGTTGAGGAAACTGCGCACGTCGGGCAGGAGGTGGTTCTCTACGGCGTACGCCCAGAACTGCCGTGTCACCTGGAACTGCTCGTTGACCTGAACCGCTTTGCTGATGTCGATCGAGCCGTCGGGCCGCGCCGGCGTGTAGTTCAGCTCGCAGAGCCCCGAGTGACCCGTGCCGGCGTTGTTCCATGGGTCACTGCTCTCGGCGGCCGCGCCGTCGAGACGCTCGACCAGAGTGATTGACCAGTCGGGCTCCACCTGCCGCAACAACGTCCCGAGGGTTGCGCTCATGATGCCGGCGCCCACCAGCACGACGTCGGTCTTGGCCGCCTTCGGGTCAGACACGGGTTCGGTTGGTCCTTCGTGGTCGCGGTCCGCTCATCACGGCTTACCGGAGTTCAGGTTATCCCGACCCGTCGGCACCGACGCGCCCACCACAGCCCGCGCGGACGCTGTTCGCCCAGCGTGGCCGCAGGGCAGACTAGGGTTGCTGTCGTGCCTGGATGGGAGCCCGATGTGCTGTCCGGCTACTGGCAGCAGACGTTCCCGCGCGGCCCGGATCCCGACGGGGAAGGTGACCTCGTCGCCACCCTGGTGCGCCGCGGCGAGCCCGACCCCGCCGCGACCCGCGCGGTGCTGATGGTGCACGGGTTCACCGACTACTTCTTCCACACCGAGTTGGCCGATCACCTGGCCGCCCGCGGGTTCGCGGTCTACGCACTGGACCTGCACAAGTGCGGCCGCTCATGGCGGGAAGGCCAGACCCCGCACTTCACCACCGATCTCGCCCGTTACGACACCGAGCTAGAGCGTGCCCTGGATACCATCGCCGCGGCGTCTGGCGCTGCGAAGGTGCTGGTGTACGGGCACTCCGCGGGCGGCTTGATCGTGTCGCTGTGGCTGGACCGGTTGCGCGCTCGTGGTCTGACGAAGGTCAAGCACGTCACCGGCCTGGTGCTCAACAGCCCGTGGCTGGATTTGCAGGGCCCCGCGATCCTGCGCACGCCACCCACCGCCGCGGCGATCGCCGCGCTGTCGCGGGTCCGCAAGCGGATGGTGGCGCGCCCGCCGACGGAGGGTGGCTACGGCACCACCCTGCACCGCGACTATTCCGGCGACTTCGACTACGACCTGAATTGGAAGCCGATCGGCGGCTTCCCGGTCACCTTCGGCTGGATCCACGCCATCCGGCGCGGGCACGCCAGACTGCACCGCGGCCTCGACGTCGGGGTGCCGAACCTGATCCTGCGGTCGGACCGCAGCGTGCGCGAGGTCCGCGACCCGGATGCCATCCAGCGCGGCGACGCGGTGCTGGACGTCAAGCAGATCGCCCGCTGGGCGGGCTGCATCGGCAACCGCACAACGATCGTGCCGATCGCCGACGCCAAACACGACGTGTTCCTGTCCGTGGTCGAATCACGGCAGGCCGCCTACCGCGAGCTGACCCATTGGCTGGACTGGTACACCGCCTGGACGGAAACCACAGGCGCGGCACCACAACCCGAACGAGGATGAACACCATGGCCCACTTCGACATCGCGATCATCGGCACCGGTTCGGGCAACTCGATTCTCGACGAACGCTACGTCGACAAGCGCGTGGCCATCTGCGAGCAGGGCATTTTCGGCGGCACCTGCCTGAATGTCGGCTGCATACCGACGAAGATGTTCGTCTACGCCGCTGAAGTGGCTCAAAGTGCCCGGGAGTCAGCGCAATACGGGGTCGACGCGCACGTCGACGGCGTCCGGTGGGGTGACATCGTCTCGCGGGTATTCGGCCGGATCGACCCGCTGGCGCTGGGCGGCGACAACTACCGACGCTCCTCGCCGAACGTCGAAGTGTTCGCCAGCCACACCCGATTCGGGCCCACTCGATCCGACGGCCGCTACACACTGCGCACCGACGAGGGTGACGAGTTCACCGCCGAGCAGGTGGTCATCGCGGCCGGCTCCCGCGCCGTGGTTCCCAGCGCGATCGCCGAATGCGGTGTGCCTCACCACACCAGCGACACAATCATGCGGATCGCCGATGTGCCCGACCACCTGATAATCGTCGGCGGCGGGTTCGTGGCGTGCGAGTTCGCGCACATCTTCTCAGCGCTGGGAAGCCATGTGACACTGATGATCCGGGGCAGCACATTGTTGCGCGGCCACGACGACGACATCGCCATGCGCTTCACCGATATCGCGTCCAAGAAGTGGGAGGTCCGCAGTCACCACGAGGTGGCCGACGCCCGCCGGGCCGGTGAAGGTGTCGAAATACGTTGCAAGGACGGTTCGAGGCTGCGGGGTGACACCCTCCTGGTCGCCACCGGCCGGGTGCCCAACGGTGACCTGCTCGACGCCGAGCAGGCGGGCGTGAAGGTGACCGCGAAGGGTCAGGTCGTCGTCGACGAGTACCAGCGCACCTCTGCGCGTGGCATTTTCGCTCTTGGCGACGTGTCGTCGGACTACCAGCTCAAGCACGTTGCCAACCACGAGGCCCGTGTCGTCAGGCACAACCTGCTGCAGGACTGGGACGACACCGACGCCCTGATGCCGTCCAGCCACCGTTACGTGCCGTCGGCGGTGTTCACCGACCCGCAGATCGCCAGCGTCGGGCTCACCGAGAACCAGGCGCGGGCAAAGGGATTCAACATCAAGGTGAAGATCCAGGACTTTGCCGATGTCGCCTATGGCTGGGCGATGGAGGACACCACCGGCATCGCGAAGATCATTGTCGAGGACGACACCGGCTTGATCCTCGGCGCGCACATCATGGGCCACCAGGCCTCGTCGCTGATCCAGCCGGTGATCCAGGCGATGAGCTTCGAGCTGCCGGCTCAGGAGATGGCACGCGGTCAGTACTGGATCCATCCGGCGCTGCCCGAGGTGATCGAGAACGCGCTGCTGGCGCTGTGCGGCGAGCCGCCGTGGCCGCCGTCCAGACGGCACTGAGCCTTACCGGCTAGGGACGACGGAATCCCCACGGCAGCTCGAGCCGATGCGCCGCAAGCAATTCCGCGTCCGAGAGGATGGCTTCGATCGCGCCGTCGGCGACGATGACCCCACCGTCCATGACCACCGCCCGGTCGCATAGTTGCGCCGCGTAGGGCAGGTCGTGCGTGACGAGCAGCATGGTGGCGTCGAGTCCCCGACAGCGTCTCGGCCAGTTCTCGACGCGCGACCGGGTCGAGGTTGGCCGATGGCTCGTCGAGAACCAGGATCTCCGGCTCGCATGCCAGCACCGTGGCCAGCGCGGCGCGGCGCCGTTGCCCGGCCGACAGATGGGTGGGACTGCGGTCGGCCTGATCGGCCAGCGACACGGTGTCCAGCGCTTGCCGCACCCGAGCGGCGAGCGCGTCGCCGCGCAGGCCGAAATTCGCAGGCCCGAACGCAACATCTTGCGCGACGGTCGGCATGAACAACTGGTCGTCGGGATCCTGGAACACCAGGCCGACGCGCCTGCGGATGTCCTGAAGGTTCTTGCGGCTCATCGGAATTCCGCTGATCTGCACCGAACCCGTCGTCGCGGTGAGCACACCGTTGAGATGCAGCATCAGCGTGGTCTTGCCGGCGCCGTTTGGTCCGAGCACCGCGATCCGTTCACCGGGCGCGACGGTCAGGTCGACACCGTCGAGGGCGACCTGCCCGTCCGGGTAGACGTGGCGCAGGGCTTCGATACGGATGGCGGTCATCGCATCACCCACGCGAGCACCGACACCGTCACCGCTGCGGCGGCGGGTGATCATCGCAATCGCCCACTGCATCGCCGCGGCCCGCGGTGGCGCACCGATCACCGCGAGATCCGGCGCCTTGCCGTCGAAGCCGCGCGACAGCATCGCCTGATACACCCGTTCCCCGCGCTCGTAGGAACGCAGAAACAGCGCGCCGATGCCTTTGGCGATCGCACGCGGCCTGATGCAGCGCCCGCGGTGAATCACCCCGCGAAATCCGGGCCATCCGCATCCGGCCGGCCTCGGCCGCGAGCAGGTCAACGTATCGGATCATCAACACCAGCACGGACGTGACCACGGCCGGGACAGCCGAGCCGGCTCAGCGCTGCGGGCAATTCGGTCGCGGATGTCGTAGAAGCAACGGTCAGCGCCGCGGCCACGCCCAGGGTGCCCTTGACGACGATGCCCCACGCGGCGTACAGCCCGGTCACCGAAAGCTGCAGTCCCGCAACCTCAACGCGCTCACCACCCTCGGCGAACGGCAGCAACACGGCGAGCACCAGGAACGGCGCCTCGATCAACATCCGCGGCAGGATCCACCGCACGGGTATCCGTGCCAGCCGCCAGACCACCACGACGATCGCGGCGTAGACCGCGAACGGCCAGAACATCTCGCGCGGCGTGGCAACCACGGCAAGCACGAAAACCAGCAGGCAGACGATCTTCACCTCGGCGGGCGCGCGGTGCACGACCGAGTCGCCATGGCGATACAGCGGGTGCGCGCCGGCGCCCACCGCTAGCGCCTGCTCCGGGCGATCAGCCAGAACGCCGACCCCGCAACAGCCACGGTGACGAGAACTCCGATGATCCCGGCGATCCCGCCCGTGCCGTCGCGCCCGCCGATCGCATAATCGGCCAGCGGCGAGGTCGACATGGCGTGATCGGAGGCGTGCTGCGCGATGCAATCGCCGGTCAGCTCTTCGCCGTCGGCGGTTTCGACGACCTCGCATCCCCGCAGGGTTGCGGAGTCCAGGCCGTCGGGGCTGGCGCTGGCGAAGTACGAGATGACGCCGGCGATCACGAGCGTGGCCGCGGCGAACGCGACCCAGAACCGCCACCGCTTGCTCATGCCGGTACCTTCACACGGGCACTGCGAAGCAGGTAGACGAGATCCGGACGGGACCGTGCGACGGCCATCACCGTGGCCGCGGTGATCAGTCCTTCGCCGACGCCAATCAGCACATGGGTGCCGAACATGTAGCCGGCGACGGTGGTCATCGAGGTCAGTGCCGCTCCGCCGATCGCGTATTCGATGACGAATCCCATTGCTGCACAGACGGTCCCGATGACCGCAGCAATGAACGCGATGACCCCGATCCCGGCGATGGGTACGTCGGCCCTCCGGCGCCGGACGACTGAGTACAGCAAGACCGCCGTACCGTAGCCTGCCGCAACACCGATCACCGCCATGTTGGTGATGTTGGTGCCCAGCGCGGTCACTCCGCCGTCGGCGAACAACAACGACTGCACCACCAACACGATCGCGATGCATAGCGCGCCGGTGTACGGACCGACCAGGATCGCGGCGAGTGCGCCGCCGAGCAGGTGGCCGCTCACCCCGGGCAGGATGGGAAAGTTCACCATCTGCACCGCGAAGACGAAGGCGGCCACCAGCCCGGCCAGCGGTACGGTGCGCTCGTCGAGTTCGCTACGCGCGCGGACGGCACAGAACCCAACAGCAACAACCGCAATGAGGCCGAAAACGACGGATGCCGGTGCGTTGACGATGCCATCGCTCATGTGCATGGCGACGGTTTGAATGGTCACACCATTAGCCTAGAGCCCCCACCCCACATCTGTCTAGATGAACAGATGTTCATGTGGAATTTCCGGACCACATACCCCTTCGTCGCCGTGACGAGCAGGTATTCGGCATCGTAGGCCGCGATGGTGGGACCTCCCTGATTCCACTCGGTGAGGACTATCAGGAAGTCACGGTCCAGTGCTTCCACCCGCTCGGGCGCCCCGGCGTTGAACCGATAGGCCGCGATGGTGGGACCGTAGTTGCGTTTCCAGTACTCCCGGCTCGGCAGCGACGGCCGGGTAGTCGCCCGACGCCCACAACGCCCGATGTTTCGCCTTGAGCGCGCGGTCGGCGTCGTGGTCGCCCGTAGCACCGGATCGATGATCAGTGGTGGTCATTTCGTCTCCTCTGGGTTGCAATACTGATCGGCGCCACGGTTAGCCGCTGTACCTGTAGTTGCCGTTACGGTCATTGACGTCGACGTAGCCGTTTCCCGAAATACGGCTTTCGAAAAGCCTTCGTCATTCGTGAAATGCGGTGGTCAGCGGACTGTGCGCTGGGCCGGCTCAGCTGTATCGGGCGAGGCTCGTGCGCGCCAGCACGAGAGCCTCCGCACCGCTCAATGTCTTCTGCTGTTGCTCGCCCAGCGCGGCGAGCTGCTCGGGATCCAGCGGCGACAGCCTGCCGGCACCGACGAGCGCGTAATGCAGTGCGACAGCGTCGTCTTCGGCGCCCACCCTGACTAGAAACCGCGCCACGTAGCGCAGGTTAAGCCATTGCTGACTCCAGTCCCCCACCCTGTCCCAATGATCCAGCACCTCGAGGAGAGCACGGGCCCCGCTCGCCGGATCGCGATGTACCGCACGGGTTGCCGCGGCCTCCATCAACGCGATGCCGTGCCACCAGAAGTTCTGCACCGACGCCGCCAGCTCGGCTGCCTCGTCGAAAAGCTCCAACGCGCGGTCCGGTTCGGATTTCTTCAGCACCAATCCGAGCGCATAGCGAGCCATCGACAGCGCCGTCGGGTTAACGGTTTCCTCCGCCACCTGCATCGATTCCTCCGCAGCGGCCAACCCACTCTCGGGTTGCCGCAACGCGGCGTGACAGATCGCGACGTAGAACAGGGTCCACACGAGTCGGATGGAATCGTCGTCGCGGCGCGCACGCGACACCTCGCCCTCATAGTGCGACAGCGCAGTGGCCGCATCACCCTCGTACAGCACCACATCAGCCAGAACGTCCCCCGGATAGGCGATCCGCCCGGTACCGCGGGCGGTGCGCGTCCGTTGGCCAGCGCAGCCAGTGACCGGGCGTCCGATTGCTCGCCTCGATTCCACGCACCCCGAGCGGCGAAGCCGACGGCGGCGGCGTAAGGGGATGGTCGGGGTCCGCCAGCGCTACGCCCGCTCCGCCCAGCCGGCCGACTCGTATCCGATTCGCAGATGGACGAATTCGGGCAGCGAGGTGACCAGCCGAAGCACGGTGTCGACGTCCGAGTCCGCCAAGACGTGCTCGAACGCGGCGCGCAGGTTGTCGTAATCGGGCAGCATCCGTTCCACCCACGCGCGCTCGTCTGCACCGTGCATACCGAGGGCCGCGCGTTCGGCGAGTTCCGTGTAGTACTGCGCATGCCGCGCGGCGTACATCCCCTCGATCCCGCTCTCCCGCAAGCGATCACGCCCGTAGGCGCGCAGCGTCTCCAACACCCCATAGCGCGCCAAGTCGGTGCCACTGCGCAAGGTCACCATTGACTTGTCGACGAGCCCGGTGAGCAACTCCAGAGTGTCGTCCTCGATGTCTCCATCCGCCCCGCACACGCCGTGCGCCGCATCGAGGTCGAATCCGCCGGCAAAAACCGACAGTCGCATGAACAGTGCCTGCTCGGCTTCGGTGAGCAACTGGTAGGACCAGTCGATCGTGGCGGCCAGGCTCTGCTGACGCGGCAGCGCATCGCGCGCACCGCCGCTCAGCAACCGCAATCTGTCCAGTCGGCGCGCGACATCAAGGCTGCTCATCGCCCGCATCCGCGCGGCGGCCAGTTCGATTGCCAGAGGCAAGCCGTCGAGCCGTCGGCAGATCTCCGCCACCGCGCCCACCGGCTCGTTGTCGAGGTCGAAGTCCGGCCGGCCTGCCTTGGCCCTGTCGGCGAACAACTGCGTGGCGTCTTCGACGGGCAGCGGAGAAATGGGCAGGATCTGTTCACCCTCCACGCCGAGCGCTTCTCGGCTCGTGGCGAGGACGACCACCTTCGGACAGTGCCGGACGATCTGGTCGACCAACTTTGCAGCGGCGTCCAGGACGTGCTCGCAGTTGTCCACGACCAGTAACAACTCGCGGGTCCGCAGATACTCGATGATTGACTGCCTCGATGCCGAGGCCTTGGTGTTGCTGCAGCCGTAAGGCGGCGGCGACGGCGTGGCTCACCGCGTCGTCGACCGGCGCGAGCTCGCAGAGCCACACGCCGTCGCCGAAGCGCTCCTCTTCCCGCCCGGCGATCTCGAGGGCCAGCCGGGTCTTGCCGACGCCCCCGACGCCGGTCAGCGTCACAAGCGGTGCCTGTCGCAGGGCGCCGGTGACGCGCAGGACATCGCCCTCTCGGCCGATGAAACTGGTTGCGCGACGCGGCAGTCCGGCGCGGGGCCGAGTGGCGACCGCAGCCGCGCGTGGAGGTTCTGGCGCCGGGTGCCCGGGATCGCCGTCGAGAATCCGCTGGTGCACCTGCCGCAGCGCCGGGCTGGGGTCGACGCCGAGTTCATCGACAAGCCGTTCCCGCATCCGGCGATAGGTGTCGAGGGCGTCGGCCTGGCGGCCACTGCGGTACTGGGCGAGCATCAGCTGGCCCGCGACGCGCTCGTCAAGTGGGTAGGTGTGTAGCAGGGCGGCGAGACCCCCGAGCAGTTCGGCGTGGCGGCCCGCCCGCAGTGCGGCGTCGTTTCGGTCCAAGACCGCCGACAGGCGTTCGTTCTCAAGGGATGTGCGGACTTCGTTCATCCACGGCGTGTCGAGGCTGGCGAACGGGTCACCACGCCACAGGTCCAGCGCACTGTCGAACAGCGCAGCCGCGTCTGCTGATTCACTGGTCGCCCGCGCCTGCGCCGTCAGGTGGCGAAATCGGTGCACGTCTATCGACAGCTGGTCGGCTGCCAGCACATAACCGCCCGGGCGGCGCGCGATCTCGACGTCTTCGGTGCCCGCTAGCAAATGTCGTAGCCGCGACAAGTAGCCCGCCACGGAGTTGCCAACGTGGTGCGGGCGGTCACCGGCCCACACCCGATCGACCAATTGGTCGGCCGGGACTGGGCGGTTCACGTCAAGCAACAACGCGATAAGGACACACCGTTGACGAGCATGACCGATCTCGAGACGCTGGCCGTCGAGGAGCACCTCGACGTCGCCGAGCAGTCGGAACTCCACCGTCACCCGGTACAGCCTTCCTCAGCCCGCCGAGGCATGTCTGGCAAATCGCCAGGTCAGCCTCGGCGGGTGAAACAACTACTGCTCTCGCTTCTTGGCCGTCACGAGTAGGTATTCGGCGTCGTAGGCGGTCTGGTCGGGGTCGGTCGCCTGATTCCAGTCGGTGAGGAAGGTCAGGAAGTCACGATCCAGTTCGGCGACTCGCGCTCGGGCGCCTCGCGTTGAACCGGTACGTCGCAATGGTGGGACCGTAGTTGCGCTTCCAGTACTCGCGGAACTCGCTCGGGGTTGGGCAGCGATCAATGTGCACCGTCTGTCGTCGGGTCGTCAGGTCGGTGACCCTGTCCCCGAACAACTCTCGAACGTGATCCTCGTCGCCCCACAGCGGCGGCTGGGCTGGCGCCGGGCGGTGGCGGTGGCGCGTACGGCTTCATGGTCGCAAACAGCTGACCGATGAAGCCCTGCGGCGTCCAACTGATCAGTCCAATCGTTCCACCCGGCCGGACCACGCGGACGAGTTCGTCGGCCGCCGCCTGATGGTGGGGGGCGAACATCACGCCCACGCACGACATCACGATGTCGAAACTGTTGTCTGCGAACGGTAGTGCTTCCGCGTCCGCCTCTACCCACTCGAGATCGACGCCGCGGTTGGCGGCGGCGCGACGCCCGGCTTCGAACAGCTCCGGCGTGAGGTCGCTCGCGGTCACGATGGCCCCCGCGGCGGCGGCCGGGATGGCCGCGTTGCCTGAGCCTGCGGCTACGTCCAAAACCAGGTCGCCGTGCCCGTACACCGGCTGCCCGAACCAGCTCTGGTCCCAGCGACGGGATCAGTTCCGCCGCCACGGCGGGATAGTCACCCGACGCCCAAAGCGCGCGGTGCTTGGCCTTCAGTTCGCGGTCGGCCTCGACGGTGGTCATATCGCTCTCTCCTTTTTTCGTGTCGGTTCGACAATCAAAGGTTGCTTGCGCGGGGTTCGGCAGGCATTGAATAGTTGTGAAATCGGCTGATCACCGCCCGTTTTCGGCATCAGGCGCGCTCGATCCCGCAGGGACGATCTTCCGACGAGCCACAGCCGGATCACGTACCGCAGGGTGACCCAATGCAGGACACCCGTCCCCGGCCCCGCGTATCCCCAATGGTCGAGCCTCTCAACGAACTTCCGCGCAGTGGTGGTCGGGTCACCGTGCACGCGCGGACCGCCGCGGCGAAACGCGGCGACGAACTTCCACAATCGGCGCGGCGATACCTGCCGGATTCGCATACCGGCGCCCAGATCATTCCGTTCGATCGGGCCCCGGTCGAGAAAGCGCTCAGCCGTGCCGGGCGCCGATCCAGTGCAGAAGGTCGTGCACGATCTCGTCCTCCAGCCGGTAGCTGACGGCGCGCCCCACCCGGGTAGAGCTCACCCAACCCTGCTGGCGGAGCACACGTAGCGCCTGGGACACCGCATTTTCCGACCGGCCCAACACGGCGGCCAGATCTCCGACGAAGATTCCCGGTGCGCGATGCAGGACAAGGAGAATCTCCAGCCGGTTGGGGTCGGAAAGCAGATCGAAGCGCTGAGTCCAGCCGGTCGTGTCGACGTCGGCCAACGCCGATGTCGCGCGCTTGACCTGCGTCTCGTTCCCCGGCTGGACCACGGTTCGAATCTAATCCAGGTAGACGCGTTTAGGACCGGCGACCGTTTCGACGAGCGCCCGCCGGCTGCGTCCGGTCCCGCTCGTCTTTGGAGCTGACCGTCCAGTCGTCGGATTCCTCCGGCATCCAGTAGTCCGCCCACTCCGCGAGGGCCCGCACCGCGCGGTGCAGATCCTGCCCCTTCTCGGTCAGCGAGTAGTCGACGCGGACCGGCACGGTGGGCTGGACGGTGCGTTGCACGACGCCCTCCTCTTCGAGTTCGCGCAGGCGGCTGGCCAGCATTTTGTCGCTCATCTCCGGAATCTGCTCGGCGATCTCGGTGAACCGCGAGGCGCCAAGGAGCAGGGCGCGAATGATGACACCGTTCCACCGGCGTCCGACGAGTTCGGCGGCATGGTGGTAGCTCGGGCAGTAGCCCATGCCCAGGTCGTAGTGGCTTTCTGTCATCTCGCCGCCTCATCTCCGCCTCGATCGTTCCATCAAAGATAGCCACTTGCTTCTGGTAAGTCACTATCGTACTATCGTCCTGTAAGTCACTTACCAAAGGATAGTGATACAGATGGATAGTTCAGATCCGCTTCGCATGGCCGTGGTCATCGGCAGCAACCGCGAGGGCCGATTCGGCAGCATCGTGGCCCAGTGGTTCCTTCAGGTGATCGCCGACACCGACGGCCTCGACCTCGACATCATCGATCTCGCCGACCTCGATCTGCACACCCGCATCGGCATCGATCCGCCCGACACCATGCAATCGGTTTTCCCGCCGTGTTGCCGCCGCCGATGCCTTCGTGTTCGTCACGCCGGAGTACAACCACAGCTTCCCGGCGTCGATCAAGGCCTTCATCGATCTGCATGTCGAGCAGTGGTCCGGCAAGGCGATTGGATTCGTCTCCTACGGCGGAATCGCCGGTGGCCTTCGGTCGGTGGAGGCGCTACGCCTGGTGTTCGCATCCCTCAACGCGGCGACCGTTCGCAACACGGTGTCGTTCGCGAATGCGTGGGACCAGTTCACCGATGGCACGCCAAGTGATCCGGAGCGAAGTGCCCACGCAGCCAATTCACTTGTCCAGCAGCTCAAGTGGTGGGGTCATGCGCTCAGGAATGCCCGGCGGGCGGCCCCGTTGGTCTCGGTACCGGAGTGACGATGCCTCGGCACCAGATCACCCAAGTCAAGGAGTTAGGTAGCGCGATGGCATCCGAACCGCAGGACGCGGCGCAACATCACGAAGCCGTTGGACTCGAGACCAGCCATCTACGGTCGGCGCAGATCATCGCCCTTGCGCTGACGTCACAGACGCCGGCGGTTGCGCTCGCCACCGTTCCGTTCCTGATCGTGCTGACCGCCGGGAACGGAAGTTGGTTGGGCGCCTTGATCATCGCGCTCACCACGGCGTGCATCGGGTTCTCGGTCATCACGTTCGCGCAGGCGCTACGTCGGGACCGGATCGGTGTACTCCTACATGCCGCACGTGTTCGGCGCCTGGGGCCGCCTGCTTGTCGGAGCGACGCTGGCCATCGGCTTCGTCACGCTGATCGCCGGAGTTCTGCTGCTCACGGGGATTTTCGCCGGCAGCTTCCTCGTCGCGATCGGCGTGAGCTCAGGCGCTCTCCGCGGGCACCATCGCCGCTGACGAGCACCTGCGCGATCGCCATCGCGGCGGCGCTGGCCTACCGGGGCCTCGACGCGTCGATTCGCACAGCCGTCGTGCTGACTCTGATGACCGTCCCGATCATTTCGCTGATCACCCTCGCCATCGCCTTGCACACCGGTCTTGACCTGGGCGCCCAACTCCGCCTTGAAGGCTCGTCGATCAGCGGGATATTCCAGGGCGTCGCTGCCGGCTCGGTGTTCGTGGTGGCGTTCGAAAGCTCCGCCGCCCTTGCCGCCGAAACCAAGGCGCCCAAGCGCAATATCCCGCTCGCGGTGATGAGCATCCCGGTCATCCTCGGCGCCGCCTACCTCGTGGCCACCCTGCTGCAGGTGCCTGGTCTGACCGCAGCCGCCGACGCCATCAACTCCGGATTGTCCCCCGCGGCCGCGATTGGCGCAGGAGGCCCAGCTCGGTGACGTGGTGGTGAAGTCGATCGACTTGGTGCTCGCCGTGGCGAATCTGGCGTCACTGATCGCCTTCGTCAACTACGGCTCTCGATTCGTCGCCACCTTGGCGACCGACGGGCTGCTCCCCAGCGCCGTCGCGAAGGTGCACCCCAGATTCCGCAGCCCCAGCGTCGCGGTGGTGGCTCTCGCGGTCGCCGCCCAGGCTGTGTTGCTGGTCCTGATCTGGCTGTATCCGAATGACTTGCTCACCAAGGTCTTTCCGTCGCTGTCCACGCTGACCGTCTACGCATGGGTGGTTCCGTGGGTGCTGATCTGTGTGGGATCCATCGTCCTTCGGGTCCGCGAACACACACTGCGGCCGCTACCCGTGCTCGCCGCGGTGCTCGGCGCGGGCGCCACCCTGTGGATCTACGTGAACGCGATCGTCAATCCCCCACCGTCCCCCGTCGATGAGATGACATACGTCTTCCTCGTCGCAGCGGGCGTGACATTCGCGGCCTTCGCCTTTCTCAATCGCCGCCGTCACCGCCGCGAACATGCCACCGCACGTCAACTGAATGGACAACCTCGATGAAAAACGTCAAGAACCTCACAGCAGGCGGATACCGCTACATCGAATCGGTGTTCCAGTTCTCGGGCGGCGTTGCCGCGCAGCCAGGATTCGGCATCGAGCGCGCCATGTTCGCACAACCGCTGCCGATCGCCGACGCGTTCGCCGCGATCGAGTCACACCTTGGCGCGATCGGCCGACCGACGACGGCACTCTGCGCTTGCGAACTACGGTCACCCGAACAGTTCAGCGACCGCGGGTTCGTCGACTTCAACAAGGCGTACGTGCAGAACCTTGGAGCGGTTCGGGCTGTTCCGAGAACGGGGTCAATCCCGTTGCCCGCACCAACGTTGTTCCCCATACCTCAAAGCCGTCGGCACCCAGCATCTACGCGTTCTGCTACACGGTGCCTGCCGAGACCACCCAGACCAGCTTCGTGGTCTCCGGCGGCGCCGAGGCGGCCGAAGGCCAAGGCGACTACTACGACAGCATCGTCGCACTCGGCGACACCAGCACCGACGGCCTGCGGGACAAGCTGCGCTATGTCCGCGACGAGCAGGCGCTGCGCCTCGAGGCGCTCGGCATGGGCTGGCACGACGCGATCGACGTCCGTTGCTACAGCCTGGAGGACTTCGGCCCGCTGCTGCGGGAAGAGCTTCTGCGACAAGGCGTCGGAAGTCACGGGATCAAGTGGTACGACGCCAGCCCGCCCGTGCAGCACTGCGTGTACGAGATGGACGCACGGACCGTCCTTCGCGACAACAAACTGACCTGATCGACAACGAGGAGCGACGATTCAATGCGCTTGGCCAGCTTCATGATTGACGGTGACGCGAAGTACGGGATCGTCACCGACGACGGCGTCATCGACCTCACCCGCTACGTCGGCGAACGATACCCGGACCTCAAGGCGATCATCGCCGACGACGCGATCGATCGGCTCGCGCCGTACTCGGAGTCGCAGCCGCACTACGACCTCTCGGAAGTCAGGTGGCTGCCGGTGATCCCCAATCCGGGCAAGATCCTGTGTATCGGCGTCAACTACGAGGACCACCGCGCCGAGACCGCGAACGACGAAGTGTCCTATCCCGCAATGTTCCTGCGGACCACCGAGTCGCAGACCGGCCACGACACGGCGATCGTCCGGCCGTTCGAGTCGCACACCCTCGACTACGAAGGCGAGATCGCCCTGATCATCGGCACGGAAGGGCGCCGCATCCAGCGTCGTCATGCCTGGGACCACATCATCGGATACAGCTGCTACAACGACGGCTCGGTCCGTGAATTCCAGCGTCATACAACGCAATACACGGCGGGCAAGAACTTCCCCGGTACCGGAGCGTTCGGCCCGTGGATGGTGACCGCCGACGAGATACCGCCCGACACCGTGTTGACCTTGTCCTGCCATCTCAACGGTGAGCTGATGCAGAAGGCGACCACCGACCAGATGATCTTCGGCATCCCCGCGATCATCGAATACGTCTCGACGGTGACGCGGCTGGAACCCGGCGACGTCATCGCGACGGGAACCCCGGGTGGAGTCGGCGCACGCCGAACGCCACCGGTCTATATGAAACCGGGCGACAACGTCACGGTCAGCGTCGACCGGATCGGCGTACTCGAAAACACCATCGCCGACGGCTGAAGGTAAGGAAACCCATGAAGCAGCAACTACAAACCTCAGAACTGAGCGCACCCAGCGGACACTTCTCCCAAGGCAGTGATCGCTCCCGCAGGGGGCCGCATGGTGTTCATCTCCGGAATGACGGCGCGCGACATCGACGGCCAGATCGTCGGTCCCGGCGATATCGACAAGCAGACGCGGCAGGTGTGCGAGAACCTGTCAAGCGTGCCATGAGCGCAGCCGGCGGCACGTTGAACGACATCGTGCGTGTCGACGTGTTCGTGCGAAACATCGAACATTTCGACGCGGTTCACCGGGTACGGCGCGAGTATTTCGACGCTCCCGCGCCGGCATCGACCATGCTCGAAGTTTCCAAGATGGTCTCGCCCGACATGTTGATCGAGATCAATGCGATCGCGGTGGTCGACGATGCCCATGCCGCAGACTGACCCACACGTGTCGTCCGATCTTTGTGCGCTGGGCATCGCGGATCTGGTCGACCTCATCGCCCGCCGCGAAGTCTCTCCAGTGGAGATGGCCCACGCATCGCTCGCCCGCTACGAGGCGACCGAACCCGACCTGAACGCATTCATTTCGATTGACCGCAACCTGGTGATCGCCGACGCCGCGCGATTGGAGACCGAAGCCAGGCGCGGCGAATTCCGCGGGCCTTTGCACGGCGTCCCCATCGCGGTCAAGGACAATATCGCGACCCGGGGCGAGCCGATGACCGCGGGTTCGAGGGTGTACGGCGCGCGCGTGCCCGACCGTGACGCCACCGCTGTCGCGCGACTGCGCGCCGCGGGCGCGCTGATCTTCGGCAAGACGAATCTGCCGGAGTTCGCCTATGGCCCAGTCGATTCCTATCACTACGGTCCTACCCGCAACCCATGGGATCCGAAGCGGTACGCGGGCGGCTCGAGCATGGGTTCGGGTGCCGCGGTCGCGGCCGGCGTGGTCCCCGGCGCACTGGGCACCGACACGACGGGTTCGATCCGAAACCCCGCGACATGGTGCGGCGTCGTCGGGCTCAAGCCCTCGTACGGACTCGTACCGTTGCGCGGTGTCGTTCCGCTGACAGCCGGCCTCGATCACGTCGGCCCGCTCGCACGCTCGGCGGCCGACTGTGCCCGCATTCTCGACGTGATCGCAGGGGTCGACCACAACGACCCGACCTCCGAGCCCTATCCGCAGGCCAACTACCTCGACGGTCTGGACCGAACGATGACCGGGTTGCGAGTGGGCGTGGTCCGATCGCTGTGGGATGGGCTTCCCGACGTGGTTGCGGCTCCACTGCACCGCGCCACCCGAGCACTGCGTCACCTTGGCGTAGAACTGGTCGACATCGAAATCGGCTGGTGGGATGAGGTTGTCGAGGCGAGCGCGGTGATCGTCCAGTGCGAAGCCGCCGACGAATACCGCACAATCCTAGAGGCGTCGGCCTCCGAGTTGTTGCCGCAGGTGAAGCATCGGCTTCGCTCCGGAGCGGCCACCGCCGCGCCGGACTATGTGCGGGCCAGGCGCATCGCAACTGAGTTCCGGCATCAGTACCGCCGCGCTCTTCGAGACGTACACCTGCTGGTATTTCCAGGACATGAGCGGACCGCGCCGCGTATCGACGCACATGGGCGCAGGCTGGATCCAAGTACGTCGTTGCGATTCACCGTGCCATTGAATGTCATTGGCGCCCCGGCATTGACGATGCCCGCCGCGTGTCATCAACAACTTGCCGATCTCAATACAACTGGCGGGTCTTCCCGGCAGCGAGTCCCTGCTGCTGGCCGTCGCGCATGCGTATCAACAGGTTACGAGCTGGCACAACCAAACGCCCAACCCGAGAAAACCGTAAGGAGTGATCACGAATGTCACAGCCTCGAGCGATCGTCGTCCGCAGCGACGAGGGCAGGTCGTACAAGCAAGGACCATCGCTGTTCAAGGCCGCAGGCGACGAGACCGGCGGGCGGTTCGACTTCTTCGAGATGGAGATCGAATACCTGACCGGTCCTCCCCTGCACTACCACTTCGTCCAGGACGACACCTTCTACGTGCTGGATGGGGTGCTGGCCGTCCAGTTCGACGACGAAGTGGTCGAACTGGGTCCAGGCGACTTCTGCAGCATCCCGCCGGGTGTGCCGCATACCTTCGACAACATCCGCAAGGACCAGCCGCCTGTGAAGGTGATCAACCTGATGACCCCGGCAGGATACGAGGGGGTGTTCGTGGCGAACGAAACGCTCGACGAGGACGCGGATCCGGCTGTGCGGGACCAGATCAACGCCGACCACGAAGTGAAATTCGTCGGTCCGCCGTTGAAGGTGAAGCTCGGTCTCGAATAACCACTGCGCTACGGCCGGACCTTCTCGTTGGCCGGGTCGTAGAGGGGCCGCAACGAAACCGAGACCGGATACAGCTGCCCGCCGACGTTCACCTCATAGGTGCCGTCCTTGACCCAGCCGGCGCTGATGACGGCATTGTCGGAAGCCCTCACGTAAGCCAATCCGACGCACGACCCGATGGTCTGCCCCCCATGCGGCGGAAGTCACCTGCCCGGCGACGGCACCGTCGCGCATGATCAACTCGCCGCCCCACAGCATCGCCTCGGGTGCGTCGACCTTGAAGCCGACGAGCCTACGGTGCGGGCCTTCGGCTTTCGCCTTCTCGACGGCTTCACGGCCGAGGAAAGCGATGTCGGTTTTCAGCTTGCACGCGAACAGCAGACCGGCTTCGACGGGATTCTCGCTGGGGGTCAGTTCCCGGCCGAATGCGCGGTAGCCCTTCTCCAGGCGCAACGACTCGATGGTGTAGTAGCCGCCGCGCCCGACGCCGAACTGCGCGCCGGCCTTCATCAGGTCCTCGTAGACGCCCACGGCGAACTCGGCAGGCACGTACAGTTCCCAACCCAGTTCTCCGACGTAGGTGATGCGGGTCGCGCGCACGGTGGCATATCCGAGCGAGATCTGCTGGCTGGTGCTGAACGGGAAGGCCTCATCGGAGAGGTCAGCGGTGGTCAGGGCCGCCAGCAGGTCCCGCGATTTCGGGCCCATCACTCCGAACACCGCGTAGGCCGACGTGACATCGACCAGCGTCGCGTTCGCGCCCGAAGGCAGGTTCTTGCGGATGTGGTCCTTGTCGCGCTCGGTGGTGGCCGCGCTGCTGACGATCAGGAACTCGTCGGGGCCGGTGCGGGTGACCGTCACGTCGGATTCGTAGGTACCGCGTTCGTTGAGCATCCCGGTGTACACCGATCGGCCGATGTCGACGCCGACATCGGCCGTGCACAGCCACTGCAGGGCCGCCTCGGCATCCGGACCGACCACCAGGTACTTGGAGAACGACGTCTGGTCGAAGACGGTGACGTTGGTGCGTGTGTTGGTCTGCTCGGCCGCCGACCATTGCAGCCAGTTCGGCTTGCCCCACGTGTAATCGATCGTCGGCTCGCAGCCCTCGGGGGCGAAGAAGTTGGCCCTCTCCCAGCCCATCTTGCTGCCGAAGTTCGCACCCGCGGCCTCCAATAGATGGTGTACCGGGGAACGCCGGAACGGCCGGGCGGTCTCCATTTCCCTATTGGGCCAGGGGATCTCGTAGTGCAAGCCGAGAACCTCGGCGACGCGGTCATGCAGCCACCGGTTGTTGCCGTTGAACGGTGCGAAGCGGCGGATGTCAACCCCCGTCAGATCGCTGGTCGGTGCGCCGTTGACGATCCACTCCGCAAGCGCCCGCCCGGCACCGCCGGCGGTGGCGATGCCCACGGAGTTGAATCCCGCGCCGACGAAGAAGTTGGCCAGTTCCGGCGCTTCGCCGAGGATGAACTGGTTGTCCGGGGTGAAGCTTTCCGGGCCGTTGTAGAACTTCTTGATACCCGTCGTCTCGAGCGCGGGGATCCGCAGCAGGGCGTTGTTCATCAGGATCTCGAAGTGGTCCCAATCCTCTTCCAGGAGCTGGAATTCGAACGGATAGGGAATGCGATCGGGTGCCACCCAGGGCTTGGCTTCCGGCTCGAAACCCCCGATGACCAGGCCGCCGACTTCTTCTTTGAAGTACGTGTAGCCGTCGGGGTCACGCAGGATCGGCAGGTCTGGGTGCACGCCGTCGATGTGCTCGCTGACGACGTAGAAGTGCTCGGCCGAGTGCAGCGGCACATTGACCCCGGCCAGGTCGCCCACCTGCTTGGCCCACTGCCCGGCACAGTTGACGACGATCTCGGCCTCGACGTCACCGCCGTCGGTGTGCACACCGGTGACCCGCCCACGGTCGGTCAAAATGTCTAGCACCCTGATCTTTTCGATAATGCGAGCGCCACGCATCCTGGCACCCTTGGCCAGCGCGAAGGTGAGATCGGTCGGGTTCGCTTTGCCGTCCCCGGGAAGCCAGATCGCTCCGACGAGGTCGTCGACACGCATCACCGGGTAATGCTCGAGGGCCTGCTCCGGCGTGAGCAGCTCGCATTCCATGTTGAATGCTGCGGCATTGGCGGCCGTGCGGCGCAGCTGGATCATCCGGTCCTCGGTGCGCGCGACCGTCACTCCCCCACACTGCTTGTAGCCGGCGGACAGCCCGACCTCGCCTTCGAGCTCCGCATACAGCTGCGTTGAGTACTGCACCAGGCGCGTGGCGCTTTCCGAGGCCCGCAGCTGGCCCACCAGTCCGGCCGCGTGCCAGGTTGTGCCGCAGGACAGTTGGCCCTGTTCCAGCAGCACAACGTCGGTGAAGCCGAGCTTGGTCAGATGGTAGGCGACGCTGGTGCCGATGACGCCGCCGCCGATGATGACGACGTGTGCGCGGTCGGGAAGCGGTTTGGTGGCCATGGATGTCAGAGGTCCCTTGCGTCAGTCGGTGGCGTGCACGTCGTCGATAAGCCGGGCAAAGCTGGGGCTCTTGAACTCGGCCAGGGCGGCCTCGTAGCGCTCCATCGCCCAAGCCCAGAAGTCGAATTCGAGTGGGCTGGACGCGCTTTGAATGCATCCCCACAGTGTCCACCCGTATTTGGCAACGATGCCCTGCAGGTGTGCACGCGCGGTCTTGTGGCGCAGCGCTCGGCCGTAGTAGTCGGTGACGAGCTCGTCCAGCTGCTCGACGGACAAGCCACACTCGCTCCAGATGTTGCCCAGCTCGAAGCAGGGGTCGTTGTTGCCGGAGTACTCGTAGTCGATCAGCCACACCTTGTCGCCGTCTTCGATGAAGTTCTCCGCCAACAGATCGTTATTGCACGGGACGGTGGTCTGGTCGGTTGTGCTCAGCGCCTTCTCGACCTGAGCGAACTCGCCGGCATGGTCGAGGTAGTCACGCGGGATCTTGAAACCGTTGTCCAGCACCGTTCTGAGATAGGCAGGCTGGCGTTCGAACATGTCGAATCGGCTGCGGAACCGTGGCCCGGCGTGCAGCGCCCGGCATCCGGCGGCCACCTTTGGCAGGACCCCGGGGCGCTGAAAGTCGTCGTTGCACAGCGTCTTTCCGTCGAGATAGCCCAACAGCAGTATTCCGACTTCGGGGCGGTAGGCAATTACCGGTGCGCCAACGCCGGCCTGTTCTGCGGCTTTGGAGTTGTAGTACTCGTTGTCGCGGTCGATGCCGAGGAAGTTGCGCGTGGTGTCGGTGCAGCGGGCGACGTAGGCGGCGTCCGGGGTGGTGACTTTGACGTTGCGATTGGTCAGGCCGCCAGACAGCTCCAGCAATTGCCGCGGACGCCCGGTCAGTACCGGGATATCGTCCAGCAGCGCGTTGAGCTCGGAGTCGGTGGGCAGAGACGACATCGGTTTCACTCTAAACCGACTCGCGGTTAAAGGTCTAGACTATTGCCGTGTCGCCCGCATCCGACGTGATCGACAGGTGGTTACGCAGCAGCCAGCCCGCCGTCATCTTCGACTTCAACGGCACCCTTTCGGATGACGAACCCATCCTCTTCGACATCTTCAGCGAGCTCTTCCGCGCCCACCTGAACTGGGATATGACCCCCGAGAACTACCGTGACGAGCTGCTTGGTCGCAGTGATCGCGAAATCATCGAGCATGCGGTCACCCGAAATGGGCGCGGAACCGAAGAAGAGATCGCCGACCTGCTGCGGTTGCGTCAGGGCGTATACAAGCAACGCGTCGCCGACGAGAATCCGATCGCTGACAGCACAGTTGAGCTGGTGAAGCTATTGGCGGACAACAATATTCCCATTGGCATCGTCACCGGCGCCCAGCGGGACGACGTGTTGGCGGTCTTGGGGAGCAGTCCGGCAGGTGCGTTGTTCAGCGTCCTCATCGCCGAAGAGGACGTTCGCAACGGCAAGCCGCACCCCGAGGGATTCCTCACCGCAGCCCGGCTGCTGGACCGCCGGCCCGCCGATGTGCTGGTCTTCGAGGACTCCGTACCGGGCTTGCGTGCCGCGCTGGCCGCCGGCATGCACTGCATCGCGGTCGGCGGACGTCACCCCGATCCTCAGCTGCAAGCAGTCGCCCCGGCGATCGTCGCCGAACTGTCGTCCGAACTCGTTGATGATGCGCTCACCAACTGGCGTCGCGGGCCCGGGTCTGCGCATCGACCCGTGACTTGATGCGGATCCGAGCGCGATCCGCGCGGTGATAGTCGCGAGAGAACTCGACCGCGACGCCCTCCTGGGTAAAGGACGTTCGGGTGATCAACAGCAGCGGACTTCCCGCGTCGATGCCGAGAATCTCGGCTTGCTGCTCAGTGGCCGGGGTGGCCTCGATCTCTTCATCGGCGGAGAACGGGGACGCATCGTATTCGCGCATGATCGCGTACAGCGAGCCGGTCAGATTGGCCGACAGCATCCCCGGAAAAATCGCGGCCGGTAAGTACGCCTCTTCGAGCACGATCGGCTCACCGTTGGCCGACCGGGCGCGAAGTATCTCGTGCACCTGGTCACCGCGGTTGAGAACCAGGCGCTGGCGAACGTCGGCGGTGGGACGGCGAGTGGCCGCACCCAAGACCTTTGCGCCCGCCTCGACGTGGATCCGGCGCATCTGCTCGGTGAACCCGGGCAGACTCGCGTGGTCGAACTCGAACCGTGGCGCCGCGACGAAGTTGCCGCCGAAGCGCCCCCGCCGGCGATCGATCAGGCCCTTCGATTCAATCGACCCGAGCGCCTGCCGCAACGTCATCCGGCTCACGCCAAGCGCGTTGGCGATTTCCACCTCGGATGGCAGCTTGTCGCCCGGCTTCAAAATGCGCGACACGATCAGCCGCTCGAGCCAATCGCCGATGCGCGCGTGGGCCGGCTGATCGCCCGTCAGGTCCGGACGAGCCGCGAGCTCCGGATCATCCATGCTCAGCACGCGCACCCTGAAAGTCTACGAGCCAGCGCGTCTGAGCCGACGCATACTGAGGATGGCCGAGGAGACAGAAAAGTCCCCGACACGCCGAGAAATTGGGGCCTTTTGCGTCTGTTCGCGCGTGGGTCCAGCTGGTTCTAGTCCAGGAAGCCGTGCAACAGGGCGGCCGATCCCGCGACATGTGCCCGCATGGCCGCGGCTGCGGCTTCACCGTCGCCGGCCAGGATGGCCATCACGATCGCCTCGTGCTGCTCGTCGGAATGCGCGATATTGCGCCGCAGCAGAGGAATCTGGTCCAGCAGGCCATTCAGTCGCATCCGGTTCTCGGCCAGCAGCGGCACCAACGACGGTGACCCCGCCGCCTCCGCGATCGCCAGATGCAATCGCGAGTCCAGCCGCCGGTAGTCGTCGGGCGACGCGCCGCGGACATCGGTCAGCCGCGACCACAGCACCTCCCGCTCGGCGGCGGTCAGCGTGCGGCTCGCCGCCATCCGAGCGGCGCCGACCTCGAGGATCTCGCGCAGGCGCAGCGCGTCGTCGATCTCGGCGCGGGTCACACCGGAACTGTCGCCGGTGTGCCTTGGCAACTCGTCGGCCAGAAACGTGCCGCCGTAGCGGCCGCGACGCGACACCAGATATCCGGCGTCGGCCAGTGACTTGATCGCCTCGCGGACGGTGTCGCGGCTCACCCCGAGCCGGGCGGCCAGTTCGCGTTCCGGCGGAAGGGATTCGCCCGGCTGCAGCACGCCCAGCCGGATGGTTTGCAGCAGCCGTTCGACGGTGTCTTCGAACGGGTTCCCCGGCCGCACCGGGCGCAGCAATGCCTCACTCGCGTGCGGGACGTCCGGGTCTGCTGACATGGTCTACAGCGGAGTGACGTAGTGGCCGCTGATGCCGCCGTCGACCAGGAAGGTGGCGCCGGTGATGAACGACGCGTCGTCGCTGGCCAAGAACGCGACCGCGGCGGCCAGCTCCTCCGGCTCGGCGAACCGGCCCATCGGCACGTGCACCAGCCGCCGTGCCGCGCGTTCCGGATCCTTGGCGAACAGCTCCTGCAACAGGGGCGTGTTGACGGGTCCCGGGCACAGCGCGTTGACGCGAATCCCGCTGCGGCCGTATTGGATACCGAGTTCGCGCGACATCGCCAGCACTCCGCCCTTGGAGGCCGTGTAGGAGATCTGCGACGTCGCCGAGCCCATCACCGCGACGAACGAGGCAGTGTTGATGATCGAGCCCTTCCTGGCAGGCACCATGTGATGCAGCGCTGCCCGGCAGGACAGGTACACCGATTTGAGGTTGATGTCCTGCACCTTCTGCCATACGGGCAGCTCAGTGGTCTCGATTACGTCGTCGTCGGGTGGTGAGATGCCTGCGTTGTTGAACGCGATGTCGACCGACCCGTACGTGTCGGCCGCCGTGTCGAACAGGTTGTCGACAGCCGCCTCGTCCGAGACGTCAACGGGCACAAACAATCCGTCGAGTTCGTCGGCCGCCGCCTTGCCCGCCGTGGGGTCGATGTCGCCGACCACGATCGTCGCACCCTCGGCGCGCATGCGCCGGCCGGTGGCCAGTCCGATTCCACCGGCGCCGCCGGTGATCACCGCGACCCTGCCGGCCAGTCGTTGCGTCAAATCCATCAGGCTTCTCCGATCGCGTAAAAGACGTTCTTGGTTTCGGTAAAGGACAGCGGCGCGTCCGGGCCCAGCTCGCGGCCCAGTCCCGACTGCTTGAACCCGCCGAACGGCGTGTTGTAGCGCACCGACGAATGCGAATTGACCGACAGGTTCCCGGATTCCACGGCGCGCGACACCCGCAGCGCCCGGGACAGTTTGTCTGTCCAGATCGATCCCGACAGCCCATAGGGCGTGTCGTTGGCCAGCGCGATGGCGTCGGCCTCGTCGTCGAAGGGCAGCACCGTCACCACCGGACCGAAGATCTCCTCGGTGACGGTGCGATCGGTGCGCGACGGAGTCAGCACGGTCGCCGGGAACCAGTAGCCCGGGCCCGACGGCGCGTCGCCACGGAACGCGACGGGCGCGTCGTCGGGGACGTAGGACGCCACCGTGTTCCAGTGCGGCTTCGATACCAGCGGGCCCATCTCGGTGTCCTTCGACCTCGGGTCGCCGACCACGACGCCCTTGACGGCCGGTTCGAGCAGCTCCATGAACCGGTCGTAGACGTTGCGCTGCACCAGGATTCGGCTGCGTGCGCAGCAGTCCTGACCGGCGTTGTCGAAAACGCCGTACGGCGCGGTCGCTGCCGCCTTCTCCAGGTCGCAGTCGTCGAACACGATGTTGGCGCTCTTTCCGCCCAGTTCCAGAGTGACCCGCTTGACCTGTGCGGCCGCGCTGGCCATTACCTGCGTGCCGACCTCGGTGGATCCGGTGAACACGATCTTGCGGACATCGGGGTGGGTGACGAAGCGCTCCCCCACCACCGAACCCTTGCCGGGCAACACCTGAAACAGGTCTGCCGGCAGCCCGGCGTCGACTGCGAGCTCGCCGAGCCGGATGGTGGTCAGAGGCGTCCACTCCGCCGGTTTGACCAGCACCGCGTTCCCGGCAGCGAGCGCGGGTGCGAACCCCCATGACGCGATCGTCATCGGAAAGTTCCACGGGGTGATGACACCGACCACACCGAGGGGCTCGTTGAACGTGACGTCCAGCCCCCCGGCCACCGGAATCTGCTTGCCGGACAACCGCTCCGGGGTGGCTGAGTAGAACTGCAGCACGTCGCGGACGTGGCCGGCCTCCCATTCCGCGTTGCTGATCGGATGCCCGGAGTTGGCGACCTCCAGCTGGGCCAGCTCGTCGACGTGCGCGTCGACCGTCGCGGCGAAGGATCGCAACGCCGCCGCCCGCTCGGCAGGGGCCAGTCGTGCCCAGTTGCGTTGTGCCGCCTTGGCGCGTGCGACCGCGTCGTCGACCCCCGCCTCGTCGGTCTGCTCGACGGTGCGCAGCACCTCTTCGGTGGCGGGATTGATCAACTCGCTCGAAGTCATGCGTTCACTTTCTCCTTCGCATACGCCGCAGCTGCCTCCACCACTGCGGCGAACAGGCGTAGGTCGTCCAGCCGCTCCTCGGGGTGCCACTGCACCGCCAAAGCGAAGTTCTCACCGGGGATTTCGACCGCCTCGATGACGCCGTCGGAATCCTGGGCGCTCACCATCAAGCCTTCCCCCAACTTGTCGATGGCCTGGTGGTGGTAGCACTGGGCGTCGGACGATTCGCCGATCAGCGCGGCCAGGCGGGTGCCCGGCACCGTGCGGATTGACGACGTCGCGAAGACCGCGTTGCCCTTCTGGTGGTGGGTGTGGCCGAGCACATCGGGCAGGTGCTGATGCAACGTCCCGCCTAGCGCGACGTTGAGCACCTGGGCGCCGCGGCAGATGCCCAGCACCGGTATGCCGCGCCGCACGGCGCCGTCAACCAGTGCGAACTCAAAAGCGTCGCGCGTGCGGTTGTCGGCGACGGCTTCGTCGGTCGCCGGGTGCGGTTGCTGCCCATAACCTTCCGGCACGACGTCGCGCCCGCCGGTGATGATCAGGCCGTCGAGCCCGTCCAGAATTCGCGAGGCGATCTCGGCGTTCACGGGCTGGGGCGGAAGCAAGGCAGCGATTCCGCCGGCCAGGTTCACCCCTTCGAGGTAGATGGCGGGCAGAAAGCTGGACCGCACGTCCCAGACTCCGGTCTGAGCCTGCTGCAGGTACGTGGTCAAGCCGATCACTGGGCGAGCGCTGGAACTAGAGCCGCTCAAAGCCTCGCACCCTTTCCCAGTCCGTCACCGCGGCGTTGAACGTCGCCAGCTCGACGCGTGCATTGTTCAGGTAGTGCTCCACGACGTCGTCGCCGAAGGCTTCGCGCGCCACCTCCGACTTCCCCAACAACGCCGCTGCTTCGGCCAGAGTCGTCGGCAGGTGTTCTGCCCCGCTGGTATAGGCGTTGCCCTCCAACGCTTCCGGCAGCTCCAGGTCCCGCTCGATGCCATACAGGCCGCCGGCGATAAGCGCCGACACCGCAAGGTACTGGTTGACGTCGCCGCCGGGTGCGCGGAGTTCCATCCGCATCCCGTGGCCGTGCCCTACCACACGCACCGCGCAGGTGCGATTGTCCATCCCCCAGGCGACGGCCGTCGGTGCGAAGCTGCCCTCGACAAAACGCTTGTAGGAGTTGATGTGCGGCGCGTAGAACAACGTCAGCTCGCGCAGCGTGGCCAGTTGGCCGGCGATGAAGCTGCGGAACATCGGCGACATACCCTCGGGGTCGTCGGAGTCGGCGAACACCGCACTGCCGTCCTCGCCGCGCAACGAGATATGGATGTGACAGCTGTTGCCTGCGCGCTCATCGAATTTGGCCATGAAGGTCAGGCTCTTGCCGTGCTGGTCGGCGATCTCCTTGGCGCCATTCTTGTAGATGGTGTGGTTGTCGCACGTGACGCGGGCGTGGTCGTAGCGGAACGCGATCTCCTGTTGCCCGAGATTGCATTCACCCTTGACGCCCTCGCAGTACATGCCTGCGCCATCCATCCCGAGCCGGATGTCGCGCAGCAGCGGCTCCATCCGGGTCGAGGCGTGCATGGCGTAGTCGACGTTGTAGTCGGTGGCCGCGGTCAACCCGCGGTAACCGGCCGCCCACGCCTCTCGAAAACCGGTGTCGAACACCATGAACTCCAGCTCCGTGCCGACATACGGCACCAGGCCTTGCTCGGCGAGACGGTCGATCTGGTGGTTGAGGATGCTGCGCGGCGCCTGCGTCACCGGTCTGCCGTCGGTCCACGACAGGTCGGCCATCACCAGCGCTGTGCCAGGCAGCCAGGGGATGAGCCGCAGCGTGGCGAAGTCTGGCGTCATCACCATGTCGCCGTAGCCGGTCTCCCAACTGGAGATCGCGTACCCGTCGACGGTGTTCATGTCGACGTCGACGGCCAGTAGATAGTTGCAGCATTCGGCGCCGTGCTCGGCGACGTCCTCGACGAAAAGCCGCGCCGATACCCGCTTGCCGGTCAGCCGGCCCTGCATGTCGCAGAACGCGACGATCACGGTGTCGATATCTCCGTCGGCCACCAGCCGTTCGAGATCGGCCTGCGACAACATGCGGGTTCTGGGGCTCATTGCGGACCTTCCTCACACGACGATGACGGCGGGCATGACGAGAAGCCAACCATTGGAGATGACGTTTTCTCGGCGTTTACCCACATGATTATCCAAACTGTCACAGCCAAAGGTTGGACGCCAGACCTTTGAGCATTCTATTCTCCCTATGCGGCATCCCGCAGGCCCACCAAGGCCGGGTACACGGCGGTCCCCCGGTCAGCATGCGGTCCACATCGCCAGGAGAGGAAGCCATGACTGTATTACGCGCGACAGGGCGCGGAGGCTCGCTGATGGGCGATGTAATTGTCGTAGCGTCTGCTGACCCGGGCAGACGCCGAGGGTGGAACAGGAGCCGCTATGTCTAGCATCGAGCACCACCATGGGGACAGTCATCGCGTCGGCGCTGATTTTCACGCCGAGAGCCGCGACTACCTGGCTAAACGGACCCTGAAGCGGGGCACTGCGGGCTGGCTGCTGCTCGCGGGTCTCGGTGTGAGCTATGTGATCTCCGGCGACTACTCGGGGTGGAATTTCGGCCTCGCCGAAGGCGGGTTCGGTGGCTTGCTGATCGCCGGTGTGGTGATCGCGGGCATGTATCTCGCCATGGTGCTGGGTATGGCCGAGATGTCCTCGGCGCTGCCGGCGGCCGGCGGCGGCTACACGTTCGCGCGCCGCGCACTGGGGCCCTGGGGCGGGTTTGCCACCGGGACCGCGATCCTGATCGAGTACGCGATCGCGCCGGCCGCGATCGCCACCTTCATCGGCGCCTACGTTGAATCGCTCGGGCTGTTTGGGATCACCGACGGCTGGTGGGTGTACCTGGCCGCGTACGTGCTGTTCATCGGCATCCACCTGGCCGGCGTCGGCGAAGCGCTCAAGGTCATGTTCGTCATCACCGCCATCGCGCTGGCCGGCCTGGTGATCTTCGCCGTCTCGGCGATCGGCAGCTTCGACGCCGCGAACTTGACCGATATCGCGCCCACCGACGCCGCGGGCGCGTCATCGTTCCTGCCGTTCGGCTATCTCGGAATCTGGGCGGCGGTGCCGTTCGCGATCTGGTTCTTCCTGGCCATCGAGGGCGTGCCGCTGGCCGCCGAGGAGGCCAAGGAGCCCGAACGCAATGTGCCCAAGGGCATCATCGCCGGGATGGGCGTGCTGCTGATCACCGCCGCTACCGTGTTGTTCCTGGTCCCCGGGGCCGGCGGGGCGAAGGCGATGAGCGAATCGGGCAACCCGCTGGTGGAGGCGCTCGGCGACTCGACGATGGCCACGGTGGTCAACTACATCGGGCTGGCCGGGCTGATCGCGAGCTTCTTCTCCATCATCTACGCCTACTCGCGTCTGCTGTTTGCCCTGTCGCGGGCCGGCTATCTGCCCAGGGCGATCTCGGTGGTCAACTCACGCAAGGCGCCGACGCTGGCGTTGGTGGTGCCCGGAGTCATCGGCTTCGTGCTGTCGTTGACCGGTCAGGGCGCGATGCTGCTGAACATGGCGGTGTTCGGCGCCGCCCTCTCGTATGTGCTGATGATGGTCAGTCACATCGTGTTGCGGGTGCGTGAACCGGGCATGCCGCGTCCGTACCGCACACCGGGCGGCATCATCACGACGTCGTTTGCGTTGGTGGTGGCGGCGCTGTCGGTGGTGGCGACGTTCGTGGTGGACAGCACGGCGGCGTTTTGGTGTCTGGTGGTGTTTGCGGCGTTCATGGCGTACTTCGCGCTCTACAGTCGCCACCACCTGGTGGCGAACACGCCGGACGAGGAGTTCGCCGCGCTGGCTGCAGCCGAGGAGGAGCTGGACTGAGCGGCCCGCGACTCAAGCAGCACACCGCACACGTCGGCGGCGTGACGTACAGCTTCAACGGCCTGGTGGAGCTGATGGCCAAGGCGACACCGCTGCGATCGGGCGACGAGCTCGCCGGCTGCGCGGCAACCTCCGACGCCGAACGCGCCGCCGCCCAGTAGGCGCTGGCCGACCTCGGGCTGCACGTGTTCCTAGAGGAAATGGTGGTCCCGCACGAGGACGACGAGGTCACCCGCCTCATCATCGACAATCACGATCGTCTTGGCTTTCAACGCATCTCGCATCTGACGGTCGGCGGATTGCGCGACTGGCTACTGGACGTCGCCGCCGGCCCCGACCCATCCGCCGCCGCCGCGACGATCCGCGCGGCATCGCCGCCGCCACCCTGGACGGACTGCTGATCGGCTGCGGCGACGCGGTCATCGGCATCAACCCGGCCACCGATTCGCCGGAAGCCACCGCGGACCTGCTGACCCTGCTCGACGAAATCCGTTCCCGCTACCCCATTCCCGCGCAGTCCTGTGTGCTGTCGCATGTTACGACGACCATCGAACTGATCGAGCGGGGGGCGCCGGTCGATCTGGTCTTCCAGTCGGTGGCCGGCACCGAGGGCGCCAACTCGGCGTTCGGCGTCGACATCGCGCTCCTGCGTGAGGGTTTGGCAGCCGGCCGGTCGCTGAACCGCGGCACCGTCGGCGACAACGTCATGTACCTGGAGACCGGCCAGGGCTCCGCGCTGAGCTCGGGTGCGCACCTGGGCATGGGCGGGCAACCCGTCGACCAGCAGACGCTGGAGACCCGCGCCTACGCCGTCGCCCGCGACCTGGAGCCCCTGCTCGTCAACACCGTCGTCGGCTTCATCGGGCCGGAGTACCTCTACGACGGCAAGCAGATCATCCGCGCAGGCCTGGAGGATCACTTCTGCGGCAAGCTGCTCGGCCTGCCCATGGGCGTCGACGTCTGCTACACCAACCACGCCGAAGCCGATCAGGACGACATGGATACCCTGCTGACGCTGCTGGGCGCGGCCGGGGTGGCCTTCGTCATCGCGGTCCCGGGTGCCGACGACGTGATGCTGGGCTATCAGAGCCTGTCATTTCACGACGTGCTCTACGCCCGCCAGGTGCTCGGGCTGCGGCCCGCACTGGAGTTCGAGACATGGCCTGGGGATGAGCGACGCGGCGGGGCGGGTGCTGCCGATCGATGTGGACCAGTCACCGCCGCGCGCCCTGACCGAATACGGCGCGGGTGTGCTGGCCGCCTTGGCGGCGACCCTCGGTGAGAAGTATTCGATCGCCGCGCCGGTGATCGCCACCCGGGCTCAGGTCGCGCTGGGCGATCACATCGGCGCGCGGATGGGCGTCCGCACACTGATCGTGGTCATCGGCGAGCGGCCCGGCCTGTCGGTCGCCGACAGCCTCGGCATCTACCTCACCCACCTGCCGCGTGCCGGCCGCACCGACGCCGACCGCATCTGCATCTCCAACATCCACCCGCCCGACGGCCTGGGCTACGCCGCCGCCGCGCGGGTGGTGGCGGGCCTGGTCGCGGGTGCGCGACGCCTGGACCGCTCCGGTGTCGACCTCAAAGACACCTCACGCGCCGACGAGTTGACCGCGGCACCGACGCTCACCCTGGAGTGAACCGGCTTTCCACCGTCTGACCCAGCAGATTTATCAGTTTGTGACCCCCAGAGGTAGGACACCAGACCAATAAAACGCTATGGTCCTCCGACCCCAGGTTAGCGGCGACTGAGCTACGCGGTCGTCGAGGGCGGGGAGGTGACCGGTGGTCCGGCGGCTGCGGGCGTCTGGGCCTTCCGATTGATCCGTACATCGAACGCTTCCGAAACGTGCCATTCCCGCGACAGCATGACCGGAGTGCCGTCCCGGTCGTAGTCGATCTCCTCGATGTACAGAAGCGGCTTCCCTTTCCGGATACCGAGCACGCGCGCCTCATGAGTGGAGCTGGCGACGGCGCGCAAAGTCGCCGTCGCGTGGTCTGCCGCATGTCCCGACGACTTGAGCAGTGCGAACAGCGAGGGGTCGAGTTCGCGCAGATCGAGGTCGGCGCGCAGCAGGCGCGCGGGGATGCGGTCACGGGAGTAGATCACGGGTCGATCGTCGGCCGTGCGCACCCGCTCGACGGCCAAGACGGTATCGCCCGGACCGAGTTGTAGCGGGGAGTCGTCCGGGCAGCATTGTTCGAACGCCGCGTCGAGGATGTGCATCCCCGCACGGACGCCCGCACTCTCGATCATCGCGAGGTAACTGAGCGTCGAGTCGAGTCCGTGGGGCATGCGCCGGCGCTCGGTGACATAACTGCCCGAACCGCGACGACGGGTTACGTAGCCGGCCTCGATAAGCGCACTGACCGCGTCTCGCACCGTGGCACGAGATACGTTGAAGCGCTTGGCCAGTTGGCCCTCGCTCGGCAACTTGGTCCCCGGCTGCAACTGCGAACTGGTTATTTCCTCCAGCAACTCGTCACGCAACCGGTCGGCGAGCAAAGTTCGGCCGGACACTCTGTCGAGCCTACGTCCGGGTTTCGCGGGATGCATCCGCCGTTGCCTCGAGGACGCGACGAACCTGGTCTGCGATGGACGGCGCTCCTGGCAGCATGCCGTCGAAGATGGCGCTTCCGATGGTGTATCCCCACGCGCCTGCCTCGCTGACCGCGAGCGCCCGGTCGATGCTCGCGATCGACCCCGCGACGATCACCGGGCCGCTCGAGCGCTGGACCACCTCACGGATCAGAGCGTCGTGATCGGCCGTCGGATGGCGATACGCCAGCAGGTCGAGCCCAGTGACGTGGTCGAGAGCCGTGAGCCGTTCGGCATCGGTCGCGATTTCGTCGATCGTGCCGAGCAGAACACTCGGATGTTCCACCACCCTGCCGGGGAACGGGCAATAGTGCACCCCGTCCGGCAGCATGCCCGCACCGTCCGCAGCGTGAGTGCCGCCGAGCACCCAGTCAACGCCGGCCTCGACCGCTCCACGCAGCGACGACAGCTCGTCCTCCTTGCTGGTCGAGACCACTTCCAGCATCACCTCGAACCCGGCGTCGTGGGCCAGAGACGTCAGCTCACACTGTCGCGACGCGTCTGCTCCGACGTCCTTGAACCCGATGTATTTCAGACCGGTGTCGGCCACTTCCGGCACGATCTCGGCAGCGTGTCCGACGGTTCTGTCGCCGTGGGTGAGCATGAACACGAAGTGCGCCACAGGGTTCTCCTTCATCCGTCCTTCATCCCGGCCTTCGCGGCGTCGGCCACGATCGACCACGCCGTATCGTCCGACCACACGCCCAGCACGTCGGCGAGGTCGACGATCGAGATCCGCTCCCGCAGCAGGTGGGAATTCCGCAGGGCCCAGAACAGTAGGTCGTCGTCGTAACCCACGCCGAGGTCCTGCCCCCGGGTCGGCAGGCCGCTCGCACGGCTTATCTCGTCGAACTGTTCCGGTGAAGGAAGCCGCAGTGACCGCGCGAACGCACCCCAGTCCGACACCAGCGTCTCGATCGCGGATTGGTGTGCCAGCAGCCAGTTTCGCTTCGCGGAGTACGCCGTCCAGCACTCCTCGGCCGTCTGCGGGTCGAACTCGGCGAATGCGCGTGCCACGGCGTCGCGACCTGACATTTCGTCGGGTACCCGGACCTTCGCATCCGCCGACCGGATCGTGGAAAAGACGAGCTGCCAGACTCGCACGGCAAGCCGCGTCGCGACCGTGACCTGCATGCCGTGAGCAGCGGCCGGCCGACCCTGACGGCTGCGCGCCATCTCGAGCAGGTGCGAGACCGCATGTTCGGTGCCCGATGCCGGGGCCGTCGAACCGACGATTCCCATCGACAGTCCACTGGCCGCCAGTAGCCGGGCAAGATCGGCGATTCCCGCCGGCTCGGCATGGCGTGCGGCCCGCGCCAATGCGGGCAGCACTGGATTGGCGGCAAGGACGTCGTCGACGACGGCGGGCGCATACGGCGGTCCGTGACCGAGCCGGGCGGCGAGCTGCCACTCGGCGACCGCGTTGGGGACCGTCGAAAGGTCCCCCACCCCAGCGAGGTTCAACTGCCACGGTGCCGCGGCGAGGATGTCGGTGTCGGCGACGAGGACGTCGGGCCATCTGGACTCGACGGTGCGTTTCGCGCCTGCCACCACGAGGACGCTGCGGTCGGCGATGAAACCGTTGATGCTGCAGGCGGTTTGGACCGCGACGTGACGGCTGCCGGTGCGCTGCGCGGTGACCTTCGCGATGTCCGTGAGCGTGCCGGACCCAACAGAGATGAGCAGCCGGTGCGCACCGACTTCGGCCACCGCGCGCTGGACGGTCTCCTCGTCAGCGCGAACCGCCCCTGTTCCGAGTTGGACGACCGGACAACCGAGCTGCCTGGCGATCCGATCCACCACCGGCCCGGCCGACGTACGGTAGGGCCCACCGTCGCTGAGGATCACCGGTGCAATGCCCACGAATCGTTCGCAGCTGTCGGCTATCGCACTGTTTAACACCGACTCGCCGACGCGGACGTCGACGTCGGGCAGTCCGGCGTGGCCGTCCGCGCGCAAGGAGGCCAGGAGGGCCGCCGGATCGGGAACGGTGATCACGTCGGCCGAGCCGACGAGTCGTGCGGCGCCAGCGCGGATTCGACGGCGTCGAACGCGGCGAGATAGCGCCGGTAGGCGTCCGCGTAGGTCTTGGTGGCGTCGGGGTCCGGGTCGATTGCGGTCGGAGCCAGCCGGACGGCAACCGATGCCGCAGTGAAGTCCGCGAAGAACCCGGTGCCGACCCCGGCGACCATCGCGGCGCCGACGGCGGTGGCCTCCTCGGTCAGCACGCGCCGCACTGGCCTTCCGAGCACGCTGGCCTTGATCGCCGCCCACAAGTTGTCGCGCGCGCCGCCGCCGACGATCCGTATCTCACCGCGACCGAGGCCTAGCGCGTCGAGTCGTTCGACGATGTCGCGCAACGCAAATGCACAGCCTTCGAGCACCGCCCGTGCGACGTGCGCCTGCGTGTGGTTCATCGCGAGGCCGAGCAGGCCGCCACGCATCCGGTCGTTCCACCGCGGTGCCGTCGACCCCGACAGTGCCGGCAGGAACAGCACACCGTCACTGGCCGGTGGCGCCGCCAGCGCCAGCGTGAAAGACCTCGGCCTGCGGCACACCGAGCAGCCCGGCGAGCCAGAGTGTGCTGCCGCCGCTGACGAATCCGGGATTCTCGATCAGCCACGAGCCGGGCACGGCATGGCCGTGCGTCTCGACGAGACAGAGCGGGTCGCGCACGGGTGTCGCGGACACGGTCGTCACCGGTTCGGCGGTACCGGTGACATCGACGACGACGCCGGCCTCGATCGCGCCGGCCCCGACCGACGCGGCGTGTTCGTCTCCGGTTCCGACGACAACCGCGCAACTCGCCGGGAGACCGAACTCCGAGGCGATGTCGGGCAGCAGCGTGCCGACCACCTCGGTCGACGGGCGCACCGGCGCGAACATCGACGGGTCCAGCTCAGCTGCCGTGCACAGAGCCTCGTCGAAGTCGCCGCGGGTGACGTCGTACACCATCGTGGACGACGCGTTCGCGGCGTCCTGGGCGTGAGAGCCGGTCAGGTGATGCAGCAGATACGACCCGACGGGCGCCAGCGTCGCCGCGCGCTGCCAGACCGGCGGTTCGTGGTCGCGGATCCACATCATCTTCGGTGCACTGTGCGAGGCATCGGCCACCAAACCCGTCCGCTCGGCGAGCATATCCTTCCCGACCGCAGCGACCAGACGATCGCACTGCTCGGTGGCCCGTTTGTCCAGCCAGATGATCGCCGGGCGTAGCGGCGCACCGTCGGCGTCGCACGCGACGACGCCGTCGACCTGACTGCCCAGGCCCATCGCCACGACTCGTGTCGGTTCGATACCTGCGGTCGCCGCGCGGACGGCGTCGCGCAGTGCGGTGCAATAGGTGTGCGGGTCCTGTTCTGCCCAGCCGTCGTGCTGGTGCGTCATGCGTGAGTGCGGCCGAACCGGCTGGCGACGACGTCGCCACCCTCGTCGACGAGGACGACCTTGATGCTCTGCGAGCCGACGTCGACTCCCAGGACCAGTGACACGTCTTTCCCTCAGATCACGGTGAGCGGGTCGGCGTGTCGTCGGCCGCGATCTCGGTTACGGAGACCGTGCCGTAGCCCTCCTCTTCCAAGTGCGCTCCGTGCTGCCCCTGTGAAAGCGCGAACTCCTCTTCCGGCGACAGCACGAGCTTGTGCCGCCCGGCGATCGCGAAGTAGACGATTCCGATCAGGAAGTAGATGAGCGTTCCGACAACACCGGGCCGGTAGTCCGGGTTGAGGAAGAGCGAAACGAGCGCGACGAGTGCGATGACACCCGCGATCGCCGCGCCCCAGACCCCCACCGGACTGCGGTAAGGCCGCTCGATATTCGGCAGTTTGCGGCGCAACATGATGAACGCCAGGCACTGCATGAAGTACGAGATCACGGCACCGAACACGGCCATGTACAGCAGCGCGCCGACGATCTTTCCCGCGAGAGCGCTCTCGCTCTGGCCCAGGAAGTAGATGACGAGCGAAAGAGCGTATCCGATCACCGCGCCTGCAATGAGCGCGACGTACGGCGTGTGCCTGGTCGGGTGGGTGATCGACAGGCTCTGCGGGAAATAGCCTGCGCGGGACAGCGAATAGGTGTTGCGCCCGTAGGCATAGATGATCGTGAAGAAGCTGGCGATCAGCCCGATGAGCGCGAGGAGCCCGAGCAAGGATGCCGCGGTGCCCTCCCCGAAGACCGCCTTGAACCCGTCGAAGAACGGCGTCGCCGACGTTCCGATCTCTGCGGCGCCTCCGCCGACGCCGGTGTTCAGGAACAGGATGAGCACGGCGAACACGACCAGCGTGTTGAGCCCCCAGATGGTGGCTTTCGGGATGTCTCGCTTCGGGTCGTGAGACTCCTCGGCGGCGAATGGCAACTCCTCGATCGCCAGGTAGAACCAGATCGCAAATGGTAGGGCGGGGAAGATTCCCGCGATGCCCTTCGGTAGGAAGCTGCTGCCGCCCTCCTCCGGCGGGATGTTGGTGAGCAGGCTGCCGTCGAAGGACCGGCTGACGAGCACGGCCACGAAGAAGAACGCGAGCACCCCGAGCGCCAGCGACGGTGATCACCACGGTGAACCGCATGGTGATCTCGATGCCGATGATGTTGATCCCGACGAAGATGATGTAGTAGATCGCCCACCAGAGAACCGGGCTGTTCCACCACCCGTCGGCTCCGGTCAGGTCGAAAACGATGTCGTGCGAAAGGAATCCCATCGCGCCCACGACGACCGCAGGGGTGATCACGTATTCCATGTTCTCGGCCAACCCGGTGATGAAGCCGCCCCACGGGCCCATCGCCGACCGTGAGAAGGAGTAGGCGCCGCCCGTGTGCGGCAGTGCCGGCGACATCTCGGCAATGCTGTAGCACAGGCCGTAGTACATGACCGTGATGACGATGCCTGCGATCAGCAGACCACCGAAGCCGCCGGCGTCGAGGCCGAGGTTCCAGCCGTAGAAATCTCCTGAGATGACCGCGCCGACACCGAGCGCCCAGAGCGACCAGAATGCGGCGTGACGGCGCAACTTGCGCCGTTCGAAATAACCGTGCTCCGCGTCCCGATAGGTGACCGACCCGACTGCCCGCTTGTTCTCGGCCATAGCCCCTCCTCGATTGCCTGGGGCAAAGTTGTCAGACAACTTTGGACAATAACGCGGGGCGGTGACACCGTCAATAACAGGACAGACACAGTTCGCAAACGAGCGAAACGCCAGCTAGTCGACCCACTGGGCGATCCCCCATAGACGTTTACGCAGCCGTCATCCCCAAAGGTAGGACGCCAGACCAATAGGGCTCTATTGTCCCTATGGAATGTGCGCTGTCCGATCCCCGAAGGAGAACTGTCGTGCCAGAGGGTCACGAACACTTGAGCGAGGACGAGAAGCATCTCGCCCGGCTTGGCTATGTGCAGGAGTTGCAGCGGTCCTGGTCGGGATTCTCCAACTTCGCGATCTCGTTTTCGATCATCTCGATTCTCGCGGGCTGCTTTACGTCGTTCGGCCTGGGCTGGAACAACGGCGGGCCGGCCGCGATCGCGTGGGGCTGGCCGCTGGTCTCGATCTTCATCCTGATCATCGGCCTGTGCATGTCCGAGTTGGTGTCGGCATACCCGACCTCGGGCGGAATCTATTGGTGGGCGACCAAACTCGGCGGACCGAAGGCCGGCTTCTACACCGGCTGGCTGAACCTGATCGGCTTGATCGCGATCCTGGCGTCGGTGGCCTACGGATGCGCGACGTTCCTCGACCTGACGCTCGGCACGTTCAGCGAGGGTTGGTTGGCCGGCTACAGCCTGACGAGGACATTCTATCCTGTTTGTGATCATCCTGGCCGCCTCGGCGATCATCAACATCTTCTCGTCTCACCTGCTGGCGGTCATCAACAACGTCTCGGTGTGGTGGCACGTGATCGGCGCGGCCGCGGTGGTGCTGATCCTGATCCTCATCCCCGAGCAGCACGCCAGTTTCTCCGACGTCTTCGCCCAGACCATCAACAACACCGGCATGTTCGGTGGGGAGAAGGGCTTTGGCTGGTTGATCTTCGTGCTGCCGATCGCGGCGATCCTGACCCAGTACACGATCACCGGCTACGACGCGTCCGCGCACCTGTCGGAGGAGACCCACAGCGCGGCCGACGGGGCGGCCAAGGGTATCTGGCGGTCGATCTTCTACTCGGCGATCGGCGGCTGGATCCTGCTGCTGGCGTTCCTGTTCGCGGTGCAGGACGCCGACGAGGTGTCGGCCAGCGGCGGTGCGGTGGTGACGATCTTCAACCAGGCGCTGAGTTCCAAGTGGGTCGGTACCGTGCTGCTGATCTCGGCCGCCGGACAGTTCTTCTGCACCACCGCCTGCCAGACCAGCGCCTCGCGGATGCTGTTCGCGTTCAGCCGCGACCGAGCGGTGCCGGGCCACCAGCTGTGGTCCTGCGGTCAGCAAGAACAAGGTCCCCGCCAACGGTGTGATCGTCACCGCGGTGCTCGCGGCGATCATCACGCTGCCCGCGCTGGTTCCGGTCGACGTCAACGGCGCCCCGGTCCCGGTGGCCTTCTTCGCGGTGGTTTCGATCGGCGTCGTCGGCCTTTACCTGTGCTTCGCCGTCCCGATCTACCTGCGATGGAGGATGGGCGATTCGTTCGAGGTGGGCTCCTGGAACCTGCGCGGGCACCACAAATGGATGGCCCCGGTCGCGGTGATCGAGATCATCGTCACCTCGATCATCGCGCTGTTCCCGTACAGCAACGCCGGCATGCCGTGGGACCCGAGCTTCGCATGGAAAGCGGTCAACTACACCCCGATCCTGGTCGGCGGCGTGCTGATCCTGCTTTACATCTACTGGCACGCCTCGGTGAAGAACTGGTTCACCGGCCCGATCAGGCAGGTCGACGAAACCGGCGAACAGCTGGAGGGCGTCTCGCTAGCCCGCGTACAGCCGACCTGCGTCATCGCGGGGCATCGCGGCGACGGTGTTACGCCGCCAACCGTCTCGTAGGGTCAATCAGGTGTGTGGAGCCACCGGCGAGGTGCGTCTCGACGGCCAAACACCTGATGTCAACTGCGGTCTCGGCCATGGCTGAGGCGATGACGCCCCGGGGTCCTGACTCGGCGGGCGTGTGGTCGCAGGGCAGGGTCGCGCTCGGTCACCGCCGCCTCAAGATCATCGATTTGTCCGAGGCCGGGGGGCAGCCCATGGTCGATCCCGAACTGGGATTGGCCGTCTGCTGGAACGGCTGTATCTACAACTACGAGGACCTGCGCCGTGAGCTGACCGGCTACGGCTACCGGTTCTTCTCCCACAGCGACACCGAGGTACTGCTCAAGGCCTACCACCGCTGGGGCGATCGTTCGTCGAGCGGCTCAAGGGCATGTTCGCGTTCGCGATTGTCGAGCGGGACAGCGGCCGGGTGCTGCTCGGCCGCGACAGGCTGGGCATCAAACCGCTGTACTTGACCGAGGACGCCTCCCGCATCCGGTTCGCGTCGTCGCTGCCCGCGCTGCTCGCCGGCGGCGGCGTCGACACCCGCATCGATCCCGTCGCGCTGCACCATTACCTCACGTTCCATTCCGTCGTGCCGCCGCCGCGCACGATCCTGCGCGGGGTGAGCAAGGTACCGCCGGCGTCGCTGGTCGCGATCGAGCCTGACGGCCGTAGCACCACGACGACGTACTGGGCGCCCGACTTCACGCGGCGCGACGAAAGGGCCGACTGGTCCGAACGTGATTGGGAGGACGCCGTTCTCGCCGCACTGCGCGTCGCGGTCGAGCGCCGTCTGGTCGCCGATGTGCCGGTCGGTTGCCTGCTGTCAGGCGGCGTGGATTCCAGCCTGATCGTCGGGCTGCTCGCCGAGGCGGGTCAGCACGGTTTGGCGACGTTCTCGATCGGCTTCGAGTCCGTCGGCGGGGTCAAGGGCGACGAGTTCAAGTACTCCGACCTCATCGCCACCCGGTTCGACACCGACCACCATCAGATCCGCATCGGCACCGAGCGCATGCTCCCCGCCCTCGACGGCGCGATCGGCGCCATGAGCGAGCCGATGGTCAGCCACGACTGCGTCGCGTTCTACCTGCTGTCCCAGGAGGTGGCCAAGCACGTCAAGGTCGTGCAATCCGGCCAAGGCGCCGACGAGGTCTTTGCGGGATACCACTGGTATCCCCCGATGGGCCAGCCCGACGCCGCGTCGCTCGAAGGCTCGGTGGCCGGCTACCGGAAGGCGTTCTTCGACCGAGACCAGTCCTCCTACGAGGCGATCGTCACCCCCGGCTTCGCGACCGCCGACGATCCGAGCGAGCGATTTGTCACAGAGCACTTCGCGCGCGACGGCGCCGAGACGGGCGTGGACCGCGCCCTGCGGCTCGACACCACCGTGATGCTCGTCGATGATCCCGTCAAACGCGTCGACAACATGACCATGGCGTGGGGCCTGGAGGGCCGGGTCCCGTTCCTCGATCACGAGCTGGTCGAGCTCGCGGCAACGTGTCCGCCCGAACTCAAGACCGCGCAGCAAGGCAAGGGCGTGCTCAAGCAGGCCGCCCGCCAGGTGATTCCCGCCGACGTCATCGATCGTCCGAAGGGTTACTTCCCCGTGCCCGCGCTGACCCACCTCGAAGGGCCCTACCTCGACCTCGTTCGCGACGCCCTGTATGCGCCCGCCGCCAAGGAGCGCGGGCTGTTCCGGCCCGAAGCGGTCGATCGGCTGCTCGCCGACCCGAACGGTCGCCTGACCCCGCTGCGCGGCAACGAGCTCTGGCAGATCGCCCTGCTCGAGCTGTGGTTGCAACGGCACGGCATCAGGGGAGCCGCCGCATGACCGCGCTCGAACCCGACGAGGGCCACTCCGAAGCCATCACCCTCGGTCTGCACGACGCTTCACCACAGCACATGGTCGACGTCATGGCCGACGACGTGGTGCTCGAAATGGGCTGGGGCAGGCTGATTTTCGGACAGACATTCGCCGATCCACAACAGCTCGCCGAAGTGCTGCGGCACGAGGGGCCGGGACGGCGCGACATCTGCATCTACGCCCGCGAACCCCATGTCCTGATCGCCAAGGCCCCGGCCGAACTGTTCATCGATCCCAGTCACACGTACCGGTTGAGGTTCTCCGACGACGACGAGCCGGTCAAACTACCGAACGGGTTCAGCGTGCGCACGCTGGAAACGCCTGAGGACGCCGACTCGATCAACCGCGTCTACGTGCACTGCGCGATGGTGCCAGCACCCGTCGACGTCATCTGGGACAACCACCTGCACCGTGAACCGGTCGACTACCTGGTCGCGGTGCGCGACGACGACGGCACCGTGGTGGGCACCGTCACCGGCGTCGACCACAAGCGGTTGTTCTCCGACCCCGAGGACGGCGCGAGCCTGTGGACGCTGGCCGTCGATCCGTCCACCAGCCTTCCCGGCGTCGGCGCCGCGCTGACCAACGCGCTTGCCGCGATCTACCGGAACCGCGGACGCGCCTACATGGATCTCTCGGTGGCCCACGACAATGCGGCTGCGATCGCGCTGTACGAGAAGCTCGGCTTCCAGCGGGTGCCGGTCATGGCGGTCAAACGCAAGAACGCGATCAACGAACCGCTGTTCACTCATCCGCCTGAGACGGTCGACGATCTCAACCCGTATGCGCGCATCATCGCCGACGAAGCCATGCGCCGGGGAATCTGGGTGGAGGTCCTCGACGCCGAAGCGGGCGAGATGCGGCTGTCGCACGGCGGACGCAGTGTCATCACGCGAGAGTCCTTGTCGGAGTACACCTCCGCGGTGGCGATGGCCCGGTGCGACGACAAGAGGCTGACCCGACGAATCGTCTCCGAGGCCGGCATCGCCGTCGCCCGCGGACGCCTGGCCACCTTCGACGAGGCGGACTACGGGTTCCTCGACGAGGTCGGCGATGTCGTGGTCAAGCCGACGCGGGGCGAGCAGGGCAAGGGCATCACCGTCGGCGTCGACAACCCCGACGAGCTAGACGCCGCCCTGGCCAGGGCGCGCGAGCAACACCCCGACGTGCTCATCGAGCAGCGCGCGGCGGGCGATGACCTTCGGCTGCTGGTGATCGATCACAAGGTGGTGGCCGCCGCGCTGCGGATGCCTGCCGAGATCGTCGGCACCGGCCATCACACCGTGCGTGAACTGATCGATGCCCAGAGTCGTCGCCGGGCGGCGGCCACCGGCGGCGAATCGCGAATTCCTGTCGACGAAGTCACCGAAGCGACGATCGCCGACGCCGGCTGGTCGTTCGACGACGTCTTGCCCGAGGGCAACCGGTTGCGCGTGCGTCGCACCGCGAACCTGCACCAGGGCGGCACCATCCATGACGTCACCGCCGAAGTGAACCCGACACTGTGCGAAGTCGCGGTGACGGCCGCCGACGCCATCGGCATCCCGGTCACCGGTATCGACCTACTCGTGCCCGACGTCACCGGTTCGGACTACGTCTTCATCGAGGCCAACGAGCGCCCCGGCCTGGCCAACCACGAGCCACAGCCCACCGCAAAGGCTTTCGTCGACTTCCTGTTCCCGGGCAACCCCGGCCTGCCGACGGCGTGGACACCTGAAGAGCCGCCGCGGTAGTAGCTACCAGGTGCTGGTGCGCATTACGATCTCGGCGGCCAGCTGCGCGGTGGACTCCTGCGCATTGCGCCGCCCCAATAGGTCGACTAGCCGGAAATCGCCATACACGTAGCGCTGGCTGGCCTTGGCCACCGCCCGCGCCGCAGGCGTGCTGACCAGCGCGGTGGTGTTCATCTCCACGGGTGGGCAGTGCTCGTCGCGGATCACCCCGGTGAGGTCGGCGACTCGTGGATGGCCCCGATCGATCGCGACCAACCCGATGAAGCGGTCCAGCCGGGTGGCAGCGAGCTCCCACGCCAGCTCGCCACCGATGCGATCGCCAACCAGCAGCGCCCACTTGATGTCGAGCGAATCGAGAATCCCGACCACCGACTTGGCGGTCAACCGCGGGTCGGGGCCGATGACGACGGTTCGCAGCGACGCGGTGTGCAGTCGTTGACACACCGGGTCATACGCGGCAGGCGCGTGGTGCGCGGCGCCCAGCACCACCACGACGGACCCCTTGTCGGGGCCCGCCACATCGACGGGAACGGAAATCCCGTCGACGGTGACCATGGTGGAAGGCATTTGGTCACGCTACAGGCAGTGACCCTGTTCGGGGCCGATTTTGAGGTGGTTTAACGTGCGCATCAGGCCGACTGGGCGCGGTCGGCTTGCTTGGCCGCGATGTCCAGAAACGTCTGCGGCAGCGAGGCTTTGACGGAAATGGACGGATTCGGTGTGGGGAACACCATCCCGACCACGGCCATCCTGCCGACGTTCTCGAACGAGAAGTACACACTGTTGTCCACATTGTTCAGTCGCATGGTCTGCTGGTACACCAGCGCGTCGGCGCGCTGTGTCGCCAGCTTGGTAGTGGTGATCGGAATGCCCGGCCCCGATCGGTCGAAGAACGCCTCGAAATGCGCGCACCTCTCGGCGGTGGCCGCCAACTCGCCAAGGTCCAGCGGCCACGTCAGCACCGTCATCACGATCCGCGCGCCGTCGTAGCCCACCACGTATTCCGCCGCGCTGCCCCCACCGCGTTCGGCCGAGTCGGCGATGGCCTGCGTAAGACCGTCGGAGCAGCCTTCCGGCGTGGAGATCATGGCCGGCGGCCCGCCGACGCCGTCGGACTGGCCCGGATCCTGGGCGATGCGGTCGTATTGCACGCCGGGCGGAAAGTCCGCCGCGGTCAGCACCGCCTTCTCCAGCCTGGCGCCGTGCCAGGTCGCGGTGCCGGTGATCACATGCGCGCAACCAGCGAGTGCCGCAGCGAGGAGGACTACCAGCACAGCTGTCCCCGCGTGCCGCCTGGTCATGTTCTCAGGCTACTCAGCCAGCGCGGTTTCGACCGTCGGCATAACGGGCCGGTGTCGTGGCCAGCATCCGCTTGAAGTGCCGGTTCAAATGAGACTGGTCGTGGAAACCAACGCTGACCGCGACATCGGCGGGGCGCATCCCGTCTAGCAGCAGGCGCCGGGCCAGTTCGATGCGCCGCCCGGTCAGATACTTGTGAGGCGGCATACCGAATTCCCTCGTGAACGTCCGGACCAGATGAGCGGGATCGGCGTGCAGGACCGCTCGAGCCTGATCGAGGGTCAGCCCGGTGTCGATGTGCGCGTCGACCAGGTTGCGCAGTTCACGGGCCAGCCGCCGGTCCCGCATCCGCCGCGGCATAGCCGGGCTGCGCTGCAAGTGTCCCTGGATCCGTTCGACGATGAACGCGAGCCGGCTTTCCGCCTCGAACTCGTCGCCGGGCCGCAGCGCGGCGTGCAACTGATCGACCCGGCCCCGCAACAACGGATCCCGCAGCGTCGGGTTGTCGACCGCCGCCCCGATACCCGTCAACAAATCCGCCTCGATGTAGAGCACCCGCTTGCGGAAACCGGATGCAGTCACGGTCCGGCCGTCGTGCGGCACATGCGGAGGCAACAGGGTGACGTCGTGGTCGGTCGATCCGCGGCGCAACGTCGTCGACAAGGTCCTCAACGGCGCGCGGATGCACCCCTAGTCGTCACCGACCCGCTACGCCAATTGATCACTACCGGCACGTGTAGCCGCCATCGATCGGGAGCGTGACCCCGGTGATCATCGAGGCGTCATCACTGAGGAGGAAGCAGATGGGCGCGGCGATCTCGTCCTCAGTGGCCCACCGTCCCAGCGGCATTTGGTCCAAGAAAGCGGGACCCACATCGGAACGTCCCCAGTAATACGCCGACATCTCGGTCATGACCACCGTGGGATTGACGCTGTTGACGCGGATGTTGTACCTGCCCAATTCCAGCGCTGACACCCGAGTGATGTTGTCGAGCGCAGCTTTGGACGACCCGTAGGAAACGTGTCCTGGCAATGCCACAAGGCTCGCTTGACTGGACACGTTCACAATGGATCCGCCCACCCCCCGAGCGATCATGCGCGGTGTCACGTGCTTGATCACCAGCAAGCTGCCACGCGCGTTGACGGTGATGACCTTGTCGAACACCGCGATGTCGGTGTCTTGGGGCGTCGCTATCTCCCCGCCGAATCCGCCACAGTTCACCACACCCCACAAGTCCAGGCCGGACACGGCGGTACGAATCTCGTCTTCAGAGGTGAGGTCGAACGTCAATGGGTGGGCTCTCGTCTCGTCGGCGAGTTTGGTCAGCTCCTCGGCGTTTCGCCCGCCCGCATAGACCGTGGCGCCTTGATCAACAAGCCGGCGGACGGTTGCCGCTCCGATACCACCACTCGCACCCGTTACCAACACTCCGCGTCCGGTGAAATCAGCCATCAGCTGCTCCCTTTCGATATATTTGGGGCGCCCCATCATCACACCCTATGTCACCGATGTCATCAGCCTTAAGCCGATCCGATCCATTTGGCGGTGTTTCATCGAATCGCTCAGTCGTCTCGGGTATCTCAGCGCGGTGGCGCTGTGCACCCAGGCGAAGCGCGGTGCCGTGCCATCTTACGCATGTCATCGGTGTCATATTTCCCGCGTCCAATGGTGACAATTCGTGTTGGGTGGGCCAGACTGAACGGATCGACTACCCGAGTACGCAAACCACATTTGCCCTCGCCGCAGCGGACGCCCTTACGTCCCGGTCAGGCATGTCATCGTGACCGGCAACGACACCGTGTGCCTCGATGTCGATGGGCTGCTACTCGACTGCGACGGTGTCCTCGTCGACTCTCACAGCGCTGCGGCCGTCGCCTGGAATCTCTGGGCGAAGCGCTGGGCACCGGGCTTCGATTTCCACCGCGACGTCGAGCACGGACGACGGATCACCGATCTCCTCGCCGAATTGATAAGCACACCAAGCGATGTCGCCACGGCGGCCGCTGACCTGACTCATCGGGAGCTGGAGCACGCCACTGATGTGGTGGCGATACCTGGTGCACTCCAACTCCTCGACTCCAGCCCTGCCGGAAGCTGGGCGGTCGTCACGTCCGGCGGCCGGCCCATCGCCACCGCGCGCATGGCATCGGCCGGCCTACCCTTTGCAGAGATACTTGTCACAAGCGAAGACGTCCAACATGGGAAACCCTTGCCCGATCCCTACCTTCTCGCCGCGCGGCGCCTGCAGATATCCCCCCGGCATTGCGCTGTATTCGAGGACGCACCCGCTGGAATCGCTTCAGCGCGCGCCGCCGGCGTCACCACCATCATCGGCGTCGGCGCAATCGCCGCCGCTGCCCGGTCACTGTGGCAGTCGCAGACCTGCGCGGCGTCCACTACGACGGGCAGCGGCTGCGTATCGAAGCCGACGCGATCCTGGCACGCGGCAGCGAGTAGTCTTGCGGTCCGGTTTCAGGAGGTGCTCATGTCGTCCCCGCACCCGAGCGGATGCGCCGCGTCGTGGTCTCGCCCAATTCCATCGATGTCGTCGAATCTCCTACCCCCCGCCCGATGTCCGGCGAGGTGCTCGTCCACTCGGTCGTGTCCGGCCTGTGCGGGTCCGATACTCACGCCGCGCATGGGCGGCATCCGTTCATCGACCTGCCGTACCACCCCGGTCACGAAGTTGTCGGCGTGATCACCGCGCTGGGGCCGGGTGCCGACGCTGTCGAAGTCGGTCAGCGGGTCACCGTCGAGCCGGACCTTCCATGCTGGGATTGCAAGCAATGCCGCCGCGGCGTGCAGAACCTCTGCGAGAACCTCCGATTCTTCGGATGCGGCTACGACCAGGGTGGGATGGCCGACTACTTCACCCTCCCGGCGAACCGCGTGCACGTGATCCCCGACGCATTGGACTATCGAGCGGCAGCCCTCATCGAACCCATGTCCACTCCCGTACACGCCGTCCGCGTCGCCGGGGACGTCCGCGACAAGACCGTCGTGATCCTCGGCGCCGGAACCATCGGGCTGCTTCTGCTGGCCGTGGTTCGGGCACACGGGGCCAAGCGCATCGTGATCACCGACCCGCTGCCCGCCAAACGGGCACGTGCCATGCACCTCGGCGCCGATGTCGCACTCGACGCCGTCGACGACGACATCGTCGCGCACGCTCGCGCCGCGCTCGGCGAGAGTGCCGACGTCGTCTTCGACTGCGTCGCCGTCGCGTCCACCGTCCGGCAGGCGGTCGGAATGGCCAGCAAGGGCGGCACCGTGGTCATCGTCGGCGTGCCGGCTGGCGACGTGAACATCCCGCTGCCGGTCGTTCAGGACCACCAGATACGCATCCAGGGCAGCGCCACCTATCTGCCGGAGGACTACGCCGAGTCGATCCGTCTCCTCGTCCACGGCGCCGTACGCGCCGATGACATCGTCACCGCTGAATTGCCGCTCGCGCGAGTCGCCGACGCCTACGCGCTGTCGTCTGGTGGACAACACGTGAAAGTCCTTGTTGCCGTGGACGAACAGCTGCTCGGCCCACCCGTCATCAACTGAGCGGCGTCTCCGCTTCGGCGGGCACGATGGAGACCGGGCGGCGCGGATCGGGCGCGCCGAGCAGCGTGCCTTCGTGCTCGACGGCAGTGGCACCGAAGCGCAACGCGTTCGCGAAAGCGTCTGCGCTCGTCGCTCCGGCGTGTGCGGCGGCGAGCCAGCCGGCGAGGAATCCGTCGCCCGCCCCGACCGTGTTGACGACTCGGCGCACGGCCGCGGTGCCGTGCAGTGGTCGCGGCAGGTCGGCGTCGACGAGGAGCGCACCGTTGCGACCCAAGCTGACCAGCACGGTGCGGACCCCCCGCGCGTGTAGCACCTGCGCCGAATCGGCCACATCGCCGAATGTCCGCAGGGAGCGGCCCGTGACTTCGGCGAGTTCCTCGGCGTTGGGCTTCACCAAATGCGGCAACCGGTCGCTCTCTTGCGCCAACGCATGCTCCAGCGGGAGGCCGGAACAGTCGAGCGCAACGAGGCGACCGGCGGCCCGCAGAGCGGCGACGGCGTCGGCGAGCCGCTGCGGGGTGAATCCGTCGGGCAGGCTGCCCGCCCACACCACCCAATCACCGGCATCGCTGAGCGACAACGCCTTTGCACACAATGCGTCGACCTCTGTCTTCGACAGTCGCGGTCCTGGCTCGTTCACCTTGCTGGTGCGCCCGTCGGCTTCGACGAGCGAGATGTTGGAGCGCACTGCGCCGGCGATCGGCACGTCGACGTGATCAAGCGCGAGATCGTCGAGCAGCAGCGCGATCTCGTGCCCTGCGCTGCCGCCTACCGGTAGCAGCGCACGCACGGGCACGCCAACACCGTGCAGCGCCAGTGCGACGTTCACGCCCTTACCGCTCGGCTCCACCATCGTGGCTGTGGCCCGGTTGACGTGGCCGGGCACGAACTCCGACAGGCGCAACGTTCGATCCAGGCTCGGATTGGGCGTGACTGTGACGATCATCGGGCGACCTCGACGATGACGTCGGCGGCCTGAAACCGCTCGCGCTGCTGGGGTGTCACCGCGTCGTCGGTCACGAGGACGTCGATGTCCGCCAGCGTCGCGTGCCGTGCGCGGCTCTCCCGGCCGAACTTGCTTGTGTCAACGAGGAATACCCGCTGTCGCGCGGCCGCCAGCATCTCGTGTTTGACCAAGGCCTCGTCGGCGTCGGGTGTGGTGAGCCCGCGGTGAAACGACAGCGCGTTGGTGCCGAGGAACGCGATATCGACGTTGATGCCGGCGAGCGCCGCGACGGTCAGCGGTCCGACCGCGGCCCCCGTCTCGGGACGCACCCGGCCGCCGAGGCCGACGGCGGCGACGCCGCGCTGCAGCAACGTCGATAACACGGGAACAGCGTTGGTGTACACGACGAGGTCACGGTCGTTCGGCAGCAGCTCGGCCAGCCGCAATGTGGTCGTGCCCGCATCGAGCAGCAGCGTGCCGCCGTCGGGTACGAAGCGCACTGCATTCCTGGCGATGGCGAGTTTCTCCACGGCGTGTTCCGTGCGCGTGGCTACGTTCGGCTCCTCACGCAGGCGCTGGCCGGGGACGGCGCCGCCGTGCACGCGGCGCAGCAGTCCACGGATCTCTAGCTGAGCGAGGTCCTTGCGGATGCTCTCCGCGCTGACCCCGAAATGTCTTGCCAACCTGGCGCTTTCGACGCGATGTTCGCTGGCCAGCAAGCGAAGTACCTCGGCGTGCCGTTCGTCGGCGAACCACGTCCGCCCGCTCGCCGTCATCGGCCACCCAGGTGTTCGTCGGGGCCGATCGCGCTGGCGGCGCGTGCAGCTAGCGTCGCAGCACCAAGCGCGCCCGCTTCGTCGACGGCCGATACTTCGAGATGGTCGAAGCGGGCGGCCTTGGCGCGCATGACTTCTGCGCTGTGCCGCCACCCGCCGGTGACGACGACGCGCACTGCGGGCCCGACGACGTCGTCCATCACGCGGTGCAACGCCAGCGCTTGCTCGGCCGCGGCGGCGACGACGGCCTTCCAGACTTCGCCCGGCCCGACTCCGCCGGCGATCCCGCCGAGCGCGAGCGCGTCGGTGCCGAGCCCGCCGACGACCACCCGGCCCTGGGGCGCGTGCTCGGCGGCGGCGTCAAGCCTCGCCAGCCTGTCGGCTCCCACGCCCAGCAGCTCGAGCGCGCGGTTCTGTGCCAGCCCGCCCTCGGTGCCGCCGAGCAGGGTCCAGTGGCCCGGCTCGATGCTCGGGTCGGTGGTGATGCCCGCAGCGGCCAGGCGTGCGGCGTCGGCGCGGCCCGGCGCTCGAGACACGGTGCGCACCAACGCTTCCGCGGTGCCCGATGAGTCAAGCTCGTGACCCGGTCCGATTGCACAGGCACCGAGCGCCGAGGCCTGGTGGTCGTGACCGGCGAGCGTCAGCAGCGCCCCGTGCAGCAACGGGCTCACCGAATCGGATGTCACCGTGCCGACCGGCACGCCGGCCTGCACCAGCGGAGGCATCAGCTCGCGAGTGGCACCGGACCAAGCCAGCGCGTCGTCCCACCAGTCGAGTGCCGCCACGTCGAGCCAGCCGGTGCGGCCGGCCAGCGACAGCTCGAGGACAATGTCCCCGCCGAGACGCCGCACCACCCACCCGCCCACGTCGAACCGCATTGTCGCGGCTCGGCTCGTGGGTTCGTGCTTTAAGAGCCAGCGGTGCTTGGTGAGCGAAAACTGGCCACGCAGCGGCTTTCCCGCAACTCCGCCGAACGCCTCGGGACCGAGCTGCTCACGGAGATCGGCGACCTCGTCGCGGTCACGCTCGTCGTGCCAGGCGATGATCGGGGCCAGCGGCCGCTCGTTGACGTCGACGAGGACACCCGACTCCCCCATGCTGGTGACGCCGATCGCACGCACGGACACACCCGCCGCCTCGGCCGCCGCACTCAACGCTTCGGCGGCGCTGCGCCACAGGACTTCCGCGTCGGTCTGGGTGCCGTACGGACCGACATCCCACGCGGTGGCGGCACGCCCGGTGCCGCGCACCGCTCCGTCCTCGCCGTAGACCACGGCCTTGCTGGACGTCGTACCGACGTCGAGCCCCGCGAAAGCGCCCATCACGCTCCTTGCCCGGATTGGGTTTCCATGGATATGATTGCGTCTGATTGGGAATGCGTCAAGCCCGGAGCAGGAGCGTCATGCCGCTGGTCACCACCGCCGCGATCGTCGGCGACGCCGGATCGCGCGGCGGCGTCGCGGCATTCAACGTCATCACGCTCGAACATGCAGAGGGCATCGTCGCGGGCGCGCAGCGGGCCGGCCGGCCGGTCATCTTGCAGGTCAGCGAGAACACCGTGAAGTTCCACGGCGGCCGGATCCGGCCGTTGGCCGCTGCACTCGCCGCCCTGGCATCCGACGCCGCAGTCCCGGTCAGCCTGCACCTCGACCACGCCGAGGCGGCGGACCTGTGGCGCGAGGCGGCAAGCGCCGGCTACTCATCCGTCATGGTCGACTGCGGGTCGCTCCCCTTCGCGCAGAACGTCGCCATCACCGCCGATGCCACCAAGCGCCTCCACGAACAGGGCCTCGCGGTGGAGGCCGAGCTCGGTTACGTCGGCGGCAAGGACAGCCAGGCGGCCAGTGCACACGCGCCGGGCGTGCGCACCGACCCGCAACAGGCCGCCGAGTTCGCCGGCGCAACAGGCATCGACGCGCTGGCGGTCGCCGTCGGCAGCTCACACGCCATGACCACACAGACCGCCGAACTCGACCTCGACCTCATCGCCGCACTGAGAGACGCGGTGCCGGTGCCCCTCGTGCTGCACGGCTCCTCGGGCGTCCCCGACCACACGCTGCGAGCGGCCGTCCGCGCCGGCATCGTGAAGGTCAACATCGGCACCGCGCTCAACGCCGCGTACACCGGCGCGTTGCGAAAGGCGCTCACGGCCAGCACCGCGATGGACCCGCGCACGCCACTGAACACCGCCCGCGATGCAATTGCCGACACGGTGGCGCACCTGCTCGACGTCTTCAGCGTCGATTAGCAGTTCGACTTGTACGCCGCCGCGCCGCCTTCGCCGTCCAGGTTCTCCTGCGTGATGATCGTGAAGCCGGTCTGCACGTCCTTGGTGTTCTGGCCGCCCTCGAGCGCCGTCACCGCCTCGTCGACGCCGAACTTGCCGATGACCCCGGGATCCTGGGCGACGAGCGCCTGGACGGTGCCCTGACGCAGCGCCTGGATCTGGTTCGGGCCCCGCGTCGAAGCCAACGACCTGCACCTGGCCACTCTTGCCTGCCTGCCTGATGCCGGTGGCCGACCCCTCGGCAGAGAACAGGTTGGTGGCGAAGACGCCGACCAGATCGGGGTCCTTCTGCAGCTGGGCGCCGATGAGCTGCGCCGCGGTCGCCGGGTCGTTGTGGCTGTACTGGACGCCGACGTATTGGAACTTGCTATCGCCCTTGACGGCTTCCTCGAAGCCCTTCGCGCGCGCGTCGGTCGTCGAGATGCCCGGGTCGACGTTCATCACCATGACCTTGCCGCCCTCGGGGCGCAGCGCCTTGATGGCGTCGAAGGCCGCCCGGCCACCGCCCTCGTTGTCGCTGGCGATGGCCGACGACGCATACGACGGGTCGTTGGTCGTGGTATCGACGAGCACCACCTTGATCCCAGCGGCGGCAGCCTGCTCGAGCGGCTGCTGCATGGCCTGGACGTCCGTCGGTGCGACCAGTATTGCGTCCGGCCTGCCCGCGACGATCGAGTCGAGGATCGGCTTTTGCAGCGTCGGGTCGAACTTCTGCGGGCCCTGGGTGCTGACCGTGACGCCCAGTTTGGCCGCCTCTTCCTGAGCGCCGCACTGCATGGTGATGTAGAACTGGTCGCCTGTCACGCCCTGCAAGAACTGGATGTTGTAGTCCTTGCTGGCCTTGGCGGGCGCGGTAACGGTGGTCGCCGCCGCCGCAGGCGTGGCCCCATTCGTCGCCCCATTCGTCGCCTCTTCCGAGCCTGACGACTGCGGCTTCGATGACGTGCAGGCCGGCAGCGCGAGCACCACGGCCCCCAATGCCCCTGCGACCAGCATTACGCGCTTACGGTTCACTGGCTTTCCTTTCGTTTGGAACTCGTTGCGACCCTCTGCGTTTGAAGAGGCCTCGGGAGCGCGCACCGCGCAGGGCGGCGGCGCGACGGGATTGATCGACGTAGACGGCGGCGATGAGCACCGAGCCCACCGCGACGCCCTGCCAGAACGGCTGCACGCCGATGATGACGAACCCGGACTGCAGCACCGCCGGGATGAACAGGCCAACGACGGTGCCGAAGATGGTGCCCTCGCCGCCGAAGATCGACGTGCCTCCGATGACTACCGCGGCGATGACGTTGAGGTTGGTCAATGACTGCCCGGCGATCGTCGTGGTACCGAACTGCGCGAGCGAGAGGATCGCGCCGACCCCGGCCAGGGTGCCGGCAAGCGCATAGACGAGCACCAGGTGTTTCGTCACCTTGATCCCGGTGCGGCGGGCGGCCTCCTCGTTGGAGCCGATCGCGTAGGTGTATCGGCCGAACCTGGTCTTGTGCAGCAGGATGCCGCCGAGGATGACGATCACCAGCGCGACGAACGGCAGGCCGGGAACGCCCAAAACCTTTGTGTACGCGCTGAAGTCGGTCAGCTCGCTGGGCACGGAGCGGATGTCGATGCCGCCGGTGAGCACCTGCGCCAGCCCGAGCGCGACCGAGAGCGTGCCGAGGGTGACGATCAGGGGCGGCACCTTGGCCTTGGCGACCAGCACGCCGTTGACGGCTCCCCAGGCCATGCCGCTCACCACCGCCGCGACCATGCCGGCAGCGGCCACGCCGGGCCCGCTGCCGCCCATCGCCTCCATCAGCTTCGCCGACACCACGGACGAGAACACCAAAACCGATCCGACCGACAGGTCGATGCCGGAGGTGATGATCACGAACGTCATGCCGACCCCGAGCACCGCCCACACCGCGACGTTCTGCGAGATCAGCGAGAAGTTTCCGGTCGACAAGAAGCGATCGCCGGCAAGGACGGTGAAGAACACGCAGATGATGATCAGGACCCCGAGGATCCAGAACGCCTGCAGCCCGATGAACCGCTTGAGGAACGACTGCGCCGGGTCCAACTCGTCGGTGCTGCCGGTGACGGCGGCCGGCTGATTCGCCACGGTGCTCACGCCGCACCCTCCCTGGTCTCGAGAGCCCCGGTCATCGCGCCCACAAGCGTTTCCACGGTTGTGCTGTGTCCCGGGTAGGTGGCGACCCGCTTGCCGAGGCGCAGCACCTGAATGCGGTCGCACACGTCGAGCACGTGCGGCATGGAGTGGCTGATGAACACCACCGCAATGCCCTTGTCCCGCACTCGTTTAACGGATTCGAGGACATTCTTGGTCTGGACAACTCCGAGCGCCGCGGTGGGCTCATCGAGGATGAGGACCTTGTTCGCCCATGCCATCGCTCGGGCGATGGCAATGCCCTGCCGCTGTCCGCCCGACATCGCCCCGACCGGTGCCGCAAGTGATCGCACCGTCGCGCCGAGTTCGGAAAACGACTCCGACGCCTTGCGGCGCATCTCCTTCTCGTCCATGAACCCGAGATAACCGAGGATGCCCTTGCGGGCGATCTCCCGGCCGAGGAACACGTTTTGGACCGGGTTGAGATGCGGCGCGAGGGCCAGATCCTGGTACACCACTTCGATGCCGAGACCCTCGGCCTGCCGGGGGTCGGACAGGTGCACCTGCCTGCCCTCGAAGTAGATCTCACCGTCGTCGAGCTCGAGGTTGCCGGACAGCGCCTTGATGAGCGTGGACTTGCCCGCACCGTTGTCGCCGATCAGTCCGACGACTTCTCCGGGATTCACGTCGAAGTCGACGCTATCCAACGCGCGGACGTGGCCGAAGCTGCGTGACAGGCGCCGCGCCTCCAGCAGTGCGGTCATGTGATGCCCTTCGTGGTCGGTGGCCAGGTAGTACCCGGCCGGCAGACGAGTAATCGGATGTCGCCCTCGACGTGCCAGTCACCGCAGCCGGCGGGCACGACGAGCGTCTGTCCGCCTTTGACGTCAATGGGGTCGCCATCGCTGGGGGCGAGTTGCCCTGCCCCGGACAGCGCCACAGCGACGGCGAAGCCGGCGGGCACCTCGGCGTCCTGCGTGAGCAGCTCCATTCGAAAGAACGGTGCGGCCTCCTCGGGCAACACGGCGAGCAGGCCGTCGCCGTCGACGCCGGCGTGCCGCACCAGCTGTGTGACGTCGGCGATGGCCGCGTTGTCGACGGCCGACAGCGCGACATCACGGTCAAGGCCGAGGAAGATCTCGTCGTCCGAAGCGGTGGTGTTGGCCCGCTCCAGCAGGATCGACTGGTCGGTCGGCTCCTGCGCCTCCACCAGCAGCACCCCCGCTCCGATCGCATGCGGAGTGCCGCCGGGCACGAGGACGCCATCGCCCGGTCGCACTGGGACCCGGTGCATGAGTGCCAGCATCGCCTCTGCGTCCTGAGCCTCGACGAGTGCCGAGAGGCGTTCGGGCTCAACAGGTTCGCGCCACCCCACCCACACCGCGGCGTCGTCGTCGGCTTGCAGGATGTACCACGCCTCGGTCTTGCCGTAGGCGCATCCGAGGTGACGCGAGGCGTATGCCCGAGTGGGATGCACGTGCACGGGGAGCCGCTGGCCGGCGTCCAACAATTTCACCAGCACACCGGTGTCGCCGGGCTCGCCGTCGTCGCGACCGAGCCAGCCGCCTGGATCGGCGCGGACCGCATCACGCAGCAGCGTGCCGTCGGCCAGTCGGGCGGGCCCGAGGTTCGGCTCCCCGAATCGGCCGACCGTTGCGCCCACCCATTCCTCGGGCGAGCGCTCACCGACCGGCGGCAGGCCCCGCCAGGCAGCCAACGCCGGCCCGCCCGCGTACCAATGCGGTACGACATTGGGAGGCAGGAGCTGTGGTTGCGCGGTCACCTCGTCCAGCCCCTCACTTCCGCCAGCCCTTGTTACCTGGATCACGCCGCAACTGGCTTGTGCCGGACAGTACGCCACATTCGCGGTTATGTCACCGGTGTCAGAGAAAATGGTCCATCCGATCTGACATCGGTGACATACTGGCCGCTGACTGAGCGAGAAGGGACCCGCGATGGCGACCATGCGCGACGTTGCCCATCGGGCCGGGGTGAGCGCCAAGACGGTCTCGCGCGTGGTCAACAACGACCGCTATGTCTCCGCCGACGTCCGCGAACGGGTCGAGCGGGCGATCGACGAGCTGCAGTACGTGCCCAACATGCTCGCTGTCACCTTTCGGGCCGGCCGCGACGCCGCCATCGGCGTTGCGGTGCCCGGCGTCGCCGACCCGTTCTTTGCCAGCATCATTGATGCGGTCGAGCGTGAGGCCAGCCGGCGGGACGTCGCGGTCATCGTGACCAGCGTCGGTTGGGAGCCGTCCCACGAACAGCGGTCCATCGAAGCGGTGTTGAAGCGGCAGGTGGCAGGCATGATCATCTGCCCGGTCGGCCGGGACATGTCCTACTTGCGGCCGTGGCAGAAGCGCACACCGCTGGTGTTCGTCGACCGAGAGCCCGGCCGGTTGACCGCCGACGCCGTGGTGCAGGACGACGTCGGTGGCGGCCGGGATGCCACCCGCCATCTCATTTCGCACGGGCACCGCAGCATCGCGTTCATGGGCGATGACGCTGTGACCGGGCTGCTGCGGCTGAAGGGCTGCCAGCAGGCGCTGGAGGAAGCGGGACTGCCGCAGCGCAGCGACCTCGTGCATGTCGGTGATGTGGACACATCCACGGTGACCGCTGCACTGCGGCGCATGCTCCAGGCGCCCGACCCGCCGAGCGCGGTATTCTCCTCGAACGCACGCTGCACCATTGCGCTTCTGCCGGCGCTACAGGCGTTGCGCCGCAGGGATATTGGGCTGGTCGGCTTCGGCGACTTCCCGACGGCGGCCGCGCTAAAGCCTGGGGTCACGGTGATCCACCAGGATGGTGACGCGATGGGACGCTTCGCCGCCGACCGGCTGTTCACCCGACTGGACCACCCTGCCAGGCGGCTGCAGCGGCGGACCGTCCTGCCGGTTTCGCTGGTGACGCGCACGTCGTGCGCAATGCCGGGTGAGAAGGTGCGCGCCGGACACGTCGTCAGCGGCATCGGCGCGTGAGCGGCCTTCCGGCGGTGCTGCTGTCGGGCGCACCGGCATCCGGCAAAAGCACACTGTCGCATCTCGTAGCGCACGAATTGCGCGCGGCGGTGATCGGCCAAGACGTAGCCACCGGTCCCCTGGTGAGCGTCGTGCAACAACTGATGGGCGTCGACGATCTCGACGACCCGCGGCTGGCCGGGCTGACCCGGGAGCCCCGGTACCAAGTGGTGCTCGACCTTGCCGTAGACAACCTGGCGGCAGGTATGCCCGTGGTCCTCGTCGCCCCGTTCACCGCCGAGCGCACCGACCCGGTCGCCTGGTCGGCCACTCATGACCGGCTGGCGGCTGCGGGTGGCACACCGCTGCTGGTCTGGCTGCGCCTCGAGCCCGGCGAAGTGCTGCGCCGGCTACGGGACCGCGGCGCCGCACGGGACGCGGCGAAGCTTGTCGACGAGGCGGCATACCTCGCCCGATTGGCGACGAAGGCATGCCGGCCGCCGGTCGTTCCCCATCTGGACCTCGATGCCACCCAGTCGCCCGACATCCTGGCCCGCGCGGTTCTCGACGCGATTCCCAGATAAAGAACGGTTGCCATCGATGGCAACGCTCTGACATGCTTGTGCCATCGATGGCATATCGAGGGAGGCGTGGGTGACCAAGAGCATTCTGCGCGATGTCGCCGCGGTCGCGGGGGTGAGCCTGCGTACCGCGTCACGCGTGCTCAATGACGACCCGAGGGTCGCAGTCGCCACCCGTGCCAGGGTGCAGCAGGCCATGCGCGACCTGAGATACACACCCGATTCGATGGCACGTTCCCTGCGTGCGGGCACCGATGCGGCGGTCGGCATGGTCGTCGAGTCAGTGGCAGATCCATTCTTCTCCGCGATGGTGGCCGCGGTCGAACAGGCCGGATCGACCAGCGGCAAGTCTGTGCTCATTGCCTCGACACACGGGGATGCCGCCCGCGAGCGCGACGTCGTCGCCCAAATGCTCTCGCGTCGGATCTCCGGATTGCTGTTGGCGCCCACCACCGGCGACCACGCCTGGCTGCACACCAACACACCGCTGGTGCTCGTCGACCGGCCCGCCCTCGGCCTGGATGCCGACGTAGTCGGCATCGACGACGAAGCCGCCGCGGCGGATGCCGTTGACCACCTCGTCGGCCACGGCCACCGGCGGATCGCCTACATCAGCGACCATCCGCTCGTGCCGACCTCGCGGGCCCGGCTGGCGGGGTACCGGCGCGCCATGGCCGCGCACGGGCTCAACGCCGAGCGACATGTCCGCGCCGAGTGCCCCGACGCAGCATCAGCGGCCGCAGCGACACGAGATCTTCTGGCAGGCAATGGTTCCGACGCACCATCCGCGCTGTTGAGCGCCGCAACCCGTTGCTCGCTTGGCGTCGTGCCGACCCTGCACGCCATCGGCCGAACCGACATCGCGTTGGTCTGCTTCGGCGACTTCGCAATGGCCGACTTACTGCAACCGGGTGTCACGGTCGTCGATCACTCGGCCGAGGCGGTCGGCGCGGCGGCCGCGGCCCGGCTGGCCGAACGAATCGCCGATCCCGATCTGCCGGCGACGACCATCCACGTCCCGGTGCGCCTGATCCCCCGCGGCTCCGGAGAGGTGCGGCCGTGATCGCACGCGAATCCCGAGAGGCTGTTGTCGGCATCGACCTGGGCACCACGATGTCGAAGGCGTTGTTGCGCACACCAACCGGCGAACAGCTGGCGCTTGTCGAGGCCAGCACGCCATGGACAACCACCCCAGACGGCGGCACCGAGACCAGTGCCGAACGCTTCGTCGAGCTCGCCGTCGACCTGCTGCGCCGCGGCTACGCGCGGGCCTCTGTTGGCGCGCCGCTGCGGGTGTCGGCCGTCGCCGTTGCGGGGCTGGCCGAAAGCGGAGTTCTGCTCGATGGGTCCGGCCGCACGCGGACTCCCGTCGTCGCGTGGTTCGATCGCCGCGGCAGTAAGCAGATCGAGGCGATTTCGCTGCGCAACAACGGCTTCGGGCCCGAGTTCGTGCGGCGCACGGGACTGCCATGGGACTGTCAGGCCAGCGTCGCCAAGCTGTTGTGGTTTGTCGACGGCGGCCTCGAGCTCACACCCGCACATCGGTGGCTCAGCATGCCGGAATACGTCGTGCATCGGCTCGGCGGTGAGCTCGTGCACGAACCGTCCTTAGCGTCCCGTACGGGGCTGCTCGACCAGGCGACGGGTTCACCGTGGGCCGATGGCGCGGTCGAGCTCGGCCTGCCGCCCACGCTGCTCCCGACCCATCAACCGCTCGGCGAGAGCGCCGGGACGCTGCGACACGCCGGGTTGCCCGAAGGGCTGCAGGGTGCCGCGCTCCTCGTCGGCGGCCACGACCACCCGGTCGCCGCCATCGGTGTCGGTGCGACCGGCCCGGACGAACTGTTCAACTCCACCGGAACAGCGGACGTCGTCGTGCGGTCGCTGCCCGGCGCACTCACCGATGAGCAGCGGGAACACCTTGTCGGGCAAGGTATCTCGGTCGGCATGCACGTGCTGCCAGACACGAGCGCACTTATCGGCGGCGTCCGAGGCGGCCTGTTGCTGCGCCGCGTGCTCGGGCTACTTGGTGTGACCACCGCGGCACAGCGGGACGCGCTCGACCGCGCCGCACTCACCGTGGGATCCCTGCCGGCCGGCCTCGACGTCTCCGGCGCCGGACCGACAGGAGACGACGTGGTCCTGCGGGTACGTGACGACGCCGACCCCGCAGCCGTCTGGGCGGCCGCGACGCGCTACACCGCGCGCGAGACCCGGGTGCTTCTCGACCTGATCTGCTCCGTCGCCGGGCCTCACACCCGCGCGGTCGCGAGCGGCGGCTGGACCCGAATGGCCAGTGTGCGGGCGGCGAAGTCCGCCGTGATCGATCACTTGACGTTTTCCGAGCTGCCCGAGCCGGTAGTCGCCGGTGCGGCGCTGCTGGCCCAGCGGGTCGCCACCACAAGCCCCGTCTAGAAGGAGATAGCAATGTCCACCCCGTCCACCACGCGCACATTGTCCGACATCGCGACGCCAGGCGGCTTGTTCGCGATCATCGCGATGGATCAACGAAACACCTTGCGGCGCATGTTCACCGCCGTCGGCATCGACGCATCCGACGGCGACATGGTCACGGCGAAGACTGACGTCGCGCGCGCCCTCACCCCGCTGGCGAGCGGCATCCTGTTCGACCCGACATACGGCGTCCCCGCCGTCACGGGCACAGGGGCGCTCGCCGAGACCTGCGGCCTGCTGGTCGCTTCCGAGCCGGCCGAGCGGGGCAAGCAGGGCGTCGAACCGGTCACCCGCCGCGATCCGGCGCTCGATTCGAGGTGGGTGCTATCGCAGGGCGGTGACGCCAACAAGTTCTTCGCCCAGCTGCGAGCCGACCGTCCGGCGCCGCGGCCTGGTGAGCCCGACCTTGTCGCACAATGCCTGCAGGCGGTGCGCGAGGTCGTCGCCGACTGCCAGGAGGTCGGCATCCCTTCGGTGATCGAGAATCTCGTGTACCCGTTCGAGGGAGAAGACCTGTCCGGTAGGCGCCGCGAGGATGCCATCATCGAGGCGGCGCGCGCGCTCAACGAAATCGACTGCGACCTGCTGAAGCTGGAATACCCCGGCTCACCTGACGGGTGTCGCCGGCTCGCCGAGGTGCTCGACCGGCCGTGGGCGGTGCTGTCGGCGGGCGTCCCGTTCGACGACTTCACGCAGGTGCTGCAGATCGCCTTCGATGAGGGCGGCGCCTCCGGCTTCATCGCCGGACGGTCCGTGTGGCGGGAAGCGCTGCCGCTCGGCGGCAACGACCGTCAGCGGTTCCTCGTCGACGTCGCCCGGCCGCGCCTGGAACGGCTCGTCGCCGTGGCCACCGATCGCGCCCGTCCCTACACGGAGTTGGCACGGTCACATTCGAGGTGAGCTGAGCGCTGTGCGTATCGTCGGCCGCGGCGGTGGGCCGCCGTCAAGGAGTGCGAGAACGGCCTCGACGTCGAGGTGGGCGGTCAGCAGATCTGCCATCACGTCGAGTTGGGCGTCGCGTCGCGCAGCCACGTCGATGTCGTCGGCGACGACGAACCCATCCCGGCCGGCGGCCGACGCCGACCTCGATGAGCCATTGCCGGCGCACCACGTCGTTGTCGAGGAGTCCGTGCCAATGCGTGCCGTAGACGCCGCCGCGTCGGAACCCCTACGCCCAGCCAGTCGTCCTCGGTACAGCGCACGACCTGGCCGTGGTGAATCTCGTAGCCGTGCAGTGGATCGTCCCAGAGCCGCAATGTCTTCTCGGGTGCGAACTCGATATCGGCATCGAGCAGTCCGAGGCCCTCCACGGCGCCGGCCCCGGACTCGACCGGGTCGTCGATGCGCCGGCACAGCATCTGAAAACCGCCGCAGATGCCCAGCACCGGCTTGCCCTGCGCCGCGTGTGCGGCGATGCCGTCGGCAAGTCCGCGCTCCCGCAGCCAGTTCAGATCGGTCACCGTGGCCTTGCTGCCGGGGAGCACGACCACGTCGGTGTCGGCGAGGTCGGCCGGGTCGCTGACCCAGCGCACAAGCACACCGGGCTCACACGCCAGCGCCTCGGCGTCGGTGGAATTGGAGATGCGCGGCAGTCGAATCGCGGCTACCCGCAGCCAGTCCCGGCCGCGTGGTGGTTGTGGGTCGCCGACCACGCGATGGGCAAGGACCGACACCGAGTCTTCGGTGTCGAGCCACAGCCCGTCGGTGTAGGGAATGACGCCGTAGGTGGGTCGGCCGGTCAGCCGGTGCAGTTGTTCGAGGCCTGGCGTCAGCAGCGCCGGGTCGCCACGGAACTTGTTGACCACGAAGCCGGATATGAGCTGTTGGTCGTCGGGGTCGAGCACCGCGACGGTGCCGTAGAGATGGGCCAGCAGTCCGCCGCGGTCGATGTCGCCGACCAGGACGACGGGCAGGTTCGCGGCGCGGGCCAGACCCATATTGGCCAGATCGGTTGCCCGCAGGTTGATCTCGGCCGGTGAGCCTGCGCCTTCACAGATCACCGCGTCGAATTCGCTTCGCAGCGAATGTAATTCGTCGGCCACGACGGTCGCGAGCCTGTCTCGATGGGTGAAGTAGTCGGCTGCGCCGACGGTGTCGACGACGTGGCCGCGCAGCACCAGCTGTGAGGTGCGGTCGCTGCCGGGTTTCAACAGGATCGGGTTGAATCGCACGCTGGCCGCCAGGCCGGCGGCGCGTGCCTGCATGGCCTGCGCCCTGCCGATCTCTCCACCTTCGACGGTGACCGCCGAATTGTTGGACATGTTCTGCGCCTTGAACGGCGCGACGCGAATACCCTTGCGGGCCAACAGCCGGCATAGCCCGGCGACGACCATCGACTTGCCGGCGTCAGAGGTGGTACCGGCGACCAGCAGCGCGCCCGAAATGCTCACACCAGGGTCAGGATTTCGGCGCCGTCGTCGGTGACCACCAACGTGTGCTCGAATTGGGCGGTCCACTTCTTGTCCTTGGTGGCGACCGTCCAGTCGTCGTCCCAGATCTCGTAGTCCAACGCGCCGAGGTTGATCATCGGCTCGATGGTGAACGTCATCCCTGCCTCGAGCACGGTATCGACAGCGGGTTGGTCGTAGTGCAGCACGACCAGTCCGTTGTGGAAGGTGGTGCCGATACCGTGGCCGGTGAAGTCGCGAACCACGTTGTAGCCGAACCGGTTTGCATAGGATTCGATGACCCGGCCGATGATGGACAGCGCGCGGCCGGGCTTGACGGCCTTGATGGCACGCATAGTGGCTTCGTGCGTGCGCTCGACGAGCAGCCGGTGCTCCTCAGAAACGTCGCCGGCCAGGAAGGTGGCGTTCGTATCGCCGTGCACGCCGTCGATGTAGGCGGTGACGTCGATGTTGACGATGTCGCCGTCCTCGATCACCGTCGAATCCGGGATGCCGTGGCAGATGATCTCGTTCAGCGACGTGCAGCAGGACTTCGGGAAGCCCTTGTAGCCCAGCGTCGACGGGTAGGCACCGTGGTCGATCATGTACTCGTGGGCGACGCGGTCCAGCTCGTCGGTCGTCACGCCGGGAGCGACGGCCTTGCCGGCCTCGGCCAGCGCACCCGCCGCGATGCGGCCGGCAACCCGCATCTTCTCGATCACCTCGGGCGTCTGCACCCACGGCTCGCTGCCCTCGCGCGCCGTCGCCTTGCCCACATATTCGGGACGGGCGATCGACTTGGGCACCGGAAGCGTCGGTGACACCACGCCGGGACGAAGGGCGGTGCGAACAGGCATGACGCCCAGGATAGCCAGGAGAATGGCAATCTCCGTAGCAGAGAATGATGCTACCGTATAGCTATGCTAAGCGAGTCCCTTCCTATGGACGTCACACCGGGCCATCTGCTCGGCCAGATGGGCTTCCGGGATGTGCTGGAGTCCGACGAGCGGCTGGTCGTGGAGATGGACAACCGGCCCGATCTGACCAACATCCGCGGCGCATTACAGGGCGGGCTGGTCGCGACGCTGATCGATATCGCCGCCGGACGTCTGGCAGGCCGCCATGTCGGGCCGGGCCAGGATGTCACCACCGCGGACATGAACGTTCACTTCCTCGCCCCGGTCGTCGTGGGGCCGGCACGGGCCGAGGCAACGATCGTCCGCGCCGGCAAGCGGCTCATCGTGACTGCCGTCGACGTGACCGATGTCGGCCGCGACCGGCTTGCGGCGCGCTCGACGTTGAGCTTCGCCGTGCTGGAACGGCGCTGAACGCTGTGGGAGCCGGCCGGGACAAACGCGAGCCAGGAACCGTCCGAGCCTGCTCTCGCATGACCATCGACGAGGTAGACGAGCAGTTCGCCGCCGGTTTCGCCGAACAGTTCGCCGAGACCTGGCGCACCCCCGACCTGGCCAAGCACGAGGCGCTGTGGAGCGACGACATCGTGCTGACCCAGCCCATGATGGGCACTCTGCGGGGCAAGCAGGCCTGCCGGGAGTCGTTTCAGCGACTCTTCGCGCTGGTGCCCGACCTTCACGCCGATGTGCATCGGGTCGGCCACGGCAAACATGAGGTGTTCATCGAATTCACGCTGAGCGGAACGTACGGCGGCAAGCCCATCGCCTGGGACGCGGTCGACCGGTTCACGTTCACCAACGGGCTGATCGCCGAACGGGTTTCGTACTTCGACTCCGCACCGCTGATGGTCAAGCTCGTCGGCCGGCCAAGCGGATGGGAACGGCTGGTGCGCACGGGCGCGCAGCTCTTCAAGCGCTAGCGTGCTAGCGACGGTCGCCGCGCCATTTCGGCTGGCCGAACCACGACTTGCGCGGCCCGCGGATGCTCACCGAGCCGCACACCACCTTGCCGGTCAAGATGACGTGGGGGGTGCCTTCGGCCGGGGCATCCCTGCGGTGGTCATGGGCGTTGCCGACGTTGACCTGCACGTCGTCGATCGAGGCACTGGCGCCGTCGGGCAGCCGGAGGTCCAGTCCGCCGAATTTCATGTCGAGTTCGATGACGACCATCGGGCCGGCGAAGCGCGCCCGTGTCAGGTCGAGCTCAACCGAGCCCATCCGCCGGTGCAGCGCCAGCCGGGTCGGCACGATCCACTCGCCCTGGCGCTTGAGCGAGCCCATCACGCCGCGCAGCTCCACCCGGTCGGCGGCAGACGTGACGATGGCGCCCGGTCCGGGCAGGTCGCCGACAAGCGCGTCGAGGTCGGAGTGCAGTCGCGCCCGTGACACCAGCGCCGAGCGTTCCTCGAATTCGTCGATGTCGATCAGACCGAGCGCGACGGCGTTGTGCAACCTGCGCAGCGTGCCGTTGCGGTCCGCGTCGGAGACGCGCATCGCTGCGTGGTCGTCGATCCCGGTCATGCTGAACCAACGGTACCGCCGGTTCGTCAGCCGACCGACAGCGATGCCAGCGCCGTGCGCACCCGATCGGGCAGCGAACCGCCGTGGCGCAGCCAGTCGTCGAGTGCGATGCGGATCGCCGCCATCGCCAATGCGCCGAGCAGCCGTGGCCGCGGGTCGTCGGGCGCTGGGTCTGCAAGCCTGGGCGCCACCAGCTCCGCGATCGCCGTCTCGTACCGGACGTAGATCTGCAGCGTCCATGCGGACAGGGCCGGCGACGATCTTGTAAGCGTCGCCAGTTCGCGGACCTGATCGCTGATATCGGCGAACCCGTCGCCGAGCTCGGTGAATCCGGCTACGACGGCGTCTCGCGCGGACAGCTCGGCAGGCTGTCGCGCGATCGCGGCGGTGATGAGTTCCAGCCAATGCTTCGTCAGGCCCTCGGCGACGGCGTCCTCCTTGGAGCTGAAATACCGGAAGAAGGTGGCACGGCCCACCTCGGCGGTGCCGGCGATCTGCTCCACCGTGGTGCGGGCCAGCCCGTCCGACGCCACGAGCGGTCGCCTAGCGCTTCGACTCAACGAATCGGGAGAAACCACTTTTGAGACGACGTCCATACTGATACTTTGTCTCATCGTGGCGACAAATGACAACTCCTGGGCACCTCAGACGATCGAGGCATGGGCCTTCGTGCAGAAGATGCTCGGCGACATCACCGGCATCGTGACCGAGGACGCCGAGAACGAACACGAACTGCTCGAGGGCCTGCGCGTCATCGCCCGCGTCACCGCGCTGTGCTCGGAGCTGACCGTGGAGGCCGATCCCGATCTGCCGTGGTTCTTCGACATGTGCTCCCCCACCCGGCTGATCGGCGGACCCAATCCGGACGGCACGTACCTGCTGGCGATGATCCGCGGCGACCGTGGCTATCGGGTCACCGGAACACGGGGCACCACCACCTATCTCGGTGTCCAGGTGCTGGCCGGAACCGGCATGACTCCCCGACGAATGGCCGCATACGTCAGCGACACCGATCTGAAGCTGGACGCCGGCGAATTCGCGTTGGTGTTCTCGTCCGTCGAGCCGTCACCGGTCGAGCTCGACGGTGCGCAGTGGGTTCACATACCAGAGGACGCGTCGTCGATCGTGGTCCGCGAGTACATCGCCGACGCCGCGACGGAAGAGCCAGCGTCGCTGCGCATCGACCCGCTGGCAACGCATCCGCCGCGTACGGTGTCGGATGTCGAAGCGGCAGAACAGTTCACCGCGATGGCGTGGACCATCATGAAACTGACCACGCTGCACCGCACCATCAAACCCGAGCTGTTGGTAACCCCCAACACGCTGCTCACCGCGGAGGCCGCCGAACTCGGTTCCGCCGACACCACGCCGGACAACCTGTACATGATCGGGACCTTCAGGTTGGCCGAAGACGAATCGCTGGTGCTGGAGTTCGAGCCACCGGATACCCGCTACTGGAATGTGACGCTGGAGAACATCTGGCACGAATGCCTCGAACCCCGTCGCAGGCACAGCTCGGTCACCAACAAGGGCGTCGAACCCGATGCCGACGGCCTGGTGCGTATCGCCATCAGCGCCAACGATTTCGGTCACGGCCATTGGCTGGACACCGGCGGCCGGCATCGGGGCTTCGTGGTCTTCCGCTGGCTGGACAACCCCGATGCGCCTGAGGTCGCCGTCAGCGTGCGCCGCGGCGAGGCTCCCCGGTGAGCGCCGCCGGCCGATTCGACCCGCGGTGTTGATCGAGCAGGCGTGCGAGTGGGCCGGCTGTGACGACTTCGGCGCCGACCACAGCTGGCGCGACGGGTTGGACCGTCTGTCGACGGATTCGTTGGCGAAGCCAGGCTCAACGATCTGGGCGTGGACATCGCGGCGCTGGATGTCGTGCGGGCGTTGAAGAATCGGCTGCAGATCGTTGACTGGCGAAAGGCGCATACCGAGGTCGCGGCGGAGCAGATCGGCGGGCCGATCTTCATCGTCGGACAGCCCCGCACCGGCACCACAATTCTTTTCGACCTGCTTGCCCAGGACCCAGCGCTGCGTCCTCCGCTGACCTGGGAGGTCGATGCGCCGCTTCCAGTGCCGCGGCCCGAGACGTACGACAGCGACCCGCGGATCGCCGAAACCCAGGCCAGCATCGAGATGAGCGAGCAGATCATTCCGGGCTTCATGGCGTTTCACCCGATGGGGGCACTGGTTGGTCAGGAATGCGTGCGCATCACCGCCGGGCAGTTCTGCAGCATGATCTTCTCCGTCCAATACCGGCTCCCCGCTTATTACAAGTGGCTGCTGTATGAGGCCGACCACCGGCCCGCATACCGATATCACCGAATCTTCCTGCAGCACTTGCAATCCGGTGTTCCCGGTCACTGGCTGTTGAAGTCGCCGGCACACCTGTGGACCTCGACGATCTGGTGGCGGAGTATCCGGACGCGCTGATCGTGCAGACGCACCGCGACCCGCTGAACGTCATCGCGTCGATCAGCGCGTTGACAAACCACCTACGCCGGATGGCTTCCGACGAAACGAGTGTCGCAGAGTGCGCGCAACAATCGGTCGAGGAGATCGTGGTGGGGCTGCAGCGCGGAATGACGTTGCGCGACAGCGGCGTGCTCGCACCGGATCAGGTGGTCGATGTGCAGTTCGCCGATTTCGTGCGCGACCCGCTCGCGACCATCAGGTCCCTGTACGCCCGGCTCGATCGGGAGTTGACGGCCGTCGCCGAGCAGCGGATGCGTGACTTTCTGGCCGCCCATCCCGGTGACGGCGGTGGTGGCCGATACACGTGGGCGGACACCGGGCTTGACGCGGGGCTGCTCCGCGAACAGGTCGGCCCCTACCAAGAGCGCTACGGTGTTCCCAGCGAGCCGCTCAAGTAATCAGGCGAGATAGTCCGGCGGCAGCTGGTCGAACATTCCCTTGAGCATCCGCACCGCGTACTCCGAGCTTCCGCCTCCGACGATCAGCGCGGCGAACGCCATGTCGCCGCGGTACCCGGCGAACCAGGAGTGCGAGCCGCCCGCGAATTCGGCCTCACCGGTCTTGCCGCGCACGTCACCCGCCGATTGCAGGTCGTCGGCGGTGCCGTTGGTGACCACCAGCCGCATCATCGGCCGCAGCCCGTCGAGCATCTTCGGCGAGATCGGCGTGCGGTCGCCGGTCACGATCGTCTCTCGGCCCTCAATCAATTGCGGCACAGGTGTTTTCCCGGCCGCGACCGTCGCCGCGGCCAGCGCCATGCCGAACGGGCTGACCACGACCTTGCCCTGGCCGAAGCCGTCCTCGGTGCGCTCGGCGAGGTTCACCGTCGGCGGCACCGAACCGGACACCGTGGTGATGCCCTCGATTTGGTAGTCGGGCCCGATGCCGTATTGAGCAGCGGCCTGCGTGAGTCCCCGCGGCGGCATCCTGCTGGCCAACTCGGCGAAGGTGGTGTTGCACGAACTGGCGAACGCCCGCGACATCGGCACGGTGCCGAGGTCGAACCCGCCGTAGTTGGGGATGGTGCGGTGCCCGATGTCCATCACGCCCGGGCAGCCGAGCAGCGTATTGGGCGTGGCCATATCGCGCTCGATGGCCGCACCCGCGGTAACCATCTTGAACGTCGACCCGGGCGGATAGAGGCCCATGGTGGCGAGCGGGCCCTCCGCATTGGCGGCCGAATTCTGCGCGACGGCCAGGATCTCGCCGGTGGACGGCTTGATCACCACGATCATCGCCTGCTTGCCGGTCGTGTTGACCGCGCCCTGGGCCGCGTTCTGCACCGACCGGTCCAGGCTGATGGTCATCGACGGCGCCGGGGCGCCCGGCACTTCGTTGAGCACATCGACGTCGACGCCGTTCTGGTTGACGCTGACCACCCGCCAGCCTGCCTGGCCGTCGAGCTCGTCGATCACCGCCTTCTTGACCTGGCTGACGATGTCGGGCGCGAACGAGTCGTCGGTGGGCAGAAGTTCGGCCTGCGGCGTGACGACGACGCCGGGAAGCGCGCCGACGGCCGCGGCCACCCGGTCATGATCGGATTGGCGCAACGTGATCAGGCTCAACGGCTGCTTTGACGAGCTGGCCTGCTCGGCCAGCCGCTGTGGGTCCATGGTGTGGTCGAACGGACGCAACGCATCGGCGACCGCCCGGGCGGTCGGCATCAGCTGACCGCCGGCCGCCGTGGCGTCCAGCGCGTAGTGGTAGAGGTGGCCAGGCACCAGCACGTCCGTGCCGCCGCGCTCGTTGACGGAGGCCCGCCGGCGGCGGGTCGGCCCGCAACGCGAACGTTTGGTGCTCGCCGAGTTTCGGATGCAGCCCGGTGGCGCTCCAGCGCACCTCCCAGCGGCCCTCGTCGCGGACCATGTTCAGCTGGCCGTCGTAGGTCCAGGTGCGGTTCTTGGGCAGGTGCCAGGTGTAGCGGTAGGTGATGGTGCCGGTGTCCTCGGCGTAGCGCGAGCCCAGAATCTGCGCGTCGAGACTCTTCGCCTGCAGGCCGGCCCACGCCTCGTTCAGCGCCGCCCTGGCGTCGGCCGGACGGTCGGACAAGCTCCGCCGCGGCCCCGGTGTCACCTGTGGCCAGCGCGGCGAAGAACTGCTCGGCAGTCGGTTCGGGTCCGTTGGGTTTCGGCGTGCACGCGTTGAGCGTCGCCGCCACCGCCGCGACCGTCAGCAGAGCAGCTATACGTGAGACTGAAGATGCCATTGGGGCAGATGTTACGAACTTGAGACCCGAAGTTCGCGGAGGCGCACCGAGTTTCTGCAGTCAGGGTCGTGACTCGGCCGAAAACACAGCCCTCACGCAGAACTCGCGACGGATCGCGACTAGGGGCCTGCGGCGGGTGCGCGCACCACCAAGGGCACAGCCGGGAAGTACGCGGCCATCTCCGAGCGTGACTTGCGTAGCGCGGCAGTGCCGTAGCCATGCTTGCGGTGCGCGGGATGAATCCATATGCGCACGTTGACCTCGCCGCCGGCCAGCTCACCGAACACCATGCCGACCTTCTGCGACCCGACAACCGCGACCAACCACGCCGCCTCTTCGGCGTCGACCCTTGCGACGGCGCCGCGAATCTCGTCGTCGAGATCACCGGCGGGCGCGCCCGAGCCGTCACCCGCCGCCCGCACATCGTCCGTGCGTGCGGCGAAGATGTCGCGGTCCGAATGGGCATCGAAGGGACGCAGCGCCAACATCTCCTTCGAGCCGGCGGACTGCTCCCCCACGGTGAAACTGAGCTCGTTGTTCAGGTCCTCGAGTTCCGCGGCGATCCTGCGCCGCGACACCCTGGTGAGCCGGTCGAAGGACAACCGAGCACCGCCTCGCCGCCCAGCGGCGACGTGCCGAGCAGCGCTGCAATCTGCTCGACCGCCGCGTCGTAGTCCTCGGATTCCACGATGGCGTCGATCAGCTCGTGTCGCCGCTCGAGCGCGCGGACCAGCGTGTCGGCGATTTCTCTGCGTGCGACTCGGACGTCGTCGTCGGTCATGACGTGAAGCGTAACCAGTGGCCCTGCCCGGCCGGTCAATCCAGCAGAACCGTCGCGAACGTTCCCACTTGGGTGAAGCCGATGCGGGCGTAGGTGGCCCGGGCGACGGTGTTGAAGCTGTTGACATAGAGGCTGGCGATGCGGCCGCTGCGCACGACCGCGGCCGCCAGCGCGGCGGTGCCTGCGGTGCCCATGCCGCGGCCGCGCCAATCGGGATGCACCCACACGCCCTGGATCTGGCCGACGGCGGGCGACTGCGACCCGACCTCGGCCTTGAATACCACCTGGCCCCGCTCGAAGCGGGCCCACGCGCGGCCGGCAGCTATCAATCCGGCGACCCGGCGGCGGTAGCCACGGCCGCCGTCGCCGATGCGCGGGTCGATGCCGACCTCACCGATGAACATGTCGATGGCCGCGACCAGATATGCGTCGAGTTCGTCGACGCGCACGGGCCGCACGGCCGGGTCGATCGGGCAATTCGGCGCCGTGCTCAGCGCCATCAACGGCTGGTGTTCGCGCACATCGCGCGCCGGGCCCCAGGCATGTTCGAGGCGCTGCCACGTCGGCAGCACCAACTCGGCCCGGCCCACCAGCGACGAGCATCGCCGCGCCGAGCTCATCGCCTTGTCGGCGAACGCGTGTAGGTCATTGACTTCACCGCGCAACGGGATCAGATTTGCGCCGGCATAGCAGAGCGATTCGCTCGCGCGCCGCCGCGTCCACAACTCACCGCCGATCGCGGAGGGTTCGATGCCGTGCTCCGCGACCCGTGAGGCCACCATGCAGGAGCCAACGGGATCGTCGTCGAGCACTTGGCGCACCGCCGCTGCGTCACGGACCACCGATACCCGTCGCTCGTCGACGAGGCGAAAAAGCGGCGGAGCCGACATGGAGACTCTTTCTGACCGATCCCGGGCGGTGGGTGACCCCCCTCACAGGGTCATGGTTTAGCTTACGGTCACAATCGGCGAACCGCTTGCGTCTGATCCGGGCGCTGGCGCCCATTTCTGCATCTCGGGCGAGTCTCATCGCCTCTTCGATCAGGGTTTCGACGATCTGCGCCTCGGGCACGGTCTTGATCACCTCGCCCTTGACGAAGATCTGCCCCTTGCCGTTTCCGGATGCGACGCCGAGGTCCGCCTCGCGTGCCTCACCGGGACCGTTGACCACACAACCCATTACCGCGACACGCAATGGGACATCGAGCCCGTCGAGCCCGGCGGTGACAGCGTTGGCCAGCGTGTAGACGTCGACCTGCGCGCGCCCGCACGACGGACACGACACGATCTCCAGGCCGCGGGGCCGTAGGTTGAGCGACTCCAGGATCTGGTTGCCGACCTTGACCTCTTCGGCCGGCGGCGCCGACAGGGACACGCGGATGGTGTCGCCAATTCCCTTCGACAGCAAGGCACCGAACGCGACCGCGGACTTGATGGTGCCCTGGAACGCGGGGCCCGCCTCGGTCACGCCGAGGTGCAGCGGGTAGTCGCATTGGGCCGCCAGCTGTTCGTAGGCGGCGACCATGATCACCGGATCGTTGTGCTTGACGCTGATCTTGATGTCGCCGAAGCCGTGCTCCTCGAACAGCGACGCCTCCCACAGCGCGCTTTCCACCAACGCCTCCGGGGTGGCCTTGCCGTACTTGGACATGAAGCGCTTGTCCAGCGAGCCGGCGTTGACGCCGATGCGGATCGGGATCCCCGCCTCGCCGGCGGCCTTGGCGACCTCGGCGACCCGGCCGTCAAACTCCTTGATATTGCCGGGATTTACCCGCACCGCGGCACAACCCGCGTCGATCGCGGCGAAGATGTACTTGGGCTGAAAGTGGATATCGGCGATGACCGGGATCTGGCTGTGCCGGGCGATCTCGGGCAGCGCATCGGCATCCTCCTGCCGGGGGCAGGCCACCCGGACGATGTCGCATCCGGTCGCGGTCAGCTCCGCAATCTGCTGCAGCGTCGCGTTGACGTCATGGGTCTTGGTCGTCGTCATCGACTGCACGGCGATGGGATGGTCGCTGCCGATGCCGACATCGCCGACCATCAGCTGGCGGGTCTTGCGCCGCGGAGCCAACGTCGGTGCGGGCGGTGCCGGCATGCCCAGACCAATGGAGCCGGTGGACATTTATGTCTCCTACTGGAACAACCTGATCGGGTTGACCAGGTCAGCGGTCACGGTCAGCAACATGTAGCCGACCACCACTATCAAGATTACGTAGGTGGCGGGCATGAGCTTGAGATAGTTCACCGGCGCCGCGGCCACCATGCCGCGCGCCGACCGAATCATATTGCGAATCTTCTCGAACACCGCAATCGCGATGTGGCCACCGTCGAACGGCAGCAGCGGAATGAGGTTGATCGCGCCGAGCACGAAGTTCAGCTGGGCCAGGAAGAACCAGAACGCCACCCAGAGGCCGTGCTCCACGGTGTCACCACCGATGATGCTGGCGCCGACGACGCTGATCGGCGTCTCGGGGTCGCGTTCGCCGCCGCCGATCGAGTGCACCAGCGCACCGATCTTGGTGGGGATCTTCACCAGCGACTCGCCGAGCAGGACGCCCAGGTCGCCCGTGAACGCGAACGTCGCAGGCACCGCCGACAGCGGGTTGTAATGCGTCGGCCCGAACTGGGCGGCGCTGATGCCGATGGCGCCCACCGTCGAGACCTGGTCGCCCTCACCGGTGAACCGCTGGGTCTGGGCGACGTTCACGACCGTGCTGATCTTCTCGCCGTCGCGCTCGACGACGATCGGGGTCGGGCCGGACGCCTTCTGAAGCGTGGACCGAGCTTCGTCGAAGGTGGCGACGGAGGTGTCGCCGACCTTGACGATCACATCGCCGGCGCGGATGCCCGCCTCGGCGGCCGGGCCCGGACCAGTGCAGTCGGCCAATTCGTCCTTGCTGATTTGCGCTGCGACACAACCGGTTTCGCCGACGATAGCGGTCGTCGGCGGATGGAGGTTAGGCAGTCCCCAGATGACCGCGATGGCGTAGATCAGGAGCAGGCCGATGGCGAAGTTCATGCCGGGGCCCGCGGCCAGCACCGCGGCGCGCTTCCATGTCTTCTGCTTGTACATGGCGCGCTCGTGTTCGTCGGGCGCCAGTTCCTCGATCGAGGTCATGCCGGCGATGTCGCAGAACCCGCCCAGCGGGATCGCTTTGACGCCGTACTCGGTAGAGCCCAGCGCGTTCGGTCGGCGCGTGGACCACAGCGTGGGGCCGAAGCCGACGAAGTAACGGCGCACCTTCATCCCCGTCGCGCGCGCCGCCCACATGTGCCCGCATTCGTGCAGGGCCACTGATATCAAGATGCAGAGAGAAAACGACGACGCCAACGACCCACATCATTTGGTGGTGACGACCTCCCGGGATACGGCGCTTTTTGCCCGCTCGCGGGCCCAGCGTTGCGCTTCAAGTACGTCATCCACGGTAGCTGGTTCGGCCGCCCACTGGTCGGCAGCGCGCAGCACCTCGGCGATGGTGCGCACGATCGCCGGGAAACGGATGCGGCCGTCGAGGAACGCCGCCGCCGCCTCCTCGTTGGCGGCGTTGTAGACCGCGGTCAGGCAGCCACCGCCCTCGCCGGCCCGACGAGCGAGCTCGACGGCCGGGAATACCTCGGCGTCCAGTGGCTCGAACTCCCAGGTCGAAGCCGTGGAGAAGTCGCAGGCCAGGGCCGCTGCCGCCACCCGCGCAGGCCAGCCCAGCGCCAGCGCGATCGGCAGCTTCATGTCCGGCGGGCTGGCCTGGGCCAGGGTCGAGCCGTCGGTGAAGGTGACCATCGAGTGCACGATCGACTGCGGATGAACGACGACCTCGATGCGGTCGTACGGAATGCCGAACAGCAGGTGGGTTTCGATCAGCTCCAGGCCTTTGTTGACCAGCGACGCCGAGTTCAGGGTGTTCATCGGGCCCATCGACCAGGTGGGATGGGCCCCGGCCTGCTCTGGGGTGACGTGCTCGAGACGCTCGGCGGACCACCCGCGGAACGGTCCGCCCGAGGCGGTGAGCACGATTTTGGCCACTTCATCGGGGGTGCCGCCTCTGAGGCACTGCGCCATCGCCGAGTGCTCGGAGTCGACGGGCACGATCTGCCCGGGCTTGGCGGCCTTGAGCACCAGCGGACCGCCCGCGACCAGCGATTCCTTGTTGGCCAGCGCGAGTCGGGCGCCGCTGGCCAGGGCGGCCAGCGTCGGCTTCAGGCCGAGCGCGCCCACCAGGGCGTTGAGCACCACATCGGCTTCCGTGTTCTCCACCAGCCGGGTGACGGCCTCCGGCCCGGCGTAGGTGACGTCGCCGACCTGCGCGGCGGCGGCATCATCGGCGACGGCGATGTTGGTGACGCCGGTCTCGGCGCGCTGCTGGGCCAGCAGCGCCGGGTTGCCGCCGCCTGCGGCCAGCCCGACGACCTCGAATCGGTCCGGGTTGGCGGCGATGACCTCCAGCGCCTGGGTGCCGATCGAGCCGGTGCTGCCCAATATCAGCACGCGCAGCCTTGACACCCCGTTCCTCCGCTCTGGTGCTCACCGACCTATTGTGCCGCGTCGCGTGCCGGCTCCCCGCGCGCGCCCAAATGTGACGCAAATGTGACGCCGCGATCCGCCTCCATCCGTGACGGCCGTCACTCCGAATACCCGGTGTCAGTGCAGAGGGCGGGCACGACAGTCCGTCCGCGACAAGGGAGCAAGGACGCAATGAACATCATGTACCGCAAGGCATTTACGGCGGCCAGCCTGGCCGCGGCCGCGATCTTGACAGTGTCGGCGTGTTCGGACGACGCCTCCACCTCCGCTTCGGCGGAGACAACCAGTTCGAGTGTGGCGGCCACCAGCGTCGCACCGGCGCCGATGGAACAGCCGATGGATCCCGCCGCCAGCCTGGTCGGCCCGGGCTGTGCGGACTATGCCGCGCAGAACCCCACCGGCCCGGGGTCGGTGACGGGTATGGCACAGGATCCGGTGGCCGTCGCGGCGTCGAACAACCCGATGCTGACGACGCTGACCTCGGCGGTGTCGGGCAAGCTGAACCCGAACGTGAACCTGGTCGACACCCTCAACGGCAGCGAGTTCACGGTCTTCGCGCCGACGGACGCCGCGTTCGCGAAGATCGACCCGGCCACCATCGAGACGCTGAAGACCGACTCGGATCTGTTGAGCAGCATCCTGACCTATCACGTGGTGCCCGGACAGGCCAGCCCGACGCAGGTCATCGGCACGCACAAGACCGTGCAGGGCGGTGACGTCACCGTCACCGGCGGCGGCAACGCCATCAAGGTCAACGACGCCGGCGTGGTATGCGGCGGGGTGCGCACCGCCAACGCAACCGTGTACCTGATCGACACGGTGCTGATGCCACCGGCCAACTAGGTCACCTTCTATCGCGAGCTGGGCAGACGCAGAGAGCCCCCGGCATCGCCGCGTGCTTCGGGGACTTTTGCGTCTGTCTCGCGCAGAGAAGTGACGCCATCCAAATCGAGTGCGGCTCCGAATAACTGCACATGTTCACACTCGTACTCATCGGCTTTCTCGGTGGCTTGATCACCGGCATCTCGCCGTGCATCCTTCCCGTCCTGCCGGTGATCTTCTTCTCCGGCGCGCAGACCGCCCGCACGGACCAGCCCGCCGAGGCCGGTCGGCGGCGTCGCGACCGCGGTCGAAACCGAAACCGTCGCTGTCGCGAGACGCTGCGCCCCTACCGGGTGATCGCCGGGCTGGTGCTGAGCTTCAGCCTGGTCACCCTCCTCGGGACGGCACTGCTGTCGCTGCTGCACCTTCCGCAGGACGCGATCCGCTGGGCCGGACTGGTCGCGCTGACCGCTATCGGCCTTGGCCTCATCTTTCCCCGCTTCGAGCAGATCCTGGAAAAGCCCTTCGCCCGCATTCCACAACTCCAGGTGGGCCAGGGTAAGAGCGGATTCGGCCTGGGCCTGGCCCTGGGGGTGCTGTATGTGCCGTGTGCCGGACCGGTTTTGGCCGCCATCGTCGTCGCCGGTGCCACCGGGTCGATCGGGCTGGACACCATCGCGTTGACCCTGTCCTTCGCGATCGGCGCCGCCCTGCCGCTGCTGTTCTTCGCGCTGGCCGGCCAGCGCGTCGCCGAGCGGGTCGGAACCTTTCGCCGCCATCAGCGTCGGATCCGTTTGATCGGCGGCATCACGATGCTCGTGTTCGCGGTCGCGTTGGTGTTCAACGTGCCCGCCAAGCTGCAGCGAGCCATCCCCGACTACACCAGCGGGCTGCAGGACAGGGTCGTGGCGTCGGACGAGATCCAGGAGAAGCTCAATCTCGGCGGTCTGGTCAACGACCAGAACAGGGAGCTGTCGAATTGCACCAACGGCGCCAGGGAGCTCGAAAGCTGCGGCACCGCACCGGATATCAAGGGCATCGCCGGTTGGCTGAACACGCCGGGCGGCGCACCGATCGACCTCAAGTCGTTGCGCGGCAAGGTCGTTCTGATCGACTTCTGGGCCTACTCATGCATCAACTGCCAACGCGCCATTCCGCACGTCGTCGACTGGTACGGCAAGTACCGGGACTCGGGACTGGAGGTCATCGGCGTGCACAGCCCCGAGTACGCGTTCGAGAAGGTCCAGAGCAACGTCGTCAGCGGTGCCGCCGATCTGGGCATCACCTACCCGGTCGCGCTCGACAACAACCTGTCGACATGGACGAACTACCGCAACCGTTACTGGCCCGCCGAGTATCTGATCGATGCCAGCGGCACAGTGCGCCACATCAAGTTCGGCGAAGGCGACTACGACGTCACCGAGAACCTGATCCGGCAATTGCTCACTGATGCCAATCCCGACATCGAATTGCCCGTGCCCAGCGAGTCCGTCGACACGACGCCCGCGTCCGGCCAGACGCCCGAGACGTACCTCGGCGTCGGCAAGATGGTCAACTATGGCGGCACCGACCTCTACGACGAGGGCACCGCGACCTTCAACTACCCGGCGAACCTGCCCGACGACAGTTTCGCCTATCGCGGTCTGTGGAAGCTGGACTACCAGGGCGCGACGGCGGAAACGACAACTCGCACGATCGCACTGAAGTACAACGCGAAGGACGTCTACATCGTCGCCGGCGGCGAGGGCACCGTGACCGTGACACGGGATGGCGAGACCACGACGGTACCGATCAGCGGGCCGCCAACCTCGCGCCAGATCGTGGAGGGTGACGAGGTCGTGCGCGGTGAGCTCGAGGTGCGCTTGACCAAAGGATTGCAAGCGTTCTCATTCACCTACGGCTAACCCATCCGGGACCGGATCAGTTCCGAATACCAGATGTAGTAACCCAAATTGGCGGCTCTTGGGAGGATCCGCGCCGTCTTCAGGCAAAGGAGTTGAATGTCCATGAACATCCAGAAAAAGGCAGTCGGATTGGCCGGTTTCGCGGCGATGGCCGTCGTAGGTCTGTCGGTGGCCACCGCCACGACTGCCCAGGCGGCCCCCGCCGAAAGTCTGGTCGGTCCGGGCTGCTCGGGCTACGCGGCGCAGGTACCCACCGGGCCCGGTTCGGTCACCGGAATGGCGCAGGACCCGGTCGCGGTGGCGGCGTCGAACAACCCGTTGCTCACCACGTTGACCGCGGCGATCTCCGGCCAGCTCAACCCGGACGTGAACCTGGTCGATACCCTCAACGGCGGTGAGTTCACCGTGTTCGCGCCCACCAACGCGGCTTTCGCCAAGATCGACTCGGCAACGATCGAGAAGCTGAAGACCGACGCGCCGTTGCTGACGAAGATCCTGACCTACCACGTAGTGCCCGGACAGGCCAGCCCCGACGCAGGTCGTCGGCACGCACAAGACCGTGCAGGGCGCCAATGTCACGGTCAGCGGCGGTGGCCAACGACCTCAAGGTCAACAACGCGTCGGTGGTG
>CAWKOI010000009.1:0-66786 GCA_963851115.1 uncultured Actinomycetota bacterium
GCACGGCGTTCCTCGATCTGCCGGTCGCATAGATTACGCAGGTACTGCGGCCCGGCGTCCACCGCGGGACGGTGGCCCTCGATCTGGTGTTGCGCGCAGGCGATTCGACGCCCGGCAGGCCGAGCAGTGGGGCATCATCACCGAGATCGCGCCGCCGGCACTGCGCATCACCAAAACAGGTACTGGACGCGAGCCTCGATGCGCCCAAACACGCCACGCTGCTGCTCGAGCAACTCGCCTATTCGGTTCTCAACGACGCGTCCGCCGCGTCCGACTGTCCGTCGGCATAACCTGCGGAATAGTCGCTGAGCCGGCGCTCCGCGTCGCGGTCGGTGGGCGGTCGAGGATCGGTCTGGCACTGTCTGCGCTGCACGAATATCAGACGACCAGTCCGCTCCGGCGGTTCCCCGACTGTGGTCAAATGGCCGGCATGGCAGACAAGGGTGTCAAGCCGGTGCGCACCGGCCCCGAGCGGATCAGGAAGCTCGCGCAGGCGGCGCTCAACGCGGATGTCACGGTGGAGCAGGTCGACACCATCCTGGAGGGCCTGAGCGAGACGCTGGTCGATCTGAACAATTCGACGGGAAACCTCGACGCGACCCTGGAGCGGTTCAACGAGACGATCAACAGCATCAATGAACTCGCACCACGCCTCAACGCGGTGGTCGATCGCATGGAAGGCATCGTCGCCCGCGTTGAGCGCATCGTCGGAATCGGCGAATCCGTGATGTCGCCGCTGACCGCCACCGAACAGGCGGTGCGAGGGGCGGTCAACAAGGTGCGCCGAACCACCGGACTCTAGTTGACGCCTAGCTTTCCGGTTCCCCCGCCGCCGTGCGCCCAGCGCACCGGTCTACCGTGGGATGTCACGGTCGACGACGCCGTCGCCGCGATCGCGCAGGCCCGCGCCCGCCACGGCGACACGTTCGTTGTCCGCCGCGCCTGGCCTACAACTCTGGAATCCCGACCGGTGGAACCGCCACCGCCTCGCCGAGGCGAATGCGCTGCCCTCGCCCGTTCTGGTGACGGCGTTCGGCCACGGCAAGCATTCATGCCCCGCCCAACCGTTCTCGCTGGCCGCGATGTCGGCTGCCATGACGCATCTGCTGCGCCGATACCAGATGACGCCCGAGTGGACGGCGTATCCGTCGCCGGTGCCCGCGCAGATCGGCGGTGTAGCTCGGGCGGCGGGTCCGTGTCCTATCCGCTATTGCGCAACGCAGTAGCCAGCCCGCTCATCGTCAGCAGGATGCCCCGCTGTACGAGTTCATCGGTGTCGCCGGAACGGAAGCGGCGCAGCAGTTCGACCTGCAGGTGATTCAGTGGCTCCAGGTACGGGAAGCGGTTGAACACCGAGCGGGCCAGCGCCGGGTTGTCAGCCAGCAAATCGTCCTGACCGGTGATGAGCTTGTGCATCCGGATGGTGCGTTCGTGCTCGGCAACGATCTTGTCGAACACTCTGCGCCGCAACGCCTCATCCTCCACGAGTTCGGAGTAGCGGGCGGCCAGGCCCAAATCCGACTTGGCCAGCACCTGCGCCATGTTCGACAACACCGTCGAAAAGAACGGCCACCGCCGATACAGGTCCCGCAGTACCTCCAGCCGGCCGTCCCCCTCGCCGATCCAGTCCTCGAAGGCTGTTCCCGTGCCGTACCAGCCCGGCAGCATGACCCGCGACTGGCTCCATGCCAGTACCCACGGAATGGCGCGCAGGTCGGAGATCGAGGTCGTCGGCTTGCGTGATGTCGGTCTGCTGCCGATATTGAGCGCACCGATCTCGCTGACCGGGGTGGATGCCTTGAAGTACTCGACGAATCCCGGTGTCTCGTGAACCAATTCGGCGTAGGCGCGCTGCGCGCGGGCGGCCAATTCGTCTAGTACCTCATACGCCGGCCCCGCGGCATCGCCTAGGCCTTCGACGTCCAGCAAGGTGGCCTCCAAAGTGGCGGCCAGCAGTGTCTCGAGGTTGCGGTGGGCGATCCGCGGCTCGGCGTACTTGGCGGCGATCACCTCCCCCTGCTCGGTGAGGCGCAGCGAGCCGTTCACCGCGCCGGGTGGCTGCGCGAGGATCGCGTCGTAGCTCGGACCGCCACCACGGCCGACCGTGCCACCGCGACCGTGGAAGAGCCGCAACCGGATTCCGGTCTTGCGCGCCGACTCGACCAAATCGAGCTCTGCACGGTACAGCGCCCAGTTCGCGGCCAGGTAACCGCCGTCCTTGTTGGAGTCGGAGTAACCCAGCATCACTTCCTGGCTGTCGCCTCGAGCGGTCACCACCGCGCGGTACAGCGGAAGCTCCAGCACCGCTTCAAGAATGGACGAGCCGCGCTGTAGGTCGTCGATCGTCTCGAACAGCGGCACGATGCCCACCGGGCAGTACGGCTCGGGTCCGGAGGCGTCCAGCAGGCCGACCTCCTTGAGCAGAATGGCCGCCTCGAGCATGTCCGAAACCGACTGGCACATCGAGATGATGTAATTGGGCACTGCCTGAGCACCGAACACAGCGACGGCGCGCGCCGCGGCGAAGCAGACGTCGAGTTCCTTGCGGGCGAGTTCGGAAAGTTCGGCCCCGTCACCGATCAACGGCCTGCGCGTGGCCAATTCGGCGGCCAGCAGCTCGACACGGTCCGGCTCTGGCAACGACCGATAGTCGGGATGCACACCCGCCCAGGCCAGTAGCTCGGCGACGACCTCCTCGTGCACTTCGGAGTTCTGCCTCATGTCCAGGCCGCAGAGGTGGAAACCGAAGACCCGCACGGCTTCCCGTAGCCGGGCCAACCGGTCCTCGGCAAGCACCGCGCTGCCGTTCACGCGCAGCGACCGATCGACGATGTCGAGATCGGCCTGCAGCTCTGCCGGGGTCTGGTAGCGCTCGAGTCCGAGGTCGAGCTCGTGTTCGGGCTGATTATCGAGAATCTCCGTCGCCGTCGCCGTCAGCCGCCCATGGATGACGCGCAACGCCCGGCGATACGGTTCGTCGGCGCGGGCGGGCTCGTGACATCGGTCCGCCAACGCGGCCAGCTCGTCGCTGACCTTGACGAGCCGCGCCGACATCGACAGTTCCTCCTCCAGCGCGGTGATTTCGGCGAAGTAGTGCTCCAGCGCGGTGTAGGAGGCTCTGCCGGTTGCGAGACAAACGACGTCGGCGGTGACGTTGGGATTGCCGTCGCGGTCGCCGCCGATCCAGGACCCAGGCCTCATGATCGGCCGCTCCAGCAAGGACGCCTCGGGCCAGCGGGCGGTCAGCGCCGCGCGCACCTCGGCGTTGACCTGCGGGATGACCTCGAAAAACGCCGCCGGGTAGTACCGCAGCCCGGTTTCGATCTCATCCTGAATCTTCAACCGCGACAATCGGATCAGCGCGGTCTGCCACAACGTCAGGATGTGGCGGCGCAGCTCACGTTCGACCTCACGACCGTCCTCGGTATGCGTATGACCGTGCATGCGCAGCCGCATCAGTTCGGTGATGCGGTGCTGGGTGTCGAACACCGTGCGGCGCCGCGTCTCGGTGGGATGCGCGGTGATCACCGGCGACACCAGTGCTCCAGTGAGGGAGTCGGCCACCGTCGCGGAATCCAGATCTGCCGAGTCGAGCTTCAGATACGTGGCGGCCAGGGTGCTGTTCTGCGGCGGCTCGCCCGCCTCGACGTGTACAGCACGGCGACGCTCGCGGTGGATGTCCTCGGCGACGTTGGCCAGCAACGCGAAGTGCGTGAACGCGCGGATGACCGGGATGGCCTGATGGATGTCGATGCCGTCGAACATGCCGGCCAGCTCTGTCCGGTCGATCTCCGATCGCCGCACCCGAAACGACTCCACGCGAGCCCGCTCCACGAGCTCGAAGACCTCCTCGCCGTTCTGTTCGCGGACGGTGTCGCCGAGGATCGCGCCGAGCAGCCGGATGTCTTCACGCATCGGCTCGGTGGCCTCGCGTCCGACCTGCGTGCGGTGCACCGCGCCGATCGGCGCCAGCGCGGTGTCGGACCCCTCAGCCATGCCCCCAAGTATCGGCGCAGGCCGAACAGCCCGCATGGCGAGGTTCTACACTCCCGGTCGCGTGCGACGAGCGGTGCCCGAGGCTCAAACCTCCGGGTCTGGGTGGCGTGCTCTAGGCGTACTTGATCTGCAGCGCGACGCCGATGATGGACACCAGCCAGATGCCGGTCACGAACAGCGTCAAGCGGTCGAGGTTCTTCTCGACGACCGTGGAGCCGGACAGGCTGGACTGAACGCCGCCGCCGAACAGGGTTGACAGACCGCCACCCTTGGCACGATGCAGCAGCACCAGGAGCACCACCAGCACACTGGTGACTACCAGGATGATCTGCAGGGCCAATTCCATGGCCGCCACATTACAGGCCGCGCGGCCCGATCAAGGAAGCGGCCCACCAGCGGCGATGGCCGACAGCGTGGCGAACTGCTCACCGTCCAGCGACGCCCCGCCGACCAGCGCGCCGTCGACATCCTCTTGCGCGACGATCTCGCCCACGTTCTTGGCGTTCACCGAGCCGCCGTACAGGACCCGAACCCCGGCCGCCAGCTGCGGTGACGCCAGCTTGCCCAGCTCGTCGCGGATGGCCTTGCAGACCTCCTGCGCATCGGCGGCGCTGGCCACCCGGCCGGTGCCGATCGCCCACACCGGCTCGTACGCGATGACGGCCTGGCCGATCTGTTCGGCCGACAGCCCGGCCAACGACCCCTGCAGCATCTCCACGTTGTGCTCGACATGGTTGCCGGCCTCACGCACCTCGAGCTGCTCACCGATGCAGATGATCGGGATGAGACCGTGCCGGAAGGCGGCGCCGGCCTTGGCGGCCACCAGCGCGTCGTCCTCGTGGTGGTAGGTGCGACGCTCGGAATGGCCGACGACGACATACGTGCAGCCGAGCTTCGCGAGGAAAGCGCCGCTGATCTCGCCGGTGTAAGCGCCGGAGTCGTGCTGCGAGAGGTCCTGAGCGCCGTAGGTCAGGCGCAACTTGTCCCCGTCGACCAGCGTCTGCACGCTGCGCAGGTCGGTGAACGGCGGCAGCACCGCGACGTCGACCTTGTCGAAGTACTTCTCCGGCAGCGAGAAGGCGATCTTCTGTACCAGTGCGATCGCCTCGAAGTGGTTGAGGTTCATCTTCCAGTTGCCGGCGATCAGCGGCTTACGGCTCACGATTCCAGTACCTCCAGGCCGGGTAGCGTCTTGCCCTCAAGGTATTCCAGCGAGGCCCCGCCACCGGTGGAAATGTGGGAGAAGCCATCGTCAGGCAGGCCCAGCTGGCGCACGGCGGCCGCCGAGTCGCCGCCGCCGACGACGCTGAAGGCGCCCTTGCGGGTCGCGGCGATGATCGCCTCGGCGACACCCTTGGTACCGGCGGCAAACGCCGGGAACTCGAACACCCCCATCGGCCCGTTCCAGAAGATGGTCTTGGCGTTGGACAGCAGCGCGGTGAAACGTTCCACCGAGCCGGGTCCGATGTCCAGTCCCATGTTGTCCTCGGGGATCCGGTCGGCCGCGACGAGCTCGGACGGTGAATCGGCGGTGAACTTCTCGGCCACCACGATGTCGACCGGCACGTGGATCACGTCACCGTAGGTCTCCAGCAGCTCGCGGCAGGTGTCGATCATGCTCTCTTCGAGCAGTGAGGTGCCGACCGAAACCCCTTGCGAGGCAAGGAAGGTGAAGCACATGCCGCCGCCGATGACCAGGCTGTCGGCCTTCTCCGCGAGGGACTCGATGACCGCCAGCTTGTCCGACACCTTCGAGCCGCCGAGCACCACCGCGTACGGCCGGTCAGTCGAGCTGGTCAGCTGCTCAAGCACTTTGACCTCGGCGGCCACCAGCGTGCCCGCGTAGTGCGGCAGCAGCGTCGCGACGTCGTACACCGATGCCTGCTTGCGGTGCACGACCCCGAAGCCATCACTGACGAAAGCGCCGTCATCCCCGACGAGTTCGACCAGCTGCCTGGCCAGGGCCAGCCGCTCGTCGTCGTCCTTGCTGGTTTCGCGGGGGTCGAAGCGAATGTTTTCCAGCAGCAGGATGTCGCCGTCGGTCAGGCCCTCGGCGCGGGCCAGCGCGTCGGATCCGACGACGTCGCCGGCCAGCTGGACGTGACGGCCGAGCTGCTCCCCCAACGCTTTCGCGACCGGAGCCAGCGAGAACTTCGGGTCTGGGCCGTCCTTGGGCCTGCCGAGGTGGGCGGTGACGATGACCTTGGCTCCCGCGTCGGAGAGCGCCTCGAGCGTGGGCACCGACGCGATGATGCGGCCCGGGTCCGTGATGGTGCCGTCGTCGTCGAGCGGCACGTTGAGGTCCGAGCGCACCAGCACGCCCCGGCCCGAAACCCCTTCTGCGAGTAGATCGTCGAGGGTCCGGATACTCACGATTACAGCGACTTGCCGACCAGCGCGACCAAGTCGACCAGGCGGTTGGAGTAGCCCCACTCGTTGTCGTACCAGGAGACCACCTTGGCCTGGTTGTCGATCACCTTGGTCAGGCCCGAATCGAAGATCGAGCTGTGCGGGTCGGTGACGATGTCGCTCGACACGATCGGCGCGTCGTAGTACTTCAGGATGCCCTTCAGCGGACCCTCGGCGGCGGCCTTGTAGGCGGCGTTGATCTCCTCGACGCTGGCGGACTTCTTGAGTTCCGCGGTCAGGTCCGTGACCGAACCCGTCGGGATCGGCACGCGCAGCGCGTAGCCGTCGAGCTTGCCCTTGAGCTCGGGCAGCACCAGGCCGATGGCCTTGGCGGCGCCGGTCGAGGTCGGCACGATGTTCAGCGCGGCGGCACGGGCGCGACGCAGGTCCTTATGCGGGCCGTCCTGCAGGTTCTGGTCCTGCGTGTAGGCGTGGACCGTCGTCATCAGGCCCTTGACCAAGCCGAACTCGTCGTTGAGGACCTTGGCCAGCGGGCCGAGGCAGTTGGTGGTGCACGAGGCGTTGGAGATGATGTTCTGGCTGCCGTCGTACTTGTCGTCGTTCACGCCGATGACGATGGTGATGTCCTCGTCGGTGGCCGGCGCGGAGATGATGACCTTCTTGGCCCCCGCGTCCAGGTGACCCTTGGCCTTCGCGGCGTTGGTGAAGATGCCGGTGGACTCGACAACGACGTCGACCCCCAGATCACCCCAGGGCAGCGCGGCGGGGCCTTCCTTCACCTCGAGCGACTTGATCTTGTTCTTGCCGACGACGATCGTGTCCTCCCCCTCGAGGCTGATGTCCTCGGGGAAGCGGCCCAGGATCGAGTCGAACTTGAGCAGATGTGCGAGGCTGGCGTTGTCGGTGAGGTCGTTGACCGCCACCACCTCGATGTCGGTGCTCTTGCCCTCGGCCTTCTGCGCCTCGAGCGCCCGGTAGAAGTTGCGTCCGATTCGGCCGAAGCCGTTAACGCCCACCCGGATCGTCACTTGTCTCTCCTTAGTCGCTGATGAACTGCTCGCGCGCCAGCCTAGTGGACCGCGAGGTTCTGATCCGCGTAGGGATTACCCAGCCATTTCCTGCGGATCCGCTGCAGCGTGCCGGCGTCTTCCAGCTCGGCCTGCGCGACGGTGAGGCGGCCGAGCAGCGCCTGGTCGCTGAGGGCGACGGCGATCGCGATGTTCTCGACCGAGATGCCACGCTGCACGACCTCGACGCCGGGTATCGGCTTGACCAGCTCGGTCAGCACCGGCGCCAGCTTCATGAAGGCGTCGCAGCCGCCTGTGGTGAGGTCGGTCAGCGCGGAGCGGATGGTGCCGTAGTCGTAGACGCGGACTGCGCCGGCCTTGCCCTGGGCGACGAGCTTGTCCGCGATCGGCTGGCTGGTGTTGCCCTGCTGCACGCCGATGGTCAGGCCTTCGAGGTCGTCGATGGATTTGACGTGCGGCAGCCGGGTGGTGTCGACGGCGAGCGACTGCCCGGAGATTAGATACGGCGGCAAGAATTTCGCCGTCTTCTCCCGCTCTGGTGTCACCGTTGTGCCGGCGGCGACGCAGTCGTAGGCGCCGGAGTTGAGCGCGTCGAAGATGCCGTTGAAGTCGGCGCCCTCGTAGTGGATGAATTCGACCTTCGCCCCCAGCGCGTCGGCGAGGGCGGTCATCAGGTCGATGTCGAGTCCGGTGCTGTCCGCCATGCCGTTGAACGGCGGGTCCGGGAACGCGGCGCCAACCCTCAGCGTCTCCATGAGCTCACGGTATCTGTTCGAGTTCTGCTCGGGCCTGGTCGATTTGGTCGTATGCAAAGTTAACGATTTCGGCAGTGGTCATCACCTCGCCCGCCTTGCCGAGCGATTCGTAAATCTGGTCGCCCAGGACCTCGTTCAGGTGGGTGATCGCGGTGCTGAATTCAGGTAGGCCCGCCGCGGACACCACCGCAGAATGCCACACCCAACGGCTGCTCCGCCGCCATTGCGCCGAGATCTGCACCAGGGTCGTCGCGCCGCCAGAAGCACAGCCCTCAGGTAGAACTCGGCGAGGGCTGGACACTCCACGCAAGATTGCATCTATGGTCGTGCTCGACTCGAAATCACGACCCTCTGTGCAATTTCGAGCCGCTAGGCGTCCTCGAGCAGGTCCGGTGTGACGGCAGACTCGGTGTCGGGAATGCCCTCTTGCTTGGCCTTGCGGTCGGCCATCGACAGCAGCCGCCGAATACGGCCTGCCACAGCGTCTTTCGTCATCGGCGGATCTGCCAGTCGGCCCAGCTCCTCCAGCGACGCCTGACGATGCTCCACGCGCAGCTTTCCGGCCGCGGCCAGGTGGTCGGGAACGGTGTCGCCGATGATCTCCAGCGCCCGCTCGACCCGAGCGGCCGCGGCCACCGCCGCCCGCGCCGACCGCCGCAGATTCGCGTCGTCGAAGTTCGCCAACCGGTTGGCCGTCGCGCGCACCTCGCGGCGCATCCGGCGCTCTTCCCACGTCAGCCTCGTGTCCTGCGCGCCCATCCGCGTCAGCAACGCGCCGATGGCCTCCCCGTCGCGTACCACCACCCGGTCGCTGCCCCGCACCTCGCGCGCCTTCGCGCTGACCCCGAGCCGCCGCGCCGCACCGACGAGCGCCAGCGCCGCTTCCGGCCCCGGGCAACTGACCTCCAGCGCTGACGAGCGGCCCGGCTCGGTCAGCGATCCGTGCGCCAAAAACGCTCCGCGCCAAGCGGCTTCGGCGTCGGCGACGCTGCCGCCGACCACCTGCGCTGGCAGACCCCGCACCGGCCGACCGCGCAGATCGAGCAGGCCCGTCTGGCGCGCCAGCGCCTCGCCGTCATTGGCCACCCGGACCACGTAGCGCGTGCTCTTGCGGATACCGCTGGCCGACAGCACATGCACGACAGCGTTGTAGCCGTACAGGTCGTAGATGTCTTTGCGTAGCCGCCGGGCGATGATCCCCAGATCGACCTCGGCCTCGACGACCACCCGTCCGGACACGATGTGCAGTCCCCCAGCGAAGCGGAGCAATGACGCCACCTCGGCGCGGCGAGCACTCACCGAATTGACCATCAACCGGCTGAGCTCGTCCTTGACCTCGGCTGTCATCGCCACGGGTCGTCACCTCTCGGTCCGTTCACTGTCGGCGTGGGCACGGTCGGCTCAATACTCGGGGTGGGAGCCGTCCCACGTACACGTACGCCCTCCAGGGCCGCGGCCAACCTCGCCGGGTCATGTAAAGGTGTACCAGGTCTGGACACGTCAGCAAACTCAACTCGGGCCTCGAGGATGTTAGCGGTCCGACGCAGCTGCTCACGCTCGCGATCGCTAGGCACCCGGGTTGCGTCGACGATGATGTCGTGCACGCTGAACTCCGGCGCGTGCTGGGAAAGCACATGGATGTGCCGCTCGACGGAGAAACCCGCCGTCTCCCCCGGCTCCGCCACGAGGTTCAGCACCAACGCTCGTCTGGCCTGGGTCGACTGCAGCGCCTTGGCGAGCTCCGGTACCAAGACGTGCGGGATCACGCTGGTAAACCACGATCCTGGCCCCAGCACCACCAGGTCGGCGGCCATGATTGCGTCGACCGCCTGCCGGGTCGCCGGCGGATCGCCCGGCAGCAGTCGCACCCGGCGCACCTTCCCGACCGTCGTGGCGATCGCCACCTGACCGCGGATCACCCGGCTCATCCGCGGATCCGACTCCAGTCCCGCCACGTCGGCCTCGATGCCCAGCGCGATCGGGCACATCGGCAACACCCGGCCCTTGACCCCGAGGATGCGGCCCAGCTCGTCGAGTGCCGCCACCGGATCGGCCAGCACCTCGTTGAGGCCGGCAAGCATCAGATTTCCGATCGGGTGGCCGGCCAAGGCGCCATTACCACCGAAGCGGTGCTGCATGATCGTCGCCCATAGTCGTGCCTGAGGGCTATCAGATGCCAACGCCGCCAACGCCATTCGCAGATCCCCCGGCGGTACGACATCCAGCTCGCTGCGCAGCCGACCCGAAGACCCGCCGTCGTCGGCGACGGTGACAACCGCGGTGACGTGTGGGGTGAGCCGGCGCGCCGCCGACAGTGTGGCGTAGAGCCCGTGCCCGCCGCCGAGCGCGACGATTCGCGCACTCATTCGCGGCCCAAATCCCGGTGCAGCACTCGCACCGATAGCGATGAACCGTCCTGCAGTCGCGCCGCCAACGCTTCGGCCATCGCGACGCTGCGATGCTTGCCGCCGGTGCAGCCGATGGCAACGGTCATGTAGCGCTTTCCTTCCCGGCGATATCCCTCGATGACGACGTCCAGCAGTTGATGGTAGGTGTCCAGGAACTCCACGGCGCCCGGCTGCCCCAGCACGTAGTCGCGCACCGCGGGGTGCTGACCGGTGTGTGGCCGCAGCTCGTCCACCCAATGCGGGTTGGGCAGGAAACGCACGTCCATCACCGTGTCGGCGTCCATCGGCAGACCGTACTTGTACCCGAACGACTCCACCGTGACACTCGTCTGCGCGACGGTCTCACCGCCGAAGGCCCGTTCGATGCTTTCGCGCAGCGCCGGCACCGAAAACGTCGACGTGTCGATCACAAGGTCGGCCGTGGCCCGCACCGGCGCGAGCATCGCCCGTTCCGCGGCAATGCCTTCTGCCAGAGTCTGATTGCCCTGCAACGGATGACTGCGGCGGTTCTGCTCGTAGCGGCGTACCAGGATGTCGTCGGACGCTTCGAGGAACAGCACCCGCGGCGCGATGTTGCGGGTGGCCAGCTCGCTGCGAACCCAGTCCAGGTCGCCGGTGAACCCACGCGAGCGCACGTCCATCACCACAGCAAGCTGGGTGATACGTGAACCCGCCGCCAGGCCCAGCTCGACCATCCGCGCGATCAGCTCGGGCGGTAGATTGTCGGCGACGTACCAGCCGAGGTCCTCGAGCACCTTCGCCGCGGTGCCGCGGCCCGCCCCGGAAAGCCCGGTGACCAGGACGACGTCGATACCCGATTCGGCGCTCTCGTCGCTGGCGCCCTCACGCAGTTCCTCGTGCATGCCCTGTTCTGTCATCCCGATACCCTGGCTTGATCATCGCCGATAACCGGGGCGGGCGCTTCGGAATCGGGTGGTACGCCGAGCGCCTCCAGCACAGCCTTGGCCGTTGCCGTGCCGATGCCCGGCACTGCCGTGATCTCCTCGACGCTGGCCTCCTTCAACCGGGCAACCGACCCGAAATGCGTGACCAGCGCCTTGCGGCGGTGTTCGCCGAGCCCACGCACAGAGTCCAGCGCCGACGCCGTCATCCGCTTGGACCGCTTGCTGCGGTGGTAGGTGATCGCAAATCGGTGCGCCTCGTCACGGATCCGCTGCAGCAGGTACAGGCCTTCACTGTTACGCGGCATGATGATGGGGTCGGGCTCGGACGGCACCCACACCTCCTCCAGCCGCTTGGCCAGCCCGATGACCGCGACGTCGGTGATGCCCATTTCGTCGAGCGCCGCCTGTGCCGCGTTGACCTGCGGGGCGCCGCCGTCCACCACGAACAGATTCGGCGGATAGGCGAACTTGCGGCGCCTTTCCGGCGGAGCCGGGGAGGCGACAATGTCTTGTGCCGCAAGCTCAGTCGGATGCTGGATGTCATGCAGGTGCCGGTAGAACCGCCGCCGCGTCACCTCCGCGATCGACGCAACGTCATCGGAGCGACCCTCGCCGGCGGCATCCCTGATCGCGTAGTGCCGGTAATCCGACTTGCGTGGCAGCCCGTCCTCGAACACCACCAGCGACGCCACCACATCGGTGCCCATGACGTGGCTGATGTCGACACACTCGATGCGCAGTGGCGCATCGGCCAGACCGAGCGCATCCTGAATACTTTGCAGCGCAGCCGTTCTCGCGGTGAAGTCACCGGCGCGCTTGAGCTTGTGCTGGGCAAGCGCATCCTGTGCGTTGCGCTTCACGGTTTCGGCCAGCGCGCGCTTGTCTCCACGCTGCGGCACCCGCAGCGACACCCGGGAACCGCGCAACTGAGACAACCAAGTGGCCAACTCGTCGGCGTTGTCGGGCAGACACGGCACCAGCACCTGTCGGGGCACCGGGTTCATCGCCTCGTCGGCGGCGCCGTTGAGCTCAGCCTGATCGCCGTAGAACTGCGTCAGGAACTGCTCGACGAGTCTTTTTGGCCCCGATTCACTTTCGTCAGCTGTCGCCGCGGTGACGGCTCCGGGCTCACCCGGACTTTTCGACAATCCAGCCGCGCTGGCCGCGCACCCGCCCGCCGCGAACATGGAACACCTGAACCGCCGCTTCCAATTCGTCGTCGGCGAACGCCACCACGTCGGCGTCGGTGCCATCGCCGAACACCACCGCCTGCTTTTCCAGCGCCCGCTTCAGCGCGGAGATGTTGTCGCGCAACCGGGCCGCCCGCTCGAAGTCGAGTTGCTCGGCGGCCTCGTTCATCTGCTGTTCCATGTCGCGCGCCAGCCGGTCGGTCTTGCCCGCCAGGAAGTCGCAGAAGTCGAGCACAATCTGCCGATGTTCCTCTGCGGTGACCCGGCCGACGCAGGGGGCGGAGCATTTGTCGATGTAGCCGAGCAGACACGGTCGGTCAATCTGCCTGTGCCGCTTGAAGACTCCCGCCGAACACGTGCGAGCCGGGAACACGCGGGTGAGCAGATCGAGCGTCTCGCGGATGGCCCACGCATGCGAGTACGGCCCGAAATACCGGACACCCTTGCGCCGGGCCCCGCGGTAGACCATCAGCCGCGGGTACTCCTCGTTCAGGGTCACGGCCAAAACCGGATACGACTTGTCGTCGCGGTAGCGGACGTTGAACCGCGGGTCGAACTCCTTGATCCAGTTGTATTCCAGCTGCAACGCCTCGACTTCGGTGTTCACCACCGTCCACTCGACGCTGCCCGCGGTCATCACCATCTGGCGGGTCCGCGGCGCCAGGCCGGAGATGTCGGCGAAGTACGACGTCAGCCGGCTGCGCAGGCTCTTGGCTTTGCCGACGTAGATGACCCGGCCGTGCGGATCCCGGAACCGGTAGACGCCCGGCTCGACGGGGATCGACCCAGGGGCAGGTCGGTACGTCGCTGGATCGGGCACGGATTCCAGGTTACTGCCGTACTCGGACGGCCCCGATGAACTACCGTCGAGTGATGCGGATCCTGTCCAGCCGAAAGGTGACGGCCCCGCTAGCCGGGGTCATGTTGATACTGGCGGGTTGTGCCGCCGAGGAGAGCGCACCGCCCGCCGCCGCGGGTCCGTGCGAGATCGTCGCCAACGGCACCCCCGTGTCGAAGGCGCCGCCTGAACCTCCCCCGGGGACGGTCACCACCTCACGGAACATCTCCACCAACCCCGAGGTCGCCACTGGCTACCGCAAAGACATGACGGCCGTGAACACGGCCCACTACGCGGTCGTCACCGCCAACCCATTGGCCACGCAGGCGGCCTGCGAAGTGCTGCGTGACGGCGGAACCGCGGCCGATGCACTCGTCACCGCGCAAGCGGTGCTGGGCTTGGTGGAGCCGCAGGCCTCCGGCATCGGGGGCGGCGGTTTCCTGCTGTACTACGACGCCGCGGGCGGCACTGTGCAGGCCTACGACGGACGCGAGGTTGCCCCCGCGGCGGCCACGGAGAACTACCTCCGGTGGATCTCCGACACCGACCGCACCGAGCCCAAGCCCGACGCCCGGGCATCCGGCCGCTCCATCGGGGTCCCCGGCATCCTGCGGCTCCTGCAGGACGCACATGCCCAGCACGGCAAGACGGCCTGGCGCGACCTGTTCAACCCCGCCGTCACGCTGGCCGACGACGGCTTCGACATCAGCCCGCGGCTAGCCGCGGCCATCGCCGATGCCGCACCAGAGCTGCGCGTCGACACGAACGCATCGGCCTACTTCCTCAACCCCGATGGCAGCCCCAAGGCCGCGGGCACTCGACTGACGAACCCGGCCTACTCAAAGACGTTGGGCGTCATCGCATCCGACCCGCAGTCGTTCTATACCGGCGATATCGCCCGCGGTATCGTCGCCGCCGCAACCGATGCGTCCGGCGGCCGCACCCCTAGCCTGATGACCGTCGAGGACCTGTCCGGCTACACCGCCAAGAAGCGCGAGCCGCTGTGCACCCCATACCGCGGACGCGAGATCTGCGGCATGCCGCCGCCGTCATCCGGAGGCATCGCGGTGGCCGCGACCCTTGGCATGGTCGAGCACTTTCCGATGGGCGACCACAAACCCACCGACGTCGACCTCAACGGCGGCCGACCGGCGGTGATGGGTGTTCACCTCATCTCGGAGGCCGAGCGGCTGGCGTACGCTGACCGCGACAAGTACGTTGCCGACACCGATTTCGTGCCGCTGCCCGGCGGTTCGCCCAACACACTGCTGAACAGTGACTACCTGGCGGGCCGGGCCGCACTGATCTCCGAGCAGCACACCATGGGCACCGCGAAACCGGGCGAGTTCGGCATTCCGACGACGCCGGCGCCACCCACACCCGAGCACGGCACCAGCCAGATCAGCGTCATCGACGCGCAGGGCGACGCGGCCTCACTGACCACGACCGTGGAATCGGCGTTCGGGTCGTATCACATGGTGGACGGATTCATCCTCAACAACCAGCTCACCGACTTCGCGGCCGAGCCCACCGGCCCGGATGCGATGCCGGTGCCCAACCGGGTCCAGCCCGGAAAGCGGCCGCGCAGCACGATGGCACCGACGCTGGTGTTCGACAAGTCCGGCTCCGAGCGCGGTCAGCTGTACGCGGTGCTCGGCTCTCCTGGCGGCTCGGTGATAATCCAGTTCGTCGTGAAAACCGTTGTAGGAATGCTGGATTGGGGGCTGGACCCGCAGCAGGCGGTGTCCGCGGTGGACTTCGGCGCCGCGAACTCGCCCAAGACCAACGTCGGCGGTGAACATCCCGTCATCGATACCTCCGACAACGGCGACCACGACCCGCTGGTGCAGGGTCTGCGTCAACTCGGACACCAGGTCGACCTGGCCGACCAGTCCAGCGGACTATCTGCGATCGTTCGCGATCAACCCGGCTGGGTCGGCGGCGCGGATCCACGGCGCGAAGGGTTGGTCATGGGCGACACCCGGTGACCGCACACGTCGCCCGGCTTTGCCGGCGGGCGGGAGCGCTGGGCCCACCGCTTGCGAGGGGACGACTTGGGGATTGACAACCGGTGAGCGGCGCGAGGATCGCGCGGCTCACCGAGTCAGACTGGCGGGTGTTCGCCGGTGTCCGTCTGCGAGCACTGACCGACTCACTCGGCGAGAACGACCCGCAATACCAGCAGGAAGCCTCGTTCACCGGCGCTCAGTGGCGCCGCCGCCTGCGCGATCACGCCCAGTTCGCTGCGCTGATCGGCAACCGCCCGGTCGGCCTGATCGGGGCACAGCAGGAAGACCCCGAAACGGTCTATCTGTACTCGCTGTGGCTCGACCCAGCGGCCCGCGGCCACGGCCTGGCCCGTCCGCTGGTCGCCGCGGCGGTGGACTGGGCTCGCGCACGCCGGGCGCGTACGGTGACGCTGCGGGTGGCCCCTGACAACGCGGTGGCCCGCGGTGTCTACGAGAGCCTTGGCTTCACCATCGCCGCGGCCGAAACCGGCAGTTCGCGAGGCGAAGTGGCGATGACGCTCAGTGTGAGTTGATGTCCGGCCGGTAGTGAGCAAGCAGGTCCCGCACGCGGTCCATCGCATCGACGGCGCGGTTCTTGTCGACGGCCTGGATCGCCAGCACCGGGACATACTCGTCGTCGGGCAGGTCCACCCGAGCCCAGCGCGCCCCGCGGGGGAACGACACGCCGACGACATCGGACCACGGAATCAGCTTGTACCCGAACAAGTTCCGCACCGCCACACCCGGCGCGCCGATGCGCAGTCGTGGCCGGGCGAACAGCGACACGAACCCGGCGATGACGACACCGAGAAGCGCGATCGCCACCTGGTCGGCGGTCTGGAAAATAACGCCCGTCGATGAGATCTTCAGCAGCGCGCCGACGGCGATATGAACGGCCAGGATCAGCGCCGCAGCACCATAGGCGAAGTACGGCGTCAGGTGCGGGCGCACCTCGAGATCCCAGTCACTCATGACCGCAGGTCGCGCAGCGTCAGCGCGGTGGACAGCGCCGCCGCGGCGGCTTGCGCGCCCTTGTCCTCGGCCGAGTCTGGCAGCCCAGCCCGGTCAAGCGCCTGTTGTTCGGTGTTCGTGGTGAGCACACCGTTGGCGACGGGTTTCGACGAATCCAGCGACACCCGCGTCAGGCCCTGCGTCACCGCGTCACACACGTAGTCGAAATGCGGTGTCTCGCCGCGGATCACCACACCCAACGCCACGACGGCGTCGTGATTGGCGGCCAACGCCTGTGCCACGACCGGGATTTCGATCGCGCCCAGCACGCGGACCACCGTCGGGTTGGCGATCCCGGCATCGGCCGCGACCTTACGAGCACCGTCGAGCAGCGCGTCGCAGATCTGCTCGTGCCACGTGCTCGCCACGATGGCCAGCGTCAAGCCCGACGCGTCGAGCTGTGGCAAATCGGGAACGCCCGCGCCTCCACTCATAGAGCTCCGCCGAATTCGCCCGTCACGGCTTCGTCGTAGTCGTCCAGGCCGATCAGGTCGTGACCCATCCGGTCGCGCTTGGTCATCAGGTAGCGGATGTTTTCCGCGTTGGCGCGCACCGGCAGCGGCACGCGTTCGATGATGTGCAGGCCGTAGCCGTCCAGGCCAACGCGCTTGGCGGGGTTGTTGGTCAGCAGCCGCATCGAGCGCACGCCGAGGTCGACGAGGATCTGCGCGCCGATGCCATAGTCACGGGCGTCGGCGGGCAGGCCGAGTTTGAGGTTGGCGTCGACGGTGTCGTCGCCGGCGTCCTGCAGCTGATAGGCCTGCAGCTTGTGCATCAGGCCGATACCGCGGCCCTCGTGGCCGCGCATGTACAACACGACGCCGCGGCCTTCGCGGGCCACCATCGCCATCGCGGCGTCCAGCTGGGGTCCGCAATCGCAGCGGCGGGATCCGAACACGTCACCGGTGAGGCACTCGGAGTGCACCCGCACCAGCACATCGTGCCCGTCGCCGTGCGGCCCAGCGATGTCACCGCGCACCAGCGCGACGTGTTCGACGTCGTCGTAGATGCTCGTGTAGCCGACCGCACGGAACTCACCGTGGCGGGTCGGGATGCGCGCCTCCGCGATGCGTTCGATGTGCTTTTCGTGCTTGCGCCGCCACTCGATGAGGTCGGCGATGGAAATCAAGGCCAGATCGTGGTCGTCGGCGAAAACTCGCAGCTCATCGGTCTGCGCCATCGCGCCTTCGTCCTTCTGGCTGACGATCTCGCAGATCGCTCCCGCCGGCTGCAGGCCAGCCAGCCGGGCTAGGTCGACGGCGGCTTCGGTGTGCCCCGGCCTGCGCAGTACGCCGCCGTCCTTGGCGCGCAGCGGGACCACATGGCCGGGCTTGGTGAAGTCGTCGGCGGTGCTGGACGGGTCTGCCAGCAGCCGCATGGTGGTGGCGCGATCAGACGCCGAAATGCCGGTACCCACACCGTTTTTCGCGTCGACGGTGATCGTGTAGGCGGTGCCGTGCTTGTCCTGGTTGACCGCGTACATCGGCAGCAGCCCCAGCTTGTCGCAGATCGCGCCGTCCAGCGGCACACACAGGTAACCGGAGGTGTATCGCACCATGAACGCGACGAGTTCCGGAGTGGCCTTCTCGGCGGCGAAAATGAGGTCGCCCTCGTTCTCGCGGTCCTCGTCGTCGATGACGACGACGGCCTTCCCCGCGGCGACGTCTGCGACCGCCCGCTCAACCGAGTCCAGCCTCGTCATCACCCCAGTATGAACCACCCGCGGGCAGGGATTTATTGCCTGTCCTAGTCGTCGGCCTGATCCATGAGGCGTTCGACGTATTTCGCGATGATGTCGACCTCGAGATTGACGTGCGTTCCGACCTCGGCCCGCCCGAGGGTGGTGAGCTCCAAGGTCGTCGGGATCAGCGACACCTCAAACCAGTCGTGACCTAGGCCGGAAACGGTCAACGACACCCCGTCGACGGTGATCGAACCCTTTTCGACGACGTAGCGCGACAGCGCCGTCGGCAGCGCGATCCGCACCACTTCCCAGTGCTCGGACGGTGTGCGCGCAATCACATGACCGGTGCCGTCGACATGGCCCTGGACGATGTGTCCGCCCAGCCTGCTGTTGACCGCGGCGGCGCGTTCCAGGTTGACGCGACTGCCGATGCCGACGCCGCGCAGGCTCGACCGGCTGAGCGTTTCACCCATGACGTCGGCGCTGAAAGCACCGTCGGGCAGTACGTCGACCACGGTGAGGCACACGCCGTTCACCGATATCGAGTCGCCGTGGCCCGCATCGGCGGTGACGACGGGACCGCGGATCACCAACCGGGCCGAGTCGCCGAGGTTTTCCTTGCCGAGGATTTCGCCCAGTTCTTCGACGATTCCGGTGAACACGCCGCCAGACTATCGAGATAGTCGCTTCTCGCCGAAGAACGTCGCCGCAGGATTGCCGTTGAAGTTCCCGATCGGCACGTAACCCTCGGACTCGTAGAAGCTGCGCGCATGCGGCTGTCGCGGACCGGTGTCCAGGCGCGCGATGTCGTAGCCGAGCCCACGCGCGGCGTCCTCCAATGCCCGCAACAGCGCCCGCGCCAAACCCTGCCGGCGGGCGGCGGGCACCACGTACATGCGCTTGATTTCGCACGCCGCCGTCCGGCAATCGCTTGACGCCGCCAGCACAAACGGCCTCGCCATCGCGATAGCCGACCAGAATGTCCCACCGGGCGGACCCAATTCGGCCGCGCCCGCCGACGGCATGTCGGGTGCATTGAGGTCGAGCCCGTCGTACAGCTCGCGCATTTCGTCGATCATCGCGCCCACCAGCGCCGCTCCGTCGCCTGTGTCAACGGTCACGTGCCGAAAGTCCAGCTCAGAAGCCACGATTCTACTTCTACCCCGAGTGCACCGAACGCGTCCATGCGGCCGCACCTCTACGATGCAGACATGCATTCGCGACTAATTGCGATCTTCGCCGCCCTTTTCGCCGCCGTTGCCCTCGTCGCCGGGTGTTCCAAGTCGTCCGATGACTCCAGCAAGGAGCTGCCCGACGCCGCCACGCTGCTGCAGCAGTCCAGCGAGACCACCAAGAGCCAGACGAGCGTGCACCTGGGGCTGACGGTGCAGGGCGAGATCAAGGAACTGCCGATCGAATCGCTCGAGGGCGACCTGACCAACGCGCCCGCGGTCGCCGCGCAGGGCAAGGCCAATCTCCTGTTCCTCGGCCAGAAGCTCGACGACATCAGCTTCGTGGTCGCCGAGGGCAACCTGTTCGCTACGCTCACGACCGGCGGCGCGTACCAGGACTTCGGGCCGGCCGCCGACATCTACGACATGTCGGCCATCCTGAACCCGGAAACCGGGCTGGCCAACGTGCTGGCCAACTTCTCCGATCCCAAGGCCGACGGCCGCGAGACCGTCAACGGTGTCGAAACGGTCCGGATCACCGGGAACATCAGCGCCGACGCGGTCAACAAGATCGCCCCGCAGATCGGCGCCACGGGACCGGTTCCCGGCACCGCGTGGATCGCCGAAGAAGGCAACCACGAGCTGGTGCAGGCCAAGATGGATCCGGGCCCCGGCAACAGCATCACGATGACGCTGTCGGACTGGGGTAAGCCCGTGACGGTCACCAAGCCGGCGGTCTGATGCCGGCTTCGCAGGGAGCCATCAACCGCAAAATCGCGATCAGTGCCGGCAGCCTCGCGGTGGTGCTCGGCGCGCTCGACACCTATGTCGTCGTCACGATCATGGTCGACATCATGGCCGACGTCGGGATCGCGATTAACAAGATCCAGCAGGTCACGCCCATCATCACCGGGTATCTACTGGGCTACATCGCGGCAATGCCGCTGCTCGGCCGCGCGTCGGACCGATTCGGCCGCAAGCTGCTGCTGCAGGTCAGCTTGGCCGGGTTCGCGATCGGGTCGGTGGTCACCGCGCTATCCGGCGACCTGACCACGCTGGTCATTGGGCGCGTGATCCAGGGCACCGCCAGCGGCGCGCTGCTGCCGGTCACGCTGGCGCTGGCCGCCGACCTGTGGGCGGCCCGCAACCGCGCCGCCGTACTGGGCGGAGTCGGCGCCGCCCAGGAACTCGGCAGCGTGCTGGGACCGATGTACGGCATCGCGCTGGTATGGCTGTTCAACCACTGGCAGGCCGTGTTCTGGGTGAACGTCCCGCTGGCCGTGATCGCGATGGTGATGATCCACTTCAGCCTGCCGTCGCGGCAGAAGAACGAAACCCCGGAGAAGGTCGACGTGGTGGGCGGTGTCCTGCTGGCGATCGCGCTGGGCCTGGCCGTCGTCGGCCTGTACAACCCGGACCCGGACGGCAAGCAGGTGCTGCCCAGCTGGGGCATGCCGGTGTTGATCGGCGCGCTCGTAGCGGCAGTTGCGTTCTTCGTCTGGGAGAAGTTCGCCCGCACCCGGCTGCTCGAACCCGCCGGCGTACATTTCCGGCCGTTCCTGGCCTCGCTGGGCGCCTCGCTGTGTGCCGGTGCCGCCCTGATGGTGACGCTGGTCAACGTCGAGCTGTTCGGCCAGGGCGTGCTGGGCCAGGACCAGAATCAGGCCGCCTTCTTACTGTTGCGTTTCTTGATCGCGCTGCCCATCGGCGCACTGATCGGTGGTTGGCTCGCCACCAGAATCGGCGACCGGATCGTCGCATTCCTCGGCCTGCTGATGGCCGCCGGCGGCTACTGGCTGATCTCCAAGTGGCCCGTCGACCTCCTCGCGGCGAAGCACGACCTGGGCATTATCACCCTGCCAGTGCTGGACACCGACCTCGCGATCGCAGGCCTCGGCTTGGGCCTGGTGATCGGGCCGCTGACGTCGGCCACGCTGCGCGTGGTCCCGGCCGCTCAGCACGGGATCGCATCGGCCGCGGTGGTCGTGGCCCGCATGATCGGGATGCTGATCGGGATCGCGGCGCTCAGCGCCTGGGGCCTGTACCGCTTCAACCAGCACCTGCAGAGCCTGCCCGCGGATCCGAACGCAAACACGCTGCCCGAGCGATTGGCTGCCGAGGCGGCTCGGGTCCGCGAGGCCTACGTCCTGCAGTACGGCGAGATCTTCACGATCACCGCAATCGTCTGTGTGGTCGGCGCCCTGCTAGGGCTACTGATCAGTGGCCGACGCGAGCATGCCGACGAGCCGGAGCCAGTGCCCACGCCCGACGCCGATGACGCTCCCACGCAGCTGATCGACGCCCCCACCCAGGCGGTTTCCACGTCACGCGCGGACGAGACGGCGCTGATCCAGCGTCAGCAGCCGCCGGGCCGTCACAGGCCCCAGTAGCGGACCCTCAGCAGCGCTCGACGCCACGGCCCATCAGCGGCGGGTCGGCAACCGTTGCCGGCTCGTCGGCGGTAAGGCCGCGCAGCGCGTCACAGATGAACGCCTTGAGGCTGCTCGGATCCATGGGGCGGATGGGGAGCCAGTCCTGCAATGCAGTCACGCTCGTTGTCCTTTGTTCGTGCTCACCAGCGCGCAACTCGTCGGTGAAAGCGCGATTCCTGGTACGAGTGTACCGGTGTGATCGCCCCGATTGGCTGCCCGCCGCGCCGGGTATGCGTGCGAAAGGTAACAACGTAAAAGGGGAAGAAATTCATGCCAACGACACTGAACGGCAAGAAAATTGCCTTCCTCGTCGCTCCCGAAGGCGTCGAGCAAGTTGAACTCACCGAACCCTGGAAGGCTGTCGAACAAGCCGGCGGCACACCCGAGCTGGTGTCCACCGAAGTCGGCAAGATCCAGGCGTTCAACCATCTGACACCGGCCGACACGTTCGAGGCGGACAAGTCCGCCGACAGCGTTTCGGCGTCCGACTATGCCGCCCTGGTCCTGCCCGGTGGTGTGGCCAACCCCGACTTCCTGCGCACTAATGCCGCCGCCGTGGCGTTCGCCAAGGGCTTCTTCGACACCGGCAAGCCGGTCGCGGTGATCTGCCACGGGCCGTGGACGCTCATCGAGGCTGACGTCGTGCGCGGCCGAATGTTGACCTCGTGGCCGAGTGTCAAAACCGACCTCGTCAACGCCGGCGCCAATTGGGTCGATGACGAGGTCGTCGAATGCTCGTGCGGCCCAAACACTTTGGTATCCAGCCGCAAGCCCGACGACCTGCCCGCCTTCTGCAACACGCTGGTGGGGGCGTTCTCGAAAGAGACGTCGTAGCCAAAGTCCGCCCGCGACTGTACATCCGTCGGTAACGTCGCGGACATGCTCTTCGCCGCGGTGCGCGACATGCAGTGGCGAAGGCGGCGCTTCGTCATCGCGATCCTTTCCACCGCCATCATCTTCGCGATGACGCTCGTACTCACCGGGCTCGCGAACGGGTTCCGGGTGGAGGCCGAGCGGACCGTGGATGTTCTTGGCGTAGATGTTTTCCTGGTCAAGGCGGGCGCATCCGGCCCTTTCGTCGGAGCGACGCCGTTCGCGCCGGTGGAGCTGCGACGTCTCGCCGCGACGCCGGGGGTGGTCGCGGCGGCTCCCCTCGTGTACGCCGGTGGCACTGTCACTCTGGGCGATGCGACGCGCAATGCCGACTTGTTCGGCGCACCGGAGCGCGGCCCCGGGATGCCCGCCGTCTCGGAAGGCCGCGCACCGTCGAACCCCGACGAGGTAGCCGTCTCCAGCACGCTCGGACGCGGGATAGGTGATGACATCGAGATCGCTGCCCGCAGACTGCGCATCGTCGGCATCGTGGAGAACTCCACGGCGCTGGCCAACCTGCCCAACATCTTTCTCACCACTGAGGGCGCACAACAACTCGTGTACGGCGGCGAACCGTTGGTCGCCTCGATCGGCATTCGCGGGACACCAGCGCAGATACCGCCAGGCCATCGGGCCATCGATCGCGCCGGGGCGATCGACGATCTGCTGCGACCGCTGAAAGTGGCTGTCAACTCGATCACGATCGTGGCGGTCCTGCTCTGGGTGGTCGCAGCGTTGGTCGTCGGATCGGTGATCTATCTGTCCGCACTCGAGCGCCTGCGAGACTTCGCGGTGTTCAAGGCGATTGGCGTCCCTACCCGCAACATCGCCGCCGGGCTGGCGATGCAGGCGGTGGTGGTGGCGCTGCTTGCCGCACTTGTCGGTGCCGGGCTCTCGATGCTGCTCGGACCGTTGTTCCCGATGCAGGTCATCGTGCCGGTGCAGGCCTTCATCGCACTACCCGTGGTGGCCATCGTGATCGGCTTGATCGCCAGCGCGACAGGACTGCATCGCGCCGTGTCCGTGGATCCCGCGCTGGCCTTCGGAGGTCCTTGAGTGATGGGCGATCTCAGCATTCAAGATCTTGTGGTCGAGTACGCCAGCGGCGCAGATACGGTCCGGCCGATCGATGGCCTGAACCTCGATGTGGCGGCCGGCTCACTGGTGATCCTGCTGGGTCCGAGTGGCTGCGGTAAGACGACGTTGTTGTCGTGCCTCGGCGGCATTCTGCGACCCAGCGGAGGCGCCATCAAGTTCGGCGATGTCGACGTCACATCGCTCGACGCCCACGGACTGTCGACATATCGTCGCGAAAAGGTGGGCATCGTGTTCCAGGCGTTCAATCTCGTGCCCAGCCTCACTGCGATCGAGAACGTATTGGTGCCGTTGAGCGCGTCAGGCATGTCGCGGCGCGCGGCTCATAAACGGGCGGGGCAGCTGCTGGCACGGGTCGGCTTGGAGGAACGGATGACCCACCGGCCGGCCGACCTGAGCGGCGGGCAGCAACAGCGCGTGGCGGTCGCGCGGGCCATCGCGCTCGATCCGCCCCTGGTGTTGGCCGACGAGCCCACCGCGCACCTGGACTTCATTCAGGTCGAGGAAGTGCTGCGGCTGATCCGCGATCTCGCCTCCGGCGACCGGATGGTGGTCGTCGCGACCCACGACAGCCGGATCCTGCCGTTGGCGGATCGTGTCGTCGAGCTTGTACCGGACTTCGCGTCGACCGACCGGCCCCCCGACACGGTCCGGCTGGAAGCCGGCGAGGTGTTGTTCGAACAGGGCACGATGGGCGATCTGATCTACGTTGTCTCCGAAGGTGAACTCGAGATCGTCCGCGAATTGGCCAGCGGCGGTGAGGAGTTGCTGAAGGTCGCCACCACCGGCGATTACTTCGGTGAGATCGGCCCGGTGTTCCACCTGCCGCGCTCGGCCACATTGCGGGCGCGCACCGATGCGATCGTCGTCGGCTACACCGTGCGAACCTTCCGGGAGCGGCTCGGCCTCGGCGGGGTGCGCGACCTCATCGAACACCGGCCGCTGGCGATCGACAAACAGACCGATTGAACCCTGCGGGTCACTTTCCGTCGAGGTGGTGTGCATACCTCGACCGAGGCGCTTGTCGCCGCGCCGCCGGCGACATGGTGACGATCCGGGCCACCGGTCACGGCGTCAACGCGGTGTCGCCGCAAGGCATCGAGCCGACCGGCCGGCCGTACGCGATGAAGACGGCGCACTTCTTCCGGTCCCGCGACGGCAGGCTGGCGGGCACTGGGGCATTCGCGACGAACTCGATGCGCTGTATCAGGTCGGCGCGCTGCGGCCGCCCGACATGGCACTGGCTAGGCCGGAACCAGACTGAGCATCAGGTCCGGGCCGATCGGCGCGATGCGGTCGAACCGCCAGCGCTGCGCGTGGGCGATGGACAGCACTCCAACATCGTCGACCGCAGTGATGGGACCCCCCAACAGAATTGGTGCGACGTAGGCCAGGATCCGGTCGATCACACCGGCCCGCAGGAAAGCCCCTGCCAGCGTCGGCCCGCCCTCCACCAGCACGTCGGTGCGGTCAGAGAGCGCCTTGATCACCTCGTGCGGATCACGGGTGCGGATCACCATGGTCCGCGAGTCGTCATTCAAAACCCTTGCTTCAGAGGATATTTCGCGTTCCCCGACGACGACGCGCAGTGGCTGGCGCTCGGCGAGGCTGCCGTCAGGTCGCCGGGCAGTGAGTGCAGGGTCGTCGACGAAAACCGTGCCGGTGCCGACGACGATCGCGTCGGCCGCGGCGCGCCGACGATGCACGTCGGCCCTGGCGGCCTCGCTGGTGATCCACTGACTGCTGCCGTCGGCGGCGGCGCTGCGGCCGTCCACACTGGTGGCGAACTTCCATGTGACGTGGGGTAACCCGGTGCGCTGCTTGTGCAGCCATTCCCGTAGCGGGCCACCAACGACGTCGCCGGCAAGCACACCGGCGACCACCTCCAGCCCCTCCTCGGCCAGCCGCGACGCCCCGCCGGCGGCTTGGAGGTTCGGGTCTGTAACGGCATAGGCCACCATCGAAACCCGTGACGCCACAAGGGCATCCACGCACGGCGGAGTCCGGCCGTGGTGGTTGCACGGCTCCAGCGTCACGACCGCCGCGCCGCCGACCGCCCTCTCCCCCGCGCGCCGCAACGCCACCACCTCGGCGTGCGGCCCGCCGGGCGGCTCGGTCGCACCGACACCCGCGATCTCGCCGTCACGGTCCAGGATGACCGCGCCCACAGGCGGATTGGGATACGTGCTGCCCTTGACCCGGTCGGAATGTTCGATGGCCAACCGCATCGCGGCCTCGAGGTTCATTTAACCGAAGATGCTTGGAGGCCACCGCGGCCTGCCGGCGCAACGACTCCACCGCGGCTGCTGGGTCCTCCGCGCTGTAGACCGCCGATCCCGCGACGAAGCAGTCCACCCCGGCCAGCGCCGCCTCTTCGATGGTGTCCTCGTTGATGCCGCCGTCGATCTCGACCACGATGGTCAGCTCCCCGGAGTCGACCAGTCGGCGCGCGGTCCCGACCTTCGGGAGCACCTCCGGGATGAACTCCTGGCCGCCGAACCCCGGTTCCACCGACATGATCAGCAGCGTGTCGAACTCGCGCAGGATCTCCAGGTACGGCTCCAGCGGGGTGCCGGGCTTGACGGACAGGCCCGCCTTGGCGCCGGCGGCGCGGATGTCGCGGGCCACGGCGACCGGATTGTCGGTCGCCTCGGCGTGGAAGGTGACGTTGTAGGCGCCGGCCTCGGCGTACGGCGGCGCCCAGCGGTCGGGGTTGTCGATCATCAGATGGCAGTCCATCGGGATGTCGGTGGTCTTCAGCAGCGCCTCGACGACGGGCAGCCCGAGGGTCAGGTTGGGCACGAAGTGGTTGTCCATCACGTCGACATGCAGCCAGTCGGCGCCGGTCACGGCGGCGGCCTCGTCGGCCAGCCGGGCGAAGTCGGCGGCCAGGATAGACGGCGCGATCAGCGGCTTCGGCATGCTCGTCACCCTACTTGCAGGGCCGCCGCGAACATCGCATCGGTGCCGTGCCGATGCGGCCACAGCTGCACGTACGGGCCGTCTCCCAGACTCTCGACGGGTTCGAACAGCGGCCGGGTGTCCAGTGCGGTGACCTTGTGGCGGCGCAGCGCGTCGGCGACGACGCCAACGGTCTCGGCCAGGTGCGGCGAGCAGGTTGCGTACAACACCACGCCGCCCGGCCGGGTCAGCCTGATCGCCGAGGCCAGCAGCTCACGCTGCAGCTTGACCAGGGCGGGGACGTCGACGGGTTGGCGGCGCCACCGGGCCTCCGGCCTGCGCCGTAGCGCGCCGAGCCCGGTGCAGGGCGCGTCGACGAGCACGCGGTCGAAACCCGGCTCGATGCCAGGGTCGCGGCCGTCGACCCGCAGCACCTCGACCGGCAGGCCGCGGGTGTTCTGCTCGACGAGGTCGGCGCGCCGCGGGGTGGGTTCGATGGCGGTGACCTGCGCAGCTGTGCCTGATTTAGTGCTCCTCTCGTCCGCGCCCAAGGCGGCCAGCAGCGCTGTCTTACCGCCCGGCCCGGAGCACAGGTCCAGCCAGCGACCGCTGTCGGCCCCGTCCAGTTCGGCCAGCGTCAGCGCCCGGGCCACCAGCTGGCTGCCCTCGTCCTGAACCAGCGCCGCGCCGTCGCGGATCGGCTCGAGGCGACCGGGATCGCCGCCGGACAAATACACCGCATACGGCGAATAGCGGCCGACGGTGCCGTTCACCTGCTGGGAGAGCTCCTCGGCGGTCAGCACGCCCGGCCTGGCGGCCAGGTGCACCACGGGTCGTCCGTCGTCACTGGCCAGCAGCGCGTCCAGCTGTCCGGCGTCCGCACCGAGCGCGTCGGCAAACGCCTGGGCGATCCAGCGCGGATGGGCATGCACGAACGCTGTGTGCCCTACCGGGTCCGAGTCGGCCGGCGGGGCTAGCGTCGCAATCCAGGCCTGCTCGTCGCGCCTGGCGATGGTGCGCAGCACGCCATTGACGAAACCGGCTCGTGCCGAGTCGAATTCGATGCCGGCCTGCTCGACGGTGGTGGACACGGCGGCGTGTTGTTCGACGCGGGTGCGCAGCAGCTGGTAAGTACCCAGCCGCAGCAGGTCCAGCAGCACGGGGTCGATGCGGTCGGGCGGACGGCCTGCGGCGTGGCCGATGACGGCGTCGAGCAGGCCGCGGCTACGGCACGTGCCGTAGGTCAGTTCGGTCGCGAAAGCGGCGTCGCGGCCCGTGATTCCCCGTTCGCGCAACAGCGCGGGCAGCGCCAGGTTGGCGTAGGCATCTCGCTCCGACACCGCGCGCAGCACGTCGAACGCGGCGCGTCGCGCTGGGTCAAGCGGCTTACGGCGGCCAGCTCGCTTATCGCGTGGCCGGGTCACTGCGCCCGCGCGTCATCGTCGAGGCGGGCACCGCGCGCCCAGTCGGCGGCGCTCATCAGCTTCTTGCCGGGCGGCTGAATTTGGCCGAGCAGCACCGGCTGCGAACCGGTGCCGATGCGCACGCCGTTGCGCTCGACGCGAATCACGCCGGATGCCAGTCCGTTTGGCGTGTCGTCCACTGTGACGCGTCCGAGTTTGACGCGCAGGTCGCCGATCATCGTCCACGCACCGGGGTTGGGGCTGACCGCGCGGATGCGCCGCTCGACGACGTGGGCCGGCAGCTCCCACCGCACCCGCGCCTCCTCGACGGTGATCTTTGGCGCGATGGTGACACCGTCGGCGGGTTGCGGTACGGGGCTCAGCGAGCCGTCGGCGATGCCGCCCAATGTCGTATCAAGCAGTGCCGCGCCCGAAATCGAAAGCCGCTCAAGCAGATCCCCGGCGGTATCGGTCGGCCGGATCGTCTCCGTGACCACGCCGTAGACAGGGCCCGAATCGAGTGCAGGTTCGATCTCAAACGTCGTGGCACCCGTCACGGTGTCGCCGGCGGCGATTGCCGCCTGCACGGGCGCCGCGCCGCGCCAGGCGGGCAACAGTGAGAAGTGCAGGTTGACCCAGCCGTGCTTGGGTACGGCCAGCAGCCGCTCGGACAGCAGCGCCCCGTAGGCGACCACCGCACAGCACTCCGGCGCCAGCTCCGTCAATTCGGCGATGAACTCGTCGGAGTTGGGCCGCGGCGGCCGCAGCAGCGGGATGTCGTGCTCGAGTGCCAACCGGGCCACCGGCGACGGCGACGGTTTGGCCCGCCGACCCGCGGCCGCGTCCGGGCGGGTCAGTACCCCGACCACGTCGTGGCGCCGCGACTCGATGAGTCGGCGCAACGATGGAAGCGCGGGCTCCGGAGTGCCGGCGAACACGAGACGCACCGCGCCAGTGTAGAAGCGGCCACCGGACCGCCTACGGCTGCGTGGTTAGGTTTGGGACATGGATCGACGATCGTTCGCAGCCGCCGTTGCCCTCGGCGGCGCTGCCGCCGTGTTTGGTGCGCGGCCCGCGCATGCGGCGCCGCCCCCTTCTGAGCCGTTGCCACGTGCCCGCAATGTGGTGTTGGTGCACGGTGCCTATGCAGACGGATCGTGCTGGTCCGACGTGATCCCCTATCTGCAGGCGCGCGGACTCACGGTGGCCTCGGTGCAAAATCCGCTGCGCACACTCGAAGAAGACTGCGAGTTTGCGCGCCGCACGCTGGCCTTGATGGATGGCCCGACAGTGCTTGTCGCGCACTCGTATTCGGGCATGATCGCGACCGAAATCGGTGTCGACCCCAAGGTGACGGCTCTCGTGTACATCGCGGCGCGTGCGCCGGACGCCGGCGAGGACTACACCGCGTTGGCCGGTCAGTACGCGACACCCCCGGCGAGCGCAGGTCTGGTGAAGACACCCGACGGCTATGCACAGCTGTCCGAAGACGCGTTCTTGAACGACTTCGCCCAGGATGTCGATCCGGTCCGGGCCAGAATGCTGTACGCGGTCCAGGGTCGGATATCGAACGAACTCTTCAATGGCCGCACGACACAGGCGGCCTGGAGGGACAAGCCCACCTTCTACGCTGTCTCCAAGAACGACCGCACCATCAACCCGGATCTCGAACGGTTCATGGCGAAACGGATGAACGCCTCGACGATCGAACTCGATGCAAGCCATCTGTCGATCGTGTCCAAGGCCAACGAGGTCGCCGACCTCATCATCAAGGCCGCGGGAGTTTGACCGTGCGCATGCCTAGCGCGGGCTTTGGTAGTACTCGCGCTCGTCCACGCCGGCCAGCGGCGCGACGAACATCCATGGGATGGTGCTGATCAGCCGGTTCAGCGTGGCCACCGCGTCGTTGTAGTACTGGCGGGCGAAGGCCAGCTTGTTCTCCGTGTCGGCGAGATTGTCCTGCAGGTTCAGGAAGTTGTTCGACGAGTTGAGCTGCGGGTAGCTCTGGCCAAGCGCCAGCAACGGGGCCAGCGCGGTGTCGAGCTCCTTTTCGGCGGCGCTGCGCTGCGAGACGGACTTCCCGGCCGTCGCCGAGGTCAGCGCAGCGCGGGCATTGGTGACGTGGTCGAGGATGCCCTTCTCGTGGGTGGCGAAGGTCTGCACCGTGTGCACCAGGCTCGGGATCAGCGACGCGCGGCGGGTCAGCTCCACGTCGATACCGGACAGCGCCTCGGCGACGCGAACGTCGGCCGAACGGATCTTGTTGTAGCCGATCACGAATCCGATCAGCACCAGCACTGCGAGCACCAGCACCACGATCAGCAGGAATCTCACCATGAGCCACTTCCTCCTCCACCGCCGCCGCCTCCGCCGCCGCCGCTGAACCCACCACCACCGCTGCCGCCACCGGAGGACGACGACGACTGCGACGCGGTGTAGGCGCCGATCGACGACGACAACGCCGAATCGAAGCTGTCGAAACTCGGTCCGCCGGAACCGCCGGCGAATCCCCACCCGGTGGCCGACGACGAGTTGTACCAATCCGGTTGCGGTGCAGGGCTGTTCCCGTCGCGGTCTCGTACTTCTTGGCCCACAACGCAGCTACGCCGGCGGCCACCGCGAACGGGACGTACGCGGTGTAGAGATCCTTGCGGGCCGAGAAGTCGAACCGGCTCTCGGCGGAATCGGTCGCGAGCATGCGGTGGAATCCGCCCACTTGCGACCACAGTTCGCGTCCGGCCGGCGTGCGCCGGCTGCCGACTCCCTCGGCCCACGACCCCGCAGAGAACAGGAAGAACGCCGCGAACGGGAGGGCGCACATGGTGACAGGAAAGCCCCAGCGGAAGATGCCGAAGAACATCAGGATGAAGGAGATCGCATTGGCGGTGCGCACCCACAGTTCCTTCTAGCGCTTGACCATCAGACCGTTGTCGTAGGCCCATTTACCGCACCGCGACGGCCATGTCGGTCTTGGCCTTGTTGAGCTTCTGGCCGGATTTCACGGTGTGCTTGGCTTCGAATTCGGTGCCCGGTTTCATCACCTTGAGCGCCGACCCGACCGCGACGCTGACCGGGTCGACATCTGCCCATGCGCCGGGTTCGGCCTTGCCGCGGATGTTCCACTGTTTGTCACTGACCTGTCTCAGGTCGATCAGCCCGCGCTCGGCAAGGTAGAACAGTGTCGCGGTGAGCCCGTTCTTCGGAACCGCCTCGGTGCGGATGTATTCGGCCTGCACCGGGCCGAGGCCAGGCGGAGGCGCGTACTGCAACGGGAATCCGGGCGACGGTTCGACGGTGGTGCGGTACCACAGGAACGCGCCGAGCCCGAACGCCACTGTGAGCCCGGCGATCCACGCCACGCCGGTGACCGACTGACCCAGGATGCGGTCCCAGGTGTAGGGCCACGGCAGGCTGACTTGCGGCGGCGTCGGCACGTCCACGCCCGCCCGCACGGTGACCGGGGTGTGCGGCTGCAGGTTCAGCGCCCACAGGTCGACCTTGTTTCCGTTGACCGTCACGTCGCGGCATTCCCTGCCGACGCCGTAGCCGACCGAGCACTGCACGCGGCCGACGTCGCCGGGCAACGTGATCGAGATGTCGGCCTGTTCAATCTTGCTGTTCGAGGGGGTGATGACGTTCCAGAAGAACACCGACGGCGACGTGGAAGGCTCGCCCGTCGCTGCGGCGAACGTCTTGTCGGCGCCGGTGGTTTCGGGGTCGAGGACACCGGCGATGCTGTAGCGGATCTCGAAGACATGTGTGCCCGGCGTGAGGTATTCGTCGGGATCACCGATCTTGGCTACCCGGAATCGCTCACCGCCCTCCCAGAGCATCTGGTACGAGACGGGCTCGCCGTCGAGCAGTATCGACGTGATCTCGGGCCGCTGTCGCAGGCGCTCGTTGTTCTGGTTCGCGATGTCCCACCACCGGAAGATGCCGTGCCGGCCGCCGGGAAACTCGGCGGTGATCGTCTCGACGGCATCGAGCTGTCCGTCGCTGCCGACGACGAAGTCCGCCTTGTAATTGCTGAAGACCACCGGGTCCGCGACGTCGGTGGCCTCCGACCCGCCGCGGAACACCAGCGGCCACAGCAGCCCAAAGGTGATGAGCGCCAACGGGATCAGCCACTTGAACAGCCGTCCCATGCCCACCTCCTGTCCGACCGACGCGCCTTGTCCCGCATCACCCTATGTGCAACGGGTCGATTTGCACACGAACTGGCTCCTGATCGTGGCGCGCGCTGAGCACGCCGGTGGCCCGTCGCAACGCGGCCGCGAGCGCCAAACCGCCGTCACGGGGCACCCGCACCAACATCCGGCTCACCGGGCTGTCGGCCGGGGCTCCCGGCGGTCGTCGAGCACCTGATGGCAGCTCGACGGGGCCCAGCAGGTCCGCATTGCCGGGCAATTGCGCGGTTTCGAGCAGCGCGTTCACCGCTGCCGGCGCGCCGTCGACGGCGGCGATGTGCACTGCGGGCGGCAGGCCGACTTCGGTGCGCGAGTCGAGTTCGGCCTCGGCGTGGCCGACCGGGTCCCAGCGGATCAGCGCCTGCACGGTGGGGATGGCCGACTCGGCAACGACGGCGACGACGCCGCCGTCGCCGCGGCTGCGGACCAGTGCGGTGGCGGCCATCCAGCGCCGCAGGGCGTCCTCGGCGGCGCGCAGGTCCTGGCGACCGAGCAGGGCCCACCCGTCGAGCAGCAGGGCCGCGCCGTAGCCGCCGTCGGCCACCGGCTCCGCGCCCGGTGTCGCGACGACGACCGCGGGCTCCCCCGGCACGGTGTCCACCATCGCGTCGCCGCCGGATGTGATGACCGTCGTCCCGGGAAACGCCCGGCCCAGTTCCTCGGCGGTGCGCCGCGCGCCGACGACGACTGCGCGCACGGCGTCGGAACCGCAACGCGCGCAGCGCAGTGTGGGCTCAACGCGAGCGCACCAGCGGCACACCGCTCCGGCGGCGTCGCGGTCCGGCAGCGACAGCGGGCCGGTGCAATGCCGGCAGCGGGCGATGGTGCGACACCGCGCACACGCCAGTGCAGGCACATAGCCACGTCGCGGCACCTGAACAAGTACCGGCCTGCCGTCCTCCAACGCGGTCCGCGCGGCTCGCAGCGCCACCGACGGCAGCCGGGCGGTGCGGGCGGCAGGATCTCGCTCCTGCGCATACCCGCTGTCCTCGAGCGCAACGACGCGCGGTGAGCGGGTCCGCACCACGGGGCGCGGCGCCACCAGGTCGTGCGCCCAGCGGCTGCGCACCAGCGCCTGGGCCTCCGCGGTGCGCGCATAGCCACCGATCAGCGCCGCGCAGCGCAACTGATGCGCGCGCAGCATCGCCACCTCACGGGCGTGCGGGTAGGGCGCGCGCGGCTCGGCGAGCGTGTCGTCACCGTCGTCCCACACCATCACCAGGCCGAGATCGGCGACGGGCGCGAACACGGCGCTGCGGGTACCGATGACCAGTCGTGCATCGCCGCGCAGCGCTGCTAGCCAGCGGCGGTAGCGCTGGGCGGGGCCCAGCCCCGCCGACAGGGCCGCCACCCGCGATTCGTCGAGGTAGCCGGACGGCGGAGTCGCGCAACGTGTCGACATCGCGCTGGTCCGGCACGATGGCGAGCACACCGCGGCCGGCGTCCACGGCTACCGCCGCGGTCTCGGCAAGCCGGTCGGCCCAGTGCTCGCCGGGCAGCGCCTGCCAGACCGCGCGGGCGGCGCGGCCGTCGCGCAGTGCGGCCAGGAACTGTTCGCCGCGGCCGTACTCGGCCCACGCCGCCGGATCGACGGGCTTGACGGTCACCGGCGCCAGTTCAGTGGCGGTTTGCTTTTCGACGCTCGCATGGCGCGGCGGAACCGCCAGCCGCAGCACGTCGGCCCGGGTGCCGGCATAGCGCGCGGCCACCGCGTCCACGAGCCGGCGCACGTCAGCGGTGAGCACCTGCTCTGCGGACACCACGCGCTCGAGCCAGCCGAGCTTGCCGACATGGTCTGTGTCCGAACGCCTTTCGAGGATGAATGCGTCGACCAGCCGACCATGAAACCGCACCCGCACCCGCACACCGGGCTGCGCGTCGTCGGACTGCTCGGCGGTCACCAGATAGTCGAATTCGCGGTCGAGGTGGGGCACCGACAGCATGGGCAACACACGCGCGATGGGCTCGTGCTCAGCCTGCTGGCGGGTGGTCGTCACTCCGAAGGTGTAGCAGACGGCACAGACGGACGCGAGCAAACGGAAGAGCTCAGGGCGGCGGTGTGTACGCCCACGCGACGATCCGCACCGAGCGCCTCGGAGCCCCGTACGAACTTTCCGATACCGATCATCGCGTCGGAGACCGCGAAGCAACGGCGCCCAGCGCCGTCACACGTGTCGGCAGCCGGGCCAGCAGCGCGATGCAGGCCACGACGGTGATCGCGCGGCCACCAGCCGTGGCCGGACGGCGGCCACCGACGGATGAGGGCGCCAGGAAGCACGGTGCGCGACGACGAGTCGTCCAGCACGAAGGACGGGGGCCACACGGCATCGCCGCAATCGGCGCGTGAACACCTGCTTATTCTCAATGCGCGCGATGTCGCCGCGGGATCGCGAAGTCGCCGGGACGCCGCCCGTCGACAAGGAAAAGCCGGAACCGCCACGAACGGTCGTGATCGATCGACTCGAACACATGTTGAGTGCCGTCGCTGAAATCCAGGCAGACCACTCCGCGGCCTTCCGCGAGAAATTCGTCCGCGCGATGATGATTGCTGAGATCGACCCCGTTTCGGAGGAGACTCGGGCTCAGATACGACGGTTGACCCGCCAGCGCGAGCGGTTGCTGGCAACGGGCGCGTACACGACCGACGCGCTGGGTGAGTTGCGCGGGGACGCGAAGTCGACGGCCACCCACACGTGGCTGTCGCGACGACGCAAAGCCAACGCATTGTTTACGGTCACGCACGACGGGAACACCCTCGTCCCAGCGTTCCAACTCGACGGCGACGGTCGACCGCGAAAGGAGATCGGCGAGGTTCTCAAGGCCCTCGCACCGGCTCAGCTCGGCGAGTGGGCTACGTGGACGTGGTTCACGTCGGCGAGTCCGTGGCTGGGAGGGGCAGTTCCGACCGACCTACTCACGAAGGATCCTGCGCGCGTGGCACGCGCGGCGTCTCGCTTCGCCGCGAACGCCGCATAGGGCTGCAGGCGAGTGACAGCGGCGGACTGCCTCGACCCGGCGAATTGCCCCGTTCCGAGCCCACCTGCGGGCAGACGGGTCGGCGATTTCCGCACCGCGGTGTTACCGGTCGACGCCGAAGTCTGTCGTGGCTTCGAGTTCAAGTGGGGCTACGACAGATTCAACCCGGGCTTCGGCGACACTCGTTTCGCGCCGATCACCACGGAGGCAGGCGAGGCCGTGCCGACGTTGTACGGCGGTGTCGACGATGTCGGGGTGTTACTGGAAACCGTTCTCCACGACGTGCACCACGACGTGGCAGACAGGATCGTCTATGAGGCCATCGTCAGGAAGTGGGGCCTGGCCTTCGTGCGCTTACCGCGCGACCTCGTCGTGGTTGACCTGCGCGACGAGGCACTAGAGGAACTCGGCATCTCGAGAGCGCAACTGATGACAACTACTGCCGAGCACTACTGCTGCACACGGGAGTGGGCACGCTGGCTCCACGGGCACCGAATCAGCAGGACCAAGGCGGCGGGCATCCTCTGGCACTCCCGCCAGGCTGAGCTCCACCAGCCGGCAATTCGGCGGGAAACGTTCGTCCTGTGGGGTGATCGAGCGCCGTCTGGGCCGGGTGACTATCCGCTGACCGGGCCGGGCGTTCGCAGCCTCACCGAAGGCGTTGGCCGGATACTCCTGGACCAGCTCGCGGAGGACCTCGATGCTCGCATCGAGCCAGCGGGATGATTGGTTACGGTGAGCGCATGGCCGAATCAACGACCTCACGGCCGGGTATCGACCCGACCATGCAGGCTCTGCTCGACGAGTTCCCGTTCAAATTCACCGCCGAGGACGGTGTCGAAGTGGCCCGCGAGCAGATGCGGCAGCTGAAGGCGCCACCAGAAGTCCTGCCGGACATGCGAATCGAAGAGCGCACGATCGACTACGGCGACATCACCGATATTCCGGTCCGCATCTACTGGCCGCCGATCGCCCAGCATGACAACCTGCCGGTGGTGGTGTTCTACCACGGGGGCGGCTGGTCGATCGGCGACCTGGACACCCATGACCCGGTGGCGCGTGCACACGCTGTCGGAGCCGAGGCCGTCGTGGTGTCGGTGGATTACCGGCTCGCACCGGAGCACCCATTTCCGCAGGGCATCGACGATGCGTGGGCCGCGCTGCGCTGGGTCGGCGAGCACGCCGCCGAACTGGGCGGCGACCCCGCCCGCATCGCGGTCGCGGGCGACTCGGCGGGCGGGAACATCTCGGCGGTGATGACGCAGCTGGCGCGTGATCATGGCGGCCCACCGGTGGTGTTCCAGCTGTTGTGGTATCCCTCGACTACCGGCGACATGACGCTGCCGTCGATGACCGAGAACGCCGACGGGCCGATCCTCGACCGCGAAGTGGTGGGTGCGTTCCTGCACTGGTACGTACCCGGCACCGACGTCAGCGAACCGGCTAACCTGCCGCCCACGCTGGCCCCCGCCAACACCGCCGACCTGTCCGGCCTTCCGCCGGCGTTCATCGCCACAGCGGAGTACGATCCAATCCGTGACGACGGCGCCCGCTACGCCGAATTGCTCACCGCTGCAGGCGTTCCCGTCGAGCTGCGCAACGAACCGACCCTGGTGCACGGCTTCGTCAGCTTCGCCCTGGTCGTTCCCGCCGCGGCCGAGGCCACCAACCGCGGACTTGCGGCGTTGAAGGCCGCGCTGCACCGCTGATGACCGAGCGTGAGGTGCTGGACGTTCGCACGCCGCACGAATGGGAAGACTGGTTGGCGCGCAACCACGAGGAGGCGTCGGAGATTTGGCTGCGGCTGCTTCAACAAGAATGCGCCGGAGCCCGGCATGTCCTACGGCGAGGCCGTCGAGGTCGCGTTGTGTTTCGGCTGGATCGACAGCATGGCCCGCAAGTACGACGAGGTGTCGCGCATCCAGCGCTTCAGCCGACGTAAGGCGCGCAGCCCGTGGTCGACGTCCAATGTCGAACGGGTGCAACGCCTCATCGAAGCGGGCCGCATGCGAGAGTCCGGGCAGCGCGAGATCAACGCTGCCAAGGCCGACGGTCGGTGGCCGGAAGCCTAGGTCCGCGGATAACCGCTCGGCGGCATGCCGTGCCAGCGCTTGAAGGCGTGGCAGAACGTCGAGGTGTCGGTGTAGCCCAACCGCTTTGACACCTCCTCGACGGTGAGGCCGACATTGCACAGCAGGTCGACGGCCAGCGTGGAGCGCGCCTCGTTCAGCAGCGCACGAAACGACGTACCCTCCTCGGAAAGCCGACGGCGAAGCGTGCGCGGGTGCACGTCGAGTTCGGCGGCGACGTCCGGCAGCGTCGGGAAGCGGCCGGGTTCGCGAAACAGCTTGGAACGCACGACCGCAGTGATGCCGCGGCGCTGCTCGTTGCGCTGCATCAGAACGTCGCACTGCGCCACACACAGCGACAGGGTGTGTTGTCGGCTTGCGGGAGCGGCTCGTCAAACATGGCGCGCGGGAAGTGCAGCCGGGTGTGTGCGCGGTCAAATGAAATGTTCTCCACCGGAACCAACGTCAGCAGCGGATTCAACACCTCCTTGTCGAGCGAGACCTCCGCGGTGACCTTGTCCGCATATCGCTCGACGACGTCGTACGCGAACACTCCGACCGTAGAAACGATGGCGGCGAGGTCACGCTCGATGAAGAAACGGCGCACATCTGCGGGTAAGTGGTCGACGTTGAGTTCGAGCACGCAGTCCTGCACGCCGTCGAACAGCTTGAGATCGATGTGAAGCATCGTCAGCGAGAAGTAGCGCATGTCGATGTCAAACATTTCCCGCAATGTGGCGCACGACATCGCGGCGAAGCCCAGCAGGCCGGCATGGGTGAGTGTGAACCGGCTGCCCACGTCGACACCGACGCCGGCATCGTCGGGCAACCGGGCGAGGAGCCGTCGCACCGCAACGATCTCGTCCCATGCAGTGACAACCGCCTCCGGATCGTCGAGATCCGCCTGGCTGATGCCGGTGCCGGCCAGGACGTCGGTCGTCGAGATTCCGCGCTCGTTGGCGACCTCGCACAGCACCCGGGTCGCATAGACAGGATGCCGCAGGTCGGGTGACCACGCCGTCGTAGCCATACCGTTGTCCTAAACTCCCAACTCTTTGTCCGATAGTCCCATTCCGGACAGGGAGTTGTCACTCATACGGTTGGTTAATGGCGGCACCGGCGGCGCGGCTGAGCACGTTGACGATGACACGCGAGGCCATCACGATCGGGTTCGACGCCGGCGGGGGCTTCCTGGGCCGGACCCGCTGCTCGGACATCAGCCGATTTCGTTGCGCTGGACGCCGTTTCGTCTCGATCACGCACCCTGACTACGTCGACCACGTGCTGCACCGGGCCCGGCTGAAGTACGTCAAGTCCAACGATTACGAGCCGATCCGGGCCGCGGCGGGGATCAACCTGTTGACCGACGAGGGCGACTCGTGGGCGGCCCACCGCGCCACGCTGAACCCCACGTTCGCGCGGCGACACCTCAACGAGATCGTCGACTTGATGATCGACCCGATCGAACGGGTCACCGCCGAACTCGCTGCACAGCAGCCGAATTCGACATGCACGCAACGATGGTCGAGGCCACGCTGCGGGTTGTGGCGAACGCGCTGTTCAGCCAGGACTTCGGCCCGTCTGGTGCACAGCATGAAGGACCTCACCACCCGCGGCCTGCGTCGCACTGAGCGGCTGGGCCGGATCGGGTTGTTGGGGCTGCTGCCACGGCCGGTGTACGACACGTTGAGCTGGTGCACGTTCTCGGGTGTGCCGCTGCCGCCACCGCTGCGGGAAGGCCAGAAGATCGCGCTGGCGCTGGACGCGGCGGTCAACGGCGTGCTCGATGACCGCATCGCGCATCCGACCGACTCCGCCGACCTGCTCAACGTGCTGTTCCATGCCGACAACGGGACGTGGCCGCGTCGGCGGATCCGCGACGAGGCGCTGACGTTCATGCTGGCCGGCCACGAGACGACGGCCAACGCGATGTCGTGGTTCTGGTACCTGATGTCGCAACACCCCGAGGCTCGCCAGCGCATGCTCGCCGAGGTCGACGACGTGCTCGCCGGCCGCCGCCCCACCGCCGCGGATTTGACCCGACTGCCGTGGACGACCGCATGCCTGCAGGAATCGCAGCGCTACTACTCCGCGGTGTGGATCATCGCGCGTGAGGTGATCGAGGACGACATCATCGACGGCCACCACATCCGGCCGGGCACGACGGTGTTGATCCCGATCCACCACATCCACCACGACGAGCGCTGGTGGCCCGACCCCGAGACCTTCGATCCCACTCGGTTCATAGGCGACGCGGGCAAGGATCGGCCGCGGTCGGCGTATCTGCCGTTCGGCGGCGGACGGCGGATCTGCATCGGGCAGAGCTTCGCGTTGATGGAGATGGTCTTGATGGCCGCGATCATGAGTCAGCGGTTCACATTCGACGTGCTGCCCGATCATCCGGTAGAACTCGAAGCGACGCTGACGTTGCGGCCCAAGCGCGGGGTGCACGTCATCGCACGTAGACGGGAAGAGCCCGCGGACGAGAGGAGCACTGATAGATGAAGACAGTGCCGGATTACGAGACCGTCATCGTCGGCGCCGGCTTTTCCGGCATCGGCACCGCGATCAAGCTCGACAAGTCGGGCATGGGTGACTACCTGGTCATCGAGGCCGGCGACGGGCCCGGCGGCACCTGGTACTGGAACACGTATCCCGGTATCGCCGTGGACATTCCGTCGTTCTCCTATCAGTTCTCCTTCGAGCAGAGCCCGAACTGGTCGCGGACCTACGCGCCAGGGCACGAGCTGAAGGCCTACGCCGAGCATTGCGTCGACAAGTACGGCCTGCGGCGCAAGATCCGGTTCAAGACCAAGGTGCTCGGCGCCGACTTCGACGAGACACAAGACCTGTGGAACATCCGCACCGATCCCGGTGGCGTGGTCACCGCCAGGTTCCTCGTCAACGCCAGCGGAGTGCTCATCACACCCAAGCTTCCCGATATCGATGGCGTCGACTCGTTCGCCGGCGTGACCATGCACACCGCGCGCTGGGACCACGACCAGGACCTGACCGGCAAGCGCGTCGCGATCATCGGAACAGGCGCGTCGGCCGTCCAGGTGATCCCGGAGATCGCGCCGATCGTCAAGCACCTCACGGTTTTTCAGCGCACCCCGATATGGTGTTTCCCCAAGTTCGACGTGCCACTGCCGCGCGCTGCACGCGTCGCCATGCGCATCCCCGGCGGCAAGGCGGTCCAGCGTCTGCTCAGCCAGGCCTACGTCGAGTTGACGTTCCCGCTCGCGGCGCAGTACTTCACGGTCAACCCGATGGCCAAGAACATGTCGAAGGTCGGTGAGGCGTATCTGCGCAAGCAGGTCGACGACCCGGAAGTGCGGGACAAGCTAACGCCGCGCTACGCCGTCGGCTGCAAGCGGCCGGGCTTTCATAACACGTATCTATCGACGTTCAACCGCGACAACGTGCGGCTGGTGACCGAGCCGATCGACAAGATCACCGGTTCCGGTGTGGGGACCACGGACGGCGAGAACCATGACGTCGACGTGCTGATCCTGGCGACCGGGTTCAAGGTGATGGACACCGACGACCTGCCGACGTATCCGGTCACCGGGCCCGGCGGCCGGTCGTGGAGCGCGTACTGGGATGAGCACCGGCTCCAGGCCTACGAGGGTGTCAGCGTGCCGGGCTTCCCGAACTTCTTCACCGTGTTCGGTCCGTACGGCTACGTGGGCTCGTCGTACTTCGCGCTGATCGAGGCGCAGACCCATCACATAGTCCGGTGCTTGAAGCGGGCGCACCGCCGTCGCGCCAGCCGGGTCGAGGTGACCCAGGAGGCCAACGACCGCTATTTCGCGGAGATGATGCGCAAGCGGCACCGGCAGATCTTCTGGCAGGAGAGCTGTCAATTGGCCAACAGCTACTACTTCGACAAGAACGGCGACGTGCCGCTGCGGCCGGCCAGCACGCTCGAGGCGTACTGGCGTAGCCGCCGCTTCCCGCTGCGCGACTACCAGTTCAGCGGGTAGCGCCGAAGCTGCGCGCAGCAAGCTTCGGCGCCATGCTCAGCCGATCGGCTCGGGCATCCGTACCGTTCGATATTCAACGCCGATGACGTCCTGGGTGGCGGGATCAGTCATCGCAACCTTCCAGGTGTCCGCAAACTGGTTGACACCGTGCAGCATTGAGATCGTCCCGGAGATCAAAACGGTGCCGGGGCGCGCGTCGCCACGCTCGGTGAGCACGTCGAGCCAGTAGTTGGGCGCGAGGAGATCGCCGAGCGTACCTTGCTGGATCAGCTCGATGGTGTCGCCGTGGCCTACCCACGCCTCGAGTGCGATGTCGTCGAGTCGGTCGGCAATGTCCGACAGCCGCCATGCCTTGGTGCCGAGTACGTCGGGCGCTGCGTTCTTGCTCCACGCAACGCTGTGCACCTCGAGGTCGCGATCGGTGTGGTCGCACGCGGCGGTGATCAGTACGTCGTTGTCGGTGATGATCAGCGCCCACTCGGCTTCGCCGGAGGTCCGACCGTGCTGGACGTAGACCCGATCGGTCTGCTGGGCCAGATACGGCGAGATCGGATAGAGCGCGGGGGTGGTGGTTGGGGCGGGTACGCCCAGGGCTGCCAGCTCGGCGATGTGCGATGCAACTTCGGCCTGGTTGCGTCCGGCGTAGCCGGCGTTGAGCAGCGCGGTGACATCAACCGACTCGATTGAGCCGTCGGGCATGGTGAAGCTGAGTTGCGACATGGCGGTGACCTCCTATGACGCCGCGGACGATGCTGGTCCGGGCGGGTTGTGGGTGAAAAATTTCAGAAAATCTACGCTGAGGGGTTGCGTATATGGGATGTATACCGCAAGTATATGTATTGCACAACACGTTGATGTGAACGAAGCGATCGAAGCCACACCTCGGTTGCCGAACTCAAACCGATCAATCAGCAGCCGACGACACTAGGAGCGTCATGACCAAGCACGAAGCGGCGGACGGTACTCATCCCGCCGCGCACCGACGCGGACTCTTCAAGGCGTTCGCGGCCAGCCTCACCGGCACCGCCCTCGAGTGGTACGACTTCGCGATCTACTCGGCGTCCGCGGCGCTGGTCTTCCCACAGGTCTTCTTCCCCTCTGAGGATCCGCTCACCGGAACCCTTCTTGCGTTCTCGACGTACGCCGTCGGCTATGTGGCACGACCCGTCGGCGGGTTCGTGTTCGGCCGGCTTGGCGACATCGTGGGACGCAAGAAACTCCTGGTCATCACGCTGTTGTTGATCGGTGTCACGACCTTTGCGATCGGCTTGATCCCGAGCCATGCGTCGATCGGAATCGTCGCGCCGATCATCCTCGTCACCATGCGGTTCGCGCAGGGCGTCGCGGTAGGCGGCGAGTGGGGCGGCGCTGTCCTGCTGTCCAGCGAGTACGGCAACCCACGCCAGCGCGGGTTCTGGGCGTCGGCCGCGCAGATCGGTCCGCCGGCCGGCAACCTGCTCGCCAACGGCGTGCTGGCGCTGCTGACCGTGTCGATGACCGAGGCCCAGTTCGAGAGCTGGGGTTGGCGGATCGCATTCCTGGCATCTGCAGTGCTGGTCGGCTTCGGGTTGTGGATCCGACTCGCACTCGAGGACACCCCGATCTTCAAGGCCTTGCAGGAGTCGGGTGAACGTCCTGACGCCCCGATCACCAACGTCTTCCGGCACCAGAAGCGCCCGCTCATCGCCGCGATGATGTCACGAATCGCTCCGGACATCGTGTACGCGCTGTTCACCGTGTTCACCATCACGTACGGCACACAGCACCTCGACCTGGAGCGCAATCAGGTGCTCGTCGCGATCCTGATCGGCTCCGCGTTCCAATTGGTCGGAATCCCGCTGGCCGGGGCGATTTCGGACCGCATCAACCGGCGCCTGCTCTACGGCGTCTCCGCGGTGTGCGCCCTTGTCTGGGCGGTGATCTTCTTCATGACGATCAGCAACGGGTCGTACTTGATGGTCGTCGTCGGCATCACGATCGGCCTGGTGTTCCACTCCTTCATGTACGGACCACAGGCCGCATTCGTGACCGAACAGTTCGACATTCACCTGCGGTCGACGGGTTCCTCCCTCGCGTACACCATCGCGGGTGTGTTCGGTGGTGCGATGGCCCCGCTGATCTTCACCTTGCTGCTGAGCAGGTACGACAGTTGGGTGCCGCTGGTCTGCTACGTCGGCGTGGCCACCGCTGTCACCATCACCGGCCTGATCCTCGGTCGTGACCCGGATGACGCCGAGGACGAGCACTTCATCGAGATCGCCGACTCGCTCACGCCCGCAGCAGGATCTGCAAGGTAACGTCGAGATGTTCGTCGATCTTGGCGTGCGCCAGGGCCACGTCGCCGCTCTCCAACGCGTCGACGATGGCCTGGTGTTCGGCACACACCGGACGCTGCCGATTCGGCGACGCGAATACCGCAGCGAGACCGATCCGCGACAGCCGGGCCCGCAATCCGGTGTACGTCGTGGCCAGCAATTCGCTGTTCGCGGCGTCGACGAGCGTCTGGTGGAAACGACCATCGAGAGCAATGAACGTCTTGGCTGCCGTCTCGTCGGCCGAGTCCACCAGGGCTTCCTGCTCGGCGAGGATGGTGCGCATCGCGGCGACCGGCGCGTTGCCGGCCGAGAGCACACGCGCCGCCGCGTGCCGCTCGAGCACGCCACGCAGATCCATCAGCTCGGCGATCTGTCGGCCGGACAGCGCGGGTACCTGCGCCCCGCGCTTCGGCACCATCTCCACCAATCCCTCGGCCTGCAACAGCAACAGCGCCTCGCGCACCGGGGTGCGCGATACCCCGATCTGCGCCGCGAGTTCCTGCTCGTTGAGGAACGACCCGGTGGTCGTCGGCAACGTAAGGACCTGATCCACGATGAAGGCGTAGGCCTTCTCTCGCCCTGACGAGGGGCCAGCGCCATTTGTCTGCATACATTCTGTATACCTCACCCACCGCACGAAGCGATACATGGAGACATCACGATGACGATTCGAATAGCTCTCGCCCAGGTGACGAGCACTGAAGATGCCACCGAGAACCTGGCCACGATCGATCGGTACACCAGCCGCGCGGCCGCCGACGGTGCCCGACTCGTGGTGTTCCCGGAGGCAATGATGCGGTGTTTCGGCGGTGCTTCGCTGGTCGAGATCGCGCAACCGCTCGACGGGCCCTGGGCAAACGCAGTGCGCGCGATCGCCGACCGGGCCGACATCACCGTCGTAACCGGGATGTTTACCCCTACCGACGACGGTCGGGTCCGCAACACACTGCTGGTGACCGGCGCCGGAGTCGACGCGCACTACCACAAGATCCACCTGTTCGACGCTTTCGGATTCGCCGAGTCCGATACCGTGTCGCCCGGTCAGGACCCGCTGGTCGTCGACATTGCCGGTATTCGAGTCGGTTTCGCGATCTGTTACGACCTGCGGTTCCCGGGGCTATTCCAGACGATGGCCGACAACGGTGCACAACTCCACGTCATCTCGGCATCGTGGGGAGCGGGCCCGGGCAAGGTCGACCACTGGGAACTCCTCGCCCGTGCCCGCGCGCTCGACACAACGACCTTCGTCGCGGCGTGTGACCAGGCATCGCCCGTTGACTACCACGGTTCGGCCCCGCGGGGTGTCGGCCACAGCCTCGTCGCGGCGCCCGATGGAGGCGTGCTCGGATCGCTGGGCGCCGAACCCGACCTACTGACGGTCGACCTCGAGCTCGACACGGTAGACGCCGTACGCCGGTCACTTCCGGTACTGGCGAATCGGCGGATCTGAGCCTTGGCCCGCTGTCGTTAGACCGCCGACTTCAGCTCGTCGACCTTGTTGAGCTGCTCCCACGGCAGCTCGATGTCGGTGCGGCCGAAGTGGCCGTAGGCCGCGGTCTGCGCGTAGATCGGGCGCAGCAGGTCCAGGTCGCGGATGATCGCTCCGGGACGAAGGTCGAACACCTCGGTGATGGCCTTCTCGATCCGGGCCGGGTCGACGGTCTCGGTACCGAACGTCTCGACGAACAGGCCCACCGGAGCGGCCTTGCCGATCGCGTACGCCACCTGCACCTCGACTCGGTCAGCCAGGCCGGCTGCGACCACGTTCTTTGCCACCCAGCGCATCGCGTACGCGGCCGAACGGTCCACCTTGGACGGATCCTTGCCGGAGAACGCTCCGCCGCCGTGACGGGCCCAGCCGCCGTAGGTGTCGACGATGATTTTGCGGCCGGTCAGCCCGGCGTCGCCCATCGGCCCGCCGAGGACGAACTTCCCGGTCGGGTTCACCAGCAGCCGCACCGTCGATGCGTCCAGCGTTTCGTGGCCCAGATCGTCGAGGACAGTGTTGAGCACCTTCTCCCGGATATCGGGGGTGAGCAGGTTCTCCAGGTCGATATCGGCGGCGTGCTGGGTGGAGATCACCACGGTGTCCAGCCGCACCGGGGTCTTGCCGTCGTATGCGATGGTGACCTGGGTCTTGCCGTCGGGCCGTAGGTAGGGCAGCACGCCGTTCTTGCGCACCTCGGTGAGCCGGCGCGACAGGCGGTGCGCCAGCGCGATCGGCAGCGGCATCAGCTCGGGGGTGTCGTTGATCGCGTAGCCGAACATCAGGCCCTGGTCGCCGGCGCCCTGGGCGTCCAGCGGGTCCGCCTCGCCCTCAACCCGCGCCTCGTAGGCGGTGTCGACACCCTGCGCGATGTCGGGTGACTGCGCACCGATCGCGATGTTGACGCCGCACGACGCGCCGTCGAAGCCCTTGGTGGACGAGTCGTAACCGATCTCGAGGATGCGGTCACGGACGATCTTGGGGATGTCGGCGTAGGCCGACGTGGTGACCTCACCGGCGACGTGCACCTGGCCGGTGGTCACCATGGTCTCCACCGCCACCCGCGAGCGCGGATCTTGGGCAAGCAGCGCGTCGAGCACGGAGTCGCTGATCGCGTCACAGATTTTGTCGGGGTGTCCCTCGGTCACCGACTCACTGGTAAACAGTCGACCTTTGCTCACGGTGTCATCCTTCCGAATACTTAGTTAAACGAATTATATCTCTGCCCTGTCGCACCCAAGCGTGGGCCCCCGGGGCGCGCGCAACCCTTACGCGCAGCCTGATGCTCGTGCCCGGGCTACCCGCTGCCGTTGTGCAGGAAGGCCACGATCGCGTCCACGATACGGCTGGCCATCAGAGTTTTCGAACCGTGCTCTAGCGCGGCCTCGGTGCCGTCGGCGGACAGCAGCCAGCCGTCGTTGTTGTCCACCTCGAATGCCCGGCCCTCACCGACCGCGTTGACCACCAACAGGTCGCAGCCCTTGCGGCGCAGCTTGGCCCGCGCGTGGAACAGCACATCGCCGTTGGCGTCGCCGGTTTCGGCGGCGAACCCGACGATCGCCCGCATATTGGGCAGTTGACCGTCGGTGCGGGCCCGCACCGCACCGGCCAGCACGTCGTCGGTGCGGGTCAGTTCGATGGCGGGGGTCGCGGCGTTCGGATCGCTGGACTTCTTGATCTTGCTGGTGGCGGGGTTGACGGGCCGGAAGTCGGCGACCGCGGCGGCCATCACCAGCACGTGCGCGTCCGGGCGCGTGTTTGGAGACCGCGTCGCGCAGCTGGCTGGCCGAGCCGATGTGGACGACGTCGACGCCGGCGGGGTCGATGAGTCCGGCGGTGTTGCCGGCGATCAACGTGACATCGGCGCCGCGTTGTGCCGCGACCCGGGCCATGGCGTAGCCCTGCTTTCCCGAGCTGCGGTTCCCGATGAACCGCACCGGGTCGATGGGTTCGCGGGTGCCGCCCGCGGTCACCAGCACCTTGACTCCGGCCAGGTCGTAGGACAGTGCATCGCCGCGGGCCAACAGCAGTTGGGCCAGCGTGGTGATCTCCTCGGCTTCCGGCAGCCGGCCGGCGCCGGTGTCGGCACCCGTCAGCCGACCGGACGCCGGTTCCAGGACGATCGCGCCGCGGCGGCGCAGCGTGGCGACGTTGTCGACGGTGGCCGGGTGAAACCACATCTCGGTGTGCATGGCGGGTGCGAACAGCACGGGACATCGCGCGGTCAGCAGCGTCGCGGTCAGCAGATCGTCGGCGCGGCCCGACACGGCGCGCGCGAGCAGGTCTGCGGTGGCCGGGGCGACCACAACGAGGTCGGCTTCCTGGCCGATTCGGACGTGCGGCACCTCATGGACGTCGTCCCAGACGCCGGTATGGACCGGTTGGCCGGAAAGGGCTTCGAAGGTGGCGGCGCCGACAAAACGCAGCGCGGACTCGGTGGGGACGACCTGCACGGAATGGCCGGCCTCGGTGAGCTGACGGACCACGGTCGCCGCCTTGTAGGCGGCGATGCCTCCGGCGACGCCGACGATGATCCGCTTGCGGTCCGTCACGCCGCTGCTCGTCCCTCTTCGCCCCAGAGGCTCATCCCGGCCTTTGCTACTCGCCCTCGGTGTGCTCGAGCAGGTCCGAATGGATCTCGCGAAGCGCGATCGACAGTGGCTTCTCCTGCAGGCCGGGCTCGACCAGCGGGCCGACGTACTCGAGGATGCCGTCGCCGAGCTGGTTGTAGTAGTCGTTGATCTGCCGGGCGCGCTTGGCGGCATAGATCACCAGCGCGTACTTGCTCGACGCGCGATCAAGCAACTCGTCGATGGGCGGATTGGTGATGCCCAGCGGCGTGTCGTAGGCGCCGGCGGCGGACGCGTCGATGTCGTCCACAGCGGCCAGCTGCGGGTCGGCGTGGGGGGTGCTCACGTAGAAAGTCTCCTGGCGGTCTTGGGGTGAAAATTGGGTGGCTATTGGGCCGGAGCGGGTGGTGCCCGGCGCTCGGGTCAGTCGCGGCCCACCAGCAAGGATACCAATTCGGCGCAGGCAGACTCCAATTGGCTGTTCACGACGACCTCGTCGAAGTCGTCCTGGGCGGCCAGCTCGGCCCGCGCGGTGGCCAGCCTGCGGGCCATCACCTCCGGGGTTTCCGTGCCACGACCGGAGAGCCGGCTCTCCAGCTCGTCCCAGCTGGGCGGGGCGAGGAAGACGGTGATCACTTCCGGCATGGACTTCTTGACGGCCCGCGCGCCGGCCAGGTCGACCTCGATGAGCACCGGTTGTCCGGCCTTGGTCGCGGCGCGGATGGGCGCAGCGGGCGTGCCTGATCGATGCAGGCCGCCGTGGATTTCCGCCCATTCCAGCAGCGCGCCGTCATCGATCAGCTGCTGAAACCGCTCGGCGGTCACGAACGAATAATCGACGCCGTCGACCTCACCAGGACGCGGCGCCCTGGTGGTGACGGAGACGCTGAAGTACAGGTCGGGAACCCGGTCACGCAGACAGCGGACGACCGTGGACTTCCCGACAGCAGAGGGACCGGACAGCACCACAACGCGGCTCATCGCTGTCCGACCCCTCGCCGGCGCTCAATTAGTCGCTGGTGAAGTCGAACTTTTCCAGCAGGGCCTTCCGCTGACGATCACCCAGGCCGCGCAGCCGGCGGGTCGGAGCGATCTCGAGCTCGGTCATGATCTCCTGCGCCTTGACCTTGCCAACCTTGGGCAAGGCCTCCAGCAGCGCGGAAACCTTCATTTTGCCCAAGACCTCGTTGGTCTCGGCATCCTTGAGCACCTGCTTGAGGTTGGTGCCGCCGCGCTTGAGCCGATCCTTCAACTCTGCTCGTGCTCGACGTGCGGCAGCAGCCTTCTCCAACGCTGCCGCGCGCTGTTCGTCGGTCAACTGGGGAAGGGCCACGGGTTCCTCCGTCTCGTCACCATCATTGTTTTGTCTCGGCTGGTGGTTAAACCAGCCAGCGACGACGACCGTACCCACGCAATCTGACGAAAGCTAACCCCACCCCCTGGTTACGGGGTCAAAAGCCCAGCGTGTAGTGCGGCCCCGCGGCGGCCTCAGAGGCGCCTCGGACGGCCGAAAAAACGGTCCTGACACGCACGTTTCGACGGAAGTTACTGCATAACAAGGGTTTTCGGCTGCCACGCCGATGGTGGCGGTATCCCTGGGGGTGTCCGGACCGGTGGCCGGGGACCCGTCGCGTCACTTCGTTCAGAAAATTTTGCCTGGTCATAGCGTGTCGGGCGTGTCGCGGGCGGGTTACGGCGGCGTCAGTTGCCGGGTCCCGTTGACAGGCGCCTGGCAGTCGGGCGGCAGTGCAGCGGCAGTTTGACTGCCTAACTTCGGGCCCGTCGGGGGTTGATCACCCATTTGAGCCCGAGAGGACACGCAAAATGAATGCAAAACGTCTCGCAGGTGCCTCGGTGATAGCCGCCGGCCTCGCGGTTTCCGCATTGACCGCCGGTTTGGGGACCGCGGCGGCCGAACCGCCGCCCTGCAACCCGCAGTGGTGCGGAGGGCCAGGTGGCCACGGTGGCCCTGGCGGCCACCCAGGGGGCCCGCCAGGCGGTTGGGACAGGGGTCCTGGTGGTCCTGGTGGTCCTGGCGGGCCGGGCGACCACGGCCCGTCACCGTGGGATCACAACCCCGGCTGGGGCCCGCCACCTCCGGATCAGGCCTGGCGGGGCATTGACCAGGGCCGATTCGACCACCAGCCGTTCAATTACAACGGCAGCTGGGTGACACCGATTTTCAACCCCGACTTCAACAACTGGGGATTCTGGTTCTTCGGCATCTGGATCCCGCTGTAGATCCGCTCTGGAGCGGTCCGTGCGTCGTGCAGTTGAAGGTTTCCTCGCACTGTTCGGTGTCAGTCATCGGGATCTCAGTCGCGCATATGGCCATCGGGCCGAAGGCGATCATCGGCGCCATTGTGGTCAACCCGACGATGGACGGCGAGGACCGCTTCTTCGCCGGCGTGTTCCTGTGCTTGGGGACCGCACTGTTGTGGTGTGCGCGCGACCCAGGACATCCTGATGTCGTTGAACGTCAACGGCAGTTCGGACACTGCCGCATGGGTGATGCCGGTGCCCTCGGCCGCCGAGGTCTCGCTCGGTGAGCCCGAGGTGTTCGAGGAGCTCGGCCGGCTCACCGCTCCGCGCGTGGAGTACCGCGACGTGTGGTGGCCGACGTTCAGCTGGTTGTCCGCGGACGCGCCGGGAAGCGCGGATACGGCGGGGGCGCCGCGCGGCGCGGGCGTCAACGTGCTCGGCCGTCAGCGGATCGGCCCGTTCGACGTCACACGGCTGGCCGCCGACGATCCGATCGCGCTGACGAAGTGGCTGACGGACAAGGGCTTTCCGCATCCGGATGGCCTCGACGAGAACCTTGCGACCTACGTCGCAGACCGCTGGGAGATCGTCGCGGTCCAGCTCGTGCCTGCCGAAAACGGCGAGTCGCTGACCGGCAACCTGCAGCCGTTGCGGCTGTCGTTCAGTTCCGACACGGTCGTCTATCCGATGCGACTATCCCGCTCGGCGACGACGCCGCAGACCGTCGACCTCTACGTACTCGCTGACCATCGGATGGACCCGACGGACATGCCCGTGGCCGGCCAGCTGCCGTCTCTTGAATTCGCCGGGCATGTCGAGCGAGCCGACGTCTCCCCCGCGCTGGCGGCGTACTTCGGCGATGGCGCGTTCCTGACCCGGTGGAACGACCACATCGGCGAACCGGCGTCCATCGACGGCGATTACGTGTTCGAGCAGGCCGCGTCCGACACCACCTACCAGCACGTCATCTACCGGACTCGTGACCGCGGCGACCTCACCGGCCTGATCCTGCTCGCGGCGCTGGCAGCGGGCGCAGTTGCCCTCGCCGTCGTGCTGGTGCGGCGGCGCGCAGGTCAGATCAGATAGGCGACGGCATCGCGGAATCGTTCTGCGGCAGCGCGTAATTCGGTCACGTTCGGTCCGGCGCACAGGATCGCGCGTGACACGGCGGGTAGCAATTGCCCGGGCTGTGCCCCACCGAGACCAGCGAGCGCTTCGGGGCGTCCGCCCTGGGCTCCGACTCCGGGCACCAGGACCGGACCGCCCAGCGCGCTGACGTCGGGCGGGTCGGACAGGGTGGCACCGACGACAACACCCACCGAACCGGGCTCGGGCAACGCGTCGCGGTTGACCGCGGCGGCGGCATCGACGATCGACTGCGCGACCGTCTGGCCGCCGGCGTCGGCACGCTGGACGGTGGCGCCCTCCGGATTGGACGTGGCGGCCAGGACGAACACCCCGCGCCCGTGCGCGTTGGCGGTGTCAAGAAGCGGCTGCAACGACCCGAATCCCAGGTAGGGCGAGGCGGTCACGGCGTCGGCGGCCAGCGGCGACTCACCGGCCCACGCGTCGGCGTAGGCGGCCATCGTCGAGCCGATGTCACCACGCTTGGCGTCCGCCAGCACCAACACTCCAGCGGACCGCAGCGCGCCGATCGTGCGTTCCAGCACCGCGTAGCCGGCGGCGCCATACGTCTCGAAGAACGCCACCTGCGGCTTGACCACCGCGAAATCGGCGAACGCCGTCACGCAGACGTCGCAGAACTTGCTCAGGCCGTCGGCGTCCACCGTCAGGTCCCACGCACGCAGCAGCTCGGGATGCGGGTCGATGCCGGGACACAGCGGCCCGCGCTGTGACACCGCATCGGCCAGTCGGCGACCGAACCCGCTCACCTAGCGCTCCAGCGCACTGTGCAGCTCTTGCAGGGACATCACACCGATGTCGCCGCGGATGCCGGCCTCGATGCCCTGCACAGCCGCCGACGCCCCCTGCACCGTCGTCACGCAGGGGATGTTCATCGCGACTGCGGCCGAACGGATCTCGTAACCGTCGATACGGGGGCCGGAGTTGCCGTATGGCGTGTTGATCACCATGTCGACCTCTCCGGCTTTGATGACGTCCACCGCCGACATGGCGGGCCGGCCCTCCTCCGGGTGTTCGAAATGCTTACGCACCTCGTCGCAGGGGATGCCGTTACGCCGCAACATCTCCGCGGTGCCTGCGGTCGCCAGCACCCGGAATCCCAAGTCCGCCAGCCGCTTCACCGGGAACACCAGAGAGCGCTTGTCGCGGTTGGCCACCGACACGAACACCGTGCCCTCGGCGGGCAGCGAGCCGTACGCGGCGGTCTGACTCTTTGCGAACGCGCTGCCGAAGTCGTGGTCGATCCCCATCACCTCGCCGGTCGACTTCATCTCCGGACCCAGCAGGGAGTCGATCTGCGCGCCGTCGGCCTTGCGGAACCGGTGGAACGGCAGCACAGCTTCCTTGACGGCGACGGGCGCGTTGCGCGCGGTGGTGGCCCCGTCTCCGGTAGGTACCAGCACACCTTCGTCGCGGAGTTGGGCGATCGTGGCGCCCAACATGACTCGTGCGCATGCCTTGGCCAGAGGCACGGCGGTGGCTTTGGACACGAACGGCACGGTGCGGCTGGCCCGCGGGTTGGCCTCCAGGACGTAGAGCACGTCGTCCTTGAGCGCGTACTGCACGTTGAGCAGCCCGACCACGCCGATGCCGTGCGCGATGGCCTCGGTGGCGCGCCGTACGGACTCGATGTCGCTGCGGCCCAACGTCACCGGCGGCAGCGCGCACGCCGAGTCGCCCGAGTGGATGCCGGCTTCCTCGATGTGCTCCATGATTCCGCCGATGTACACCTCGGTGCCGTCGCAGAGCGCGTCGACGTCGATCTCGATGGCGTCCTCGAGGAATCGGTCGACCAGCACCGGATGTTCGGGCGAGAGCTGAGTGGCGCGGGTGATGTAACCCTCCAGGGTTTCTTCGTCGTAGACGATCTCCATGCCGCGGCCGCCAAGCACGTAGGACGGCCGCACGAGCACCGGGTAGCCGATATCGGCGGCGATCCGGCGGGCCTGCTCGAAGCTGGTGGCCATGCCGAACTTGGGTGCCGGCAGCCCCGCGGCGAGAAGCACTTCGCCGAACGCGCCGCGGTCCTCGGCCAGGTCGATGGCCTTCGGGCTGGTGCCGACTATCGGAACGCCGGCCTTCTCGAGCCGTTCGGCAAGGCCCAGCGGGGTCTGCCCACCCAGCTGTACGATGACGCCGACGACGCCGGGACCGGCTGTGCCGGATTGCTGTTCGGCGTAATAGATTTCGAGGACGTCCTCGAAGGTCAGCGGTTCGAAGTAGAGCCGGTCGGCGGTGTCGTAGTCGGTGGACACCGTCTCGGGGTTGCAGTTGACCATCACCGTCTCGAACCCGGCCTGGCTCAACGTGGTCGCCGCGTGCACGCAGCTGTAGTCGAACTCGATGCCCTGCCCGATGCGATTCGGTCCCGAACCTAGGATCAGCACCTTCGGCTTGTCGGTCTGCGGCGCGACCTCGGTCTCGGCGGCGGGGTCGAGTTCGTAGCTGCTGTAGTGATAGGGCGTCTTGGCCTCGAACTCGGCCGCGCAGGTGTCGACGGTCTTGAACACCGGGTGGATGCCCAGCCGCTGCCGCAGCACCCGCACGCCGACCTCGCCGGCCAATTCCGGTCGAAGCGCCGCGATCTGGCGGTCCGACAGGCCGTAGTGCTTGCTGCGGCGCAACAGGTGCTCGTCGAGCACAGGAGCGTCCAGGACCTCGGACCGCAGGGTGACGAGTCCCGCGATCTGTTCGACGAACCACGGGTCGACGCTCGACGCCTCGGAGACCTGTTCGACGGTGGCACCCAGGCGCAGCGCCCGTTCCATGTCGTAGAGCCGTCCGTCGGTGGGGGTCTTGAGGCCCTCCAGCAGGTCATCGACCGATACGTCGGGGTCAGGCTTGGTCCAGAATCCGGCCCGGTCGGTCTCCAGGGAACGCATCACCTTGCCGAGCGCCTCGATGAAGTTGCGGCCCAGCGACATCGCCTCACCAACGGATTTCATCGTGGTGGTCAGCGTCGCGTCGGCGCCGGGGAACTTCTCGAATGCGAACCGCGGCGCCTTCACGACGACGTAGTCCAGCGTCGGTTCGAAACAGGCGGGCGTTTCCTTGGTGATGTCGTTGAGGATCTCGTCGAGCGTGTAACCGATCGCCAGTTTGGCGGCGATCTTGGCGATCGGGAAGCCGGTGGCCTTCGAAGCCAGCGCCGACGAGCGCGACACCCGCGGGTTCATCTCGATGACGATGAGGCGGCCGTCGGCCGGGTTGACCGCGAATTGGATGTTGCAGCCGCCGGTGTCGACGCCGACCTCGCGCAGGATCGCGATGCCGAGATCGCGCATCTTCTGGTACTCGCGGTCGGTCAGCGTCATCGCCGGGGCGACGGTGACGGAGTCACCGGTGTGCACGCCCATCGGGTCGACGTTCTCGATCGAGCACACCACGACCACGTTGTCGTGGCCGTCGCGCATCAGCTCGAGCTCGAATTCCTTCCAGCCGAAGATGGATTCCTCGATAAGCACGTTGGCGCTCGGCGACGCTGCGAGCCCGTCACCGGCCATCCGATCGACGTCCTCGGCGGAATACGCCATGCCGGAGCCGAGGCCGCCCATCGTGAACGACGGCCGCACGACCACCGGCAGGCCGAGCTCCTCGACGGTCTCGCGGACCTCGTCCATGGTGAAACACACGCGGGAGCGCGCGGATTCGCCGCCCACCTTGGCCACGATGTCCTTGAACCGCTGCCGGTCCTCGCCGCGCTGGATTGCTTCGAAGTCGGCGCCGATCAGTTCGACACCATAGCGTTCCAGCACGCCGTTCTCGTACAGCGCGACCGCGGTGTTGAGCGCGGTCTGGCCGCCCAGAGTGGCCAGCAGCGCGTCAATCTTGTTGCCGCGCTCGGCCTGTTGGGCGATGACGCGTTCGACGAACGCCGGTGTGATCGGTTCGACGTACGTGTGGTCCGCGAACTCCGGGTCGGTCATGATCGTCGCCGGGTTCGAGTTGACCAGGCTCACCTGTAGCCCTTCGGCCCGCAGCACGCGGCAGGCCTGCGTGCCGGAGTAGTCGAATTCGCAGGCCTGGCCGATGACGATCGGCCCAGAGCCGATCACCAGCACGTGGCGCAGGTCAGTCCGACGTGGCATCTAGTGCTTCTCCCCCGCCATCAGGTCGACGAACTGGTCGAACAGGTACTCGGCGTCATGCGGGCCTGCCGCCGCCTCGGGGTGGTACTGCACCGAAAAGGCGCGGCCGTCAACGAGTTTGATGCCCTCGACGACGCCGTCGTTCGCGCAGGTGTGGCTGACCTCGGCGGGCCCGAACGGGGTATCAAAGACCTCGCCGCGCTCGCCTTCTAACGCGAAACCGTGGTTCTGCGCGGTCACCGCGACGCGACCGGTGGCGTGGTCGATGACGGGCACGTTGATGCCGCGGTGTCCGAACACCATCTTGTATGTCGAGCGGCCCAGCGCCCGCCCGAGGATCTGGTTGCCGAAGCAGATGCCGAACAGCGGGATCCCGGCGCCTAGCACCTCGCGGGTGATGCCGACGATGTTGTCGGCGGTGGCCGGATCGCCGGGCCCGTTGGACAGGAACACCCCGTCCGGTTTCAACTCGGCGATCTGCTCGAAGGCCACGGTCGATGGCAACACGTGGCTGCGGATGCCGCGGCGGGCGAAATTGCGCGGGGTGTTGGTCTTGATACCCAAATCGATCGCGGCGACCGTGAAGCGTTGCGGCAGATCGGGTTCCACTATGTAGGTGGCATCGGTGCTGACCTCGCCGGCCAGGTTGGCACCGAGCATCGACGGCTGGCTGCGCACCCGGGTCAGCAGCTCGTCGGGGTCGGCGAGGGCGTCAGCCGAGAAGACGCCCGCCTTCATCGAGCCACGGCTGCGCAGATGGCGCACGACGGCGCGGGTGTCGATACCCGCGATCCCGACGATGCCCTGGCGGACAAGTTCGTCGTCCAGCGTGCCGGTCGCCCGCCAGTTGGACGCGCGCGGCGAGGGGTCGCGCACGGCGTACCCGGCCACCCAGATCTTGTCGCCGCGGCTCTCGGCATCCTCGAGGTTCCAGCCGGTGTTGCCGATCTGCGGCGCGGTGGCCACCACGATCTGTCCGTGGTAGCTCGGATCGGTAAGCGTCTCCTGATAACCCGACATGCCGGTGGAGAACACCGCCTCGCCAAGGGTCTGCCCAACCGCCCCGAACGTCGTTCCGGTGAAGATGCGTCCGTCCTCGAGGACCAGGACCGCCTTGCTCACGCCGCCTCCTTGAGCCAGCGGTCGTACTCTGCACGGTTGTCGGCGCGAAAGCCGGTATCGATTTCGGTTCCCGAGGGCAGCCGCCACCGGATGGCCAGGATGCCCTCGTGGGTGAGGGCCTTGCCGGCGAGTCCCTTTTCGGTGCGGATTTCGGCGATCGCGTCGTCGGGGATCCAGATCGGGCCGGCGCCGGTGCGCTGCAACATGATTCCTTCCGGGTAACGGGTCAGCACGGCTTTGGCGCGGTAGCCGAGGTCGCCGACGGCGACGCGGTCGTTCCAGTGCGGCACCAGCGTGCTGCCGACATACAACCCCTTTGTCGCGGGGATGATGGCCGCTCCCACGGTATCCGGCAGCGGCGGAAGGGCTCCGATCATTTCCGCCTGCCGCTCGGCTCGGCGGCGCCAGCCGCGCATCATCGCCTGCATCAAGACCGCAATCACCACCGCCAGCACCGCGGCCATGATCAGCGACCCGACCAACGTTCCTGTGTTCACGCCGGGCTCTTTCCGTCGCGTGCGGTGACCTTGCCGCGCAACAGAGTCAGGGTGACGGTCGCAGGCAGCTCCATGGACTCGTACGGGGTGTTGTCCGACCGGCTCGCCAAGTCGGATCCGGCGACGGTCCACGTGGCGTCAGGGTCGACAACCGTCAGATTGGCCGGCTCACCGATCTCCAGGGGGCGCCCGTGGTCCGGTAATCCGACGATGCGGGCCGGGTTCTCGCTCATCACGCGTGCGACGTCGCGCCACGTCAGCAACCCGGGCCGGACCATCGTCTCAACGACCACGGACAGCGCGGTCTGCAGCCCGAGCATGCCGGGGCGGGCGGCCGAAAATTCGCAGAACTTCTCGTGTTCGGCATGCGGAGCGTGGTCGGTGGCGACACAGTCGACGACACCGTCGACCAATGCCTGACGTAGCGCCTCCGCGTCGGCGGCCTCACGCAGCGGCGGGTTGACCCGGTTGCGGCCGTCGTAGGTGGCCAGCCGCCCGTCGTCGAGCAAGAGGTGATGCGGCGTCACCTCCGCGGTAATCGAAATGCCTTGCGCCTTGGCCCATCTGATGATCTCCACGGTGCCCGCCGTGGAGGCGTGGCAGATGTGCACCCGCGCTGCCGGCGTCACGCGCCAGCAGCGCGTCACGCGCGACGATGGATTCCTCCGCGGCGCGGGGCCAGCCGGCCAGGCCGAGCCGGGCCGCGTTGGGTCCCTCGTGGGCGACGGCGCCGACGGTCAGTCGGGGCTCCTCGGCGTGCTGGGCGATGAGCACACCCAGGCCGGTGGAGTACTCCAGCGCACGGCGCATCATTAGCGGGTCGTGCACGCAGACGCCATCGTCGGAGAACATCCGTACCTGCCCGGCACCGGCGTTCATCATGCCCATCTCGGTGAGCTGAGTTCCGGCCAGGCCCATGGTGACTGCCCCAACCGGGTGCACGTCGACCAGGCCGACCTGTTGGCCACGATGCCAGACGTGGTCGGTGACGACGGGACTGTCGGCAACCGGATTGGTGTTCGCCATTGCGAACACCGCGGTGTAGCCGCCCAAAGCCGCGGCCGCCGAACCGGTTTCGATGTCCTCGGCGTACTCCCGTCCCGGCTCGCGCAGGTGGGTGTGCAGGTCGACGAAACCGGGCAGCAGGATCTGGCCGGTAGCGTCGACGACATCGGCATCATCGGGGATGGACAGCCCCGGGCCGATGTCGGCGATCTGGCCGTCGGACACCAGCACGTCGACCCGGTCGCCCTCGCCGTACAGACGTACCCCTCGAATCAACACGCTCATGCGCTGATCGCCTCTCCCCCGCGAGCGGGAGGTACCCCCAGCTCGGCACCCACCAGCAGGTGGAACAGCACCGCCATCCGAATATGCACTCCGTTGGAAACCTGTTGCAGCACAGCCGATTGCGTGGAGTCTGCAACCGAGAAGGCGATCTCCATGCCGCGCACCATCGGGCCAGGGTGCAGCACCACCGCGTTGCCGGGCAGCACGGCCTGACGCTTCTCCGAGAGTCCATAGAGCACCGAGTACTCACGCGCCGATGGGAAGAACCCGCCGTTCATCCGCTCGGCCTGCACCCGCAGCATCAGCACCGCGTCGGCGATCGGCAGTTCGGCGTCGAGGTCGTGCGACACACTCACCGGCCAGTCGGCAACCCCGACGGGAAGCAGTGTGGGCGGTGCGACGAGAACCACCTCGGCGCCGAGCGTGTGCAGCAACAGCACGTTGGACCGCGCGACCCGACTGTGCAGGACGTCGCCGACGATCACCACCCGCTTGCCTTCGATGCTGCCCAATCGCTGCCGGATGGTCAGCGCGTCGAGCAGCGCTTGAGTGGGGTGTTCGTGGGTGCCGTCGCCGGCATTGATCACGGTCGGTCCGCCGTGTTCGGTGGCCGTCCACTCGGCGAGCTGCTGGGCCGCGCCCGACGCCGGGTGCCGGATGATCAGCGCATCGGCGCCCGCCGCGCGCAGGGTCAACGCGGTGTCGCGCAGCGATTCCCCCTTGGACACAGAAGATCCGGACGCACTGACGTTGATCACGTCGGCGCTCATCCACTTGCCGGCCACCTCGAACGACACTCGGGTGCGGGTCGAGTTCTCGTAGAACATCGTGATGATGGTGCGGCCACGGAGGGTGGGCAGCTTCTTGACCTCGCGGCCCAGCAGCGCCTGGCTGAACCGGTCGGCGTCGTCGAGGATGGCCAGCGCGTCGTCGCGGGACAAGTCGGCGGCCGACAGCAGATGCTTCATCGTGCAGGCCCTCCGTGAGGTGCGATGGAAACCCCGTCGTGGCCGTCGTCCTCCGAGAGACGCACCTTGACGTTCTCGCTGCGCGAGGTGGGCACGTTCTTGCCGACGTAGTCGGCGCGCAGCGGCAGCTCGCGGTGACCGCGGTCGACGAGGACTGCCAGCTGCACGGCGCGGGGTCGGCCGATGTCGCGCAGCGCGTCCAAAGCAGCGCGGACCGTGCGACCGGAATACAGCACGTCGTCGACGAGGACCACCAGGGTGTCGTCGATGCCGCCCTCGGGAATCGAGGTGTCTTCCAGCGGCCGCGGCGGCTTGAAGTTGAGGTCGTCGCGGTAGAGCGTGATGTCCAGCGCACCGTGTGGGACCTCGACGCCGGCGAACTCCTTGATCTTCTCGGCCAGCCGGGCGGCCAGGGTGACGCCCCTGGTGGGGATGCCGAGAAGGACGACGCGGGGCGCGTCGGGACCGTCGAGAGCGGTCTTTTCGATGATCTGATGGGCGATGCGGGAGATGGTCCGGCCGACGTCCGCTGCGGACATCAACTCCCGGTCGGTGCCTGAAGAGCCCACGATGCGACTCTGACCTCCTTCTCCGCCTCTCTGGACGGATCGTTAAAGGACGTCGAAACTGCGCGGAAGCTTAGCACCCACGCCCCGGGCGGCTGCCAGCGACACCCAGTGACCGCGTAGGGCGAAGGAGGTCGATTACAGCGAGGGTTGTCAGGTCACATCTGCTGGGCGGGGTTGCCGACCGTGACGGCGTACACGATGCCCGCCGCGCCATCCGAGAGGTAGACCGTGCCGTTGGGAGCGACGGCGATGCTGTTGGCTCGATTCACGGTGAAGTACCCGACGATGGTGCTAGTGGCGGTGTCGATCACTTTTACCGTTCTACGGTCGTTCATCAACAGGGTAGCGAGACGTGGTTTCCAAGCAGACGAGCGCCGCTGAGTACGCTGGCGCGGATGAATCTTGACGGCAATCACGCCTCCATCCGCGACGCGATCGACGCCGGCCTGCTTGCCGGTGCGGTCACGCTGGTGTGGCGAGCCGGCGAGGTCCTGCAGGTCAACGAGCTCGGCTTTCGCGATGTCGACGCGGGTCTGCCGATGCAACGCGACACGATTTTCCGCATCGCGTCGATGACCAAGCCGGTGACCGTTGCCGCCGCGATGGCATTGCTGGAGGAAGGCAAGCTGTCGTTGACCGATCCGGTCGCGAAATGGCTTCCGGAGCTGTCAAGCATGCGGGTGCTGCTCGATCCGCTCGGCCCGCTGGACAAGACGGAGCCGGCCCGTCGGCCCATCACGCTCGATGATCTGATGACGCACCGCAGTGGGCTGGCCTATGTGTTCTCGGTGCCACCGCCGCTGGGTCTGGCATACGGCAAGCTGTCGCTGCGCCAGGACCAGGACCGCTGGCTGACCGAGCTGGCCAAGCTGCCGCTCGCGCATCAGCCGGGTGATCGGCTCACCTACAGTCATGCCACCGACGTACTCGGCATCGCATTGTCTCGGATCGAGGGCAAGCCGTTGGCCGAAGTGTTGGCCGAACGGATCTTCGAGCCACTGGGCATGTCTGACACCGGCTTTTCGGTCAGCCCGGACGGCCGGCGACGCGCCGCGACCATGTACAAGCTCGACAAAGACAACGTGCTGCAGCACGACGTGATGGGCCCGCCGTCCATCACCGATCCGCCGTTCTGTACCGGCGGCGCGGGCCTGTGGTCGACCGTGGACGACTATCTGAAGTTCGCGCGGATGTTGCTCGCGGGCGGGGCCGTTGACGGTGTTCGCGTGGTCTCGGAAGAATCGGTGCACTTGATGAGGACGGACCGGCTGACCGACGAGCAGAAGCGGTATCCCTTTCTGGGGGCACCGTTTTGGGTGGGCCGCGGATTCGGGCTGAACTTGTCGGTGGTGACAGATCCGGCGAAGTCGCGGCAGCTGTTCGGGCCGGGCGGGCTTGGCACGTTCAGCTGGCCCGGCGCGTACGGGACGTGGTGGCAGGCGGATCCGACGGCGGACCTGATCGTGATCTACCTGATTCAGAACCACCCCGACCTGACGGTCGACGCCGCAGCCATCGCGGGTAACACGTCGCTGGCGAAACTGCAGAGCGCGCAACCGAAGTTCGTCCGCCGGACTTATCAGGCGCTCGACATCTAGCCGTTAGTCTGACGCCATGATGCAGCCGTCCGTCCTCATCAGTGGCGCCGGGATCGCAGGTCCAGCCTTGGCCTTCTGGCTGATGAAGAACGGCTATCGCGTGACGGTTGTCGAAGTCGCCGAAGGCATTCGGCCGGGCGGGCAGACGGTCGACCTGCGCGGTGCGGGTGCCGACGTGGTCGAGCGGATGGGGCTACTCGACCGGATGACGGGCCGCTCGCTGTTCCAACGGGGCATCGCCTGGGTGCGGTCCGACGGCAGCCGCCGCGCCGAGATGCCCGTCAATGCATTCAACGGCAACGGGCCGGTGTCCAAGCTGGAGATCCTCCGCGGCGACCTGGTCGATGTGCTGTACCAAGCCACGAAAGACAATGCGGAGTATCGGTTCAACACCCGTATTGAGAGCTTGGCTCAGGACGACGCCGGCGTCGACGTGACGTTCAGCGGCGGATCGCGGATGCGTGCGGACTTGGTCGTCGGCGCCGACGGGCCCCATTCGGCGGTGCGGCGGCTGGTGTTCGGGCCCGAGGAGCAGTTCGTCAAACCGTTGGGCGGGTACAACGCATGGTTCTCCGCTCCGGACAACGTCGGCCTGGACAGCTGGTATCTGATGTATCAAGCGCCAGGCCTCAACGCATCCCTGCGACCCTCACATGATCCGGCAATCGCCAAGGCGGGATTGGCTTTTCGTTCGCGAGCCACTCGAGTACGATCGGCGCGATCTTACCGCGCAGCGGGCGATGCTGGTGGACCGGTTCGCGGGCGCCGGCTGGGAGTGCGATGCGCTGCTGGCGGCCGCGCAGGAGGCCGACGATTTCTACTTCGACTCGTTCGCGCAGGTGCACATGTCGTCGTGGTCGTCGGGCCGGGTGACCCTGGCCGGCGACGCCGGGTACTGCGCCTCGCCGCTCAGCGGCATGGGAACCAGCCTGGCGCTAGTCGGCGCCTACATACTGGCCGGTGAACTCGGGCCCGCGGCCGAGGGAGTCGACTCCGGCCGCATAGCCGAGGCATTGGCTCGATACCAGACCGCGATGCGGCCGTACGTCAACAAGTGCCAGGATCTGCCTAACACCATCGATCGGTACGCGCCGAAATCGCAGTCCGACATCGCCATCAATGGCGTTGTGTGGAAGTGGATGCAGCGCTGGCCTTTTAGCGTGGTGGCGCAGCGGCTGTGGTTCACCACCGCCGACGCCATCGACCTGCCGGACTACGCAAGGCCGGCCGACTAGTTCAGTGCGGAGAACCGTATGGGAGGAGGCGAGTTATTTGACCCGCAATGTCGGCTTGCTATCCCTTTTATCGCTCCACCGGGCCCTGCGCCGATTTCAGCTTCGCCTCGGCAATGCGGTAGACGCCGTCGAGCGCGGCCTCCTCGACACCGACGTACTCGCTGACCACTTCGGGCGCCACGCCGGCATCACGGAGCCTCAGCGCCAGCGAGTATGGCAGGGGCAGCTTGCGGAGTGCGCTCTCGTGGGCGCTGAGTTCGTCGGCCACGCAACCAGCCTGCGCCCGATATGCGACGGTGGTGTGAGTAAGCCTCTACTCGAAATAGCACTTGACGTGTCTCCGCAGTACTTGTGTCCGAAATGCGCATCCTCAGGCCGACACCGCCATGGCGTCGCCGATAGTGCGAGCCAATTCGTTACGGTCACGCGCACCGACTCGTCCCGCGGCGCGGTAGAGGTGTCCCTCGACGGTGCGGACGGACAGCTGCAGTCGTTCGGCGATCTCACGGTTGGTCAGGCCGCTGCCGGCCAACATGATGACTTCGCGCTCGCGTCCGGTGAACACCGGCGGAGCGGCGGCGTCAGCGATCGCCGGTGTGTGGACGTCGCCGCACCGCTCGGCCAGTTCGCGTGACCGGCCGCTCGCTCCGAGGGCAGATCCGCGCCGATCCGCGCGCCGGAACGCGACGGACGCCTGGGCGGCGGCATCGACGGCGGATAGCATGTCGCCCATCGCCACGTATCGTCCCGACGCCGCGATCAATCCCTCACCGTCACCGGCCGCGAGCGCCGCAGCATGCGCAGCGGCAGCCGACGCGCGCCGACCGCCCACCACATGAACCAGCTCACCGAGGCGCGCAACCGTTGTCGTGTCACCGAACCGGGTCGCCGTCTGCAGGCACAGCACTTCACGCGCCGGCTGCCGGCGAGTGGCGGCGGTCACCGCGGCGGTCCGCGCCTCGGCAATGGCCCGGGTCACTGCCCCGGTGGACGCCGAGACCCACGCTGTCGCAAGCATTTCCATGGGCTCGAGGAGTGCCACCTCGGGGCCCGGCGTGGTTGCGATCCTGCTGAGACACCCCTTCGCCGCGTCGGATTCGCCGCGGACCGCATGCGCGATCGCCAGGTCCAGGTAGTAGCGGGACGGCCAGCCACCCAGGAAGGCGGGACGTTGCGCTGACAATGCGTCGCGGAGCTGCCTGACCGCGACGTCGATGCGCCCGCACGCAAGGCTGACGGATCCGCTCATCATGCTGACCCAGCGATAGATATCGGGCGGCTGGCCGGCGTCAAATACACCGCCGCGCATCGGTGCCTACCAGGCCAACGCCCTCTGCGGTGCCGCTATTGCGCCACCCCGCCACCGCGCAGAATTCACAATCGCGCTGAGCGGAACTCCAAGACATCGCCGAGCGGCCGACGCGGTGTAGCGGGGGGCACCTGCTCCATACTCGGTGCAACGCCAATCCTGACGAGGATCTGCGGCCACACCGTCCGACCGATCAGATTGGCGACGATGTGCCGACTGGCTTTCATCTCCGTAAGGTGGGTGATCGTGCAGGTGGCCATGCCAGCCACAGTGCATTCCAACAACACCCGGGACAGCATCTCGCCAGACCCCAGAGCGTCTTCGCGGCTGTCACCCTCCGTGGAGAGAACCACAACTTTCGAGAAGTCTTCGCAAATGCCGGGTCGACGCTCGCTGTGCGGCACGACTGGAAAGGTCCTTCCGACACCGACGCGTTCAGTCTCGGCAGCCGACACCAGTGAACTGTGCGGGATTCCTTCGCTGCTCTCGAATGGTGCTGTCCACCAGTTGAGTTCGTGGTGATACGCCGAATCGTATAGCCGCAGCGCGTCGGTGAGCCGGGACGCCTCGGCCAACTGTGGTTTGTTGTCGTCGTCGATCGCATCCAGGTGCGCGACGTCGTCATCCACCGCGGCAAGCAGAAGCGATTCGCAGCGATTCCCAATCTGGTGGCGCCGCCACTGGAAGCCGATCAGTTCGACGCAACAGAATCGCGTCGGCGCGACGACGGTCTGCATCGGTGACGACGTCGGCCGGAGTGAAATCGACGGACGCCACAAGGTGGCGGTTGTTCGGATCGGGAAACCGGTCCACGTGGGTTCTCCAGCCGGCGGCGGCCATCGCGAAGCGGAAATGGTCGAGTACGGCACCGCAGCTGATGATCGCCTCTCGCCCCCAGCGGTCGGCCGAATACATGACGCGGCTCGGGTCGACGAACAATTGCACAGCGCGGCCATCCGCGACCCACCGCCACGGCTGGCTGTTGTGCAGGGACGGCGCTCTACACGCCAACAGCACTGCGTCATTGATGACATCGGTGGCGACCATGGTGTCAGGCATGGACTTAGTCTCGTCGACGCCGACGCGCCGCATCAGGGCCATTGGTCCCGAACCCGGCGGCGACTTAGGGACTTACGGCCCTCGCGACGAATGCAGCGCGGCGAGACAGTAGATGCCATGGAGCAATTGAGCACGCTTGACGCGGGGTTTCCTCCAAGCCGAGGACTCCGACCGCCACGTAAGCCTCGCGATCGGCGCACTCTCCGTCCTCGCCGGCCCGATGCCCGATGTCGATGAGCTCGCTAGCGGCATCGAGCGGGCCATCGCACGCCTTGCTGCCGCCAGCAGGAACGCCCGGCGTTCAAATGTCGGTACTGTGCTCTCTCTCGTGTCGAACTGATCGGCAAAGGCGCAGAGTGGGCCATCATTGGACCTGCTACATCGATTGGAAGGACTGGCAATGGTCACGGTCTTCCTCGTAGACGACCACGAAGTAGTGCGCCGCGGGCTTGTTGACCTCCTGGCATCCGACCCCGAGCTCGACGTCGTCGGCGAAGCCGGCTCAGTCGGTGAAGCGATGGTGAAGATACCTGCCCTGCGCCCCGACGTGGCGGTGCTCGACGTCCGCCTCCCCGATGGCAACGGGATCGAATTGTGCCGGGACCTGCTTTCGGATCTGCCCGATCTTCGCTGCCTGATGCTGACGTCGTACACGTCTGACGAAGCCATGCTCGACGCCATCATCGCCGGCGCCAGTGGTTACGTCGTGAAGGACATCAAAGGGATGGAACTGGCCCAGGCGATCAAGGACGTCGGCGCCGGCAAATCACTTCTCGACAACCGGGCAGCGGCGGCATTGATGGCGAAGCTGCGTGGCGCGGCCGAGCGCAAAGATCCACTGTCCGGGCTGACTGACCAGGAGCGGACACTGCTCGGGCTGCTCGGCGAAGGCTTGACCAACAAGCAGATCGCGGCACGGATGTTCCTTGCCGAGAAAACAGTGAAGAACTACGTCTCGCGCCTGCTGGCCAAGCTCGGGATGGAGCGCCGCACGCAGGCCGCGGTGTTCGCGTCCAAACTGGATCGCCCCGTCCGGCCCGCCGATTAGTCACGTGGAAGCGTCTGCTCAGGGGGAACATGGCGCAGGGCCGCTGCGCGACACCCTCGTGCGGGCCTTGCTGATCGTCACGTCGGGCCTCGATCTGGACGTCACCTTGCGCACCATCGTTCACACGGCCATCGGACTGGTGGACGCACGCTACGGGGCGCTTGGGGTGCGCGGCGACGGTCACGAGCTGGTCGAGTTCGTGTACGAAGGCATCGACGAGGACACGCGCGAGTTGATCGGACATCTTCCCGAGGGCCGCGGTGTTCTAGGCGTCCTGATCGATGAGCCGAAGCCCATTCGGTTGGACGACATCCGGCACCATCACGCCTCCGTCGGCTTTCCACCGAATCACCCGCCAATGAGGACGTTCCTGGGCGTTCCCGTTCGGATTCGCGACAAAGTCTTCGGCAATCTGTACCTCACCGACAAAGCCACCGGTCAACCATTCAGCGAAGATGACGAAGTACTGGTTCAAGCCCTCGCCGCAGCGGCCGGCATCGCCATCGAGAACGCGCGCCTGTACGAGCAATCACGGGCCCGCCAGTCCTGGATTGAAGCAACCCGGGACATCGGAACTGAGATGTTGTCCGGTGCCGACCCGGCGACAGTATTTCGGCTGATCGCCGACGAATCGCTCAAGTTGACCGGCGCGGAAGCCACGCTGGTGGCCGTTCCGCTCGACAGCGACGAACTCGTGTCCGACACCGTCGATCTGGTGGTGGCGGCGACCGCCGGTGCGATACCCGATTCGGTCCGCGAAGTACCGATACCGGTGGCCGACACACTGATCGGGCAGGCATTTGCGGACCGCACCGCGCATAAGGTCGACAACATCGACCTTAGCGTTGGAACCAAGGTTGGCCCGGCGCTGGTGCTGCCCCTGCGGTCCACCGACACCGTCGCCGGTGTCTTGATTGCCTTCCGGCACATCGGTGCTTA
>CAWKOI010000010.1:0-33153 GCA_963851115.1 uncultured Actinomycetota bacterium
CGAGTCAACGCGCGAAGTCGATATGTAGGCAGGGTTTTTCGCTGTTGAGTGAGCCGCAGAAGGACTTCTTCTTGACGCCGACCTCGGTGAATGTGGTCTGGGCGGGGAAGCTCGTCCCAGATATTTCGACCGACGTTGCCTTCCGCCATGTGAACCGGGCGCCGCCGGTCCAATCGAAGTTGCACCGGCCACCTTTTGGCTGCTCGTTTCGTACCGCCTCCCAATCAGATTGCGGCATCGTGATCTTGATCGTCAGCACGTTGTCAGGTGCATAAAGTTTGTCGAGTGCTAGTGTCCCGCGCCGGAAATTCGTTACATAATTGTAACCGATGGGCATCGGCGGTGTTCCGCGGCGAATCATGCTGGTGGGTGGGATGATTCGCGTATGGCATCACGTGGGCGGCCGAAAGCGGAGTTGGCGTTGACCGAGGAGGAGCGCGACACGCTGGCCCGGTGGGCGCGGCGGCGTAAGAGTTCGCAGGCGCTGGCGTTGCGGTCTTGGATCGTGCTGGGTTGCGCGGAGGGCCTGTCGAACAAGGAGGCCGCATCCCGGGAACGGGTATCGCAGCCGACCGTCGGGAAGTGGCGGCGCCGGTTCGTCGAGGCGCGCTGCGACGGGCTGGTCGACGACCCGCGCCCGGGCCGGCCCGCGTCGGTGACCGCCGAGCAGGTCGAGGACGTGGTGGTGTCCACCCTGGAGTCCACCCCCGCCAACGCCACGCACTGGTCGCGCAAATCGATGGCCGAACGCTGCGGGCTATCGAAGTCCACCATCGGGCGGGTCTGGAAAGCCTTTGAGCTGCAGCCACATCGCAGCGAGAACTTCAAGCTGTCCAATGACCCGCTGTTTGTGGAGAAGGTCTACGACATCGTCGGGCTCTACCTCGACCCGCCCGAGGCCGCGGTGGTGCTGTCCGTGGACGAGAAGTCTCAGATCCAGGCCCTGGCCCGCAGCCAGCCGGCGTTTCCGATGATGCCCGGCATGCCCGAGAAACGCACCCACGACTACGTCCGGCACGGCACCACCAGCCTGTTCGCCGCCTTCGACATCGGCGACGGCACCGTCATCACCGCCCTGCACCGGCGCCACCGCGCCATCGGGTTCCGCAAGTTCCTGGCCACCATCGATGCCGAGGTCCCCGACCACCTCGACATCCACCTGGTCTGCGACAACTACGGCACCCACAAAACGCCCACCGTGCAAAGCTGGCTCGACCGCCACCCGCGCTTCCACATGCACGACACGCCAACCGATTCCAGCTGGATCAACCAGGTCGAACGGTGGTTCGCCGAACTCACCCGACAACTCCTCGAACGCGGCGACCACCACAGCGTGCACGCCCTGCAAAAAGACATCCGTACCTGGGTCACCGCCTGGAACGAGAACCCAAAACCGTTCGTATGGACCAAGACAGCCGAGCAGATCCTCGAGTCACTCGGACGCTTAATGAAACGAATTAATGGCGCGGGACACTAGCTGCTGCTGGAGGCTCATCGTCATATCTCCGTGCGCCTGGCGGTCCGGTGAGCATCAATCGGTGCTCACGTCGTCAGTGTGCGCCTCTGGGTCAGACAGTTTCGGCGATTTCACGCTGCGGAATCCGTTGTCGCGTTTCTCCAATACCGCGTGTCGCACGCTCTACGAAGCTGGCAGACATGAGCGTCAAACCAATCCCGGAGGGCTACACCAGGGTGTGCAACCGGCTAACACATGCGTCGCGCTGACGGAGACATTGCCCGTAGCGCTCAACACATTCCGGGCAGATACACTCCTCCCAGCCGCCCTAGCCATACCCAGGCCGGTGTGGCGGCAATGGCAAGCCTCGTTCCTTGCGCACTTCATCGCATCGCGTGAAAAGGTTCCGGCAAAGAGAGCGCTCGACGTGAGGTATCAATCGACACCTTGGCTCGAGCAGCATGTGAGCCACCAGCTCCTGCGGCGGTAAGTCGGACGCTTGTGGCCAGTACAAGGTCGCGTCCTCGAGCGTCGACGCTCCGAATACGACCGTGTCAATTTCGGCCCAGATGCAGGCTGAAATACACATCGGGCAGGGCTCGCATGTGCTGTACAACGTACAGCCACGAAGGGAGAGCCGTTGAAGTTCTCGCGCCGCATCGCGGATGGCGTTGATTTCCGCATGATTGGTCGGGTCGCACATCTTCATGACGCTGTCGTAGGCCTGCGCGACCAGGACCCCGCTTCGTTCGTCGTAGATTGCGGAGCCGAACGGCGAGGGGAATTCAGTGTCGAAGGATGATGCGCTGAAAGCTACGAGCGCTTTCATTCGCTTGTGGTGTTGACCGTTGCCGGTGGCATCCATGCGCATAAGCCTTGCAGAATCCGACACGCCGGGCCGCACGGCTTGACAGCCCGTCCACTCCCTGCCTTCGCTGTCATTTGATTGACACAGGTAACGGTGTCCTGGCTGTTGAGACCTTTGTCACCGGCGACCGCTTCGCGTCCATCCTCGATCCGTTCGGCCAGCGCTGGACCGCGATGACCCGCGTCGAGGACGTCTCCGGACAAGAACGCCACCGCGGCATGGCGGAGTGGGCCAAGGAGAACGTCAACTGAGGCCGGTTCGATAACGTGGCGGAATGTCCTGTGTCTTCTGCGCCATCGTGGCCGGCGAGGCCCCTGCCATTCGCATCCACGAGGACGACGACTACCTGGCCATTCTCGACATCCGCCCGTTCACCCGTGGCCACACCCTGGTCTTCCCCAAGCGCCACACCGTCGATCTGACTGACACGCCATCGGAAACGGTCGTGGGCTTGGTCAAGATCGGGCAGCGCATCGCGCGGGCGGCGCGGCAATCCGGGCTGCACGCCGACGGCAACAACGTGGTCATCAACGACGGCAAGGCCGCATTCCAGAGCGTGTCCCACATCCACGTGCACGTGCTGCCGCGCCGCGACGGCGACAAGCTGTCGTTCGCCAAGGGCATGCTGCTGCGCCGCGACCCGGATCGGGAGGAATCCGGGCGGCTACTTCGCGAAGCGCTGGCGCAGCTGGACGCCGCTCAGCAAGACTGACGCCATGGACATCTCCCGATGGGTCGAGCAACGGGTCGGCGCACCGCTGCTGATGCTGCACGACAAGATCTACAAGCAGACGAACGGCCGGATCGGCCACACGATCCCCGGCGGCCCGTCAAACCTGATCCTCCACACCACCGGCGCAAAAACCGGTCAGAAGCGCGCGAATTCACTCAGCTACGCCCGGGACGGTGACAACTACCTGGTCGTCGCCTCGAAGGGCGGCGACCCCAAGGCGCCGGGCTGGTATCACAACCTCAAAGCCAATCCAAACGTTGAGATCAACGTCGGCCCAAAGCGATTCGGCGTCACGGCGAAACCAGTCACGCCGGAGGACCCCGACTATGCGAGGCTGTGGCAGATCGTCAACAACATGAGGGGCAACAAGAACCGCTACATCGGATACCAGAAGAGGACCTCGCGACCCATCCCGGTGGTCGTGCTGACGCCCTAAAAGGGCGTGACATTCACTCAGGGCCGCTTGGCTGATCTTTGGTGTATTTGCGTGAGTATTCGTCACTGATGTTCGCTATCAGTTCATCGATATCCAAGCCAAGATCAGCCAACGCCCTTACCGCGATCCCCTCTCGCTCCCGCAAGATGCCGAGCATCATGTGTACGGGTCGGATTTCCTTGTGACCAAGCGAATTCGCTTCCCGAAGCGCTAACTCGAGCGATTTCTTCGCCCTGGGCGTAAAAGGGATGTGGCCGGTGGCCGGTTCAGCACCTACTCCAACCGCACCTTCGATCTGTTGCCGAACGGCGTCGTTGCCGATCCCGTGTGATTCGAGAACCCTGATGACGATCTCGTCCACATCCACAGTTCCCAAAAGAAGGTGCTCGGTCCCAACGTGATCATGGTTGAGTGACTGCGCCGCCTGATGCGCGAGAACGATGACCCGTCGTGCGAGCTCATCGAAGCGTTCGAACATCTATAAAGCGTGTCACACCAGCCGCCACGACCCCTAGAACAGTTCCTTGGCCAGCAGTTCCAGCGTGGTGGCGCGGCCCGGCGCGGTCGCAGGATCGGTGCCACGGTGCGCCGACGCGACGGGGTTGACCATCACCTCGTCGACGCCGAACTCGTCTGCAAGGGCACGCACCTGCTCGGCCGCCTCGGTGGGCGAGCCGACGACCGCGCGCTGCAGCCCGGCCTCGACGACCCTCTGCGCCTGCGGGCTGAGCTGGGTATGTTCGGCGTCCTCGACGAGGTCGAGCGCACCGAGCGGCTGACCGGTTCGCAGTCGCGCCATCATCTGCAGGTTCGGCAGCATCAAAGCCATTGCCTCATCATGTGTTTCGGCGACAACCGCGTTGACGGTCAGGAACGTCACGGGCTCGGACGCCAGGTCGCTGGGCCTGAACTCGGCGCGATACGCCGCCAGCGCCTCGGCGGTGCCCTGACCGGAGAAGTGGTGGGCGAACACGTACGGCAGGCCCTTGGCCGCGGCCAGATGCGCCGAGTACATCGACGAGCCGAGCAGCCACAGTTTCGGTTCCGTCACCGCGGCGGGCGTTGCCTTGAGGATGTAGTTCTCCCGCATCAGGTCTCGCGGCAGCGGCACCCGCACCCCGCGGGGCTCATCAACGCCCTCACGTCGTCGAGATACTGCGGAAACGCCTCGATATCGCGGTCATCGCGGCCGGCAGCGCCGCGCAGCGCCAACGACGTCACCGGGTCGGAACCGGGTGCGCGGCCGATGCCGAGGTCGATCCGCCCAGGATGTGCGGCCTCCAACAGCGCGAACTGCTCGGCGACGGCGAGCGGCGCGTGGTTGGGCAGCATCACCCCGCCGGAGCCCAGGCGCAACTGCGTCGTCTGCGCGGCGAGATGCGCGATGATCACCGGCGGGCTGGTCGCCGCGACGGCCGGCATGTTGTGGTGCTCGGCGATCCAGTAGCGGGTGTAGCCGAGGCGGTCGGCCGTCTGCGCCAGGTGCGTCGTCGCCGCGAGCGCATCGGACGTCGACTGGTCGGAGCGCACCGGGACGAGGTCGAGAACGGATAGACGCATTCAATCTTCAACGCTGCACCATCCCGATGGCTTCCCGCCGATCGGGGTGGCTTACACAGGCGCCGGTTGCTCCTGCAGTAACCGCTGGATGGGCCGGAGGGCCCGTTCGACGCTGATCACGCGCATGGCGAGTTCACGGGCCCAGGCCAGGACCCGGCTACGCCGGAACATCAGGCTGGCCAACTGGCGCGAATTGTCCTGCGCGGCCTCGACGCGGGGACGTTGAGCGCGTTCGTAGGCATGCAACACCTCAGCGAGCCGCGCCCGGTCCGCGTGCCGCAGCATCCGGTTGAGTACCCACGCGGATTCCATCGCCATGCCCGCGCCGACCCCCGCGGTCGGCAGGAATCCGGCCGCAGCGTCGCCGAGCAGCACCGTGTGTTCGGTGGTCCAGACCGGCGCGCGGCAATCCGTGAGTGACCAGTAGTACGCGTCGGGGTCGTCGGCGACGGCCGTCATCGCGCTGTCCAGACGCGGATTGACGGACGTGAGCCTGCGACGGATCCCCGCAACGAAGGACGCGGGGCCCGCCGCGGTGTCGGCGCGAGGGCCACCGAGGAACACGCCCAGCTCCCCTGCCACCGGATACATTCCGGCGAAAAATCCTGCGCCCCAAAGCTCTTCGCCCAGGTCGGTATTCGCGTCCTCCGGCGCCCACACCACCCAGCCTCCCCATTTGGTGTCGACCACCTCAACAGGCCGGCCGTCGAGCACCAAATCCCTGGTGGTGGAGTGGATTCCGTCGGCGACGATGACGAGGTCGAAATCCAGCCGGTACGCCACCCCCGTCAGGCTTACCTTCACGCCGACGCGGCCCCTCGACCAGCTCGGTGACGGTGGAGTCGAATGCAGCCTCGCACCCGTCGCCGGCCAACACGTCGAGCAGCTCACCGCGCGCGATGCCCCGATAGTCGCCGTAGCGGGCCAAGATGCTCGCCATCGAGTCCACCCGCAGCATGCGGCCGGTGTGCCCGTGCACCGCGTACCGTTCGAGCGACACGCTGGCGGCGCGATAGGCCTCGCGCACCCCAATGTCGTCGAGCGCAGCATCCACCATTGGCATCAGCGCGAGCATGTAGCCGGGCGCGGACTCTCTGTCGCCACGCTCGATGAGCACCGGGTGGCGTCCGCCGCGGCGCAACAGCTGCGCGGCCGTGACACCGGCGATTCCGGCCCCGACAACCAGCACCCTGAGATCGTCCGCGACGGTTTGTTCGTACTGCTTTTCGACACTTGTCAGGGTGAACACGCCACCACGTTACCATTCTGTGTACCATCCGGTCCACACATGCTAGGCTGATCAGGTGCCAGGACGGATCAGCCGCATGCCGCCCGAGCGTCGGCGTCGTCTGGTCGAGTTTGCGTCCGCCGAATTCGCCTCGGAGGGTTACGAACACGCGTCGCTGAACCGCATCATCGAATCGTGCGGCATGAGCAAGAGTTCGTTCTACTATTACCTGCCGTCGAAGACCGAACTCTTTGATTTCGTGGTACGTGAATTAGTCGATGAGGTCGCGACGAATATCACAATTCCCGAGCCCAGTGAATTCGCCGGCCACGGCTTCTGGCGCCGTGTCGAGGGGTTCTTTTCCGGCCTGGTGCTGGCCTCGCGGCAGCAGGAGGCGTTCCTCACCCTGGGCCGGATGTTTTACAGCGAGGCGCCCGACGCCGCGAAGACGTCTGCCAGCGGCACATTGGCCTCCGTGCGGACGTGGGTCGAGGAGCGTGCTGCGGGTCGGCCGCCGCTCGGGTGCGGTGCGCGACGATCTGCCGGAGGCGTTGCAGTTCAGCCTGGTCTTCCGAATCCTGCAGGTTTTCGACGAGTGGACGGTCGAGCACTACCAGGACTTCGCGCCCGCCGATCTCCGTGCGCTGGCCGACGCACAGTTCGCGACGATTCGGCGGGTACTGGAGCCCTAGGCTAAGGCACGCCGCGGCCGGGCGCGCCGCGAAACGTACGTTACCGAGGTCGCTTCTCGTCCTTTTCCTCGCTAACGTACGTTTCGCGCAAATGTCGGTGCGCGAAGGCACCATTCGGCGGGTACTGGAGCCCTAATGGATTTCGGCGGCGTGCCGAAAGATGTCGTCCAGCATCTGCGGAGTGAGCTTGCCGGTGAACGTGTTCTGTTGACTCGGGTGATAACAGCCGATCAGCGTCACCTCGCCATGTGATGTGTTCAGCGCTGCCGTCGCACCGTGGCCGAATTGCGGTGCGGGCGAACCGATCGTGCCACCCGCGGAACGGATCATCTGCAGTGCTGCACGCCACGCGAACGCGCCAAGCGCGACGATCACCCGCACGTCGGAACCCGTCAGCCGCCACTCGGCGTCCAGCCACGGCGCACACGTCGCGCGTTCGGCCGGTGTGGGCGCATTGCCCGGCGGAGCACAACGGACGGCCGCAGCGACCCGAGTGTCGTTGAGCGCCAGCCCATCGGCGGCGTCCACGCAGACGGACTGATTGGCCAGCCCGGTGCGGTGCAGTGAAGCGAACAGGAAGTCGCCCGAGCGGTCACCGGTGAACACCCGTCCGGTGCGGTTGGCACCATGCGCGGCGGGCGCCAATCCGACGACCATCACCCGCGGTCGGGTCGACCCCCAGCCGGGCGCGGGTCGACCCCAGTACGGCTGATCGGCGAACGACTTCCGCTTGACGACGGCCACCTCTTCGCGCCACTCCACCAGCCGAGGGCAGGCACGGCACACCGACACCTCGGCGTCGAGTTCTTCGGTGGTCTTCACCGCCGCGGCCATCGTCGCCACCTGGGCAGGCGTCGTCCGCGACCGCCGTGCGGGCTGTGGCGGGTCGCCGGGCCAGCCGGAGCCCGGTGGCACCGGCGAGTCGAACAGCACGCCGGTACGTGGATGGGCCAACTTCACAGCACCACTGTGCCTGCGCCGGAAAATCCGGTGCCCGGCGGGCCTCGCCGCTGTTAGATTCGGCCGCGATACCCCATGAACAACAGCAAGCGCGGCCCACTGTTCTTGATCCTGTTCGCCGCGCTGATGGCGGGCGCGGGTAACGGCATTTCGATCGTCGCGTTTCCGTGGCTTGTGTTGCAGCGCAACGGCTCTGCGCTCGACGCCTCGATCGTGGCGATGGCAGGCACGCTGCCGCTGCTCGCGGCCACGCTGATCGCCGGAGCCGCGGTGGATTACATCGGCCGACGACGGGTCTCGATGATCTCCGACGCGTTATCGGCGTTGTCGGTGGCGGCCGTCCCTCTGCTGGCGCTCACGTTCGGCGTGGACGTCGTCAACGTCGCCGTGCTCGCCGGCCTTGCCGCGCTGGGGGCCTTCTTCGACCCGGCCGGGATGACCGCGCGCGAGACGATGCTGCCCGAGGCGGCCACCCGCGCGGGCTGGACGCTGGATCACGCCAACAGCGTCTACGAGGCGATCTTCAACCTGGCCTACATAGTCGGACCGGGGATCGGCGGACTGTTGATCGCGACGCTGGGCGGCGTCAACACGATGTGGGTGACGGCCGCGGCATTCGGTTTTTCGATCGTCGCTATCGCGGTGCTGCGCCTGGAAGGCGCGGGCAAGCCCGACCGCACCGCCCTGCCCGAAGGGGTGTGGCGCGGAATCGTCGAAGGCCTGCGGTTCGTCTGGAACAACAAGGTGCTGCGGACACTGGCGTTCGTCGACCTGGCGGCCACCGGCCTGTACATGCCGATGGAAAGCGTGCTTTTTCCGAAGTACTTCACCGACCGCAACGAACCGGCCCAGCTGGGCTGGGTGTTGATGGCGTTGAGCATTGGCGGCCTGGTGGGCGCGCTGGGTTATGCGTTGCTGTCGAAGTACTCGAGCCGGCGGGCCATCATGCTGACCGCGGTCCTCACGCTTGGGGTCGCGATGACGGTCATCGCATTCCTGCCGCCGCTGCCGGTCATCCTGGTGCTGTGCGCCGTCGTCGGCCTGGTCTATGGGCCGATCGCGCCGATCTACAACTACGTCATGCAGACCCGTGCGCCGCAGCATCTGCGGGGCCGGGTGGTCGGGGTGATGGGATCTCTGGCCTACGCCGCAGGGCCGCTCGGGTTGATCGTGGCCGGACCCCTCGCCGACTCCGCCGGCCTGCATGCGACGTTCCTGGCCTTGTCGCTGCCGATGTTGCTGTTGGGCATCGTCGCGATCTTCTTGCCGGCACTGCGCGATCTCGACCGTCCGCCCGCGGAGCCCTCAGCCTGAGCGGTCAACGCTGAACGGACGTTTCCTGGCCGCCGTAGTCCTTGCGGAGCGTGGTCTTGAGCACCTTGCCCGTGGCGTTGCGGGGCAGTTCCGCCACGTACTCGACCGGGTAGGGCACTGATGGGTTCCGACCCCCGCAGGCGTCAATTTCGATCATGATCGCGCATCGCGATGCCGTACGCGTGAAAGCGGAATTCCGTTTTGCTCTTCGCGCCGCGGCTGGCGCTCTTAGGCTCCTGATGTGCGATTGACGTGGCCACTGACGGGCCGCTCGGACGAGATGCGGATCATCGAGGCCGCGATGTCGGCTTCGGAGCTATCCGGGATCGTCGTTTTCGGGGCCGCAGGTGTGGGCAAGAGCCGGATCGTGCGCGAGGCCCTGTCCGCTGCCTCCTCCCGCCGATATGAATGCCGTTGGGCGGTCGGCACGACGTCAGCGCAGAAGCTTCCATTGGGCGCGTTCGCGTCGTGGACCGAGACCGCCGGCGGCGACCGTCTCCAGCTGGTCCGCAGAGTCATCGCAGCGCTGACCACCGCCGCGCCGGGCACAACGGTCGTCTTGGGCGTCGATGACGCGCATCTGCTCGATGAGCTGTCGACGTTTGTGCTGCATCAAATCGTGCAACGGCGCGCCGCCAAAGTGGTGCTCACCATACGCGACGGTGAACCAGTCCCCGACTCGGTGCGGGAGGTTTGGAAAGACGGCCAGTTCGACCGACTCGACCTGCAGCCGTTGTCCTCCGACGAAACCACCGAGCTGCTGGAAGCCGCGTTGGGCGGTCCCGTAGAGCCGGATGCCGCCACCCGTCTGTGGAAGCTGACACGCGGCAACGCGCTGTATCTGCGCAACATCGTCGAGCAGGAGCGCACCGACGGCCGAATCGAAGAACAGGGCCGCTGGTGGAGGTGGATCGGCGAACCGGTCCTCCCGAGCAGCCTGATCGAACTCATCGAATCTCGCTTCGGCACCCTGCCCACCGCGGTCGGCGATGTGATCGACGCATTGGCGGTCGGGGAGCCCATCGACCTGGCGACGCTGCGGGAGATCACCGATCCGGATGCTGTCGAAGAAGCCAATACTCGTGGCCTCATAACCGTCGACGACGTCGACGGTGGAGTCGAAGTGCGCGTGGCGCACCCCCTCTACGGAGAGATGCGCAGGACACGCGCGCCGTCGACGACGCTGCGTCGGCTACGCGGGCTGGTCGCCAATGCGCTGGCGTCATCCGATGACAGCGACGACCTCCGAGTCGTGGTGCGCCGCGCCACCTTGAGCCTTGACTCAGACCTCGCACCCGACGGCGAGTTGCTTCTCAAAGCGGCTCGAGGGGCTGTCTGGCTTGCAGACCTAGCGCTGGCGGATCGCCTCGCTGCCGCTGCAATCCGTGCCGGTGCGGGACCCGAGGCGTACTTCATTCGCGCGCACGCATTGTCCTGGCTTTCGTCTGGCCGGGAAGCCGACGCGCTGCTCGCCGAGGTCCCCACCGATCAATTGACCGACGACGACCGCGCCCGATTCGCGTATCTGCGCGCCAGCAACATGCTTTGGGCGCTTGGGGATCCCGCGCAGGCAAAACGACTCATCGACGATGCGTCGCAGGCCGCACCGCCGCATGCTCGCAGCTGGATCGACGTGTTTCTCACGGTCTACTGGTTTGCGATGGATAAGCTGGAAGCGGCGAAGCAGGCGTCGAAAGACCTTGTGCTAGAAGAGCTGCCCGCCGTCGTCGGCGCCGAGACAGCGTGGACGCTTGGAGTCATCGCCGCCGACGCGGGGCGCACCACCGAGGCCGTCTCTGTCGCAGAAACCGGATATTCCGCCGCGTCTCGCTCATTCGACGCTCCGCAAATGAGATTCAACATCGCCGACGCGCATGTCAGCGCACTGCTGCTGGCCGGCCGCATTTCGGAGGCGCTCGAGGTGGCCGAGGAGGTGCGCCTGCAAGCCGCCGATCTGCCTGGTGCCGCACACTTGCTCGGTGCCGCCGTGGCCGGTCGGGCAGCGCTTGGTGCCGGGCAGCTGAATTCCGCATGCTCGCTTCTGGATCACGCGGCGGTCGCGTTGTGTGCGTCGGGCCATGCCATGGGCTGGGGTTACCGGTATCACGTCCCACGAGTCACCGCCCTCGCCATCCGCGGTTCAACCGACGAAGCAGTGGCCGGGCTCGCCATGCTCGACAAGCTGCCACGGCCGTTTCGGTTGCTTGACTACGAGCGCGGCCTGGCCCGCGCGTGGGTCGCGGCCGGGCAGGGTGCGATGAGCGAGGCAATCACCCTCGTGTTGGCTGCGGCCGAAAGGGCCGCGGCCAATGGGCAATTCGCGGCCGAGGTGATGTGTCTGCAAACCGCGACGCAGTTCGGCTACCGATCTGATGCGTCCCGGCTACGCGGACTCGAATCGCTCGTCGAGGGGCCAAGAGCGGGGATGGCGACCCGGTTCGCCGCCGCCCTGCACGACAGCGACGGAGCCGAATTGGCTGCGGTTTCCGAGGATTTCGAGCGCATGGGCGACCTCGTCGCGGCCGTGGACGCAGCGGCGCATGCCACGCTCGCGTATCGCCACCAGGATCGCCGAGGAGCGGCATTGGGATGCTCCACCCGCGCGGACGCGCTGGCCCGACGATGCGGGGCCAACACACGGCGCTCCGGCAGGCCAGCGAGCAGTTGCCGCTGACCGATCGGGAACGCGAGGTCGTCATGCTGATCAGTGCCGGGTTGTCGAGCCGCGCTGTCGCCGAGCGCCTCACCTTGTCCCCACGGACGGTCGAAGGGCACGTCTACCGGGCCATGGTCAAGACCGGCACCTCCACCCGCGACGAACTCGCCGCGCTGCTGTCCCGGCGCGAGCAGAAGGCCGGCTCGTAGCATCGACTCATGAGCGCCCTCGACAGCCTGATCGCCGACCTGCCGGAAGGGATGGTGGTCACCGATCCGGCCGTCACCGATAAGTACCGTCAGGACCGGGCGCTGGACCCCGCTGCGGGTAAGCCACTGGCGGTGGTGCGGCCGCGGCGCACCGAGGACGTGCAAACCGTCATGCGCTGGGCGACCGCGCATCGGGTGCCGGTGGTGCCACGCGGGGCAGGAAGCGGACTGTCCGGCGGCGCAACCGCGCTCGACGACGGCATCGTGCTGTCGACCGAAAAGATGCGCGACATCACCGTCGACCCGGTGACCCGCACCGCGGTATGCCAGCCCGGGCTGTTCAACGCCGAGGTCAAGAAGACCGTCGCCGAACATGGACTGTGGTATCCGCCGGACCCTTCCTCTTTCGAGATCTGCAGCATCGGCGGCAACATCGCCACCAACGCCGGCGGGTTGTGCTGCGTGAAATACGGCGTCACCACCGATTACGTGCTCGGGTTGCAGATCGTGCTGGCCGACGGCACCGCGGTGCGGCTGGGCGGATCCCGGCTGAAAGATGTTGCGGGACTGAGCCTCGACCAAGCTGTTCGTCGGGAGCGAGGGCACGCTCGGGGTGGTCACCGAGATCACGCTCCGGCTGCTGCCCAGAGCAACACCGCGCGAGCACCGTGGTCGCCAGCTTCGCGACAGTTGAGGCCGCCACCAACGCCGTGCTGGGGGTCGCGGGTCGCATGCGCCCCTCGATGCTCGAATTCATGGACGCTGTCGCGGTCAACGCCGTGGAGGACAAACTGAAGATGGGTCTGGACCGTAACGCCGCGGCGCTTCTCGTCGCCGGTTCCGACGAACGCGGGCCGTTCGGCAAGCGAGGACGCCGAGGTCATCGCGAACGTATTCAGCGAACACGGCGCCACTGAGGTGTTCTCCACCGACGACCCCGACGAGGGTGAAGCATTCGTGGCGGCACGCCGGTTCGCGATCCCTGCGGTGGAGGCCAAGGGCACGCTGCTTCTCGAAGACGTCGGCGTGCCGTTGCCCGCGCTGGGTGACCTCGTGAGCGGCGTGGCGGCCATCGCCAGCGAGTGCGACGTGATGATCTCGGTGATCGCGCACGCCGGCGACGGCAACACCCACCCGCTGATCGTGTACGACCCCACCGATACCGCGATGGCGCAGCGCGCCAAGAAGGCGTTCGGCGAGATCATGGACCTGGCCGTCAGCCTGGGCGGCACGATCACCGGCGAGCACGGCGTCGGCCGGCTGAAGCGGCCCTGGTTGGCGGGCCAGCTCGGGCCCGAGGCGATGGAGCTGAACCGTCGGATCAAGCAGGCGCTGGACCCCGACGGCATCCTCAACCCGGCGCGGCAATCTAGCTCGATCTTCGGTTCAGTCGATGACCGCGGTGGCCTCGACCTCGACCAGAAGTCCGGGCTCGGCCAGTGCGGCGACGCCCACCCCTGTGAGCGGCGGAAGCGCGGTGACGCCCAGCCTTGCGGCCGCCCGGGCGACCCCCTCCACGAACAGGGGCATCTTGTCGGGGGTCCAGTCGACGAGGTAGACGGTCAGCTTCGCCACGTCGTCGAAGGAGCCGCCGACCTCGGCCAGGGCGGTGGCGACGTTGAGGTAGCACTGCTCGACCTGAGCGGCGAGGTCACCTTCGCCGACCATGCTCCCGTCGGCATCCCAGGCGACCTGGCCGGCGATGAACACCAGTTTCGATCCGGTGGCGACCGAGACCTGGCGGTAGATATCCACCTTCGTCAGTCCTTCAGGGTTCACCAGGGTGATGGCCATGTTTACTCCTTGTCGTGAGAGCCCACGGGTTCGGGCGCCGAGATCTGCGTGAGGGTTGCGATTCCACGCCAACCACGACCATGCTGCAGATCTCGGCGAGCCGGGGGTCGACAGATGCGGCAATCTGACGCTGCCTATTGACACACCATTCGGTAGCTGTCGTACCAATGAGACATGACAGCTACTCTGTCTCATGGTTCGCCGGTCCGATTCCAGCTCGCTGACGCCGACACCTGGCCGAACCCGTGGCCGATGTACGCCGCGTTGCGCGACCACGACCCGGTGCACCACGTCGTCCCAGCGGAGAACCCCGAGGGCGACTACTGGGTGCTGTCCCGGCATGCCGACGTGTGGCAGGCCGCCCGCGACAACGAGACCTTCTCGTCGGCGCAGGGGCTGACCGTCAACTACGGTGAGCTAGAAATCATTGGCCTGCAAGACAATCCGCCGTTCGTCATGCAGGATCCGCCGGTGCACACCGAATTCCGCAAGCTGGTGTCACGCGGTTTCACGCCGCGGCAGGTGCAAGCCGTCGAGCCGGCGGTGCGCGATTTCGTCGTCGAGCGCATCGAGCGGCTGCGCGCCAACGGCGGCGGCGACATCGTCGCCGAACTGTTCAAACCCATGCCGTCGATGGTCGTCGCGCATTACCTCGGGGTCCCCGAGTCCGACCGCAAGCAGTTCGACGGCTGGACCGAGGCCATCGTCGCGGCGAACACCACCTCCGGCGGCATCACCAGCGCGATGGCAACGGTCGGCGACGCGGTCGGCTCGATGATGGCCTACTTCACCGAGCTGATCGAGCTCCGTCGCCGCGAGCCGCAAGACGACACCATCTCGCATCTGGTCGCGGCGGGCGTCGGCGCCGACGGCGACATCGCCGGCACGCTGTCCGTGCTGGCGTTCACCTTCACGATGGTCACCGGCGGCAACGACACCACGACCGGCATGCTCGGTGGTTCCGTGCAGCTGCTGCACCAGCGGCCAGACCAGCGACGGCTGTTGGTCGATGATCCCGATTTGATCCCAGATGCGGTCGACGAGTTCCTGCGGCTGACGTCGCCGGTGCAGGGCCTGGCCCGCACCGTCACGCGCGATGTCACGATCGAAGGCACCACAATTCCCGCGGGACGGCGGGCACTGCTGCTTTACGGGTCGGCCAACCGTGACGAGCGTGAGTTCGGCCAGGACGCCGCGGAACTCGACGTCCGTCGGCGGCCACGCAACATCATGACGTTCAGTCACGGCGCGCACTTCTGCCTCGGCGCGGCCGCGGCCCGCATGCAGTCCCGGATCGCGTTGACCGAGCTGCTGACCCGCTGCCCGGACTTCGAGGTCGACGAGTCCGGAATCGTCTGGGCCGGTGGCAGTTACGTGCGCCGGCCGCTGTCGGTTCCATTCATGGTGAGATCCTGATGCCAGGCGACTGGCTGGCCGCGCGGCGCACCGAAGTGGCCGCCGACCGGATCCTGGATGCGGCGAACGACCTGTTCGCCCAGCAGGACGCCGCCACGGTCGGGATGAACGAAATCGCTACGGCGGCAGGGTGTTCGCGCGCAACCCTGTATCGGTACTTCGAGAACCGCGATGCGCTGTACACCGCCTACGTGCACCGCGAGAGTTATCGGCTGTACCGCGAGATGACTGAGCAGATCATGTCGGTCACCGATCCGGCCGAACGACTGATCGAGGGCATGATGACGTCATTGCGCAATGTCCGTGAAAGTCCTGCGCTGGCATCGTGGTTCGCCACCACGCAACGACCGATCGGCGCGGAAATGGCCGAGCAATCCGAGGTCATCAAGGCGTTGACCGAGGCCTTTGTCGTCTCGCTGGCGCGCGATGACCCCGACGTGGTGGAGCGACGGGCCCGCTGGCTGGTGCGGGTGATGTCGTCACTGCTGATCTTCCCCGGTCACGACGATGCCGACGAACGCGCCATGCTCAAGGAGTTCTTGGTGCCGATCGTGGTGCCGAGCCGTCAGGCCACCCAATAGGCTTGCGCCTTAATGGACTTGCGCGGGATGTTGTAGTCCTCGCGGAACACCTTGGCCACCGTGCGGGTGGTCCGGTTGTCACAGGCGACCCAGCCGAAATGATCGGAGGCGTCGAACGCCGACGAGCTGACCGCCTGCAGCAGCGCCTCGCCGGCGTTCTTGCGGTCCACCCACACGACGTCGGCGCTGCGCGCCACAGGTAGTTGCTTGTCGTCGTCGTAGCCGGCTTCGAGGAACACCCGCGCAGGGACGTCACCGATCGCCGTGAGAAGCGAGTTGATCGCCGGCAGCGAGGCCGTGTCGCCGACGATGACGTAGCCGGCGGGTCGCGGCTCGGGCAGCGTGAAGTTGCTGCCCAACACCGTCACCTCGATGGTGTCGCCCGGCTGCGCGTCCTGGGCCCACCGCGAGGCGATGCCGTCGTGCAGCGCGAACTCGATATCAACGGTGTCGGCCTCCGGGTTGGGGTCGACCAAGGTGTAGCCCCGCTGGTGCAGCTTCTCCTCGTCGGCGAACCACATCCGGATCCACATGGTCGGGTGCAGCGGCCGGTCACTGAGCATGCCGCCCGCTGCAAAGCTCAGCCGCAGGAAATGCGGGCTGATCTCACGCCGCCCGGTCACGGTCAGCTGGTAGTCGCCCGCGCGCAGCATCTTGAGCACCGCGCCTTGGAACCCTCGTGATGGCGTCTTATCCGACATCGGCCCTAACCTTCGCATCGATTACTTAGGCCAGCGTAACCTAACTTTCGATGGCGCGGGGCCCACGCTAGTCGGAGCGGACGCGGGTGAACCGGTGTAGCAGCCAGGCCAGCGGAACCGTCACCACGAACGTCACCGCGAACACGATGCCCATCGAGCCCGTGTAAATCGGATAGTGGAGGATCTCGACCATCACCAGTTCCATGGTGAGCAGGTGGATCAGAAAGATCTCGTAGGAGATCTCGCCGAGGAAGACCATCGGGCGGGTGGCCAGGAATCTGGCGTATAGCCCGCGATCACCGAGTGCCAACGGCGCGACCATCAGCGTGGCGATCACGGCGTAGAAACCCGCCTTCGCCAGCCCCTCGCGAAGCTCACTCGGCGACGTGGTGGGCGCGCCGGCGATCGGTGTGGACACGATCAAGTAGCAGACCAGCGCCAACGGGACACACACCAGCGCATACGCCCGCACGCCCAGCGGCTGCAGTGCCGCCAGCATCATGCCGCCGACGAACCACGCGAGATATGTCGGCAGCCACAGCCGCGCACCATCGGGCAGCCAGTCGGTGGTGTGCACCAGGACGAGCCAGGCCGGCGTGATCAACGCCAATCCCGCCAGGCCCGTCATCAGCAGGCCCGGCCGCCAGCGGCGACGGCACAGCACCACCAGCAGCAGGTAGGCCAGCAGCGGCAGCACGACGTAGAACGCGACCTCCACCGCGAGGCTCCACATCTGCGTCAGCCCTTGATGCGGAAACGAATACAGGTAGTTGTCGGTGTAGATCTGGGTCAGCGTGAGGTTGCGGAACAGCCCCTCCCAGGTGTGCCCGGGATTGGGTCCGGCGGTGCGGAAGTGGTAGAGCAGGTAGGCGGCCAGCACGGTGACGACGTAGGCCGGCATGATGCGTCGCACCCGGTGCCAGGCGTATCGGCGCACCGACGGCGGAGGAGCATCCGTCGCCACGGCCTTGACCCACGGTCCGAACAAGAGAAATCCGGAGAGCACGAAGAAAATCGGGACGCCCATCTCCATCCGCGAGTAGACCAACCCGACATAGCCGTGGGTGTACTTGCCGGTGGTGTAGGCGGCGTGGGTTGCCATCACGAGCAGCGCTGCGACCGCGCGGATTCCGGTGAGCGAGGCGACCCGCTCGGCCTTGCTGACGGACTCCAGCCCGCCCTGCGCTGCGACATCCTTCGACAGCGTCATTTCGATTTGCGGCTGTTCTTCCCGCCCTTGCCTGGCGGCCGGTCGGGCTGCAGATTAATCAAGATTCCCTGAATGCGGGTCCGCTCCAACGCTTTCACGGTCTCGCGGGGCAGCTTGGCGGGCAGCTCCACCAACGAGTGATCGGGCCGGATGGAGATGTGCCCGAAGTCGCTGCGGTGCAGACCACCCTCATTGGCGATAGCGCCCACAATCGCGCCCGGGCTCACCTTGTGCCGCTTGCCAACCGCAATGCGATACGTCGCGAAGCCCTCCCCGGTTTGCGCGCCTGCCTGGGACCGCGATCGGACCGCTCGGGCCGGTCGTCGCGGCGACGCTTCTCCGGCGGCGGTTCCGACATCAGGAACTGCTCGCCGTCGCGTGCCTGCGCCGCCAGCGCAGCAGCGATGTCCACCATCGGGACGTCGTTCTCGCGCTCGTAGTCCTCGATCATTCGCCGGAAAAGTTCGAAACCCGGAGCACCCAGCGCGTCGGTGATGGAGTCTCGAAACTTCTCCACTCGCTGCGCGTTGACGTGGTCGACGGTTGGCAGTTCTGCTTCGGTGAGTTGTTGGCGGGTCGCCTTTTCTATGGACTTGAGCATGTGGCGCTCGCGTGGCGACACGAACAGCAGCGCCTGTCCGGATCGACCGGCGCGGCCGGTGCGACCTATCCGGTGTACGTAGGACTCGGTGTCGTGCGGAATGTCGTAGTTCAGCACGTGCGAGATGCGCTCGACGTCCAGGCCGCGAGCAGCCACATCGGTGGCGACCAGAATGTCGACGCTGCCGGCCTTGAGAGCGGCGATGGTGCGCTCGCGCTGCGCCTGCGGGATGTCGCCGTTGATCGCCGCCGCGGAGAAACCACGCGCCCGCAGTTTCTCGGCGACCTCCTCGGTGGCCTGCTTGGTGCGGACGAACACGATCATCGCCTCGAACGGCTCGACCTCGAGGAGACGTGTGAGCGCGTCCATCTTGCGTGGGCCGGCGACCTGGATGTAGCGCTGCGTAATGTTCTCCGCCGTGGTGGTTTTCGCCGTGACCGCCACCTCAACGGCGTCGTGCAGATACTTCTTGGTGATCTTGCGGATGGCCGGCGGCATGGTCGCGGAGAACAACGCCACCTGCTTGTACTCGGGGGTGTCAGCAAGAATGCGTTCGACGTCCTCGGCGAAACCCATCTGCAGCATCTCGTCGGCCTCGTCGAGCACCAGGTAGTCGAGGTGCGAGAGGTCGAGGGTGCCCCGTTCGAGGTGGTCGATCACCCGGCCGGGGGTGCCGACCACAACCTGCGCACCGCGCCGCAGCCCGGACAGTTGCACGGAGTACGACGATCCGCCGTAGATCGGCAGCACCTTCACCGCGGGCAGGTGGCGCGCCGTAGCGGCTAAACGCCTCGGCGACCTGCAGCGCCAGCTCCCGGGTGGGTGCGAGCACCAGAGCCTGCGTGGCCTTGTTGGCGGGGTCGATCTTCGAAAGGATCGGGATGGCGAAGGCGGCGGTCTTACCGGTCCCAGTCTGGGCCAGGCCGACGACGTCCGAGCCGGCCATCATCGCCGGGATGGTGGCCGCCTGGATGGCTGAGGGCGACTCGTATCCGACGTCGGCGACGGCCTGCAGCACCGACGGGTGAATCTGCAGGTCAGCAAAGGTCAAGTCGGTGCGGGTCGCATCCGGTTCGGGGGACGTCATCGGGGTCAAAGTCTAGTGCCAGTCACCGGGTTATCCCGCCGCGCGCCTGCCTGATCACCAATGTCGATGGCGGTACGGTTCGCATCTGTGAAGTGGGCGGTCATCATCGGCGCCGCGGCGCTGACCGTCGCGGGATGCGGATCGGGCGACTCCACCGTCTCCAAGACACCCGAGCCGACGGTCACCTCCGTCGCCCCGGCGACAGCGCGACCGCCGTCTGCAACTGCGGTTCCCGCACCGACCGCGACTGCAGCACCCGATCCGTGCGACATCAACCTGGCCGCACCCGAGATCGCCAAGGCTGTGTCGGAGCTGCCCCGCGACCCGCGCAGCAATCAGGGCTGGAGCCCCGAACCGCTGGCCGGCAACTACAACGAGTGCGCGCCGTTGTCGGCGGTAATCATCAAGGCCAACACCAACGCCGAGAATCCCAACACCCGCGCGGTGATGTTCCATCTCGGCAAGTTCATTCCCACCGGCGTTCCGGATACCTATGGCTTCAACGGCATCGACAACTCGACCACCACCGGCGACACCGTCGCGCTGCGGTATTCCAACGGCATTCCCGGGCTGGACAGCGTGGTCAAGTTCCGTTGGAACGGCAACGGCGTGGAGCTGATCGGCAACACGGGCTGACGGCGCCCTGAACTGTCGGGCTGCGCGCCTACAGTGACACCGTGTTCGTCGCTGACGACCAAGTCATCTACAGCGCATCCGACCTCGCTGCGGCCGCCCGCTGCGAGTACGCGCTGCTGCGCGCGTTCGACGCGCAACTCGGCAGGGGTCCGGCCGTCGCGGTCGAAGACGACTTGCTGGCCCGGACCGCCAAGCTCGGCGGCGAGCACGAACAGCGTCACCTCGACGAACTGCGGTCGATGGCCGCAGACGCCGTCGCCATCATCGGCCGTCCGTCGTACACCGTCGCCGGGCTGACCGCCGCCGCCGAACAGACGGTGCGCGCCGTCGATCGTCGCGCATCGGTGATCTACCAAGCCGCGATGTTCGACGGCCGGTTCGTCGGCTTCGCCGATTTCCTGGTGTTCGACGGAGCGCAGCTACCGGCTTCGTGACACCAAGCTCGCCCGCTCGGTCAAGGTCGAGGCGCTCCTTCAGCTCGCTGCGTACGCCGAGACACTGGCGGCCGCGGGGGTGCCGGTCGCACCCGAGGTGGAGTTGGTGCTTGGCGACGGCGCGACGGTGAGCTACCGGGTCGACGAGCTGCTCCCGGTGTATCGGCCCCGCCGTGCCGAGCTTCAGCGTCTGCTCGACGAGCACCTGGCCGGCGGGTCACCGGTGATGTGGGAGGACGACGCGGTGCGCGCGTGCTTCCGCTGTCCGGAGTGCACTATCCAGGTCCGCGCACACGACGACCTACTGGTGGTTGCGGGCATGCGGGTCAGTCAGCGTGCCCGGCTGATCGAAGCGGACATCACCACCATGACGGCGCTGGCGCAGCACGAGGGCCCGGTGCCCGAGCTGTCGGCGCGGACGGTTTCATCGCTGACTTCGCAGGCGCGACTGCAGATTGCGCCCAGAGTCGACGGCAAGCCGCCGTTCGAAATCGCCGACCCGCAGCCGCTCACCCTGCTGCCCGATCCCGACAAGGGCGACCTGTTCTTCGACTTCGAGGGCGACCCGCTCTGGACGGCCGACGGCCACGACTGGGGTCTGGAGTACATGTGGGGAGTGTTGGAGGCCGGGGGTGTCTTCCGGCCGCTGTGGGCGCACGACCGCGCCAGCGAGCGCCGGGCGCTCGTCGACTTCCTTGCAATGGTCCGCAAGCGGCGCAAGCGGTATCCGAAGATGCACATCTACCACTACGCCGCGTACGAGAAGACTGCGCTGCTGCGGCTGGCAGGCCGCTACGGCGTCGGCGAGGACGACGTCGACGACCTGCTGCGCAGCGGTGTGCTCGTCGACCTCTTTCCGTTGGTGCGCAAGAGCATTCGCGTCGGCACCGAGAGTTACAGCCTGAAGGCGCTGGAGCCGCTCTACATGGGATCCGAGCTGCGCACCGGTGACGTCACAACTGCCACGGACTCGATCGCCATGTACGCCCGATACTGCGAGCTGCGCGCCGACGGGCACACTGACGAAGCCGCCAATGTGCTCAAGGAGATCGAGGACTACAACCGCTACGACTGCCGGTCGACGCACCGACTCCGCGACTGGTTGATCAAGATCGCCATCGAATGCAGCGTGCCGCCGCTTGGACCGCAGCCGGTGGCGGACGGCATCGCCGTCGAGGTCACCGACCAACTCGCGCACACGCTGATGGCGTTCGCCGGCGACGGCGTCGACGGGCGCAGCGCCGAGCAGACCGCGATCGCACTGTTCGCCGCCGCGCGCGGATATCACCGCCGCGAGGACAAGCCCTTCTGGTGGGCGCATTTCGACCGGCTCAACAACCCCGTCGACGAATGGGGCGACAACAGCGACGTATTCCTCGCCGACTCCCCCGCCGTAGTGGTCCAGGATTGGCACCTGCCGTCGTCGCGCGCGAGGAAACCACAACGCTGGGTAAAGCTCACCGGCACGCTGGCCGCCGGCGGACTCAAACAGGGCGTGTACGCACTCTACGAACCACCCGCCCCCGCGGGTCTCGCCGACAACCCCGACCGCCGGGCCGCAGGCAACGCCGAGATCATCGCCGTCGACGATCCGACCATCCCGACCGAAGTGACCATCTGCGAGCGCGAGCCAAAGGAGGGCGGCACGTTCGCGCAATTGCCGTTCGCGCTGACGCCCGGCGCACCCCTTGCGACGAAGAAGCTGCGCGAGTCCATCGACACGGCGGCCGCCGAGCTCGCCGCGGGCCTTCCGCGACTGCCGGACAACGCGATCACCGACATTCTCCTGCGCCGCCATCCCCGCACCCTCAGCGGCGCCTCACTGCCGCACACCGGCGAGGCCGCCACCGACATCACCGCGGCGCTGCTCGACCTGGATTCGTCGTATTTGGCAGTCCACGGACCACCCGGAACCGGCAAGACCTACACGGCGGCCAAGATCATCGCGAAGTTAGTGAACGACCATCAATGGCGGGTCGGGGCGGTGGCCCAGTCCCACGCCGTCGTCGAGAACCTGTTCCGCGATCTGATCAAGGCGGGCGTCGACGCGACACGGATCGCCAAGAAGGATTCGCCACAAGGAGCGGCGTGGGAGGACATCGACAAAGACGCATACGCCGCCTTCATCGCCGCCCACGCGGGCTGTGTAATCGGCGGCACCGCATGGGATTTCGCCAACGACACGCGGGTCGACGCCCGCAGCCTCGACCTGTTGGTGGTCGAGGAGGCCGGCCAGTTCTGTCTGGCCAACACCATCGCGGTGGCCCGCGCGGCACGCAACCTCATGCTGATGGGCGACCCGCAGCAGCTGCCGCAGGTCAGTCAGGGCCATCATCCAGAGCCGGTCGACGCGTCGGCGCTCGGCTGGCTCGTGCAGCACCATAGGACGCTGCCAGAAGAGTTCGGCTATTTCCTCGACCGCTCCTATCGGATGCACCCAGCGGTGTGCGCACCGGTGTCGCGGCTGTCCTACGAGGGACGGCTGCACTCCGAGGAGAGCCACACCGTGGCGAGGCGGCTGGACGGCCATCCACCGGGCGTGCACGTGCTGGCGATCCCCCACGACGGCAATTCCACCAGCAGCCCTGAGGAGGCGGCGGCGATCGTGGCCGAGGCTCAGCGTCTGCTCGGCTCGGAGTGGACCGACGAGGACGGCACTCGCGACCTCGGCGAAGCCGACATCCTCGTGGTCGCACCGTATAACGCCCAGGTGCTGCTGCTGCAGGAGTATTTCGACGCCGCGGGACTGCCCGACGTCTCGGTGGGGACCGTCGACAAGTTCCAGGGTCGGCAGGCGCCGGTGGTGTTCGTGTCGATGACGGCGTCATCAATCGATGACGTCCCCCGCGGAATCTCGTTCCTGCTCAACCGGAATCGGCTCAACGTGGCGGTGAGCCGGGCCAAGTACCTCAGTGTCATCGTCCGCTCGCAGACACTGACCGACTACCTGCCGTCGACCCCGGACCGGCTGGTGGAGCTGGGTGCGTTCTTGACGCTGTCAGCGCGCACGTCGTAGCCCGGCAAGCGATGTGATACACCGTCCGGATGAGTGAATCGCTGACGGATCGGCTGGCCGCGATCGTGGGCACCGCTCATGTCAGCACCGATCCCGACGTGCTCGATGGCCGCAGCGTCGACCACACCGGTCGCTACCGCGGCCACGCCGGCCTGCTGGTGCGGCCCGGTTCGTCAGATGAGGTGGCTGCGGTGTTGCGGGCCTGCCGCGACGCCGGCGCGTTCGTCACCGTGCAGGGCGGGCGCACCTCGCTGGTGGCCGGCACGGTGCCTAAGCACGACGATGTGCTGCTGTCGACCGAACGGCTCACCGACACCGGCGATGTCGATGTCGTCGAGCGCCGGATCCAGGTCGGTGCAGGGGTGACGCTGGGCGCAGTGCAACGTGCGGCGTCGCAGGCAGGCCTGGTGTTCGGCGTCGACTTGGCGGCGCGCGATTCCGCCACGGTGGGCGGCATGGCGTCGACGAACGCCGGCGGGCTGCGCACGGTGCGCTACGGCAACATGGGCGAGCAGATCATCGGACTGGACGTCGCGCTGCCCGACGGTCGGTGGTGCACCGGCACAGCCGGGTCCGGATGGACAACACCGGGTACGACCTGACCTCGCTGTTCATCGGCGCCGAAGGCACGCTGGGCGTCATCACCGGACTGGATCTGCGGTTGCACCCCGCGCCGACGCACCGCGTCACCGCGATCTGCGGGTTCGCCGATCTCGACGCGCTGGTGGACGCCGGGCGGATGTTTCGCGATATGGACGGCATCGCCGCGCTGGAGCTGATCGATGCACGGGCAAGCGAGCTGACGGCCGAACACGTCGGTGTGGCGGCACCGGTCGAAGGTGCCTGGCAACTGCTCATCGAATTGGCCGCCGACACCGACCAAACCGAGCGGCTCGCCGACGCACTCGATGGCGCGCGGCTGTGCGGCGAGCCGGCGGTGGGCGTCGACGTCAATGCGCAGCAGCGGCTGTGGCAGGTCCGTGAATCGGTCGCCGAGGTCCTCGGCATGTACGGGCCGCCGCTGAAATTCGATGTGTCACTGCCGTTGTCGGCTATCAGTGAGTTCGCCACCGAATCGGGTGACCTCGTCGCCAAACACGCGCCGGACGCAATCCCGGTGTTGTTCGGGCACATCGGCGAGGGCAACTTGCATCTGAATGTGTTGCGCTGCGGGCCCGACGCGGAGCGGGAGCTGTACTCGGCGATGATGAACTTGATCGCCCGCTGCGGCGGCAATGTCAGCTCCGAACACGGCGTCGGCTCCCGCAAGCGCGATTACGTCGGCATGTCGCGCACCGACGCCGATATCGAAGCGATGCGCAAAGTCAAAAAGGCCTTCGACCCGACGGGCTACCTCAACCCCGCGGTGCTGTTCGGTTCGTAGCGCGAGCAGAGCTAGTCGCGGCCGGGCATCGAGTGCCTGCCATAGCTCGACGCATCGTCGGGGTCGTCGCGGGAGTGCCTGCCGTTGGACTGGAACCAGAACTGCCGCGGCTCGGGTTGATCCTCCGCCAGGTGGTGGCGGGACGGTCGCTCGTAGTCGTCATGATCCCCGTGGCGTGCGTGGCTGCCGCTCGAATGGTCGCCGCCGAGAATGTCGGCGCTGTATTCGCCAGCGGCCGGTGATCTCGGCTCGGCGATCTGGTCGGGACGACTCAACGGCTGGAAACGTTGTTCGTCGTCGGCGTGAAACCCGTTGTGCGCAAAGCCAATCGGTTCGACAGAAGGTTTGGCGGGCACATCGCCGAGTAGCTCGTCGAGAATGTCCCCCTGCCCTTCGGGCGGGTGGGCGGCCCCCAGCTCGCGAGGGGAGTACCCCCAGCGCCACGATTCACGCGCCGGCTCTGGCGCCGGCGGAGGTGGTTCGGGTTCGGGCGCCGGTTGGTCGGGTTCGTCCTCGAGCAGGTCCCCCGCAGGCGGGTGGTGCCCCCAATGCCAGGGTGTCGCAGGCGCGTGCAGTAGATGTTCGGCGCGCGCCCGCATCGGCTCGGTGTCATCCTCTTCGTCGACCGCCTGCACCGGTTCAGGCACTGATACGGGTTCGGGTTCGTCCCAGGCGATCGTGTACTCGAGGTATTCGTCATCGTCGACGAACGCCTCGTCACCCCCGTAATCGACTGCGTAGCCGCCGTAGCGGTCCGCCTCGTCGACATCGTCACGCTGTACGGGCACCGACCGGTCGAAGCCCAACATGAACAGCGCCGCGACGACACCGAACAACGCGAAGAAGGCCGGCAACAGCATTGACTGGGACATCGCCGCGGCGAACGGTTCGGCCAACCACGCCGGAAGTTGCATCACCGAGCCCTCGCCCTGCGCGGTTTGGCCGGACATCGGCGGCATCTCGGCGCCGATCCGCGATGTCATGAACGCCGCCATGCCGGCGCTGCCCAGCACCGACCCCACCTGACGGGTGGCGTTGTATACGCCCGACCCCGCGCCGGCCAGCCGGGGCGGCAGGTTGCGGGTGGCGGTCGCGGCCAGCGGCGACCAGATGAACGCCGAGCCGATACCCACGGCCGTAATCGGCAACACCAGCCGCCAGATCGGCGTCGTCGGTGTCATCTCGACCGTCAGCCAGGTCAACGCGATCGCCAGCACCGAGAAGCCGAAGCCGATCACCGGCCGCGGATGCGAACGGTCGACGATCCTGCCGACGAACGGTGCCAGCACGCCCGTCGCGATCGCCATCGGCGCGGTCAGCAGCGCCGAGCGCGTCGGTGAGAGCCCGCACACCGCCTGCGCATAGAACATGAGGGGCAGGAACATCGCCGTCACGACGAAGCCGATGGTCGCGACGCCAATGCTGGAAAGAGAAAAGTCGCGGTCGCGGAAGACGTCCAGCGGGATGAGCGGCTCGTTGGGGTTGACCGACTGCCAGTAGATGAAGGCGGCCATGAAGGCCAATGCCGAAGGCCATCGTGCCCCAGACCCACGGCGCCCAGTCGTGCGACTGGCCTTCCTGCAGCGCGAACACGATCAGGAACATGCCCACTCCGGAGAGCAACACACCGAGCAGATCGAAGCGATGCTTGTCGGTCGGCAGCTCCGGGATCAGCCAAACGGCCAGGCCAAGGCCGATGATGCCGATCGGCACGTTGACGAAGAAGATCCACTGCCAGCCGAGCCCGTCGACAAGCACACCGCCGGCCAGCGGACCGACCAGCGTCGCGACCCCGGCCGTCGCACCCCAGACGCTCATCGGCACACCGCGGCGCTCGGCCGGGAAGATCCGGGTGATCGTCGACAGCGTCTGCGGGGTGAGCAGGGCCGCGCCGATGCCCTGCACGACGCGGGCGGCGATCAGCATCTCGATGGTGTCGGCCAGGCCGCACCACAGCGAGGCCCCCGTGAACACCGCAAGACCCAGCAGATAGATGTTCTTCGGCCCATACCGGTCGCCGAGGCGGCCGGCCACCAGCAGCGGCACCGCGTAGGCCAGCAGGTAGGCGCTGGTCACCCAGATGACGGCGTCGTAGCTGGCGTCCAGCTGCTCCATGATGGACGGATTGGCGACCGCCACGATGGTCGCGTCGACCAGGATCATGAAGAAGCCGACCATCATCGCCCACAGGGCGTTCCACGGGTTGGTGTCGGCGGCTGTTGGCCGCGCCCCACGAGCGCGGCCCTCTTGCCGGGAAGTCAGTTCGAAGGGAAGTAATCTGAAACATCTCGGGTCGACTAGGTGAGCAACGATTCAGCCGACGCTACGGACCCAGGAGTACCCCCGACAAGTCGGGGTCACACCGTCAACAAACGTCAGGCGGGCTCGGGGACGGCGTCGCCGATGACGTCGTCGGTTGTTTCGGCGGCCGGCACCCCGACCGCTTGGGGGTCCCCCCAGCTCAGCGAGGGGGCTAACGAAAGCAGAGCGATCACCATGCCTGCTGTCATCACCAAGGCTAGCGCGACCTCGTTGTTGCCGAGCACTCCGACAAGCGGCGCCACTGCCGCACCGAGGCCGAACTGACCTGCACCGAGCAGCGCGGCCGCAGTGCCCGCGGCGTCGGGATGCCGGGACAACGCCACGGCCGGCGCGTTGGGAATGACCAAGCCCATCGGCGCCAGAATCGCCCAGACCGGCAGCACGAAGCCGAGTAGCCCGCCGATGTGCCCGACCGCAAGCCCGACGAAGATCACGCCGGCCAGCGACGCCGCCACCAGCGCCCACAGCACGATGGTCTGCGGCTTGAACCGCCGCAACAACACCACGTTGAACTGCGTCGCGCCGATCAAGGCGACGGCACCGGCGCCGAACACCAGCGCGAACGCCTGCTGGTCCAGACCGTAGCGGCCCTGCAGCACGAACGATGCGCCTGCGATGTAGGCGAACAAGGCGGACATGCCGAGCGCGGCGACCAGCACCAGGATGATGAAGCGGACGTCGCGCAACAGCTCGACATAGGTGGCGGCGATGCTGCGCACCTTCAGCGGCCGGCGATGCGAAACCGGAAGGGTCTCCGGCAGCGCCAGCGCCGCCAGCAGGAGCAGCGCCCCGGCCATCACGACGAGCGCGGCGAACACCCAGTGCCAGGAGGCCTTCAGCAGCACCGCGGCGCCCAGCGATGGCGCCACCACCGGCGCCACGCCCAACACCAACATCAGCCGCGACAGCACGGTGGCCGCAACCGACTCGGCGAACAGATCACCGACGACGGCGATCGCGACCACCATCGCGGCGGCGGCGCCCATGCCCTGAAGCCCGCGGGCGACGCCGAGCACGGCGATGTTCGGCGCGAACAGGCACAGCAGCGACGCCAGCATGTGCAGCACGATGCCGGCCATCAGCGGCCTGCGGCGGCCCAGCGAGTCCGACAGCGGGCCGACGATCAACTGGCCCAGTGCCAACCCGGCGAGCGTTCCCGTCAGCGTGAGTTGCGCGACCGAGGACGACACGGACAGCTCGTCGGCGATCTTCGGCAGCGCCGGCAGATACATATCGATGGTCAGCGGACCCAGCGCGACCATGGCGCCCAGCACCACGATCATGCGAACGCGACTAGGCGCCACCGACTCCCGTTCTGCAGCTGGGGATTCGGCGGCGGTCACGTCCACGTCGGGAGATACTGCCATGCAAGTAGTTAGCACCGCATATCAATATTTTCTTCCCGGCTCCTCAGACAGTGACCGCGATCACTCTCGGGCACCTGCCGCCCCCTGCCGTTCGTTCACGAAGCGTTAGCCTGAAGAAAGCCGTAACCACGACAGGGGGGCCGAATATGAGCGCTCGGTCAAGTGCGAAGAGCCAGTTGCCGGCCACCACAGACGAGAACCCCAGCGCCGCGGCGAAGGTGCTGTCGCAGATCATCGAACGCGGCGCACGCGTCCAGGCGCCTGCGGTCAAGGCCTACGTCGACCGTCTTCGCCAGCACAATCCCGACGCGTCACCCGCCGACATCGTCCAGAAGCTCGAAAAGCACTACCTGGCCGCGGTGATGGCCAGCGGTGCGGCGGTCGGCTCTGCCGCGGCCATACCCGGCATCGGCACGTTGGCCGCTCTGTCGGCGATCGCCGGCGAGACCGTGGTGTTCTTGGAGGCGACGTCCGTCTACGTGCTCGCCGTCGCAGAGGTGTACGGCATACCCGCCGATCATCGGGAGCGCCGCCGCGCGCTGGTGCTGTCCGTCCTCGTCGGCGAGGACAGCAAGCACGCCGTCGCCGACCTGATCGGGCCTGGCCGCACCAGCGGCGCCTGGATCGCCGACGGGGCTGCAACGCTGCCGCTGCCGGCCGTGTCCCAACTGAATACGCGTCTGCTGAGGTATTTCGTCAAGCGCTACACGCTCAAGCGTGGGGCGATCGCCTTCGGCAAGCTGCTGCCGGTCGGCATCGGTGCCGTCGTCGGCGGCGTGGGAAACCGGCTGATGGGCAAGCGGATCATCGCCAACGCACGCAAGGCGTTCGGCAACCCTCCGCCGCGGTGGCCTGCCGCGCTGCACGTGCTGCCAGGGCCGCGAAACTAGCCGTTTTACGACCACAACGACCATAAGGCCATTGGCATGGTCTCACCGATGCCAGAGCGATAGCCTTTAGGCGGCGAAAGTGCGGGTAACCGCAATTAGGGTGGCGAGCGTTTCAGCGCGCTTGCCTGAGGCGAAGGAATCGAGGCGAGTAGCTACCGTGAGCTCACCTTCACCATTCGGTCAGAACGAGTGGTTGGTCGAGGAGATGTACCGCAAGTTCCGCGAGGATCCCTCGTCGGTAGATCCCAGTTGGCATGAATTCCTAGTCGACTACTCCCCTGAACCAACCACCGAGACGCAAAGCACCGGCGGCAACGGACAACCATCGACCGCCGGGCCCGCGCCCACCGCGCCACCCGAACCGGCGCCCGCGCCCGCACCGAAGACTGCCGAAAGCAAGGACGTCGCGGCCCCAGCGAAGGCGCCGCAGGCCGACAAGGCACCCGAGAAGGCAGCTGCGAAGGCCCCTGCTGGTCCGCGACCGGGAGAAGGCGACGAGCTGCAGGTGCTGCGCGGCGGTGCCGCCGCCGTAGTGAAGAACATGTCGGCGTCACTGGAGGTGCCGACGGCAACGAGCGTGCGCGCGATCCCGGCCAAGCTGATGATCGACAACCGGATCGTCATCAACAACCATCTCAAGCGCACTCGCGGCGGCAAGATCTCGTTCACCCACCTGATCGGTTACGCGCTGGTGCAGGCGGTCAAGAAGTTCCCGAACATGAACCGCCACTTCGCCGAGGTGAACGGCAAGCCGAACGCGGTTACCCCCGAGCACATCAGCCTCGGGCTCGCGATCGACCTGCAGGGCAAGGACGGCAATCGCCAGCTGGTGGTCGCCGCGATCAAGCGTTGCGAGACAATGTCTTTCGGCCAGTTCATCGCGGCCTACGAAGACATCGTGCGGCGCGCCAGGGACGGCAAGCTGACCGCCGAGGATTTCTCCGGCGTCACCATCTCACTGACCAACCCCGGCACCATCGGCACCGTGCACTCGGTGCCGCGGCTGATGCGCGGCCAGGGCGCGATCATCGGCGTCGGCGCGATGGAATACCCGGCCGAGTTCCAGGGCGCGAGCGAGGAACGCATCGCCGACCTCGGCATCGGCAAGCTGGTCACCTTCACCTCCACCTACGACCACCGCATCATCCAGGGCGCGGAGTCGGGCGACTTCCTTCGCACCATCCACCAACTGCTGCTCGACGACGACTTCTTCGACGAGATCTTCCGTGAGCTGGGCATCCCCTACGAGCCGGTGCGCTGGCGCATCGACAACCCGGATTCGATCGAGGACAAGAACGGCCGCGTCATCGAGTTGATCGCGGCCTACCGCAACCGCGGCCACCTGATGGCCGACATCGACCCGCTGCGGCTGGACAAGAACCGGTTCCGCAGCCACCCCGACCTCGACGTGCTGACCCACGGGCTGACGCTGTGGGATCTGGACCGGGTGTTCAAGGTCAACGGCTTCGCGGGGGCCGAGTACAAGAAGCTGCGCGACGTGCTGGGCCTGCTGCGCGATTCGTACTGCCGCCACGTCGGCGTGGAGTACACCCACATCCTCGAACCCGAACAGCAGCAGTGGATTCAGGAACGTGTCGAGATCAAGCACGAGAAGCCGACCGTCGCGCAGCAGAAGTACATTCTGTCCAAGCTGAACGCCGCCGAAGCGTTCGAGACATTCCTGGCGACCAAATACGTTGGCCAGAAGCGGTTCTCGCTTGAAGGCGCGGAGACCGTCATCCCGACCATGGACGCCGCGATCGACCAGGCCGCCGAACACGGACTCGACGAGGTCGTCGTCGGCATGCCCCACCGCGGCCGGCTCAACGTGCTCGCCAACATCGTCGGGAAGCCGTATTCGCAGATCTTCTCCGAGTTCGAGGGCAACCTGAACCCGTCGCAGGCGCACGGCTCCGGTGACGTCAAATACCACCTGGGGGCGACGGGCAACTACATCCAGATGTTCGGGGACAACGACATTCAGGTGTCGCTGGTCGCCAACCCGTCACACCTGGAAGCCGTCGACCCGGTGTTGGAGGGTCTGGTCCGGGCCAAGCAGGACCTGCTGGACAAGGGTGACGGACCCGACGGGTTCACGGTGGTGCCGATGATGCTGCACGGTGACGCCGCGTTCGCCGGGCAGGGCGTGGTGGCCGAGACGCTGAACCTGGCGTTGCTGCGCGGATACCGCACCGGCGGCACGATCCACATCATCGTCAACAATCAGATCGGTTTCACCACTTCGCCTTCCGATGCGAAGTCTTCGGAGTACTGCACCGACGTGGCGAAGATGATCGGCGCGCCGATCTTCCATGTCAACGGCGACGACCCCGAGGCCGCGGCGTGGGTCGCGCGGCAGGCGATGGACTTCCGGCAGCAGTACAAGAAGGACGTCGTCATCGACATGCTGTGCTACCGCCGCCGCGGGCACAACGAGGGTGACGACCCGTCGGTGACCCAGCCGGCCATGTACGACGCGATCGACCTCAAGCGCGGTGTTCGCAAGACCTACACGGAATCGCTGATCGGCCGCGGCGACATCTCGATGAAAGAGGCCGAGGACGCCCTGCGCGACTACCAGGGTCAGCTGGAGCGCGTGTTCAACGAGGTCCGCGACCTGGAGAAGCACGAAATCGAGGCCAGCGAGTCGGTGGAGGCCGACCAGATGCTCCCGAGAGGGATGAACACCGCGGTCGACAAGGCGCTGCTGGCCCGGATCGGCGACGCGTTCCTGGCGGTGCCCGACGGCTTCACCGTGCATCCCCGCGTCAAACCGGTTCTGGAGAAGCGCCGCGAGATGGCCTACGAGGGCAAGGTCGACTGGGCGTTCGCCGAACTGCTGGCACTCGGATCGTTGATCGCCGAGGGCACGACGGTTCGCCTTTCTGGTCAGGACACCCGCCGCGGGACGTTCACCCAGCGGCACTCGGTAGTGATCGACCGCAAGACCGGTCAGGAGTTCACGCCACTGCAGCTGCTGACGGTCAATCAGGACGGCACGCCGTCCGGCGGCAAGTTCATGGTGTACGACTCGGCGCTGTCGGAGTTCGCCGCGGTGGGCTTCGAGTACGGCTATTCGGTCGGCGACCCTGAGGCACTTGTGTTGTGGGAGGCCCAGTTCGGCGACTTCGTCAACGGCGCGCAGTCGATCATCGACGAGTTCATCTCCTCCGGCGAGGCCAAATGGGGTCAGCTCTCGGACGTGGTGCTGCTGCTGCCGCACGGCCACGAGGGCCAGGGACCCGACCACACGTCGGGCCGCATCGAGCGATTCCTGCTGCTGTGGGCCGAGGGCTCGATGACCATCGCGGTGCCGTCGACCCCGGCGAACTACTTCCACCTATTGCGGCGCCACGCGCTGGACGGGATCCATCGGCCACTCATCGTGTTCACGCCGAAGTCGATGCTGCGCAACAAGGCGGCGGTAAGCGACATCCGCGACTTCACCGAGCAGAAGTTCCGGTCGGTAATCGAGGAGCCCACCTACACCGACGGCGACGGCGACCGCGGCAAGGTGAAGCGAATTCTGTTGACCAGCGGCAAGATCTACTACGAGCTGGCGGCGCGTAAGAACAAGGACCAGCGCGACGACGTGGCGATCG
>CAWKOI010000011.1:0-106384 GCA_963851115.1 uncultured Actinomycetota bacterium
TTTCGATGCGATCGGCATTGCGTTCGTCGACATCGCGCACCCAGGCCTCGGCCTGCTCCGGTGACTTCCCGAACTCGATGTGGCGGGCGACGAGGCGGCGATGCCGTTCGTCACGCGGGACGTCGATGAACCACGTTTCCGACAGCTGGGTCCGTACGGCCGGCCACGGTTCGTCGTCGTCGAGCAGATAGTTGCCCTCGGTGACCACCAAGCGGGTCTCCGGGAACACCGGGATGCTGGCCGCGATCGGCTGTTCGATATCACGATCGAACCCAGGCGCGTAGATGATGTGCGACGGCTGCGCGCGGAGACGTTGGAGGAGCGCGAGATACCCGTGGCTGTCGAACGTGTCGATCGCGCCCTTACGGTGTAGGCGCCCCAGCCGTCGCAGCTCGACGTCGGCGAGATGGAAACCGTCCATCGGCAGGTGCACGGCGCCGTCGAACGCGGCGACGACCGACTCGGCCAGCGTTGATTTACCCGCGCCCGGCGGCCCGATGATGCCCAGAATGACGCGGCGCTCGCGGTCCAGCAGCGCCTCGACGCGGCTAGTCCAGGAGGGCATCGATCTCGGCAGCCAGGCGCTCGATGCGTTCTTGTTCGCTGGGGATGCCGCGATAATCCTCGGCGGCGCGTTGCCAGCCCAACCGCCACATGCGGGCAACGGCCCGGTCACCGAGGCCCGCGTAGGGGTTGGCGAGCGTGTGCGGGAAGGCCTTCCGACCCTCCCGGTACGCGGTAACCAGGCGATGCGTCATCGCTGTTAACTCTCCTGCGCGAGCAGACGTAAAAGCGCTCCATTTCGTCGGCGTGTCGGGGTCTTTTGCGACTGCTCGGCAGAATGGGTGACCGTGCCGGCCACCGATCTGCAGCAGACCGTCGACGCGGTGTGGCGGATGGAGGCCGCGAAGATCGTCGCGACGCTGACGCGGGCCGTCGGCGACATCGGGCTCGCCGAGGACCTCGCACAGGAGGCGCTCATCGACGCCCTGACCCAGTGGCCGTCGTCGGGCGTACCCCGCAATGCCGGTGCGTGGCTGACGACGGTGGCCAAGCGCAAGGCGATCGACTACTGGCGTCGGCAGGAAAACCTCGACACCAAGTACGCGGCGATGGCACGGGAGCTCGAGACGCAGGTCGACGAGGGCTGGGATCCCGACCGCATCGACGACGACGTGCTGCGGCTGGTGTTCATCTCGACCCACCCGGTGCTGTCGCGGGAAGGGCAGATCGCGTTGACGCTTCGGGTGGTCGGCGGCCTGACCACCGAGGAGATCGCACGCGCCTTCCTGACGTCGAAGCCGACGATCGCGGCGCGCATCACCCGCGCCAAGAAAACTCTGGCCGACGCCAATGTGCCGTTCGAGGTGCCGGATCGATCGGAGTATCCGCAGCGGCTGTCCGCCGTGCTGAGCGTGATCTACCTGATCTACAACGAGGGCTACTCGGCATCGTTCGGGCAGCGCTGGATCCGCGACGAGCTGTGCAGCGAGGCGCTGCGGCTGGGACGCGTGCTTGCGGCACTGGTGCCCGACGAGGCGGAGGTACACGGGCTGGTGGCGCTGATGGAGTTTCAGTCGTCGCGGTTCGCGGCGCGCACCGACCCCGACGGCAGGCCCATCCTGCTGGAGGCCCAGAACCGGACCAAGTGGGACCGCGCGCAGATCCAACGCGGTGTCGCTGAGCTGGAGCGCGCCGCTAATGCTTTGCAGCGCAAGGGCATCGGCTGGGGTCCGTACGCGCTGCAGGCCGCGCTGGCCGAATGCCACGCCGTCGCCCCGACCGCGGCGGACACCGACTGGAACCACATCGTGGTGCTGTACGACGGGCTGCTGCAGGTGGCGCCGTCACCAGTCGTCGAGCTGAACCGCGCGGTGGCGGTCGCGATGGCTTCGGGTCCCGCCTCTGCGCTGGAGATCGTCGACAAGCTCAAGGGGCTGGACGGGTCGTACCTGCTGCCCAGCGTGCGCGGCGAGTTGTTGGCCCGGCTGGGCCGCGACGCCGAGGCCGCCGACGAGTTCGACCGCGCCGCGTCGTTGACCGATAACGAACGTGAACGAGAAGTGTTGGCGGACAAGGCCGCCCGCGCACGCAATCGTTAGGCCCCCGGCACGCCCGTTCGGGCGCCCACCGAAGCCGGTGAGGCGTTGTCGAACACGTCGACGGCCACGTCGGCGTCCCGGTAACCCCCGAGGTAGTGCAATCCCGGCGTCGCAGCGATGACGTCGCTCGCGTGATCGCCGGTCATCGGGTAATCAGCGACCGGATGCCGCCAATGCGCCGCGATGACGGTCGCGGCCGGCGCTAGCCGCGGCACCTCCCGGTCCAACACCTCGCGCAGAGCCCGCGGATCCAGGTAGTAGCAGAGCTCCGAAAGCACGACCAGATCGAACGGTCCCTGCGGCCACGGCTCATCGAGTGAACTTCGGAGCAGCGTCACCTGGCTGCGTCGACCGGCATCGACCAGCCGACGGTGGGTGGCGTCCAAGGCTGCCGCAGCGACATCGGTACTTGTGACGTGGTCGCACCTGCCGGTGAGTTGCTCGGTGAGAACACCGATCGAGCAGCCGGGTTCGAACGCGTGCCGGTAGCGCTCATAGGGCAACAACGCCATCGTGATGGCATACTTCCGCCGCTCGTACCACCGGTCCCGAAGTTGCCAGGGGTCAGCCGACTCGGAGTACATCCGGTCGAAATAGCCGTCGGAGAGCCGAGCAGTCAGCGGAAGACCACCTCCCGGACCGAGAGCAGTCGCTCCTTCACGAATGGCGGCAGTGCCGGCGCCCCGTCGGCGGCGGGCGCCTCCAACTGGGTGCGGTAGCACCGCGCCGCAGCGGCCTTGCGTTCGACAGCGTTGTCCGCCAACGGCATCGCGTATAGCCGGTCCCAAGGCACCGCGCCGTCACCGGGTGAAGCCCAGTGCCACATCCACACCGGATACTCCAACAGGACTGTGCCGCCTCGCTGGGTTGCGGCGGCCGCTGCACGGCCGACGGCTTCGTGATCGGGATGACCGTCGCCGCGCCAGTTCGCGGCGCACCATGTTCCCCTGGGATGGGTTGCCAGAATCTCGGTGAGCAGGTCGGTCAGCCGTTCCTCATGGCCGCTCAGATCGCCGTCCGGCAGGCCGAGGCATATCGGCGGAGGGACACCCAAAACCGCGGTGGCCCGGTGCAGTTCCGCACGACGAGTCTGTTCCATTCGGTAGCGCTGCAGCGCCGAGAGACCAGGATGCGACGCGCCGCCATCGCTCGCCGAGACCACCTGAACCCGCACACCGAGGCCGGCGAGCGTGACGGCCGTGGCGCCGAACCCGAGCGTCTCGTCGTCCGGATGCGCTGCCACGACGACGATTTCGTTGCAATCCCGTTAGATCCAGCTCAGGCGCACCCGCCAACGCGTCGAGCCAGACCGGCGCCGGCGTCCCGCCAACTGTCAACGGCCGGGCAGCGAATCGAGCGCAGTTGCCGGTCGGCGGGTCGACGGGCGCGGCCGTCATCGGGTTGCTCCCGCCAGCAGGCCCAGCCGCTCGAGGTCGCGTTCGGCGTGGCTCTGACGGACGTAGATCGCCAGATCGGCCACCCGCTTCGCGTGCTGGGCGTCCTGGCACAGCGGCGCGGGCCCGAGCGCGCGGGCGGTGCGACCGATCGCCTCGTCGACGGCGGTCTCCACCACGGCGCGGGTACGCCTCGCTACGAGTTCGGCCGACCCTTTCCGGTTTTCGGGGTCGGCGTCGATTTCCGCGGCCGCCCACAGCAGCATCGCTTCCCCGGCGGCGAGAGCGGCATCCACCGCCCCAAGGTGGGCCAAGGTATGTGGGTCGACGCGATCGTCGAGGGCACGCTTGTACAGTGGCGCCGCCACCGCGCGCGCCCCGCCCAGCCAGCATGCGCTGACCCCGATCGCGCCATGCCAGAATCCGGGTCGGGTCAGGTACTCGTCCGGCTTTCCGACCGCTACGGCTTCCGCCGCGGTGAATTGCACCGAGCGCGTGTCGGATTCGGCCATCCCGACGTTGCGCCATGTGCTCGGTAGCGGGTGCACTCCCGGCTGGTTCAGTTCGACGGCGAACAAGCCGCGCTCGCCGGACTCCAGCCGTGCGGTGACCAGCGCGTGCGTGCACAGTCCGGCGCCCGAACACCACACCTTGGTGCCGTCGAGAATCAGCCGTTCCCCGTCGCCGCGGGCGCACAGGACAGCGTCACGAGCCTCGGCGGCCCACACCCCCCATAGTTGTTCGACTTGCGGGTCCGGCCCTTCGAGTTCGGCGAGAATCGCGACGGCGTCGGCGTGGGCCTCGGCGAGTCGCCCGGCGACGACGTCCATCTCGGCAAGCTCGGCAAGCCGATGAAATCGGCGGGCGGTCTCACCGCTACCCGGTAGCGGCAGATTCAACACGCCCGAGGCGCGCCATTCCCTCAACAACGCGGGCGTCATGATCGCGTCGCTCTGCGTCTGCGCCGTGAACCCGCCAATTCACGCAAATGGTTCGCGAACCCGCCCGGAGCGCGTCCATCACGGCGGTCCGACGTCGCCACCGACAACTTGGCGTCCCGGTGAATGCGCATGCCGGCCGACTCGAAGCGCTCGACCAACTCGACATCCTCACCTGTCGCCAACGCCCGGAAACCGCCGACACGCCAATAAGCATCGGCGCGGAATCCCATGTTCGCACCGTGGATGTGGTTGTGCCCGTGTTCTTTCGAGTGGTACGCGCGTAAGTAGCGGCGGGCAACCTCGGCGGGGAAATGGCGCCAGGCAGGTATTCGCACGACGCCCAGCACCATGTCAGCGCCAGCGTCGGTCATCCGCAGCAGCCAGTCGGCGTTGACCGCGCTGTCCGCATCCGTGGTGGCGTACCAGGTGCGTTGCAGATCGATGCCTGCGCAGGCCGACCGCGCGTACTCGAACCCGGCGGCCCGGGCGGCGCCGACGTTGCCTGCTTCGACCGAGACGAAATGCACGTCTGGACCGAACGGGCCGGCCAAGCTGTCGCTGCCGTCATCGCAGGAGTCGAGCACCACGACGATCATCACAGGCACCGGAAGGCAAAGCGCCGCGGACGTCAACGCGCGGAGGCAGTCCGGCAGATGTGCCAGCTCGTTGTGAGCGGGAACAACCACCGCGGCCTGCTCGAGATCGGTCATTCCAGTCAATTAGCCAATTACACGACTTCTCACACCTGGCACGATTGCGGTTGTGGGACAAATCGACGCCGTCTTGTTCGACTACTCCGGAACGTTGTTCCGCCTCGAGGAGGACGACAGCTGGTTCGAGGGCATCCAGGTCGACGAGGGCGAGATCGACGGCCACGTGCAGGCCGAGCTGATGCGCCGGCTGACCGCCCCGACCGGGCGCTCGGTCGAGATGACGCCGGAGGCTTACCACGCGTGGGTCAACCGTGACCTGGCGCCGCACCTTCACCGCGAGGCTTACCTGCACGTGTTGCGCGAATCCGGTCTGGCCCACCACCACGCCGAGACGCTGTATGACCGAGTGATCGACCCGTCGTCGTGGACGCCGTATCCGGACACCGCGGAGGTCCTCAAGAGCCTTCATGAGCAGGGCATCAAGACCGCGGTGGTGTCCAACATCGCCTTCGACGTCCGGCCCGCGTTCCAGGCGATCAGCGCGGCCGACTACGTCGACGAGTACGTGCTGTCCTTCGAAGTCGGTGCGATCAAGCCCAACGCCGCGATCTTCGAGACGGCGCTCACGCGGCTCGGAGTTCCCGCCGAGCACGCGGTCATGGTCGGCGACAGCGATGAGGCCGACGGCGGCGCACGCGCGATCGGTTGCGGCTTCGTCCTCGTCGACCCGCTGCCAACGGCCCAGCGAACCGATGGGCTGCGAAGGGCGCTAACCGAATACGGCCTCGCCGTCTAAGCAGTAACGTCGCGGCCATGCCCGAGCGCGTCCGGCCGCCGCGATGGCTCAAGCCGGCCAACAAGGTGCTCATGGTGCTGCTGCGGATGGGCGTGCCGATTTCGCGTCACGAGGCGTCCGTCGTACTGACCGTTCCTGGCCGCAAGTCCGGCAAGCCGCGGTCGACGCCGATCACGCCGATGCACGTCGATGGCAACCGCTACGTCGTGAACGGCTATCCCGGAGCGGGCACGCTGCCGGTGTTCCGCATCGACCCGGTCACGTAGCGTCGCGTCTATGTCCAACAGCGAGCGCCTCCGGCCGCCGTGGTGGCTGAAGTACGTCAACAAATTCATGATCGGCGCTCAGAAGCTCGGTTTGAGCTTCGGCGAAAAGGGGCCGGTGGTCCTGACGGTTCCCGGCCGCAAGACCGGCAAGCCGCGCTCGACGCCCGTCACGCCGATGACCATCGACGGCAAGCGGTATGTGGTCGGCGGCCTGCCCGGCGCGGACTGGACCGCGAACGCCCGGGCTGCCGGGGAGGCCACGCTACGGCAGGGCCGTCACACCGAACGGGTCCGCATGGTGGAGATCCCCGTCGACGAGGCCCGGCCTCTGTTGCGGGCGTTCCCGGTGGAGGTGCCCACGGGCGTCGGTTTCATGAAGAACGCCGGCCTGGTCACCGGACCCAACCCCGACGAGTTCGAGTCCCTCGCGGGCCGCTGCCCGGTCTTTCGCTTCGACCCGGTAAACGCATGATCGACAACCCGTTTGACCCGTCGGTGTGGCAGCCCGTCGAGGATTTCGAGCTGACGGACATCACCTACCACCGCCACGTCGTCGATGGTTTGTCGCAGCCGACGGTGCGGGTGGCGTTCGACCGGCCGGAGGTGCGCAACGCGTTCCGGCCGCACACGGTTGACGAGTTGTACCGGGTGATGGACCACGCCCGCATGTCGCCGGACGTCGGCGTCGTGCTGCTGACCGGCAATGGGCCGTCACCGAAGGACGGTGTGTGGGCGTTCTGCTCGGGCGGCGACCAGCGCATCCGCGGGCGCACCGGCTACCAGTACGCGTCCGGCGAGACCGCCGACACCGTTGACGTGGCCCGCGCCGGGCGGCTGCACATCCTCGAGGTGCAGCGGCTGATCCGATTCATGCCGAAGGTCGTCATCTGCCTGGTGAATGGCTGGGCCGCCGGCGGCGGGCACAGCCTGCACGTGGTGTGCGATCTGACGTTGGCCAGCCGCGAACATGCGCGGTTCAAGCAGACCGACGCCGACGTCGGCAGCTTCGACGGTGGGTATGGCAGCGCCTATCTGGCGCGGCAGGTCGGCCAGAAGTTCGCGCGGGAGATCTTTTTTCGCGGTCGGGCATACACCGCCGAGGAGATGCACTCGATGGGTGCGGTCAATGAGGTCGTCGACCATGCCGACCTGGAGTCGGTGGCGCTGGAGTGGGCCGGCGACATCAACGGCAAGTCGCCGCAGGCCGTGCGGATGCTGAAGTTCTCATTCAATCTCATTGACGACGGGTTGGTCGGTCAGCAGATATTCGCCGGTGAGGCAACGCGTTTGGCGTACATGACCGACGAGGCCGTCGAGGGCCGCGACGCGTTCCTGGAGAAGCGCGACCCCGACTGGACCCCGTTCCCGCGCTACTTCTAGCGCATCCCATGCCGATCTGATCCCCCACAGGCGGGACGACAATCCCACTCGTGGGACATATGATGAGCGGATCGACATAGGGAGTTGACGTTGAAAGTCAGGCACATAGTGGCCGAAGCAGCGGCCACCGGCGCGATGAGCCTCATGGTTCTGTTTTTCGGCGCTGGCGTCGCCGCCGCTGATCCCGCACCAGACATACCAGCGATGCCGGGCTCACCCGAAGCCGGCGCGGCGGTTCCGCCCGGCGAAACCCAGCAGGATGACGAGAATCGGGCCGACGGGGAGGCCACGCCCTTCACTGGCAATGGATTGCCGTGCCCGCTGTGCGACCTGAACCTGCCGCCGGCACCTGAGCTACCCCCGCTCGATATCCCACCGCCCATCCAAGTGACGGTGCCAGTGTCGGTGGGATTGCCGGCGATTCCGTTTGTTCTGGGACCCCCGCCGGCGCCAGAACTGCCGCCCCCGCCGGCCGTACCGCTGCCGCCGCCCCCAGCAATACCGCTGCCGCCGCCGCCATTCTGACGTCGCTGACGCCGTCTTCGGCGCCGACCCACAACTAGTCGACGACCGCGTCGCGTCGTCCCGCGGGGGTGAACCACTGCAACTTGACGCGCCAGGAATGCGCTGACGCGAGCGCGAAGCCGGCACCGCACGTGCAGGCTAAGAGACACACCAGCTTTCCACCTTCTAGAGCCGGGATCGGAGTGTCGTAGGCGGTGATTACTCGAATGACACAGGCGAGGATCCCGCTCGCCGAGGCGGCGAGGTACAGGTTGGCAATGCGTCGCGACCGCGGATCGCCACGCAGCACTAACAGCGCCCGAGAGCCGTACCCGAGCAGGTAGATGAGCGTCCCACATAGCAACAGCCAGTACGCAATTAGCCAAGAATCAGTGGGTACGGTCAAAAAGTCGGGTCGATAGACCTTCGCGCCGTTACCAAGGGCGAACGTGGCAATGATGAGCGGTATGCACAGCGTCGCCGGGAACTGCACACGCTGCGCGAATGAGGACGCCATCGCGTGGCCTTTTCTCAACCGGCCGATTGCGTTACAGGCCATGGAGGAAGCGGCCATGATGTAGCAGCTGTGTCCTATGCAGTCCTCAAGATTCCATATTCCGGTGAGGGCGTGCAGCCCCTGCCCGACTGTCTCCGAAGCCAGCGACGAGGTGAGCAGTAGGGCGGCACCCTGCAACGCGATGTTAAGGGTCGTGGCGACCTCCCACCGGGACCTCCATGTGACTCGCCGGATCCACAGACTCCGCGCGATCAGGGCAAGGGTAATCGCGACAAGTGTCGCTATAGCCATGCGGACGCACCTTCAGAACCCAGTCAGTGTTTGAAACGGCAGAAGTCCCGAAGCGTACAGGGCTAGAGCGGGGGTGTCCCCTCGTCCCAATCAGGCTGCGGGTGGGAAGCCGGCCGCCGGGCAGTGATCGTCGAGGCCGCGGGCCGCAACGTGAAGGACGCAGACTGGCAATATCTTTCGACCTCTTCGCGACTCACCAGCCCGAACCGGACCTGGAGGTCGAAGAAGCTGAGTTGGAATCGCTCGGCCACTTTCCGCAGTTCCTCAGCGTTGGGATAGTCGTCTTCCCGGATCCTGCGGTAGTAGGTGCTGCTGGATATCCCGATCGCTTCGAAAATATCGTGCGTCGCGGCTTCCCCGTTGAGCAGATAGTCGAGCAAAGCCTTGAAGTTCCGGCCGTTCTCGTCCGTACGTGGCATATCTTTCAGAATAGCCCCCAGTTGGGCAATCTCGGCCGCCATCGAAGCAAAAATTGCTACAGCGAAGTGTCTCCCCCGTACGAGATATCTATCTCCCACGTATGGGACATTCCTGCTAAATTCATCGCTCGTGTCGACGCCTAAGCACCCGGCCAGTGCACGGGAGGCTCAACCGAGCGCCGGCATGGACCCTGCACCTGCGGGTGGGAAGGCAGCCCTCACTTGGTTGCGGGCTATCGCCGTCCATGACGCCTATGGTCACGCAGCCATCGCCGGCTGCACGCCTGCCTCGCCCTCTCCTGGTGTAGTCACCATCCGTCGCACAACGAGGAGAGGTAAATGTTTCTAGGCACCGTTGACGACTGGTCCCCCGAGGGCACGGTCGTTTCCTGGTATCCCACTGCAGCCACGTGCGCCACGGCTCGGCAGTCGGCCTGCGACGACGTTCCGGCGAGCTACCAACAGTCGCGCCATCTGGAGTTCTACCGCGAACAGACCGCGCAGGGCTACGACATTCCTCGGTTATGCATCGGCGTGTGGGAGATACCGGGTGTCTGCGACATCAACGTGATGACGCACGCGATCAACACCCACGTTCGGCGTCACGACACGTATCACAGCTGGTTCTCGTTCACCGACGACAACGACATTGTTCGCCATACGATCGACAATCCGGACGGCATCGAACTTCGCCCCGTCGACTGCGGCGCAATGACGCCGCCGCAAATCCGCAAGCTGTTGCTCGACACCCCTGATCCGCTCCAATGGGACTGCTTCAGCTTCGGCATCATTCAGCGTGCGGACAGCTTCACCGTCTACGCCGCGATCGACCACCTGCTCGCGGACGGGATGTCGGCCGGACTGATATTCGTCGACATCCATCTGACCTACCTCACCGCACTCCAAGGGGCGCCGGTCGCCCTCCCCGACGCCGGTAGCCACCGTGAATACTGCGCCGGTCAGCGCGCCCATACTGCGAGCCTCACGCTGGATTCGCCGCAGGTACGCGCGTGGCACAGCTTCGTCGCAGACAACGGAGGAACCTTGCCGAGCTTCCCCTTGCCGCTTGGTGACAGCACCGCAGACACCGTCGGCGCCATCGACGTCATCGACCTGATCGACGAAGAACAAGGAAGGCGCTTCGAGACCGCGTGCCGCAACGCCGGCGCCCGGTTCTCCGGCGGGGTGTTCGCCTGTGCCGCGCTGGCCGAGCACGAGCTGACCGGTGCCGACACCTACTTTGGCATCACTCCTTACGACAACCGCACGACACCGAGCTACGCCATGTCCGTCGGTTGGTTCGCCAGCTTCGTCCCGTTGACGATCCCGACCGCGAACATGTCCTTCGACGAGGTGGCCCGGGCGGCGCAAGTCTCGTTCGACGGCAGTCGGGTGCTTGGCGAGGTGCCGTTCTATCGCGTGCTGGAGATGGAGGCGCCCGAATCAGGGCCCATCAATCTTCCCCAGCGGCCGGTGCCGATGGTGTCCTACATCGACATCCGCCGGATTCCCTTCAGCGATCAGATGGACGGCTTGAAAGTCGGAATCTGGGGCGACAACCGGTTCTCCGACGGAGTCTGCATGTGGGTCAACCGCATGCACGACAAGACTCAGCTCGTCATCTCCTACCCGGATAATCCGATCGCCCGCGAATCGATTACCCGGTATGCGGAATCGATGACGGCGGTGTTCACCCGCGTCGCCGACAGCGGCCTCGACGCACTTTCCGTCAGCGACGGGTCAGCCGCGTGAAAACCCCGGCCGATGGTTGACGTCGCGATCGAGTTAGATCACGTCGCCAAGACATTCGCGAGGACAACACTCGCGCTGCGCGATGTGAGCTTTGCAGTGCCCAGAGGATCGATCTGTGCGCTGCTCGGCCACAACGGGGCCGGCAAGACGACCACGATCAACATCCTGTCCACGCTGCTGCGGCCGAGTTCCGGCCGGGCAACCGTCGCGGGATACGACGTCATCCGCCAGCCCGCACGGGTACGCGAAAGCATCGGAGTCACTGGGCAATACGCCGCGCTCGATGAACTGCTCAGCGGCCGCGAGAACCTCGTGTTGTTCGGCCGGCTGCGCGGTTTGCGGCGCAGCCACGCCCGGCTGCGAGCCGACGACCTCATCGAACAGTTCGACCTGGCGCATGCCGCCGACCGCCGGGTGGCCACCTATTCCGGCGGCATGCGGCGCCGCATTGACATCGCCGCCGCGCTGATGGTTCCTCCGAAAGTGCTGTTCCTCGATGAACCGACAACCGGACTGGACCCGCGCAGCCGGCGAGACGTCTGGGCGCTGGTGTCGTCGTTGTCCGCACAAGATGTGACGGTGTTGCTCACCACGCAGTACCTCGAGGAGGCCGACGTGCTGAGCGATTCGGTCGTCGTCATCGACGCGGGCCGAATCATCGCTCGCGGAACCGCGGAGGACCTCAAACGTCGCGCGGGATTCAGCTACTGCCAAGTGACCCCGGTCAATCCGGCGGACCTGCCCCGGATCGTCGCGCAGCTCGCCGATCTCGGCGCCGAGGCCGATCGGGAAGCGAATGCGGTGTCGGTGCCTGCGCCCGATGGCGTCGTGACTTTCGGTGCGGTGTTTCGCCGGATCGACGAGCTCGGCGTCGAACTCGCCGACATATCCTTGCGCAAGCCGTCGCTGGACGAAGCATTCCTACATCTCACCAAGGCCACCACCCCGGTATGACCGCGCTGGTAGCGCTGACCGAACGCGTGGCGCGTGGGACGCTGCGCGACGCCGACCTGCTTTTCGCGGTCCTGGCACCGGTCGCCTGTTTCGTCGGCTTCACCTTCCTGCTGCGCAACGTGATCGATACCGGCGCAATGAGCTACCCGCAGTACGTGCTGCCGGCCGTCGTCGTCCAGGCGATGTTGTTCGGCGCGATGACCACCGCTGATCGGGCTGCCCGAGATCAGTTGTCCGGCTTCGGCGTTCGACTGCGGACGTTACCCGTCTCCGCGGCGGTACCGTTGGCGGCCCGCATGCTGTACTGCCTGTTGCGTGCGATCGTCGCGTTAACCGCCGCGATCGGCGCCGCATACGTGTTCGGCTTTCGAATGACCGGCGGGTTCGCCCTCACGGCCGCGTTCGTGGTCCTTGCCCTGCTGTTGTCGCTCGCGCTTTCGCTCGGCGCCGACGCGATGGGGTCGCGGGTCAGCAATGTCGAAGCCTCCAGTCAGATGCTGGCCATCCCCCAGCTGCTGTTGGTCCTCCTGTCCACCGGGATGGCGCCGGCCGACTCGTTCCCCGACTGGCTGGGGCCGTTCGTGCGCAACCAACCGGTTTCGCAGGTGACCGAGACCCTGCGCGGGTTGGCGGGTGGCCACGCCGGGATCCCCAATCTGGCGGTCAGCGCGACTTGGTGTCTGGGTCTTCTCGTGGTGTTCGGTGCGCTCGCAGTGCGGATGCAGAGGCGCACTCGATGACGACCTCCACAGAGCAGCGCGGCTCGCCGGTCGCCGAAAGTGTGCTGCAAGCCGGACGACTGCTCACTCGGTGGACACGTGAGCCCGTGGTACCAATCCAGGCATTGTTGTTCCCGGCCTTTCTGCTGATTACCTACAAGCTGCTGCTCGGCGAGTCGATCGCGAACCTCACCGGCACCGACAGCCTCTACGGGTTGGTTCCGATGTGCGCGGTGGTGGGCGCGATATTCGGGTCGCTCGGCGCCGGCCTCGCCATTCCCGGCGAACGTGAGTCCGGTCTGCTCAGCCGCCTGTGGGTCCTACCCGTGTACCGGTCGAGCGCGCTAGCCGGAAGGCTGCTTGCCGAAGCCGCCCGCACTCTTGTCGCCGCGGCGATCATCACTGGGCTCGGTGTTGCGCTCGGACTTCGGTTCGAAACTGGCTGGCTGGCGGCGATCCCATTCGTTTTGCTCCCCGTGCTTCTCGCTGCCGGGATCTCGACGGTGGTCATCGCGATCGCGGTGCGCGTCGATGGGCGCAATCTAGTGACTTGGCTTGGCGCAGGCTGCATCGTCTTATTGTTCTTCAACACCGGTGCCGCGCCCGTGGAGATCTTCCCGTCATGGCTGCAGCCGGCGGTACGGCTGCAGCCGATGTCGCCCACGATCGAGGCGATGCGGGCATTCGCCGAGGGCACCCCCGCACTGTGGCCGCTGCTGCAAAGCCTGACCTGGATCGTTTGTCTCATAGCTGTTTTCGGTCCGATGGCCGTCCGCGGCTACCGAGTCGCTGCCGAATCCGGGTGTTGATGGTTCGTGGATAACCGGCTTACATTTCTTGATCAGGCGTCGTTTCTTCGGCTGCGAGCGGCCAGGCAGGGCAGCGTGTGTCAATCCACGTGGATCTACGACCGCGCCATCGACACGGACGGGTTGCACCGATTCCACCAAAGTCTCGGGTGCGGATTGCTCGGGCGCCGGATTGAACGTTCGCCGTTGCCGTTCGGACGTCATCGATGGGTCGCGTGCGGGGACCCTCCCGACATCGAGTTCGCCACGTCCGTCCGATCTCGCGCCGAGATCGACGCATGGATCGACGAACGCGCCGCAGTCCCAGTGGATCCGGAGTTCGGACCTGCCTGGCATCTCGGAGTCCTTAGCCTTGCTGACGGCGGAACGGCCGTCAGTCTGGTTGCCTCACATTGCGTGGTCGACGGCCTCGGACTGACCATCGCCATCGCCGAGGCGGTCAAGGGTGCGGCTCGCCAATTCGGCTATCCACCACCGGGGTCGCGCACCCGCGTCCGGGCACTGCTCGTGGACGCCGGCGAGGTCATCCGTGGGTTGCCGGAGATCGTTCGCGCCCTGATCGCTACCCTCTTCCTGTTGCTGCGGTTGCTATTTGAGCCCAGCCGCCAATCCACATCGCCACCCAGCGCCGCCGCCGAACCCGACGGCGAGCAGCAGATCGTCTTGCCCGCGGTGACCATGTACGTCGATATGGCGGCCTGGGATGCTCGCGCGCGAAGCCTCACCGGGACCGGCAACTCGCTGTTCGTCGCGTTTGGCGCAAGACTCGCCGACCGCATGGGGCGCGTTCACCCTGGCGATGGCACTGTGACGATCACGCTGCCGGTCAGTGAGCGAACGCCCGACGACGCCCGCGCGAATGCGTTGACGTCCATCAACTTGCGTGTCGACCCGGGACGGGTGACAACGGACCTGCAGGCCATCCGCGTCCAGGTGAAGCGCGGTCTCTGCGCCCTGCGCGAAACCCCCAACGAGCTCATGGCCCCACTCCCGCTGATCCCGATGGTGCCGAAATGGCTGGCGAGAAACATGGAAGGGTTGGCGATGGGCAGCACCGACCTGCCCGTCGGATGTTCCAACCTCGGCTCGTTGGAGCCCGCCATTAGTCGTCCGGATGGCACCGATGCGGAGTTCGTATCCGTGCGACTGGCCGACCAGGGCGTGACAACCCAAAGCATCGAGCGTGCACACGGGCAGCTGTTCTTGGGGTCGGGACGGATAAACGAGAGGGTCTTCATCACCGTCGTCGCCTATGAGCGCGGCATTGACGATCCGAGAAGTCGTCTGCGGGAGTTGATACGGCTGACCCTTGCCGACTTCAGGCTGGCCGCCACGATCCATCAGTAAACAGAGCCAATTCGTCTGGAACGGGGGACATTTGACTACGAAGTTGGTTGAACTACCGGTCAATGACCGTAGGACCCTGTATTCCGGTGTGGCCGTCGCAATTCTGGCGTGGAGCCTGGCAATACTGGTACTTGCCGCGACGGTCGTTCCGATCGACATGTACTGGGTGTCCTACTACGCGGTCGACTACACATTCGGATTCGTCCGCCGCGGCCTCGCCGGCGAGATAGTCCGTCTCGCGCCGGGCGGAGATTACTTTGACGCCGCCCTCACTATGCGCTGGCTGTCCACGGGCGTGTATCTCATCAGCCTGGTGGCGATCATCGGGCTCCTCCTGCTGCGGGGTCAACGGTCGGAGCGCAAGGTCATGCTCGCGCTACTCATCTTGGTCCTGCCGTTCGCGATTCCGTTCTCGCTGTATTCGGCTCGCCCAGACCTGTTCGGGGCGGCGGCGCTGGTCGCGTTGAGCATCGCGTTGACCGTCGTCAGGTCGCCGAGGGCCGCCATCGGGGCTTGCGGGGGCTACGGAGTGCTCATCGCGTTGTTGGCCCTGATGCATGAGGCGATCGCACTGGAGTTCGCGCTCGGTGCGGTGCTGGCGATTGTGGTGCTCGCCAGACGTCTGCGGCCGTCGGTGCAACGCGGCTGCGTCCTGCTGGCCGTCGGTCCCGGACTGGCGTCGGCATTGCTGGTCGCGGCGTTCGGACGCCACGACGTTGGCGCGCAGCTGTGCTCGACGGTCCCGCACGGGACGATGGAGAACCCGCTGGCGACGATCAAGTCTTTCCCGACACTGATCGAGTACGTCGTCGCGGGCCAGCGCACCCAGACCGACTATCACGACTGGGTCTGCCGCAATGTATTACCCATCTACGACTACAGCATCACCGACGCGATCAAGGTTGTGGCGGACATCGGTGCGGGTCCGCTGCTGGCATCGGTCGTTCTCGGTCTGTTGGCGCTGTGCGGGACCTTATGCGCAGTCCGTTATTTCTCAGGGGTCCCACTGGCCGGCTTCGTCGACCTCGTTCGGGGGAGGCTGGTCTGGTGCGCGTGCGGACTGGCGCTGGTAATACCGGTGTTCTTGACGGGATTCGACTGGACCCGATGGTTGATCATCATCTCGTTCGACATCGTGATCGTCTACATCCTGTACGCACTCGACAGGCCAGAAATCCACGAGAAGCCGACAAAGCGCACCGTTGACATGTTCGTACTGGTTGTCGCCGCTGCGGCGCTGATTCCCATCGGCACCGTTCCTGGGTTCGGCGGCCCGCTCATGGTGTAGCGGGTTGGTCTCTTAGGCAAGCGTTTTCGTGGTGGCTTTTGACGGCCACCAGTTCGCCCGCCCGACCAAGACGGCTAACGCCGGAACGGTGACGGTGCGCACCAGGAAGGTGTCGAGGAGTAAGCCCACCCCGATGATGAAGCCGACCTGCACCACAGCGCTGATGCTGCTGAACACCAGGCCGAACATGGACGCCGCGAAGATGAGGCCCGCGGACGTGATCACGCCACCCGTGGAGCCGATGGTTCGGATAACACCGGACCGCATGCCGTGCGGTGCCTCATCGCGAATCCGCGAGATGAGCAGCAGGTTGTAGTCGGCCCCGACGGCGACAAGGACGATGAACGCCGTCCCGGGGACGTTCCATGCGAGGTGCTGGCCGAGGATCAATTGGAAGAATATGACGCCGATCCCGAGCGCCGACAGATACGAAATCATCACTGAACCAATGAGATACAGCGGCGCCACGACCGCCCGCAGCAGCAGCATGAGGATCGCCAACACCACGACGATCGTCATGGTGATGATGAAGATCAGGTCGTGGTTGTAGTAGGTCCGGATATCGTTGTTGACGGCGGGCAGCCCTGCTGTCGAGATGGACGCATCCGCCAGCGTCGTGTTGGGCTGTGCACTGCGGGCGGCGTCGAGGATGTCCTGGACTTGGTCCATCGCCTCGGTGCCGAACGGATTGAGATCGGTTTGGACCATGTAGCGCACCGCGTGTCCATCCGGCGAGACGAACATGGATGCCGCGGTCTTGAACTCGTTCTGCGTCAATACTTGTGGCGGAATGTAGAAGCCGGCCATCGGCGGGTCCCGGGCATCGCGCTTCATGGCCAGCAGGAAGGCGGAGGCATCCGTGAGCCCCGGGCTCATCTGCCTGATCTGATCCACCAGAAGCTGCACGCCGTCGGCCAGCTGTTGGCTGGCGTCTGCGAGGGTGTTCGCGCCTTGTTGCAGTTCGGTGAGGCGTCGTTGGATTCCGTTCGGATCATCGAGCCCGAGTTTGCGTGCTGCCGCGACCGCACCGTCAAGCTTTTCTCGCAGACCATCAGCCGTCTCGCCCAGAGTCTGGTCGCTTTGGACGTTTTGCAGTTGACCGGCGAGCGCTGCGATCTGATCCAGCGACCCATTGTCGCGTGCGGCAACCAGGCGCTGTAGCAGCGCGCGTGAATCACGGCAGGACGGATCCCACTCGCACACCGGACTCACGTTCAACGCGTTCAGCATCGGCACGGCCCACGTGTACACATCGCCGATTTGACTCAGGTTGAGCCCCAGCGCATCTCCGAGGGACTTCATGCTGGTGACGAGGTTGGCCGTTTGATCGATCTCACCGAGTTTCGTCGACCCACCGAACCGGTTCTGCATGTCGACGAGTGCATTGGCCAATCCGCTGACCGATGACACGGCCTGCAGCACCCCACCGCGAACGTCGCCAAGGGCGCCGGCAAGCTGATGCGCGCCGCCAGTCAACCGATCGAGGTCTTGATCCCTGTTGGCGATATCGGTAGATGCCTGGTCGAGCTTCTGGCCGACCTCACCGGCCTGATACGTCGTCTTGGCTTGCTCCAGCGTCTGCCCGGTAGGCCGGGTGATACCGCGAACCGCGGCGATGCCGGGCAGCTGACTGACTCGCTGCGCCATCTGCTCCAGGTCGGCGAGGGCCTTCGGGGTCCGCAAGTCGTGCGGTGATTGAACCAGGATGAACCCCTGGATGCTTTCATTCACTGGGAAATGGCGCGCCATCGCCTCGTACCCCAGATTGCTTTCCGCCGCTGCCGGCAGGTTCTTTCTGTCGTCGTAATTGAACTTCACGAGGCCCGCGCACCCGGCAAGGATGATCAGAACGATGAGGCTGGCCACTAGCTGTCTGACTGGACGCCGGACGATGTGCGATCCCCGACCGTCGCCAAAAGCGGCTGGTGAGTTCGCGTTTGGGTCTGACCCAGCCCCGACGGCCGGCGAGTACGACCATCGCCGGCAAGAGCGTGACCGATGTCAGGAAACCGACGGCGATGGTGATCGCCAGGGCGGGGCCGATAGTCGAGAACACGCCGAGTTTGGCGAAGGACATTCCGAGAAATGTGATGGCGACCGTTCCGGCGGAGGCGGCGATCACCTTGCCGATGGAAGCCAAAGCCGACACAACGGCTTCATCGGACGCCGAGCCGCGCCGCAGGGATTCGTGGTAGCGACTGATGAAGAAGACGGCATAGTCAGTACCTGCCCCCAGCATCATTCCGCTGATCAACACGATCGCTTGGGGATTGATGCTCATACCCAGTTGCGCAAGCCCGGCGATGATCTGCTGGGCGATGACCAGTGACAGCCCGATCGTCGCCAACGGCAACAACATGGTGAGCGGATTCCGATAGACCAGTAACAGGATCGTCAACACCATGAGCGCGGTGGCCGTTTCGACCACATGGACGTCGCGCTCCCCGAACGTCGTAAGGTCCCCGACGGTTGCCGCAGGCCCGGTGAGATTGGCTGTCAGCGCGGAGCCTGCGGCGGTGTCCTTCACAATCTCGATGGCGCGCTCGGTTGACTCGTTCGCTGCCGGGGTGGCCAGTGCCCCGGCGATACTGACCGGCAGATACCACGACTTGTTGTCCTTGCTGGTCATCACCTCACGCAGCGGCGGCGTGGCGATGAAGTCCTGGACCTGAACGACGTCACGGCGCTCAGCACGCAGGTTGTCGACCAGTCGCCCGTAGACCGCCTCATCGGCCGAAGTGAGCCCGTTTTCATTGGTCAACACGACCAGCAAAATGTTCTGCGTATCGGGTTCGTTGAACGCCTTGATCATGTCGTGGTTGGTCACGAGCACGGGGGCGTCTGGAGGGAGAAAGTCTGGTGGCTGCTCTCCGGCGATCTTCGCCAAGGGCGGCAATGTCAGGAACAATGTGGCCGCGGCGGCCACCCAGAAACCAATGATGACCAGCGGCCGGCGCACCGCAAACTGGCCCAACCGTTGAAAGACGCGCGGCGCGTCGTTGCCCCTGCGGCGCCGCAGCATGTCGATCAAACTAACCCCACTCAGGAATGATATGTCCCAAGTATGGGACAAAGATGCGGTGAGTGGGGCAATGTGTGCGGGTTTCTGCGGGATTTGCGCGGCGGCGGGCGTTGCCAGCGATTTCCTGTGAGCGAGGGTTATGAGGTCAACTGACCGCCGTCTGCGCCGATGAGTTCGCGGAGTCGCAGTCCTGGTCCGGTTTGTATTAGAACTTGAATCGCGTCTGGCCGTGCGGTGACTTCGCGAACGCCAGTACCTTCGCGGGCGGCACCCGGAATACGTAGGCGATGTGACCGTCATGGCCGAAGCCGTCCTCGGCAGGCGTGAAATCCCACTCACCGCGGTACTTTTCGCGAATCGCGTCGGCCAGCGGCGCCAAGGCTTCGCGGCCCGTGACGCGTTCGGCGTCGCCCTCGACGACAACGTCCAGCCCCTGTTTCCAGGTATTCACGCCGGCGGTCACCGCGACCGCGGTGGAGTGGCCGAGGTTCTTCGCCTTCTGCTCCTCAGGACCGGTGCAGAACACGAAGCTGTCGTCCACCCATGCGCCCACCAGCGGCGTGACATGCGGTCGGCCGTCCTTGCGCACGGTGGTCAGCCAGTACAGCTCCGCCGCGGCCAGCGCGTCGGTGACGGTCTGCCAGTCCACCGGCGCGTCGGCTTCGCTGAATCGAGGGTCAAGCTTGCCGTTGATCGTCATACAAGTAGTGACCGCGCCGCGGCCGACAACTCATCGCGAAACGGTGCGATCAGCTGATCGTATTGACCGCCGTTGACACCTTCGACTGGAAGTCGGCCGGCAACGGAACGTACCCGTGGTCGGCGAGACCGGCCTGCCCCCGGCCGATGGTCGACTGCAGGAACGCCTTCACGGCCGTGCCGACCTCCGCGTCGGGGTACTTCGAGCAGACCAGCTCATAGGTGGCCAGCACGATGGGATACGCACCAGCCTCGGTCGGCTTGTAGAACGATGACGTGTCGAGCTTCAGGTCGTTGCCCGCGACCGCGACCTGGGCGCCGGCGATGGTCTTGCCGACCGTTTCGGCGCTGATGTTCACCGGATCGGAGCCCGCCGGGGTCACGATCTTCGCCCAGAACAGGTTCTGCGCCAGCGCGAACGACCACTCGTTGTAGCTGATCGCACCGTCGGTGTTCTTGACCGTCTTCGACGTGCCATCGTTGCCCTCGCCGCCCTTGCCGACACCGCCCTTCCACATCCGGCCAGCACCCGCGCTCCACGCTCCGTCCGAGGCGGCCTCGAGGTACTGCTGGAAGGTGTCGGTGGTTCCGGACTCGTCGGTGCGGTGCACCACGGTGATGGGGAGCGCCGGCATCGACTGGTTGAGCCTGGTGATCGCCGGGTCGTTCCAGCGGGTGATGGTGCCATTGAAGATCTTGGCCAGCGTCGGCGCGTCGAGCACCAGCGTGTCCACGTTGACGAGGTTGTAGGTGATCGCCAGCGGACCGAACACGACGGGCAGGTGCAACGCGTCCGAGCCGCCGCACCGCTGCTTGGCCTTGGTGGCCTCGTCGGCGCTCAGCGTCGAGTCCGTTCCGGCAAAATCGGTTTGGTCGCCGATGAATTCGCGCACCCCGGCGCCAGAACCGTTCGCCGTGTAGCTCACCGTCTGCCCTTCACAGGACTGCTCGAAGGCGCTGACGAATCCCGTCATCGCATTCGCCTGGGCTGTCGACCCGCTGGCCTTCAATTCCTTCTTGCCACCGCAGTCCACCTTCACCGAACCCGCGTCCTGCGCGGTCGACGAGGCGCTGCTATCGCTACTGCATCCCGAAAGCACCAGGGCGGCGGCGGCGAACAGGCTCAGCGCGGCGCCAAATCGGTTGAGTTTCACGAGCAAACCCAAGCCCTGCACGGCTAAATCGCCGTGTACGCACAGTGAATCACCCCCCTCAGAACAGTGAACGGTCCAGAAATCACACCGGCCGCTACCAGTTATTCACCAGAAAGTAGGCCACCTAGACTTTTGATCCGTGCGTAAGAGCCCGCTGCGGCGGTTGACCGACCAAATCGTTCTGGCAAGCATGCGGCCGCCGTTGGGTCCGCAATTGCTGCTCTACCGCCCCGACCGCGGCGAGGTCGATCTGCGCGGCAAGCGGATACTGCTCACCGGCGCGTCGTCGGGCATCGGTGAGGCCGCTGCCGAGAAATTCGCCCGCCGCGGTGCCACCGTGTCGTCGCCGCGCGCCGGCAGGAACCTTCTCGCCGAGCTCGTCGAGCGCATCACCGCCCGCGGCGGCGTTGCGCACGCGCTCGCCGTGCGACCTGGCCGACCTCGACGCGGTCGACCGACTCGTCGCCAAGGTCGAAGAAGAGCTCGGCGGCATCGACATCCTGATCAACAACGCGGCCCGGTCGATCCGCCGGCCCGCTGGCCGATTCGCTGGACCGCTGGCACGACGTCGAGCGCATCATGGCGCTCAACTACTACTCGCCGCTGCGGCTCATCCGCGGCCTCGCGCCCGGCATGCGCGAGCGCGGCGACGGCCACATCATCAACATCTCCACGTGGCGGGTGCTGCAGCGAGTCGTCACCGCTGTTCGCCGTCTACAACGCGTCGAAGGCGGCACTCGCGCGGTCAGCCGCGTCATCGACACCGAGTGGGCCACGCGGGCGTGCACTCGACGACCCTGTACTACCCGCTGGTGAGCGACGCCGATGATCGCGCCGACCAGAGCTACGACGGCCTGCCGGCGCTGACTCCGGCGAGGCCGCCGACTGGATGGTCGACCGCCGCCCGCAACCGGCCGGTGCGGATCGCGCCGCGGATGGCGATGACCGCCAGGGCGTTGGACACCGTCGCGCCTGGGTGGGTCAACGCGATCATGAAGCGCCAGACCGTCCAACCCTGAGGGCAGGATGCGCGTGGCTACCGTGTTGCTGCCGAATCCGGCGGATGACCGTGATAGACACATTTGCATGGAGATCCTGGCCAGCCGGATGCTCCTCCGGCCGGCGGACTACCAGCGCTCGCTGCGGTTCTATCGCGACGAGCTCGGCCTGGCCATCGCCCGTGACTACGGCGCCGGCACAGTGTTCTACGCGGGCCAGTCGCTGATCGAACTGGCGGGCCACGGCACCCCGAACGCGGCCGGCACGATGTGGCTTCAGGTTCGCGACGTCTACGCCGCCGAGAAGGAGTTAGCCGACCGCGGTGTTCCGATCGCTCGCGAAGCCCGGCAGGAACCGTGGGGGCTGCACGAGATGCACGTGACCGATCCGGATGGCGTCACGCTGATTTTCGTGCAGGTTCCGGAGAACCATCCGTTGCGCCGTGACAACCGAAGTTAACGGTAGCCGAACAGTTCTCGACCAGTCGGGACTGACCAGCGAATTCTTAGCTCACCGAATCGACATTAGGCATACCTGACCGCAACAATCCACGCGTGGATCTTCAGCTCTTCCTCCTGATCATCGTCGTGATCACCGCGCTGGCATTCGATTTCACCAACGGCTTCCATGACACCGGTAACGCGATGGCGACGTCGATCGCCAGTGGGGCGCTGAAGCCGAGGGTGGCCGTGACCCTGTCGGCGTCGCTGAACCTCGTCGGCGCCTTCCTGTCTACCGCGGTGGCGGCGACGATCGCCAAAGGTCTGGTCGACTCCGGACTGGTCACCCTGGAACTGGTCTTCGCCGGTCTGGTCGGCGGCATCACCTGGAATCTGCTGACTTGGCTGCTGGGCATCCCGTCCAGCTCCTCGCACGCGCTGATCGGCGGCATCGTCGGCGCGATCAGCTATTGGATCGTTCACTTCATCGGCGGCTACGCCGGCGCTACCGTCGGCTTCCTTCTCCTCGTTGGGGTGTCGGCGTTGATCTGGCTGCAATCGCGCAAGGCGCCGATCGACCACAACAACGTCAACGCCGAGTGGGAAGGCAGCCTGACCGCGGGCACCAGCGAGAAGGCGCCCGCCCCGAAGTCCGAGACACCAGTCGACGCCGCTTAGCTCGACCAGATACCGGAGAGGCCAACAAGAGTGAGTGCCTGGTTCAACTACAACGCCGTCTTTCAGATCATCATCGCCGGCTTGCTCGTGGGTGCCGGGTTACCGGCGTTGTTCGCCGTCGCAGTACGCATGAACGCCGAGGGTGTCGGCGTCGCCGAGCACGGCGGCGCCGTTGCCCAGAAGAACCCGATCCTGGTCGCTCTGAGCTGGGTGATCTTCGCGTTGGTGCTGGCGGGCGTGATCATCGGCGTGCTCTTCATCGCCCGTGACTTCATCGGACATCAAACCGGCCTGTACCTCTTTGGCGCCAAGCCCAAGTAACATCACAGCCGTCGAAATCCGGGGGTTGGACGGCCCCCTGCCGGGGAGGCTGACCTACCGTGAACAAGTTTCTCGCCAAGATCGTGGCGTGGGTTAACGCCGGGTACCCCGAAGGGGTCCCCGGGCCTGACAGGGTGCCGCTGCTCGCCCTGCTCAAGCGGCGGCTCACGGACGACGAGGTCAAGGCCGTCGCGCAGGCATTGATGGACCGCGGCGAAGTCGACCCCGTCGATATCGGGGTGCTGATCACGCAGATCACCGACGAACTGCCGTCCCCGGAGGACATTGAGCGGGTCCGGGAACGCCTGGCCGCCAAGGGATGGCCGCTCGACGACCCCCGTGGCGCCGAGGAGGCCGAATAGCCGTCCTGCGCCCCGTCGCCGTCCCGTCTGGCGCTTCGGCGCTGTCGGTGTTGGCTGTGGTGGATGACCTTCTCGCCGGGCGGGCGTGTGTGCTTCCGGTGCCGGCCGATGACGAGCGCCAAACCTCCTTGCTGACAACGTCGTTGCGCGCCGGTGAGGAGATCGACGACGACATCGCGGTCGTGGTGTCGACGTCGGGAACTACGGGTGCGCCCAAAGGGGCGATGCTCACAGCTGCCGCGCTGATGGCGAGCGCGGATGCCACTTACGCCCGGCTGGGCGGCCCGGGGCGCTGGCTGCTGGCGCTGCCCGCCTACCACGTGGCCGGGCTTCAGGTGCTTGTGCGCAGCATGGTCGCGGGTGTTGACCCGATTGCAGTCTCAGCGAGCTTTGACGCTGGCGAATTGGCCTCAGCGGTGGCGTCATTGGGGTCGGGCCGACGGTATGCCTCGCTGGTGGCAGCGCAGTTGGACAAGGCGCTGTCAAATCGGACCGCGACCGCAGCGTTGGCGGAATTGGACGCGGTGCTGATCGGCGGCGGACCGATGCCGGCCGGGTTGGCCGAAAAGGTTACGGCAGCAGGCATTTCCGTGGTTCGAACATACGGGATGAGCGAGACCGCCGGCGGCTGCGTGTACGACGGGGTTCCGCTGGACGGGGTGCGGGTACGCATTGATGACGGCCGGGTTGTGCTGGGTGGCGCGACGGTGGCGAAGGGTTACCGCAACCCGGTGTCGCCGGACCCGTTCTCGGAGCCCGGCTGGTTTCGCACCGATGACCTTGGCGCCGTTGATGACTCAGGGGTGTTGACGGTGCTGGGCCGGGTCGACGACGCGATCAGCACTGGCGGCCTGACGGTATTGCCGCATTTGGTTGAGGCGGCGCTGACCCGGCATCCGAGGGTGGCCGACTGCGCGGTGTTCGGAGTGCCCGACGAGCGACTGGGGCAGCGGGTCGTCGCGGCTGTGGTGGTATCGCCCGGCGATGCTGCACCCACGTTAGCCGAGCTGCGTTCGCACGTTGCACAGACTTTGGACGCCACGGCTGCGCCGCGGGAGGTCCACGTCGTCGACGAGTTGCCGCGCCTCGGCATCGGCAAGGTCGACCGGCGCGTGCTTGCCGCGCGTTTCGGCTCTTAGACTTTCTCCGTCACGGGCCACACGTTCCGATGTCATCGCAGTAGTTCGGCGATGGCGCCGCCCGACGAGAACTTGCAATGCCGAGGTTCAGCAGGTTGCTGCCGAGCTGCGGACCCATCACTGCCGCGACACTGAAACTACTGCGACGACACGCCTAGGTGCGCCGCAGTAGTTTCAGCTTCGATTCGCTCAGATCTGGTTGATGCCGCCGTCCACAGGGATGTCGGCACCGGTGGTGAAGCTGCTCAGGTCCGACGCCAGGAACAGCACCGCGTTGGCGACCTCTTCGGATGTGCCATAGCGGGCGAGCGGGACGCCACTGATCTGATAGTTCTCGAACTGCTCCGCCGCGTTCGGGCCGGGGAACAGCATGCCGGCGAGGGTATTGATGCCGGGCGTTTCGGTCGCGCCTGGGCTGACCACGTTCACGCGAATCTTGCGTTCCCGCAACTCACTTGCCCACGTGCGGGCGAACGAGCGCAGCGCCGCCTTGATCGCCGCGTATACGCCGATGCCGTCGCTGCCCTTCGCGTTCGTGTTCGACGAGTTGAGGATGATCGAGCCGCCGTCGTTGAGCAGCGGCAGCGCCTTCTGCACGGTGAACACCACGCCCTTGAAGTCGACATCCAGCTGGTAGTCGAGGTGCTCCTCGGTGATCTCACCGATCCGCGCGACGTCGATGATCGCCGCGTTCGCGAACACCACGTCGACGCGGCGTCCGCTGTCGGCCACCGCGGCGTAGAGCCGGTCGAGATCCTCGGCCTTGCCGACGTCGCCCTGGACGCCGGTGGCGTTGTCACCGAGTTCCTTGACCGCCGCCTCCAGTTCGGCCTGCCGACGACCCGTGATGAAGACGTACGCGCCCTCCTCGACGAACCGCTTCGCGGTCGCCAACCCGATACCGGTCGTGCCTCCGGTGATTACCGCTGTCTTGTCCTTGAGAAGTGCCATCGTCGTGCCTTTCGTTTAGTTCTGGACCATTCGGTCAAGAACTACGACGCATCTGCGGGCGCTTCTATTCCGAGCCGGTGGGCATCAGAGAGATCATCTCGTCGGCCGCGGACTTGATCTGTGCGGGTTTGGCGCCGGCCTTGTGCAGCGCCTCCAGCCCGCGCATGAACGCCAGCAGCGTGGTGGCCAGGGCCTGCGGATTAGTCTTTCCGTCGATCGCTCCGTCCCGCTGCGCCTGCTTGATGCAGTCGACAAGCTCGGCACGCCAGGCCGCATATGCGCGCTCGATGGTCCGCTCTACGGCGTCGTCGGTGGCGCCCAATTCGGCGGCGCTCTTGGCCATCATGCATCCGCGCCTGCTGCTATCGGTGGCAACGGCCTTGGCCTGGGCGCGGATGTGACGGATCAGGCGGTCGTAGGCGCTGCGAGTGGGATCGCGGAGTTGCGTGCGGACGCTCTCGAGCGCCGAGGTGATGTAGTCGTCGAGCGCGCGCAGGAACAACCCGTGCTTGTCGCCGAACGCTCCGTAAAGGCTGCCTTTGCCAAGGCCCGTGACGGTGGTCAGGTCGTCGACCGACGTCGCCGCGTATCCGCGCGTCCAGAACTCGTCGCGCGCGGCGGCGACGACGTCGGCTTCATCGAACTCACGTGGCCGGGGCATACGTCCAGACTACCCGGTTATGGAACAAGCGGTCCACATCTCACTTCACGAGCACCGCACGGGTGTAGAGCAGATGGAATCCCCTACGTTGCACATTCTGCTGCGACTTTGACCCCGGCTGGGTAGTGACGACAGCGATGTCACAGCCGGCGCGAGCTGCGTCGGCGAGTCGCGCCGCTAACAGCGCCGTTTGCACACCGCGACGGCGGTGGTTAGGCGCCGTTGCGGCACCGGTGAGCTGCGCGACGCCATCTGACATTCTCATGCTCGCCCCGCCTGAGACGGCTCCGCCACGGTACGCGAGATACGCTGTGGCGCCTGCGTGCTCGATGTCAGCGATCGCTTTCTCCACGATCTCGCGGGGGAACTCTTCGTGCGACGGCACCCCTTCTTCGTCGGGATGGGCGAAGCCGTCGACCACCACGTCCAGCCATGCTGCGCGGTCATCGGATACTCGGACTTCTATCCCGGACGGTGTGATGGGCTGCAGTTCGCCCGGCAGGGAACGGCCGAGCACGTTTTCGAATGAGACGAGCTGATAGCCGCGGCTCGTCAAGGTGGCACCGATGGCCGGGTCGGCAAGGTTGGTGAGCTCAACGTGCGTGGCGGCCCCGCGCGCCACGAACGCCTGCTCGATCTCGTCCAGAGCGTCGCCGGTTGGCGCACCACCGAAGCCGAGGCCTACCACCTTGTTCAAAGGCGAGCCGTCCTCGGCGTAGCACGCCGCGCCACCGGCTACCGGGATCACGAACACCGCAGTACCCGCGCGCTGACGGGCGGCCTCCGTTGCAGCGGTGATCAGCTGTGTTTCCACCCGTTCGATGCGCTCGGCCAAAGCGATGCTGCAGAACAGAGGCGTGTTGTCGATGGTCATCGGATGGTCAGCCTAACCGCCGCTGGGCGCCGCGCAGTGGGCCATAGGCTGGCGGTCGTGCGGGTTGGTCGCAGGGAAGCGGTGGCGGTCACCGTCGGCGTGCTCCTGGTCGTCGCGGCGTTCGTGGTACCCCATCTGCACCTGGGCATCGTCACCCCGCTGATCAATGCGTCGGCGGGACGGCTCTACAGCTTCGCCGATACGGCGCCCATCTTCGGGTGGTGGAACGCCCACGTTGGGTGGGGCACCGTCCCTGCGATCGTCATCGGCGTGGCGGCCGTCGTCTACGGACAGGCCGTTGCGCACCGGCTGCCGTGGCGTTTCCTTCCCTGGGCGACGTGGGCGACGGCGTGCGCGTGGGCGTTCTCGCTGGCCATGGTCGACGGCTGGCAACGCGGGTTCGCCGGCCGACTCACCGCCCGCCACGAATACCTGCGACAGGTCCCCACCGTCACCGACATCCCCGAAGCCGTCCGCACTTTCGCCGGCAGAATACTGGATTTCCAACCGGATTCGTGGATGACCCACGTGTCGGGGCATCCGCCCGGGGCACTGCTGACCTTCGTCTGGCTGGACCGCATCGGGCTGGGCGGCGGCGCCTGGGCGGGCCTGCTGTGCTTGCTGGTCGGATCCAGCGCCGCGGCTGCGATCGTCGTGGCGGTGCGCGCCCTGACCGATGAGAACACCGCACGGCTGGCGGCGCCGTTCGTCGCGGTGGCGCCGACGGCCATCTGGGTTGCGGTGTCGGCGGACGGTTATTTCGCCGGCGTGGCCGCGTGGGGCATCGCGCTGCTGGCACTCGCTGCCCGTCGTACCGTGCGCTGGCCGGTGCTGGCCGCGGCCGGCTCCGGCCTGCTACTCGGCTGGGGCATCTTCCTGAACTACGGCCTGGTGCTGATGGCGCTGCCGGCCGTCGCGGTGCTGGTCTCTGCCGCCGACTGGCGGTCCGCAATAAGCGCTCTCGTCCCGGCCGTCCTTGTCGCGCTTGGGGTGGCCGCCGTATTCGTCATCGCCGGATTCTCGTGGTTCGACGGCTACTTGCTGGTGCAGGAACGCTATTGGCAGGGCATCGCCAACGACAGGCCGTTCCAGTACTGGTCGTGGGCGAACCTCGCGTCGACGGTGTGCGCGATCGGGCTGGGCAGCGTGGCCGGTATCGGCCGGGTATTCGACATCGCGGCGATCAAGCGGCGCTCAGGCCTGCACCTAGTGGTGCATCGGCGCGCTGCTCGCGGTCGCGTGCGCGGACCTGTCCATGCTGAGCAAGGCGGAGACCGAACGCATCTGGCTGCCGTTCACGGTGTGGCTGACCGCTGCCGCGGCGCTGTTACCGCCGCGGTCACATCGATGGTGGCTGGCGCTCAACATCGTCGGCGCCCTGGCGATCAATCACCTCATCCTGACGAACTGGTAACAGCCGCATCGTGTTCGATCAGCTCCGCGCTTCATGCGGGGTGCCGAGATACGGGAACTCGTTGAGGACGTCGGTGTGCGGCGAGAGACCGGTGGGAGGAATGTCCCCCTTCGACAGGAAGTCCAGGCGGAAGTTGATGACGTCGTCGGTGAAGACGCGGCCATTGGGATACGACGCTGGCTTCGACGGGTTGTAGGTCAGCATGTCGGGCAGGATGCCGTGGGCGTCGATCGCAGCGATCGCCTCCTCCCGGGTGTAATCGCCGGTGTGCCCCATGAGATGGACGAATTGGTCGAGCCAGCGAGTGCGATCGTTGGGCGGCTCGCTGGCGTTGTATTCCTCTTTGGTCTCGTCGGTGTTGAAGAAGCTGCTGACCGAGGGGTGACCGGCGCGATCGACGTGGAGCAGCTCGCCGCCGCGCCGCACGCTGCATCGTCCCCAGATGCGGATGTCAGGATCGGCGCCGAGCTCGCTCGTCGGAAGCTCGAGCACGGTCGAGAACACATTGGCTTCGGTATTGGAGTCCACGCCGGTCCACGGCGACTCCCCGCCCAGGTGAGGTGCGGTGAAGTTGCGGCCGCCCGACGTGTCGAACAGGTTCTTGATGCCGTCGTAGTCGAAGAAGAACGCGTCGCTGCGAGCGCCGGCGAAAAACTTGATGCCGTCGTACTGCGCGATATTCGGCCCCGGTCCGAACGACACCTCGACGTCGGTGAAGATCTGCGTGCCAACGGCTTCAGCAGAGCGGGCTTCCTCGCCTGTCGCCATCAAGACGTTCACCGTTTGTCGACCGTCCTGCGGCTTGGAGAAGACGTAGCTGAATGCGATGTCGTTGAGCAGGTCACCGTCATTGTCGATGGCGAGACGATAGATGGCATCGGGATGCAGCGCATCGGCGTTCGGATTGGCGTTCAGGATGAGCACCGTCCGCGAGGAGTCCGTGGGCGACTCAAACGCGTACAAGTCGCAGAGGTCGAGTCTTTGATCCCCGAGAGGTGGTCCAAGGTTAAGGCCCGTGAAGTGGTTTGACATGCTCGACTTTCTTCGAGTAATGACGCGATCGCTACCAAACCGTACATCCAAACGACTCGGAAAAAAGGTCGAAAGATGACGCCCGCGGTCACCCCGCTGGTGGCTGGCGCTCAACATCATCGGCGCCCTGCTGCTGAACCACTTCATCCTGACGAACTTGTAGCAGCCGCTTCGCCAGGTAGTACAGCGGCACACATGCCCATACGATGGCCAGTGAAATCCACAGCCCGAGTGGGTAATTGCGGTCAAGAACCGTCATATTGTCGGGCCGCATGCCGGGCTTGCCGTACACCGGAATCGCCAGAAACACCAGCACAACGCTGCACAACGCAGCGATCGCTACCGGTGGCCACCACTTGCCGGGAATCAGTCGTCGGCCCGCGAACCCGAGTGCCACGCACAGCGGCGCGAACACCAGGTCGTGCAGCACCACCCCGACCAGCGCCCACACCAGGATCCGGATGATGATCACCGGCGGGTTGTCCCACAGAAGGACCGCCCCGTATGCCCCGAGCACCACACCGACCACAACCAGGACCACCCGGACCGCGATCACGGGACGACCTCGATACTGGATAGCCATTTCGTCTGCAGCACACCGGGTCTGGTGGGTGCGATCAGCCGGCACGGGTATCCGTGGTCGATGTGCAACGTTTCGCCGTTGAGCTTCAGCGCGATCAGCGTCTTGGTGTCGCGGGCGTGCCGGGCCGGCACCACCGTGCGTGAATACGGGCCGGGCGGCTCCAGCGAGATCATCCGCACGTCGGCGTCGGGCGAGCCGCCGACCGCGGCGACGAGATCGGCCAGCACGACACCGGTCCACTCGGCGTCGGCGCTCCAGCCTTCGACGCAGGCGATCGGCAACCGGTGCGTGGCCTGCGGCATGGCCGCAAGTTCGGCCGCGGTGAACGCCCGCGTCGTCGACCCGTTCGTCACCGTCAATCGGTAGTCGGGTGATCGCGCACTGCGCAGCACACCGGCCGCGATCGCCGAGCGGTTCACCGGAACACCTTGCGGCCCTTGGCCGGAGCGCGGAGACAGCACGGACGCCTTGCGCAGCAACGGGATCGTCTGACCGGCCGTGACCACGGTCGCAAGAGCGACGGCGAGCCAGGTGCCGCGCAGCACCGTGCGCCGCGTCGGGCCAGGAAGGCCACCCATCGGGATGTCGTCGACCGGCTCGCCCAGAGCGCGGCGGATGACGGGCAGCTTCACGCCGATGTGCACCAACACCGCGCCTGCCGCGACGTAGGACATCGCGTAGTGGCTTGTGGTGAAGAAGAACTTGAACGCGTACCACTGCGCGATGTTCAGCAGCCCAGTGGACAGCTGAAACAACGTCGAGCCGACCAACACCAGGATCGACAACCGTTCAATTTGACGGACCAGCCCGCCAATCAGTGGGCGCTCGAACAGCTTTGGCCATACCGACCATAGCTTGACGACGGTCAGCGGTATCGCCGCGATGCCCGAGATGACATGCAGTCCCTGCGTCACTCGATACAGCCAGACCGGCCGCGTTGGCCAGAAGAACCAGGGTTGCGGATGCTGGATGAAGTGGCTGATCAGTCCGGTGACGAAGCAGACGGCGACGGCCACACCGAGCCACAGTCCGACGCGCGCGGTGACGGCGGTGCCGCGCAGGCTGGTGGTCTTCATTTCGCCGCCAGACTCGCGACGACACGAGCGCCGACGGGGTGGATACCCGTCACCGCCAGGCCGTCGTAGAGATTGCCGAGCATGTCAGATCCCCGCCGCCTGGGTGGCGCGCACGAACCGACTGTCGGGCGCGCAGACGCGACGGACGGCGTCCACATCGGCGATCGTGTCCACGTCCGCCAATTCCGCCACCAGGGTCACATCTATACCCGTGTCGCGCAGCGCCGAAAGCGTTACGGCGCCGGTGTCCGAACACGACGTCGGAATCGCGCGCAGGACGTCGGCCATGGCGGCGTCGGTCATCCCGAATAGCCACCACCCGCCGTCGCGGGCAAGCCCGAACACGGCGTCAGTGCTCACCAGTGCCTGGGCACATTCGGTGAGCAGGTCAGCGGTTACCTGGGGGGTGTCCGAGGCGATCAGCAGAATCGGACGACTGCCATCGGCCGCCGCGGCATCCATGCTCGCATTGGCCAACCGCTCGGCGAAGTCGGCGCCGCGCTGCTTGATGACGGTGAATGCGCCAAGCCGCGAGCGGATTTCGGCGCTGCTGCTGGCCTGGTCCAGATCACCCGTCAGCGCCACCACCCTTGCCTGCACGGGCGTCGCAGCGACGGCGTCGAGCGTGTCCAGTAGTGTCGCGGCGGCGATGTCGGCGGCCGCCCGTTCGCCGACGGTCACGGCGAGCCGGGTCTTCGCGAGACCGGGCACCGGTGCCTTGGTAACCACCAACAAGGTCACGGGTATCACGAGATCGCACGCCAAAAGTCCAGCCCCGCAATGACGCTGCCGCGCAGCGACCCGCTGACCTTCGACTTGCCGCCGGTGCGCGGCCCATAGTCGACGTCACGTTCGACCACCCGCCAACCCGCCTCTGCGGCGCGGACCATCAGTTCCACCGGGTAGCCGGTTCTGCGGTCGGTCACACCGAGTGCGATCAGGGCGTCGCGGCGGGCGACCCGCATCGGCGCGATGTCGTGCACCGGCAGGCGGTAGCGGTTCCTCAGCCGCCAACACACCGCCGCGGTGCCGAGCCGCGCGTGCCACGGCCAGCGCAGCCCGGCAACCGGGCGCCGTCGTCCGATCGCCATGTCCGCGCCGCGGCCGAGCTCGTCGACCAATGCCGGTAGGTCACGGGGGTCGAGTGAGCCGTCGGCGTCCAGGACTGCCACGATCGGCGTCGTCGCTGCCGTCACCCCGGCATGCACCGCCGAGCCGTAACCCGCCCGCGGCTCGGCGACCACCTCGGCGCCGTGGCGGCGCGCGACCTCGGCCGTGTTGTCGGTGCTGTTGTTGTCGACCACCAGAGGCCGATACCCGTCGGGTATGACGGCAAGCACCCCCGGCAGTGATGCCGCCTCGTTGAGGCAGGGCAGCACCACCGTGACGTCGGGCATATCAGTTCACGGTAGGCCAGCTCCGGACCGAGCACTCACAAATCAACGGTGACGAAACCGTGACATCGGCGCAGGTAGCGACCGTGTAGGGCTAACCTCGAGAATTGTGACGCGGGTGCTGATTGCCGACGACGATTCCGTCGTGCGCGATGTCGTGCGCCGGTATCTCGAACGCGACGGCCTCGATGTCTCGATTGCGCACGACGGCACCGAGGCGCTGCGGCTGCTCGGCTCGCAGCGCATCGACGTCGCGGTGCTCGACGTGATGATGCCCGGCCCGGACGGCCTGTCGCTGTGCCGCAGCCTGCGTCAGCGTGGCGACTACGCGGTGCCGGTGATCCTGTTGACCGCTCTCGGCGAGGAGGACGACCGCATCGCCGGGCTGGAGGCCGGCGCCGACGACTACCTGACCAAGCCGTTCAGCCCGCGTGAACTGGCGCTGCGGGTGCGGTCGGTGCTGCGTCGCGCGCCGTCGCCTGCGGGTGTGCTGCCGCTGGAGATCACGGTCGGCGATCTCACCGTGTCCACGGCCGCACATTCTGTGACGATCAACGGCGAGCCGGTGAGCCTGACCAACCGCGAGTTCGACCTGTTGCTGTTCTTCATCACCCACGCCGACGCCGTGTTCTCCCGCGAGGAACTGCTGAAACAGGTGTGGCGCTGGGACTTTGGCGATTTGTCGACGGTCACCGTGCACGTGAAGCGATTGCGGTCCAAGCTCGGCGACCACCATCGCGTGCAGACGGTTTGGGGCCGCGGCTACCTGTGGAGCCGCCCAAGTGCAGGCGACTGACTTCTGGGAGATCGTCGGGTGGGCGCTGGCCTGCTCGGTGCCTGTCGTGCTGGCCGGCGCGATCATCATCCGGCTCGCGCGGTCCTGGTCGCTGGCGGTCAGCATGGTGGCGCTGGTGCTGATTCCGACGGTGGCGACGTTCACCGGTGTGCTTGGGGCCAGCGGATTCATGGTCACCGAGACGTTCGAGCGCACGGCCGTCGTGCTGGTCATCGTCTCTGTGGTGACGATTCCCGCGGCGGTGATGCTGGCGCGATACCAGGCCCGCCGCACGGTGTGGGAGCAGGAGATCCGCGACTCCGAGCGGATGGCCGAGCAGTCGCGGCGCCGGCTGGTCGCGTTCGTCAGCCACGATCTGCGCACGCCGCTGGCCGGGATACGCGCGGTGTCGGAGGCGATCGCCGATGGCGTGGTGCCCGACGAGGAAGTACGGGTGCATGCCAAACACATTGAGCAGGAGTCGATTCGGCTCGCGGAGATGGTGGACGACCTGTTCGAGATGTCGAAGATCAATGCGGGCGCGGTGCAGCCTGCCTTCGACAGGGTGGCGCTGGACGAGGTCGTTGACGACGTGCTGGCCGCGCACAAGATCGCCGCGGAGCGGGCGGGCGTGCAGTTGAAGGCGGAGCTGCCGGAGAAGCCGGTGCGGGTGCTCGGCAGTGACCGCGCGTTGGTGCGCGTGCTGTCGAACCTCGTAGCCAACGCGATCGCGCACACCCCCGCAGGCGGCAAGGTTTCGCTGGCGCTGGGCGCGGACGAGAACGGAGCGTGGGCTCGCGTCGACGACACCGGCGTCGGCATCTCCGAGGCCGACCTGCCGCGGGTCTTCGACGTGGCCTACCGCGGCTCCAACGATCGGGTGCCGCGGGCGGACTCGTCGCTGCCCAGCGGTTCGGGGCTGGGCCTGGCAATCGCCGCAGGTTTGGTGCAGGCTCATCGCGGCACGTTGTCGGCGCACAATCTGGCCACCGGCGCGAGGTTCGAAGTGCGGCTGCCGCTGGCCGCGGACTGACTTACGTGGCGTCGGTATGGACGGCCCTACGTTGAAGACGGTGGCATACCGGATGGGTGCGAACCCGACAGATGCCTAGTGTGAGGGACGTGATCGCCGCCCCCACGTTCCCCGGACCAGCGCAACCCGAGCGCGGAGGACTTCTCCGCCGGCTCGCTGGCGACACCGGCTATGTCATGGGCGGCTTCCCGCTCGCGGTCGCAGGCTTCGCCGTCATCGTGACTGGACTGTCGGTGGGGCTCAGCCTGCTGGTCATCGTCGTCGGCTTGCCCATCCTCGCCGGGACGGTGTTGGGTGCCCGCCTCTTCGCCGACATCGAGCGCTTGCGCATTCCGGCGGTGCTGCACCGGCCGCGGAGCCGGCCTACCTACCGGACGTCTGAAGCGGGCGATAGCGTTTGGAAACGCATCATGACTCCGCTCGCCCAGACTCAGTGCTGGCTCGACGTGGCGCACGGAATCCTGTTCTTTCCGATCGCGGTAGCCGCCTTCTGCATCGTCGTCACGTGGTGGGCGACAGCGATCGGCGGCACCTTGACCTTCGCGTGGGACTGGAGCATTCCGCGGAGCCCGGACGACCATTCGCTCGCCGAGCTGATCGGGCTCGGCGACAGCACTTTCGCCAGGGTCGGCCTGCAGACGGCCATCGGGTTGGCCTGTCTGGTCACTCTCCCGGCAGTGGTTCGCGCCTGCGCGCTGACCTTGGCGAGTTTCAGTCGTGCCTTGCTCACCGGCGTGGCCGAGATGCGCCAGACGATCACGGTGCTGACCGATCAGAAGGCGGCCGCAGTCTCCGCAGAGGCGACTGCGTTGCGTCGGCTGGAGCGGGACATGCACGACGGTCCGCAGCAGCGGCTCGTCCGCCTGGCGATGGACCTGGGCCGGGCCCAGCAGCAGCTGGACACCGACCCAGAGGCGCTGCGAAACACGCTGGACGAGGCGCTCAGTCAAACGCGGGAGACCCTGGACGAGCTACGCGCGCTCTCCCGCGGCATCGCGCCGCCAGTGCTCTCCGACCGCGGTCTGCCCAGCGCGCTGGCAGCACTGGCCGGCCGGTGCACCGTCCCGGTCGAGCTCATTGTCGACGCCGATCTCGGTATGCCACGGGGCCGACTCAACCCAGCAGTCGAGAACACCGCATACTTTGCCGTCTCCGAAGCGCTGACCAATGTCGCCAAGCACAGCGGTGCGGCGAATTGCTGGGTCACGGTGGCCAATGGGCCTGGCCGGTTGGCCGTGCAGATCGTCGACGATGGAGATGGCGGCGCACACGTCGCCAAGGGCCACGGGCTGAGCGGGCTGGCCGACCGGGTCCGTGCCACCGGTGGTGCGTTCACAGTGGTCAGCCCAGTTGGTGGACCGACCGAGATCAAGGTGGAGCTCCCGTGCTGAGAGTCGTGGTGGCAGACGACTCGGTGCTTCTGCGGGAGGGTCTCATACGGCTTCTGGCGGAGAACGGCCACGACGTGGTCGCCGCGGTCGGCGACGGTCCGTCCCTGGTGAAAGCCATCGAGCAGCACAAGCCGGACGTCTCGGTGGTGGACGTCCGTATGCCGCCATCGCACACTGACGAGGGCCTGCGGGCCGCGGTCGAGGCGCGCAAGCGAGTCCCCCACTCTCCTGTGCTGGTGCTGTCCCAATACGTCGAGATGTCATACGCCGACGACTTGCTGGCCGACCGGGCCGGTGCGGTCGGCTACCTGCTCAAGGACCGAGTCGCCGCGGTCACCGAGTTCCTCGACGCGCTGGACCGCGTGGCCTCCGGCGGCATGGTGCTCGACCCGGAGGTAGTTGCCCAGTTGCTGGTGCGCCGCCGCCGCGACGACCCACTGAAAGAGCTGACCCCGCGCGAGCGGGAGGTGCTCGCGCTGATGGCTGAGGGCCGTTCCAACCTAAATATCGCCCGCACCTTGGTGATTGGCGACGGCGCGGTGGAGAAGCATGTGCGCAACATCTTCACCAAGCTGACCCTGCCGCCCGACCTCGAGCAGAGCCGCCGGGTACTCGCCGTCTTGACCTACCTGAGCAGTTAGCCGGTGAGCGACACAGGCGGCTGAACGACGCGAGGCGACGGAGGTGCAGCGACAGCGGGCTCGTCCCACAACAGGTCGAGCATGCCAGTTCAGGCGTCAGCGCGAGGCACATCGCACGTTGGCGCACAGCCATTTCCGTGGCGGGCGCCGCAGGGTGTGGGGCAATTGCCCGCTTAGTGAGCGACAATCCGGCTGTCGCTCGCTAAGCGGACAAATTCGTGGATGCGCTCAGCCCCGCGACTCATCCACCGCGAACGCGGGCCGGGCTCCGGGGACACCCTCTAGCTCGTGCTCGCCGCGGTCGGTGAACGTGAGTCGCGACCCGATCTTGGTGCGCATCACCTTTGACGACTGAGCGAGAATGCTTGGGTGCAAATCCGGATCGTGGGAACACGGCTGCCAGGCCGCGAATGCGAGCGCAGCGATGACTTTCCCGGCTACTCCAACATCTATGCCGGAGTGCAGCGCAAGAACCGGCCCGACGAGCTATTAGACCTCCATCCCGGCGATGCGGCCCAGGCCGTATGGACTCTGGACTGCTCGGTCGACGGCACCGACGTGCGCGGGCCCTACATCCAGGGCCCGCCGGGCGGCCGGTTCGTCTATCTCAGCTGGGGCGCGGTCGATGACGGCGGCCAGTTCAACATGTTCAGGCGGGCGAAGCTGATGCTCGCGGACGTGCCCGCCGATGTCCTCAAGTCGGCGGCCCAGACGGGCCTGCTGATCGGGACTGTCCACCTGACCGATGCCAAAGGCAACCCGGTGTGTGCGCGCGTGCGGCCACCGCAGATCACGTGGACGGCGGAGGGCTAGTCGAACAGCAGGTCACTGATGGACCGCAAGCGCGGATAGGCGTCGGCGACAGGCAGCACCGTTCCGGTGGGGTACTGGGCGACCCAGTCCTCGGCGGCCTTGGCGGTTGCGAAGAAACGACCCGGATTGCAACAGCTCGCACGCACCCGGCTGGCATCCAGTTCGTCTGACGCCGGAATCGAGATCACCGCGGTCACCGGGGACAAGTCCGTAACCCCATCCTGTGGGTCGACGGTGAGACGGATGACCGCATCCGTTGTGGGACAATGTGACTCGACCTGCGCGCGGCTGCCGATGATCGCCGGGAACATCAGGGTGTCCGCGGCGCACCAGGTGTAGAGACGACGGCCGTCGACAATGAATGTGTGCGGCGTCGGAATGCGAGTGAGACCCCATCCGACGATGCGGTGCTTGTCGTCGTATTCGATGTCCTGGGCCGCAGGCGCGTTGGCGAGATCCGCAACAGCCACGCCGGCCGCCCCGGCGAGTTCAGCAGCGGTCACTGGGGCGCCCCGGGCGAGCAGTCGCACCGCGGCGCGCATCAGGTCGTTGGTCATATCGGCTCCTTTCGCAGGGCGTCCAGAATCCGTTGCGCCGTCGGCAGATCGAGCCGGCACGCGTCACCCTCCGGCGTTCCCTCGTCGGGCCGCATAACGTCGATACCGTCGATCAACACCGTCGGCGACGCGAAGGAGCCGACGCGCTCGATGATCGGCACGTCGATGCCCAGTGCGGTCAAGCAATCTGACACCGCCGTCTTGGCGGCGGCTGCGTTGGGGCACCCGGGCGCGCTGAGTAACTCGACTCGCATCGCGGGTCAGCTCCTCACGGAAGCCTGTGCGGCCGCAGCGGTTTCGATGTCGCTCAGTATTGGGCAGTCACGTTCGTCGCGGGGCCGATCACATGTGTCCACCAGCCGTGATAGCGCGTCGCGCATATCAACAAGCTCCTCGATGCGCTGCTCCAAGTCGGCGATCCTGGTGCGGGCCATTGTCTTGGCCGCCTCGCACGACGCGGGACCGCCGCCGGCGAGGTGCAACAGTTCCTCGATGTCGTTCAGAGTGAATCCGAGTTGCTGAGCTCGTTTGACGAAGCGCACCAGCCGGACCGCGTCGACGGAATAGGCGCGGTATCCCGACGCGGTCCGCTCGGGCACCGGTAGCAATCCGCGGCGTTCGTAGTACCGCAAGGTTTGAGGGTTGACGTGTGCCTGCGCGGCCACCTCACTGCTTCTCATCCCACCAGCATGAACCCTGTACCTGGGTACCGGGTCAAGTCAGTCCGGCAGCGAGTTGCTGAGCCGCTCCGTCGCCGCCAGGTAGTCCTCGATGAACTCGCGCACCACCTCGCGGGCGGGCTTGACCTTGTTCATCAGCCCGACGCCCTGGCCGACGAAGTAGGTCGCCAACGCCTGAGCGCCCGGATGCCCCTGCGAGGCCAGCACATCCACCCGGCGGATGACCGGCTCGGAGAGCATCGACTGCAGCGGCAAGGGCAACGGCTTCTGCCCGCCCTCGTGAGGCAGCCACGCGTCCGTCCAGTCCGAAACCAGCTGTCGCGCAGGCTTTCCCGTCCGCCCCGCCGATCGGACAGTATCGCGCGACGTCGCCGCCAAGAACTTCTGCACCGTGTGCGGCGCTGTCTCGGCCTCCTCCGTGGTCAGCCACACCGATCCGGTCCACGCGCCGTCAGCGCCCATCGCGACGGCGCCGGCCATCTGCCTGCCGGTCACGATCCCGCCGGCCGCCAACACCGGAATTTTGCTGCCAATCGCCGCTAGAGCTTCTAGTACCTCCGGGATCAGCACCATCGTCGTCACCTCGCCGCAGTGGCCGCCGGCCTCGGTGCCCTGCGCGACGATCAGGTCGACGCCGGCCTGCACCTGCTTGACGGCATGCTCCTTGGCGCCGACCAGCGCGGCAACCGGGACACCGCGCTCCTTGCCCGCCGCGATCATGTAATCCGGCGGTACGCCCAACGCGTTGGCGATCAGCTTGATCGGGTGGTTGAACGCCACCTCGAGCAGGTCCTGACCGGTGTCGCCGGACAGGAACGACGGACCGGTGCGTGGCGACGCCTCAGGTTCGATGTCGTGCGCCAAGAGCAGGTCGGCGACGAAGCCGCGATAGTCCTCGGGTATCCGGCCCGCCAGCTCGCCCCGCGAGAGGTTTTCGCCCTTCCCCTCGAACTTCGCCGGCACGATGATGTCGACGCCGTAGGGCTTTCCGCCGACGTGGTCGTCGATCCACGACAGCTCCTGGTCAAGCAGCTGCGGCGGGTATGCCGTCGCGCCGAGCACACCGAACCCGCCCGCATTGGTCACAGCGGCCACCACGTCACGGCAGTGGCTGAATGCGAAAAGCGGGAAGTCGATGCCGTACTGCTCACAGATGGCGGGTTTCACGCCACCAGTATTACTAGGTCACACCTGTCTCCGACAGGAACCTCACGATTGCGTCCATCATCTGCCGACCGTCGAGCAGCTCGCGGTCGTTGTGGCCCGCGCCGGGAACCAGCAGCCAGCGCTTGGGCTCGGCCGCCGCGTCGTAGAGCCGCTTACTCAGCGATGCCGGCACAATGTCGTCGCGGTCACCGGCGATCACCAACACCGGCGCCTGCACCGAAGCTATGCGATCGATCGACGGGTAGCGGTCGAGCAGCAGCCGCCGCACCGGCAGCCACGGATAATGCACCGCGCCCACGTCGGGCAGCGACGTGAACGGCGACCGCAACACCAATGCCGCGGGTGGTCGCTGCACTGCAAGTCCGACCGCCACTGCGGCGCCGAGGGATTCGCCGAAGTAGACGATCCGATTCGGGTCGACGTCGGGCTGCGCGGCCAGCCACGCCTCGGCGGCTCGGGCGTCGGCGGCGAGGCCGTCCTCGGTCGGGCGGCCCGGGTTGCCGCCATACCCGCGGTAGTCGAACAACAGCACCGACAGCCCGGCACGGTTCAGCGCGGCGGCCAGTTCAACGCGCAGCGCCCGGTCGCCGCCGTTGCCGTTGCACACCAGCACCGCCGGCCCGCGGCCATGGTTCGCCGGGAAATACCAAGCGCCCAAACGGACTCCGTCCTCCGTCTCGAGAACAACGTCGCGTCCGGTCGGCAACACGGCCGCGGCGGACGGCAGCGGGCCCGGCGACGGGAAGTAGATCAACCGCCGCTGCTGCGACCACATCAACGCGAGCAGGCCGGATGCCATGAGCGTGACGATAACGACAACGACCGACGCCCGGCGCATCTAGGCCCGCAGCGGCGCGAACGCGAACTCGCGTAGGCCGTCGCGCGGGTCGACGACAGCCCGAAAGCCCAGCACCTCCGCTGCGCGAGCGGGATCGGCGACGATATGGCGAACGTCGCCACTGCGGTACTGACCGGTGACCAGTGGCGGCACGTCGCCACGCGCCTCACACAGCTCGGTGGCCATCTCCAGGAGCGAGATCGGCCGCCCGGAACAGACGTTGAACGCCGAGAAGCCGGCCGGCCCGCCCTCGACGGCCGTCAGGTTGGCCGCGGCGATGTCGTCGACGTGAACGAAGTCCCGCATCTGTCCGCCGTCTTCGAAAACCCTTGGCACGTCGCCGGCTTCGAGCTCCGAACGGAAGATTGCCGCCACCCCGGAGTACGGGGTGTCCCGCGGCATGTGCGGACCATAGACATTGTGATACCGCAGCGCGACCACGGAACCGCCCGTCGACTCCGCCCAGGCGAGCGCGTAATTCTCCTGCGCTACCTTGCTGGCCGCGTACAGGCTGCGCGGCCGCAGCGGCGCATCCTCATCGACCAGCCGCCACTGCACCTGCTCGCCGCCGACCGGGCAGCGATGCTCGAAGATGCCGGCATCGAGATCCTCGCGAGTGCGCGGCAGCGGATCAACCATGCCGTGGTGCGGGCATTCGAATCGCCCCTGCCCGTAGACCACCATCGACGACGCCAGCACCAGTCGTTGGCATCCGGCCGCGAACATCTCGGCAAGCAGGACTGCGGTGGCGTAGTCGTTGTGGCTGCCGTATGACGGCGCGTCGGCGGCATCCACCCCCGCTCCCACCACCGCGGCCTGATGACACACCACGTCGACGCCCTTGAGCAGCGGCGCCACCGCGCGCGCGTCGCGGATGTCGATCAGATGCACACCGGAAGGAACTTCGGCATTCGGTCCGTGCGCGGCAGCGAGCATCGCGTCGACGGCGACGACGTCGTGGTCCGCCTGGGCGAGCCGCGCGGCAACCCGGGCTCCGATGAAGCCCGCCGCACCGGTCAGCAGAATTCTCACGGCAGATCGAAGGGCAGCTCGACGCCCTCGTGCGGCAGGCAATGCGTACATGAGGAGACCTGAGCCACGTTCTCTATGGCCTCGTGCACCAGCTTCTTGAACGGCACCAGGTTGCGTTCGAACTCGGCGAACACATCAACGGCCCTGACGGCCGTTCCCGCATCGATGCCCGCGTCCAGGTCGGTCACCAAAGCGATAGCGGCGTAACACATCTCGAGCTCGCGGGCCAGCACCGCCTCGGGATAGCCGGTCATGTTCACCAGCGTGAACCCCTGGCTCGCGAACCATCGGCTCTCGGCCCGGGTGGAGAACCGCGGGCCCTGGATCACGACCATGGTTCCGGCGTCGACCACACCGGGCAGATCCGCGGCGGCGGCGCGCAGCGTCGGGCAGTACGGGTCGGCGAACCCGACGTGGATGCCGCCCGAGTCGAAGTAGGTGTCGTCGCGGCCCGTCGTGCGGTCGACCAGTTGATCGGGCACCACCATCGCGCCGGTAGGAAGTTCGGGGGTGAGGCTGCCGACCGCGCACGGCCCGAAGATCCGGCGCACGCCCAACGCGCGCAGCGCCCACATGTTGGCGCGATACGGCACAGCGTGCGGCGAGAATTCGTGCTTGACGCCGTGCCGCGGGAGGAACGCGACCTCGTGGTCGCCGACGGTGCCGACGGTGATCTGTGCGCTGGGGGCACCGTACGGAGTGTCCAGACTGATGGTGCGCGCGTCGGAACCGAAGAACGAGTAGAAGCCGCTTCCGCCGATGACTCCGAGCAAGGGCCGCTACTCGTCCTCGGTCTCGTCTTCGAGTTGTCTGGACGCGCGCCGAACCCCGTCGCGAATCTCGAACGCGTCGGTTGCAAACCCGCCAATGGCGGTCGCAACGTCGCGGACCGCGGTAGTGATGATCGAGGCCACCTGCCCGACCGTCGATGCGCCGGCCTCGACAATCTCCTGCACGGCATCCTTGCGGATCTCCGCCTTGCTGAGTCGGTCCTCCATGCGCTCAGTCTGCCATGGTGATCGCCCCGTGCAAGACTGACGCTCGTGGCCAGTTTCGCCCAGTGGGTCGAGGGCGCCCGCCCGCGGACGCTGCCCAACGCGATCGCCCCGGTGATCGCCGGCACCGGCGCCGCGGCGTGGTTGGACGCCGCCTGCTGGTGGAAGGCGCTGCTGGCGTTGGTCGTCGCGGTGGCGATGATCGTCGGGGTCAACTACGCCAACGACTACTCCGACGGCATCCGCGGCACCGACGACGTCCGGGCGGGCCCGCTGCGGCTGGTCGGATCGCGGTTGGCCGCGCCGCGTTCGGTGCTTACGGCCGCGGTGGCAAGCCTGGGAGTCGCGGCGGCCGCCGGCGTCGTGCTGGCGTGGTTCAGCGAGCCGTGGCTGATCGCCGTCGGCGCGGCGTGCATCGCGGGCGCGTGGCTGTACACCGGCGGGTCGAAGCCGTACGGCTATCTGGGACTGGGCGAGGTCGCGGTCTTCGTGTTCTTCGGCCTGGTCGCGGTGCTGGGCACGCAATACACGCAGGCACTGCGGATCGACTGGGTGGGCGTCGCGGCAGCGGTGGCGATGGGATCGCTGTCGTCGGCGGTGCTGGTGGCCAACAATTTGCGGGACATCCCCACCGACAAGGAATCCGGCAAGATCACGCTGGCGGTGCGGCTCGGCGATGCCCGCACCCGGCTGCTGTACCAGGCGCTGTTGGTGGTGGCGTTCGTCGTGACGCTTTTGTTGACGTTCGCGACGCCGTGGTGCGCGGTCGGACTGGTGGCCCTGCCGCTGGCGGTGCGCGCCGCGGGACCGGTGCGCAAAGGGCTCGGCGGCAAGGACCTCATTTCGGTGCTGCGTGACACCGGGTTGACGATGCTGGTGTGGGCTGTCGCGGTTGCAGCGGCTTTGGCTTTCGGCACGTGAGCCGACCTGCCCGGGAGTAGCGTTGATGCGCCTACCTGCCAGAACGAGTGGTTTTAGGGGGAGTCATGACCGATACCGACGCCCAGCAAGCCAAGCGACTCGCGGGCGGCAATGTTGCCGCGATGCTGCCGCAGGAGGGTCGCACCATCGAGGAAGAGCGGCTGCACCGCAAACAGAACCTCGCGGCCGCGTTCCGGCTTTTCAGCCGCTTCGGCTTCGACGAGGGCGTCGCCGGGCACATCACCGCACGCGATCCCGAGCTGACCGACCATTTCTGGGTCAACCCGTTCGGCATGCACTTCGGGCACATCCGGGTAGACCTCCTCACGGTCGGTCACTCGGCTCGGAAGATAGCGGCACGGTGGTTCATCACGCATGCGAAGCGCTCGTGCCACACATTCTCGCTCGACTAGCGATTTCGGCGCGCTTACCGGCGCTGAGCGCGCGTTATCGCGCCGAAATCGCTCGCCGGCGTTGGCGATTTGCGACACGGCTCGACGTTGACGACTTACCGTTACGTTCGCAGAGAGTGTGCCGACCGCCGGGGGGCGCGAAGTCATGCCAGCGGAATTGCTCGATCAACGTGGTGCCCGGCCGTACAGGACGGCCGGCTTGGTGTTGGTCGCTGTTGCCGCTGTGGCGGTAGGCCTGCTGTATCAGCAGTTCCGCGGTGGTTTCACGTCGAAGACGGAGCTGACGATGATCTCCGAGCGGGCAGGGCTGGTCCTGGAGCCGGGTTCGAAGGTCACCTATAACGGCGTGGAGATCGGCAGGGTCGACGGAACCGACGTGGTCGACGTCGGCGGGCTGCCGAAAGCGAAGATCACGGTGAAGGTGGAGTCGAAGTACATCGACCGGATCCCGGCGAATGTGGACGCCGAGGTCAGGGCCACCACCGTGTTCGGCAACAAATACGTCGCCTTCTCGTCGCCCAAAGTTGCGGCGGCCCAACGCATCACCAGTTCCGACGTGATAGACATGTCGTTGGTGACCACCGAGTTCAACACGCTGTTCGAGACGGTGCTGTCGGTTTCGGAGAAGGTGGACCCGCTCAAGCTGAACCAGACGCTGGCCGCCGCCGCCGAAGCCCTCGACGGACTCGGCGATCGGTTCGGGCAGTCGATCATCCACGGCAACGAGATCCTGGCCGACCTCAACCCGCAGCTGCCGCAGATCCGGCGCGACACCCAGCTGCTGGCCGACCTCGGTGAGGTGTACGCCGACGCGGCGCCCGATCTGCTCGACGGCCTGGAGAACGCGCTCACTGCGGCGCATACGTTCAACGACCAGCAGGCCAACCTCGATCAGGCGTTACTGGCGTCCATCGGCGTCAGCAACACGGGCGGCGACATCTTCGAACGGGGCGGTCCCTATCTGGTCCGCGGCGCCGAAGACCTGATCCCCACCGCAGAAACGCTCGACGAACACAGTCCGGCGCTGTTCTGCACGATCCGCAACTACCACGACGTCGAACCCAAGTTCTCCAGGGCTCTCGGGGGAAAGAACGGATACTCAGGCTTGGGCTTCGGCACCATCGTCGGCGCCGGCAACCCCTACGTGTATCCCGACAACCTGCCGCGGGTGAACGCCAAAGGCGGCCCCGAGGGCAGGCCGGGGTGCTGGCAGCCGATCACCCGCGAGCTGTGGCCCGCGCCGTATCTGGTGATGGACACCGGTGCCTCCATTGCGCCCTACAACCACTTCGAACTCGGCCAGCCGATCCTGATCGAGTACGTGTGGGGACGCCAGATCGGTGAGAACACGATCAACCCCTAGCCGTTTACGCTGCCTCGTCGAGCAGGCCGACAATGCCGCCGCGCAGCACCGAGGTCCCAACGTGCTCGGTGATCAAGCCGAGTGTGAATTTGTCACCGCCGCGCAGGATGCCGAGCATGATGTGCTCGCAGCCGATCCAACTGTCCTTGTGCGCCAGCGCTTCCCGCAATGCCAGCTCGAGCACCTTCTTGGCCGGCTTGGTGAACGGGATGTGTCCGCGTCGACGCCTGCGCCGGCCGGACTTTCGCAGCGCGTTGTCGAACGCGTCCGCGCCGAAGGTGCGGGCCACACTGTCGCGGACCGCACGCAGGTCGATGCCGATCGAGCGCAACGCCTCCGCGTCGTCGTCGAAGGATTCATCGCCCGGCGAATCCGCCGCGGCCAACCGGTCGCGGATCACATCGGCCGTCAAGCCATAGCCACCAAGCAGACTCGACAGGTCGCGCCCTGCGCACTGCAGCACGCCCACGAGCAGGTGCTCCGGCCGGATCTCCTCGGCGTCCAGTTCGCGTGCCTCCTCCTGGGCCAACACCACCGAGACCCGAGCGTTGCGGCTGAACCGCTCGAACATCGTCATCTCCTCCGGTTGTACTTCTGATGCACCGCCTGACGGCTGACACCGAGTGCGTCGGCGATGGCCTGCCAACTCCAGCCCTGATCCCGGGCATTTGCGACGTGGATGGCCTCCAGCCGTTCCTGCAACCGCTGCAATGCGCGCACCGCACGCAGGCCGGCGGCCGGATCGGCGCTAGCGGCGGCGTCGGCGACGGCGCTCAAGGACTCGACGTCAGTCACCTGGCGACGGTAACGCCACGGTCGAAGATCTGTCAAGAAACGTTGACAACTGGTCACGTCCGGTGTGTGCGAACCTGGCTTGCCGGGTATCCGACGCGCGCAACACCCCAGTTCGAGAGGGATTCATGACCGAGGTTTTCGCCCGTGCCGGATGACCTGCTGCGCTACGTGGGTGGACCGATGCCGTATTCACCGTGGTGGCTGTGGCTCGGGTTGTTTCTGTTGGTCCTCGTAATTGTGTGGTGTGCCGGTGTTTTCGTGTGGACGCTGCCGTCCCACCGGCTACGCCGCATACCTGTCGTTCGCTCCCTGCACGCCGCGCTGCTGCGGCGCCGATTCACCCGCGCAATCCGCTCCGTCGACAAGCAGTACCGCGCCGGTGAGCTTTCGGCTGCGCAGGCCTGCGCCCAGATGAGCCGCACACTGCGCGGCTTCCTGCACCAGGCGACCGGTACGCGGGCGCAGTACATGCACGTCGGCGACATCACCGCGAGCCCTCTTGCCAAGACAGCGCCGCTGTTCTCGGAGCTCAACGACGCTCAGTTCAACACCACCTCGCAGGTCAACGTCATTAAGGTCGGGTCTGCGGCGGAGGAAGATGATCCGCACATGGACCTGAGATGGTGGCCGGTAGCCGTCGCCGGATTGGTCTGTCTGGCAGTCGCTTTCGCGCTGGCGGTGCTGCTGCCGATGGAGCAGGTCCGTCGGCAGTTGCGGCCACTGGCGAACACCGCGCGTCTGACGCGACTGCCCGAATACGCCCGGGTGGCCCGAGCCCGGTCACTGTCGATGATCGTCACGATCGTGCTGCTCGTGCTCATGTTCGGCGCCGCCGTGCTGGCCACCGCCCGCCCGGCCGGCTGGTCGTGGCTTGGCACTCCCGAAGCTCCCGAAGACATCATGCTGTGCGTCGGTGAGCCGGTGACCGAACGGGCCACCGGGGAGTTCCTCACCTACTTCGCACGGCAGGCGACAACGTATGGCACTCAACGCATCGGGCTGACCTCACCCAACCGCCGGGTGGTACCGCTGACCCGCGATTATCAGTACGCGGCCGGGAAGTTCGGCGACTTCGCGCAGGCCGCCAAGATGCCCGAGGATGTCGCCGAGGACATGGCCGCTTCGTTCTCCCCGCCGGTGCGCTATGTGGACTATGCGCCCAGCGTGGAGGACATCCTGGCGTTGTGCATGACGGGATTTCCGTCGTTCGAGCACAGGAGCACCCATCGTCGTTCACTGATCTATCTGGGCCCCAGCACGATTCGCGGCCTCGGCGAGACGCGCCCGTCTCTGTTCAGCGATCAACGGGCCACCGATATGGCTGCCGCGGCCGGCATCCAGATCAACGTGGTCAGCCCGTCGGGGCAGGAGCACGATGCCTTGCGGACGATCAGCGAATCGACTGGCGGGCAGTATTTCCGAATCGATCCGAGTGCCTACGACCTGTCCGCACAGTTGGACAGCATCCGTAGCAATGCGCCGGAAACCGCGTTGCCTGGTGGCGCCACTCAGTCGGGCTGGTTCGGGGACTCGCCGACGGTCCCGCTGGCGGTGACGGTGGTGACATCCGTGCTGCTGTGCCTGTCGCTGATGGTGCTGCGCCGATGACCCTTCAACCCGTGGTGCCGCCGGTGATCCTGATCGTGATCGCCGTGGCGGTCATCGTCATGCGGCTGATCACGATGCGGCAGTTGATGAAAACCAGGACCCGATGGGCGACGGTGTGGCGCTGGTCCGGGTTGACGCTTGTGGCGCTGCTGGTGTTGCTCGCCGCCGCTCGACCGGGTGTCGACCCCGTCGAGAAGCAAGCCGTCGCGGCCACACAGTCGGCCGTGAACACCAACGTGTTCCTCATCGTCGATCGCTCCGTGGATTCTGGTGTCGAGGACTTCGGCGACGGACAGTCACGGATGTCGGGAATCCGCGCGGACATCGCCGCGCTGATCGACCGCTATCCGCAGGCCCGCTTCGCGGTGATCGCGTTCGCGTCTCGGCCCTCGTTGGACTGGCCGCTCTCCGACGATGCGTGGAGCCTCGAGCCGGTGGTCGCACGTCTGTCTCCGTACGACGGGTCACCCGACGACAGTAGCCAGGTCAACTCGGCGGCTGCGGCAAATGTGCTGCGCTATCAACTCATTGCGGCCGGCCAGCAGTATCCCGAGTCGGAGAGCCTGGTGTACTACTTCGGATCGGGCGCCGGTGGTTCACGCGCGCCGCAGGGTGAGTTCGACCCGCTGCCGGGCTCGGTGGACGGCGGAGCGGTGCTCGGCTACGGAACGGCGCTCAACGAACCGGGTCTGCGACGCATCGCTCAACAACTCGGCGTCTCCTACGAGCATCGAGACGCCGGTCAGCCGTTGGCCCAAGCGGCGCCGAGTCCCGATACCGCCGCCCAGCCGGCCGAGAACCCAATCGCTTCTTCGGATGTCGTCGCCCGCACGGAGTTGTACTGGGTGTTCACCGCGCTGGCGGCGGTGCTGCTGCTGTTCGAGATCTACCTGACCGTCCGCGAGTTCCGCCGCACTCGCACGGCACGCCGGGACGTGGCGCTATGAAGTCGACATCCCGGCTCCGGCTGCGCCGACGATTGCTGGTGTTCTCGGCGCCGGTGGTGATCGTGGTGCTGATCGCGATCGTCAAGATGATTTCTGTTGTGGTCGCCGGTAATTCGGCGGCCTCGCACTTCGCCGACGGCGACGTGACGGCGTTGCGTGACGACGTGTCGGCGTTGAACGTCCTCAACGTGATCGAGCCGGCGAAGGCGCCGTTTGCCGCCGGTGCGCTTGCGGTTCGGGAGGGACGGCTCGACGAGGCCGATGCACGGTTCTCCGAGGCGCTCTCGCGCACCGACCAAGCGCAATCGTGCCCGGTGCGGGTCAATCTCGAACTGGTCCGCGAGAGGCAGGGCGATGTGGACGCCTGGGAAGGCCGCCTGGATCAGGCCCGCGAGCGCTACACCAGCGCGTTGGCGATCGTGGAGGCCGCTCCTGAGGGATGCTTTGCGGGCAACACCGACGCCGATGTCCAACGCAGGGCGATCCGTAACGACGCCGCCGTCCGACTGGCCGCCAAGATCGCTGGGTTGCGCGCCCCGCTACCACCTCCGCCGCCCCCGGCACCTCCCCCGCCGCCACCGCCACCGCCGCCGGTCGCGGCCGCAGCGCCGGAACCCGAGGGTCCGCAGGCGCCGCTGCGGTTGAATCCCGGTGCTGGCGATCCAATCGAGAAGCTGCAACAGCTGCTGGAAGATGCCGCCGGCTAGGCCGTCGACGTGCCCGTCCAGTACTCGACGAACCGGCCGTCGGCGAACCGCAGGATGTCGTTGCCGGTGAATCGCATCGGGCCGTCCGAAGTGGCTCCGGTACCGACCCAGCGGCCGGCCACCAGATCACCGTCGACAACTGGCCCGACTTCGATCGTAAAGTTCAAGTCGGAGAGCATCTTCTGGGTCTCGGCGATGACCGCCTGCAGTTCCGCGGGAGCCCTCACGTCACGATCGGGCCAGTGCCCAACGAAGTCGTCGGAGACCACCTCGGCCACGACAGGCCGGCCCGCCCACAACTCGTTGATCCACCTCTCGTACAACGCCTTCTGGGTACTCATAGCTGACGATTTCCCCTCGAAGACGTCGACCATGCGGTTTCCGGCCGATGACGAGCGTCCTGCCCAGAATGTGCAGTTCGACCAGCTCAGTGAGAGGCATCACCGGCCCGCCGATCCGAACGTGAGAAAGGTGATGCCCGCAAGAGCCCTCGCGGGTCGGCGGGGCGAAGTCGTCAACGCTGACCGCCATCCGAGGTTCCCGCTGACCCCACTCACGCGATACCTACTAGCTGCAATCCAACGGACCCCCTGTTCCATCTGTGAATTTCTTGGAGGATTGTTGGGATTGAGCCGGTTGTTCCCGGCGAGAGGATTGATATGAGTGCCGTGCAGGTTGTCGTCGCCGATGACGATGTCCTGCTCCGCGAGGGACTGGCCAGTCTGCTCGACCGGTCGGGTTTCGATGTGGTGGGGCAGGCGGCCGACGCCGCGGAGTTGCTTACGCTCGTGCGTGACCGCAAGCCGCAGTTGGTGATCGTCGACATCCGGATGCCGCCGAGCCACACCACCGAAGGCCTCGATGCCGCCCGCGTGATCCGGACCGAGGCACCGGACACGGCCATTCTGGTGCTGTCCGCGCACGTGGACGTCGAGCACGCGACGGAACTGCTGGGTAGCGGGCACGCGATCGGTTACCTGCTCAAGACCCGCGTCACCGATGTGGCCGATTTCGTCGACACGCTGGAACGCATCGCCAAGGGCGCATCGGTGGTCGACCCGGCGCTCGTTCAGGAATTGGTTTCGGCGCGCCGTCGCGACGACCCGTTGGCGGCGCTCAGCGCGCGCGAGCAGGAAGTGTTGATGCTGATGGCCGAGGGCCGATCGAATGCGGGTATCGCCCGACGGCTGTGGGTCACCGACGGCACTGTCGAAAAGCACGTCCGCAGCATTCTGACCAAGCTCAACCTGCCCGAAACCGGCGACGATCATCGGCGGGTTCTGGCCGTCATCACCTACCTTGAGGCCCGGTAACCTCGAGCAGATCGCGTATGGCGTCGGGGGACAGGGTGAATTTTTGCAGGAAACCCACAGCCGGACTGACGGCGATCATTTCGGCGAGGTCCGTCTCGGCGTACGTGGAGACGAGGATCACAGCTAGCCGTCGCGACGTGGCCATCAGATGCAGCTGTTCGGCGAGCTCGAAGCCGCTCTCTGCGCCCAGGTCGACATCGACCAGCGCGACGTCTGGGTGCAAATCCTGGTAAAGGCTAAGCGCCTCAGCGCTATTGGATGCCACACCGACAACGCTGATACCCGCGCGTGCGAGCAACGCGCTCGCAGCATCGCGGAAAACAGCACTGTCATCAACAATCAGACAACGCACGGCGCAACCCGCGGCAGGACATCAGATCAGCCTCGCAGAAGCTAGATGACCTTGCATCCCGGCTACCTGGAACTCTGCGAAGGTAGTTACCCCGAAGCGACGCTTATTGCCGGTACCACGGATTTGCCTGGCTGACGCAATAAATGCCGGTGCATCCCGTGTTGGAGTGAATGAAGATGAACGAGCACCGCATCACCGTTTCGACGCCGGACGCCGAGCGTGGCTGGCGGTCGCTTCGTGACCGGTTGCTGGCGTTGCTGCTGCGGCCGACGGCACCACCCCTGTGGCTCGGCCTCGTAGTCGCCGCGGGGTTCATCACCGGTGAAACACTGCTGGTCTACCGGCTGCAGCAGATTTCGGCCGGCACCAACGCCTACGGCGCGGTCTTCCTGCTCGGGGTTCTGGTCGTCTCAGCGGGATGGGATTTCTTGCTCGCGGTCGGCATGTCGCTGACGAGCGCCCTCGTCTACGTCTATTTCCACCTGGGGACCGGTGCGGCCCTCCTGCAGATACACGCGCAGGACGCGTACGCGTTGACAATCTTTCTGCCGATCGCGCTTCTGGCCAACATCCTCGCGGGCCAGGCCCGCCTCCGTACGGCCGAGGCCGAACAACGCCGCCGGGAGGCCGATCTCGCCGCCGAGCTGGCCCACTCGCTGGCCGAGCAGCAGGCGGCATTGCGTCGCGTTGCGACGCTGGTAGCGCGCGGGACCAAACCGTCCGACGTGTATCCGGCGGCGATGGCCGAGTTGTCCCGGGGCCTCGGTGCCGACAATGTGGCGCTGCTGCGTTACGAAGCAGATGACGCGCTGGTTCTTTTGGCCACCCGTGACGAGAAAGAGCTGGCGAATATGTCCATCGAGGAGCGGCTTTCGCTCCGCGGTGAGAACGTGGCCGCAATGATCCGGGATAGCGGGGCCCCCGCGCGGATGGACAACTTTGACGGCGCCACCGGCAAAACAGCTGCGCGCATCCGCGCGCTCGGGCTGCTTTCGGCGGTCGGTGCGCCCATCGTCGTGGACGGGCGGATATGGGGTGCACTGGTAATCGGCTCGTCGCAGCCCGAACCCCTGGCGCCTCACACCGAGGCGCGCATCGCGGATTTCGCCGACCTTGTCGCGACCGCCATCTCCAATGCTGAAACGCGCGCGGAGCTCACGGCATCCCGCGCCCGCATCGTGGCCGCCGGCGACCAAGCCCGCCGCCGCTTCGAACGCGATCTGCACGACGGTGCTCAACAGCGGGTGGTGTCGCTCGGCCTCGAACTACGCGAGATCGAGGCGTCGATACCGACGGAGAGTCAGGAGCTTTGCGACCGCCTCGCGCATGTCGTCGCGGGTCTGGCCGGTGTGTCAGCGGATTTGCAGGAGATCTCGCGAGGAATCCATCCGGCGATCCTGTCCAAGGGTGGCCTCGGCCCGGCGATCAAGACGCTCGCGCGCCGGTCAGCCGTTCCGGTCGATCTCGACCTCGACGTCGATCGCCGATTGCCGGAATCGGTTGAAGTCGCTGCGTATTACGTCGTCGCGGAAGCCCTCACCAACGTCGCCAAGCATGCCCAAGCATCCGCAGTCACCATCTGCGCAACCGTGGAGGACAAGCTCCGCCTCGTGATCACTGACGACGGGGTCGGCGGCGCTGTCGCAGGCGGCGGCTCGGGGTTGATCGGTCTCAAGGACCGTGTCGAGGCCCTCGCGGGCGGTTTGGACGTCTCCAGTCCGGCCGGGAGCGGAACGACTTTGGTGGTCACCATCCCGCTCCAGGCCGAATAGCCTTGCCGAGCTATCTTTTTCAGTGGTGCCCGCCGTGGTGGAACAAGAGCCCGTATTGTCCGAAGAACGGGTACTGAGCCTGATAGTTGACCGGCGGCGGGGTGGCACTGATCTGGGCGTTTCCCGCCGATTGGCACTGGGTTGCCGTTCCCGTGGAGGTACAGATCGGATCCCGTAGGGGCGGCCTGTGCCAATGGTGCAACCGCGATCGCCGCGACGCTTGCGCCCGCTGCCAGCACCTGTGCAACGACCGTCCGGATAATCATGATGGTGCTACTCCTTTGTTGGCGTCCTGTGTTTACCAGGATCGCCTTTGCGCCAAGGGATGTCGTTATTGCTGCCACCCATCTATTGGCACCAGGCAACGGGCATCGCCGGTTACCCGTTAACCCCCAGCGCGTCGAGCAATCGGTCGAGGTCGTTCTCGTTGTTGTAGAGGTGGAACCCCACCCGCACCGCTCCAGCCCGCACCGAGGCGCGAATGCCGGCTACGCTGAAGTTTCTCCGAGGCGTCCGCGATCGGTATCGACACGATCGCCGAATCCTGCTGTGGCAGTTGCAGTTCAGTGCGAACGCGGTTCGCCAATCCAAGCGCGTGCGCTTCAACGGCGGCACGGTCCAGCGAGGCCAGCCACGGCAGCGTCAGGCCGGCGCCCAACGCGCTGAACCAGGTTGGCGAGGCGTCGAAGCGCCGTGCACTGTCGGCCAGGCGCAGCGGCAGGCCATAGATCGTCTGCCACGGGTCCTCCCCCGCATACCAATTCGCCACGTGTGGGATCATGATGCGACTCACCCTGTCGCTCAACGACATCCACGCCGTGCCGCGCGGCGCCAGCAGCCACTTGTAGACCGCCGCGGCAGTAACGTCGGCCCAGGCCACGTCGACGCGTTTCCAGCCAAGGGCCTGCGTGATGTCGATGACGGTCAGCGTGTCGGTGCCCGTCACGGTCTCTCGTAAAGTGTTGGTGTCCAGCACCGCACCGTTGGCGGACTGAACCAAGCTGGCCGTCACGACGTCGAAATCGGCGGCGGCCGACACCAGCTCGTCGGCAGTGAGCTCGGTGAGCGTGACGCCACGGCCGGCCTGGGCCGCGAACGGGAACGTGGTGCTGGTGAACTCGCCGGCCAGCGTGGCCACTCGGCTTCCGTCCGGAACCGCGGCGGCGACCAGCCCAAGCAGGGCGGAGACGGTGCCGCCCATCGCCACCGAATCGGCGGGGACCCCCGCCAGCGCGGCATAACCGGCCCGCCCGGCGCGCACGTCGTCGTCGAACAACGGCACTTCCATCGTCCCGGCCTGCCACCGGGCAATGCAGTCCTGCAGGGCGTCAACCATGAACCGCGGCGGCAGCCCATACGTCGGCGAATTGAGAAATCCGTCGGCGCCGAGGAATTCGGCCCCGAACGCCTCCCGCGCCAACACGGCCGTCATTGCGTGGGCGGTTCTTCGCCGCGCAGCCTGGCCTGCAGCTGCTCGCGGTCCTTGCGCCTGCGTTCGTCGAAGGCCGCGATACTGGCGGTGGCACGACGCCGCAGCGGGGCGAATATCCAGATGCCCAGCGGCAGCGCGATCACCATGGCGAACAGTAGCGCCACCACAAGCGGGAAATCGCGCAGGCCGAGCAAATGTCCCGCGCCGAAGATCACCGCGGTCAAAACGACGACGAGCAGCAGCCGGGCCAGGACATAGCCCAGCACGTCAACCACGAGGCGGGATCCGGGCCGGCTGTCAGACACGGCCCGAGCCTACCGACGCGCGCGTATATTCAGATCAAGGAGGTTTTCTCAGTGGCGTTTTTGTTCCTCACGCTCGTCTTGGCCGGCCTGGCTTACGCCGGCTGGCGGCTGACGCGTCTGACCGCGGCCCGCCCGACGACGCGTGTGATCGGCCCGGATGACGATCCGGATTTCTTGCGGCGGCTCGGCCCGGGGGATCACAAACCCCGTCCGTAGCGGCGCGAGCCTTATGGGTCGCCGGGTCGTCGTGCGCCCGAAAAACGTTCGGCAACCACGGCCGCGAGTTCGAGCAACGCCTCACGGGTTTCCGGCTTGAGCCGCTCCAGGCTGATCTCGGCGCCCTCTTCCAGATGCGGGTCGAACGGCACCTGCCGTACGGCGCGGCACCGCCGGGAGAAGTGGTCGACGACCTTCTTCAAATCCACCTTGCCAGAGCGCGGTCGCACCGCGTTGATGACGGCGATCGAGTTGCGAACCATGTCCTGGTGGCCGTGCGCATCCAGCCAGTCCAGGGTGGCCGCCGCACTTCGGGCGCCGTCGACCGATCCCGAGCTGATCACGACGAGCACGTCGGCCTTCTCCAGCACCGCCGACATCGCCGAGTGCAACATGCCGGTGCCGCAGTCGGTGAGCACCACGCTGTAGAACCGCTCGAGCACTTCCAGCGTGCGGGTGTAGTCGTCGGAACTGAAGGCCTCCGACACCGCCGGGTCGCTTTCGGATGCGAGGACCTCCAGCCGGCTCGGGCCCTGTGAGGTGTACCCGCGGACGTCGCTGTAGGCCTCGATGCCCTCGGCGTCGCGTAGCAGGTGACGCACGGTGGACGGGGTTTCCAACGGCACCTTCTGGCTCAGCGTGCCGCGGTCGGGGTTGGCGTCCACGGCGACCACGCGGTCGCCGCGGATGGACGCGAGCGTCGCACCCAGCGTCGCGGTGATCGTCGTCTTGCCGACACCACCCTTCAGCGACAGCAGCGCAATCCGATAGCAACCGCGCAGCGGCCGCTGCACCTGCGCAACGAGGCTGTTGCGGCGGGTGACCTTCGGGCTTTCGCCGACGTTGATCAGCTTGAACGACGCCAGGTACAACCACCTGCGCCAACCCTGCGACGGCGCCCGCTTCGCCTGGCCCAGCAGCGCCACCGTCGACAGATCCAAATAGGGCGGCGGATCGTCGTGCCGCGAGGCGCTCGGTGCGGAAGCGAAGTTCAGCGGCAACCCGTTGGGCGGTGTCGGGGCGGTCCACTCCGGCGGCGGCGACTCCGCCGGATCGGTGAACCGCTGCTCGGCGCGAAAACCAGCCGGTTGATCAGACAACGGGCCAATCCCCTCTCAGTGGCAGTTCGTTGGCTGTATGGAGCCTCCTCAGCCGACCCCAGCGTAGGAATGCAACCCCACGGTCACCAGGTTGATGAAGAACAGGTTGAACACCATCGCGACGAATCCGGCGACGTTGATCCAGGCGGCCTTGCGGTCGCGCCAGCCCGCGGTCGAGCGTGCATGCAGGTAGGCGGCGTAGATCACCCACGCGATGAACGACACCGTCTCCTTGGGATCCCAGCCCCAGTAGCGTCCCCAGGCCTCTTCCGCCCAGATCGCACCGAATATCACGCCGAACCCGAACACCGGGAACGCGAAAATTGTTGTCCGGTAGGCGATCCGGTCCAGGGTCTGGCCATCGGGCAGCCGCTGGACAATGCGCGCCAGGGCGCCGTCCGCTGAGCTGTTCTCGGAAGGCGACCCGAACCTGGACATCTTGAGCAGGAACAGGATGCTGGCCACGCCGGCGACCAGGAACACCCCCGAGCCGAGGCTGACCACCGACACGTGGATCGGCAGCCAGTAGGACTGCAGGGCGGGCATGACGGGTGCGGCGTTGGTGTAGAGCCAGCGGCCCGACACCGTCAGCAGGATCAACACCGGCACCAACACGAAAACCCACAGCGCGCGGTACTGCGGGCGGCGCAGCACCACCGCGGCGGCGACCAGACCGCAGAAGCAGGTCAGGTTGATGAACTCGTACATGTTGCCCCACGGCACCCGGGCGGTGGCCAGGCCGCGCAGCACGATGCAGGCGAGGAGCAGCCCGATGCCGACGTAGGTCAGCGCCAGCCCGGCCTTGCCTACGCGCTCGTCGAGCGGGCGCCGGGGCGCGTCGGCGACGACGCCCGGGGTCGCACTGTCGGCTCCGACCGTGGCGGCGACGAGCTCGCGGGATTCGGCCTTGTGGCTGCGGTTGTAGGCCAGCTCGACGGCGAGCAGCAGCAGCGCGGCCACCAGCACCACCACCGACGAGGTGAAGGCCCAGTCCGAGTAGCGGGCCAGCCCTATGTCGATGTGCTCGGTGTTCATGCGCGATCCGCTTTCGCTTCTCGCTGATGGTTCATGTCACGTTCCTCTCGTGACGGCTGCGCATCAAGCCCGTCTAACAGGCGATGCGTCAGTCGCTCGAACTCGTCGCCCCACCCGGAGTTGTCGGTGCGGGCCAGGCCGCCCAGCTCGACGCTTACCGTACCCGGACCAGCGGCCGCGAGCCGAACCCAGACCCGTCGGCGGCGCACCACCAGAGACACCAGCAGGCCGGCCATCATCGTCAGGGCGAACACCAGCACCCATACCTGGGCGGGGTCGTGGGATACCTGCACGTTGATGAACGGCACGGCGCCGTCGAACCGGACGACGGTGCCGTCGTCGAGGCGGGTCTCCTCGCCTGCGCGCAGATTGACCCGCGCTTTCTTGGTCAGCCGGCCCTGCTCGAGGAGCCGCGGGTCCAAGTCGAACAGCGATTGGGGCCGCCCCGTGTCCAGCCCGCTGTCGCCCTTGTAGATGTCGACCGCCACGGCGGGATCGTTCATGGCCGGGAAGCTCGACGACAGCAGCGTGCCGTCAAGCAGCGCCGTCGGGGCGAACAGGCCCTGAACCACAATCTGGTTCTTGCGGCGTTCGTCCGCGTCGGGATACGTGCCGCCCGGCGGATCAAACCGCATCACACCCGACGACAGGAACGTGATCTGATCCTCGGGGCGCCACTGAAGCGTCTGCGTCCGGGTCTGGCCGTCGGGGAAGGTCACGGTGAACGTCGGGGCGTAGCCGTGGCCCTGCAGGTACACCCGGTCACCGCCGACCCGCAGCGGTTCGTTCACCTTCAGCCGGTACGGCCGCCAAACGCCGTTGGTCAGGTCGGCGCCGGCCTGGTAATCGACGTCTGCGGCGAACGACGTGGCCTGCCCGGTCGGCAGATAGTGGGCGTCGAAGTTGTTGACCCGCAGGCAGATCGGGTACAGCGAGGTGCCGTCGACGGTGTTGCCGGCCCGGAACGAGTCGAACGCGGCCGGTGACGCCGAGCAGAATCCGGGACCGCCGTCGGCGATGACGATGACGTTGCCCTCGTAGCCGAACAGCTTCCCTGCGGCGACCGCGACGAGCAGGCCGAGCAGCGAGAAGTGGAAGACTATGTTGCCGAACTCGCGCAGATAGCCCTTCTCTGCAGATATTTCGACGGTGTCGCCGTCCTTGCGGGTGGTCCTCCGCCAGCCACGCAGTCGCTCGGACACGGTGGCGGCGACGGCCTCGGGATCACCCGACGCCTCGGCGGTGTGGTGTTTGGGCAGCCGGCTCAGGTTCCGCGGCGCGGCGACGGGGGTGGCCCGCATGCTGCGCGCGTGCTCGATGAGCCGCGGCGTCAAGCACCCCACCAGCGAGACGAACAGCAGCGCATAGATCGCGGTGAACCAGAAGCTGGAGAACACCTCGAAGGCCTGCATCCGGTCCAGCCACGGCCCGATGGTCGGATGCTCGGCGATGTACTGCTGGACCTTCAACTCGTTGAGGCTGCGCTGCGGCAGCAGGGCGCCGGGGATGGCGGCCAGCGCCAGCAGGAACAGCAGTACCAGCGCCGTGCCCATCGAGGTCAGCGTGCGCCAGGTGTTACGTACTAGCGCGAGCAGACGCAAAGGGCCCCTGAAATCCCCATTTTTGGGTGCTTTTACGTCTGCTCGCGGGGAAATGTTCGTCATATCGGCAATGTCACGTCGCTGACGAACGCGTCGCGAACCCAGGACACGAAGTCGTTCCATACCCCTGTCACCAGCGCGGCGCCGACCAGAATCAGCAGCACGCCACCGAAGATCTGAATGGCCCGGGTATGACGGCGCAGCCAGCCCAACCCCTGCACGGCGCGGGCCGATCCAAAGGCCAACAGCACGAACGGGATTCCCAGCCCGAGGCAGTACGCGATGACCAACGCCACGCCGCGCACTACGTTGGCGCCGTCGGTCGCCGAGGCCACCGCGATCACCCCGGTCAGGGTGGGTCCGAGGCATGGCGTCCAGCCCAGCGCGAACACCGCGCCGAGCAGCGGCGCACCGCCGATGGTGGACAGCTGACGCGGCGTGAACCGGGCCTGCCGTTGCAGCGCCGGGATGAACCCGACGAACACCAGGCCCATCACGATCGTGATCACCCCGCCGATGCGTTGCAGCAGAAGCTGGTTGGTGATCAACGTCGTCGTCATGCCCAGCACTGCCACGGTGCCGAGCACGAACACCGCGGTGAACCCCGCGACGAACAACGCCGCCGCCCCGGCAACCCGCAGCCGCGCGGTGCGGATTGCGACGGAACCAGGCACGGGGTCATCGCCGTCGACCCCGACGACCGCCGCAAGGTAGGACAGATACCCCGGCACCAACGGCACGACGCAGGGCGAGGCGAACGACACCAACCCGGCAAGCACGCATACACCCAGCGCCACGAACACCGGCCCGGCGGCGGCGATCTCGGTGAAGCCGGTCACGTCCTCGGCTCCGGTTCGGCCGCCAGCCGTTGCACCACCGGCTGCAGGTCTTCGGCGAGCAGTTCGCGCAGGAACACCGCCGCGACCCGGTGCTGGCGGTCCAGCACCACAGTCGATGGGATGACGGTGGTCGGGTACTTGCCGCCGAAGGCGATCATGGTGCGCATCGGCGGGTCATAGATCGACGGGAACGTGACCTTGCGGTCGACGATGAAATCGCGTGCGGCATCACGGTTGTTGTCGCGCACGTCGATACCGAGGAACGCCACGCCCTGGCCGCGGGTGGCGTCATATACCTTCTGCAGCTGGGTGATCTCGGTGCGGCACGGTCCGCACCACTGCCCCCACACGTTGATCACCACGACCTTGCCCGCGAAATCGTCGAGCGAGATCGTCTTGGCGGGGTCCATCAGGTCGGGGCCGGCCAACGGGCCTGGGCGGCCGCGGCTTTCGGGCGGATCGTAGAAGATGTCGGTCTTGCCGCCGGGCGCGACGAACTCGAACGTGCCGCCCTGTGCGACGGCGTCGTTACCGGTGGAGCAGCCGGCGAGCGCGACCATCGCCGCGCCAGCCAGCATGACCACCAGCCGCTTCACTGCCCGGCCAGCTCCGCGTAGCCCCAGCCGACGTAGGTCGTCCCCGTGGAAGTAGAACGACGTCAGCGAGGCCAGGTTGCACAGGCGTCGGGTCGGGAAGTGATGCAACGGCTTCTTCGTCATCGCCCGCCGCAATGTCTCGACGGGCAGCTGGTGGCTGACGCACACCGCCTCATGACCGGCCGCCTTGATCCGCGCGCGGTGCAATGCGGCCGTCATCCGCTCCGCGATCTCTGCGTAGGGCTCACCCCACGACGGCGTGCGCGGGTTCCGCAGATACCACCAGTTGCGGGGGTCGCGCAATGCACCGTCACCGGGCGAGACGCGTTGACCCTGAAAGATGTTCAGCGACTCGATCAGATCCTCGTCGGTGTCGATCGGCAGCCCGCGGCGCTCCGCAATCGGTGTCGCAGTCTCCTGCGCGCGCTCCAACGGTGAGGACACCACGTAGACGATGTCGCGGTCGGCCAGCCAGTCGGCGACCGCCTGTGACTGCGCTCGTCCCTTGTCCGACAGATGGTAGTCGGGCAGTCGGCCGTACAGGATCTTGTCGGGGTTGTACACCTCGCCGTGCCGCATCACGTGCACGATCGTCTTCTCGGTCATGCCGGCTTTGTCGCTTCCGCGGCGGCACGCGCCGCGCCGGGCAGGGCGGCGGCGATGCGGTCGAAGGCGTCGTCATCCAAAGCAGTTGAGACGAACCATGTTTCGAATGCGCTCGGCGGTGGGTAGACGCCGGCGTCGAGCAGGCCGTGGAAGAACGGCGGGAAGCGCCACGTCTCGGTGGCCCGCGCCGACGCGAAGTCCGTCACCGGCTCGCCGGAGAAGAACACGGACAGCATGTTGCCGGCGCGCTGGACCTGGTGCGCCACACCCGCGTCCGTCAACGCTGACGACAGCAACCCGGCCAGGCGATCGGCGTTGGCATCCAGCTTGGTGTAAGCGGCATCGTCGGCGGCACGCAGCGTCGCGAGGCCGGCCGCCATCGCGACCGGATTTCCCGACAGCGTGCCGGCCTGATACACCGGGCCCAGCGGGGCCAGCCGCTGCATCACCTCGGCGCGGCCGCCGAACGCCGCGGCGGGCAGCCCACCGCTCATCACCTTGCCGAAGGTGAACAGGTCGGCTTCGACGGGATCGACTCCGTACCAACCGGATCGGCTGACCCGGAAGCCGGTCATCACCTCGTCGATGATCAGCAGTGCGCCGTGTTCGGCGGTGATGCGCCGCAGCGCGGCGTTGTAGCCGGGCAGCGGCGCGACGGTGCCCATGTTGCCCGGGCTGGCCTCGGTGATGACGCAGGCGATCTCGTCGCCGAACTGGGCGAAGACTTCTTCGAACGCGGGGATGTTGTTGTACGGCAACACGATCGTGTCGGCCGTTGCGGCGCCGGTGACACCCGGTGAGGAGGGCAGGCCCAGCGTTGCGACACCCGAACCGGCGTCGGCGAGCAGCGCGTCGCTGTGGCCGTGGTAGCAGCCGGAGAACTTGACGATTTTGGCGCGCCCGGTGTAGCCGCGGGCAAGCCGGATCGCGCTCATGGTGGCTTCCGTGCCGGAGTTGACCATCCGCAGGCGTTCGACCGGCGCGACGCGGCCGATGATCTCCTTGGCCAGTTCGGTCTCCGACGGTGTCGGGGCGCCGAAGGACAGGCCGTCGGCCGCGACCCGCTGCACGGCGTCGACGACGGCCGGGTGGGCGTGGCCGAGGATCATCGGACCCCATGAGCACACCAGGTCGACGTAGCGGTTGCCGTCGGCGTCCGTCAGCCAATAACCCTTAGCCGAGGTGATGAACCGCGGGGTGCCGCCGACCGAGGTGAAGGCCCGCACCGGCGAGTTCACCCCGCCGGGGATGACGGAGCACGCGTCGGCGAAGAGCTTCGCGGAGTCGTCGGTGCTGCGCATGGCCACCAGTGTCCCAGCCGTCCCCCGAGCGTCAACTACAGGGTGTAGGACCAGACTCACCGCTATGCGCTGGGCGGAACCGCCAAGAGAACCGCGAGCGTTGTGCCGGTGATTATCCGACAGTTCGCTACGTCCTCGGCACCGAGAGGACACACCACCACCATTCACCCCCTGCCCGCCGAGACCCGGCTGCGTGAGCTGGCCCGCGCCGTCACCCGCGACGCCGACGAGATGGAGACCACCGCCACCACGCTGCGGCCCGACAGTACGGCCGCGACGCTGTTGGTCAGCCACGCCCGCCGGCTGCTCCGCCTCGTGGCGCTGTGGGCCGACGTCACCGAGGAGGCCCAGCGATGACGATGTCATACTTAATGACATTAATCCGTTGTGGCGCAACGGGTTTCGGTGGCGTACCGTCACGGGCATGACTACACGAATGAAGACGCACACCTCTACCCGCCTCAATCAACGCATTCCTTCGCGGAAGGAACTCCAAAGCATGACCGCTCTGCAGCGCAAGGTCCTGGAGAACCGGCTGCGCAACGGCGCTGCCCGCCAAGGGCTGCGGTTGGAGAAGTCGCGCCGACGCGACCCGTACGCGCTCGACTACGGCACCTACGCGCTTGTTGAGGGGCCGGCGGCGGAGCCGGGCGGCGCCAATTGGCGCAGCCGCACACTCGTCGCGGGCGACCCGAACACCGGTTACGGCCTGAGTCTCGCCGATGTCGCGCAAGCACTTTGGGGAGATGAGCCGCGATGAGCGACACCCACGGGCACGGCAACATGGAAGCGCTCGCGCTGCGACTCATCCTGGCGCAGCTGGAGAAAAACGACCACGGCACCCACATGGCGGTGCGCGACCTGTACATCACCGGCTGCGAAGACTGCCACTACGCGCTGATCGCGGCGCTGACGTTCCACGCGGCGAACGCCTTCGAACTGATCGACCCCGACGAGGTCGAGGCCCGAGGGCACGACGGCTACCGGCTCGACCCGGCCCGGCGTGAGCGTGCCGCCCCACGTGGCTGACCGACATGCTGGACTTCACCCTGGACGCGGCCGAATGACCGGCGATGCTCGGCTCGCCAAACTGACCACCGGACTCGGCCCCGGCCGGTGGCCCGACCCGCCGAAACCGCTGACGCTCACCCAGCAGGTGTGCGCCGCGATCATCAGGGGCCGCGACGACGCGCTCGCCGTCGACCAGCTCGCCGGCGCCGACCTGGAGCTCACCGACGAGCTCACCGACGACAACATCACAGCACTGCGCGCGCGGCTGTTCGACGAGATCGCCGACCGGCAGAACCTCGCCGCTGCGCTGCAGGCTGTGCTCGACAAGCGCGCTCCGGCGATGACCGACACGACCAAGGCCGACCGCGCCGACACCGGCCACCTGCTTACTACCGGCGAGGTAGCAGCACGATTCAGAATCGGTCAGCACTCGGTGACCCGATGGGTGCGCGAAGGGCGCATCACACCCGCGTTCCGCACCCCCGGCGGGCAATTCAGGTTCTACAAGCACGTCATCGACGAACTCATGGGCGAGGAGGCGCAGCGATGACCGGCATGTCCGTTCGTTGCCAGCGATGCCAGCGCCGCGCCGAAGGCGACCTTCAAGGCTGGAACGGCACCGTCTCCGGTGGCCGCGTCGTCGCGGTCCTGTGCCCAGACTGCCAAACCCCCGAGGAAAACGCCGAAGCAGCCATCAAGGAAGCGACACTCGACTACGGCACCGACGAACAAGACCGTCTCGTCGCCTGGCCGAAGGGGACTCGGCGATGAGCGATCCGGATGAGGTCGCCTTCTGGGATCGGGCCGGCGCCGCCGCCGCCGAGCAGAAGGAGATTGACGCTCTCGCCTATGCGCTGGGCCGCGCGACCGGCTACTACATCGACCGGAGGAAAACAGCGCCGGGGAGCGACATGCCCGACTGGATGTGGCAGGGCTGGCATGCCACCTTCGACCCGTGGATGGACGGCAGAGGCTCAACGTGCATGCACACCCCGGTCTTCTGGCGGCCACAGCCGGTGTACGCATGCGCGTGGCGACCGGGACTGGTGGTCTGCGCCGACTGCTTGCACCTGACCTTTGCCGCCACCATGGCCGAGGACCGCACCTGCGACGGGTGCGGCCGCGTCGTCGGCGGGCCGGAAAACGAAGTGACCCGATATACAGCACCTCCGTGCAGGCCGACTTCATGGCCTACCGGGTCGGGGTGTGCGGTGACTGCCTCCCCGAAAACCTGCGGCAGGACGACCGGCGATGACCGCCGCGCACTGGGTCTACGACGACGGCGGGCGCGCCGCAGCCGGATTCAAGGGCGATGCCGGCCACTGCGTCACCCGCGCGATCGCCATCGCCACCGGCCTGCCGTACCGCGAGATCTACGACACGGTCAACGGCTACAGCCAGACCGAGCGGATGGCCAAGCGCCAGCGCAACCGGTCGGCCGCCCGCACCGGGGTGCAGAAGCGCACCACCCGCAAGATCCTGGCCGACCTGGGCTGGGTCTGGCATCCCCTCACGGGTATCGGCACCGGCTGCACCGTGCCTCGATCGACCCGACAGGACCGCGCGATAAACCGAGGTCTAAGGCGACGCGTGTCGGCCCCTCAGCCTGGCAGCTCGGCGACGAAGCGAAAGCCCCCGGTGAACTTCGCGTAGGTGGCGACCGATTCCCGCCGGGAGAGTCGCCACGACAGGTGCACAGCCCCGGAGACCACGGAAACGAACCATCGCACCGCGCGGCGCGAGCCACCCGGACCAGCTATCGGAGCGCCGCCCACGAGCCCCATCTCGATGTTCGCTCGGACAATATCCCAGCCGTGATTGGGCGCGATCTCGATGCCGACGAAGCCGGCTTCGTGGAGCACACTCCAGGTCCCGTAGGCGCTGTGGTGGAACAGCGACTCCATGTGGAACGGCTCCAGGAAGGCCACCGTGCCGGCGAACACCCCTCCTGGCCGGAGGACCCTGGCCACCTCCTGCACGACCCGGTAGGGGTCGCGGAGATGCTCGAGCACTGCCAGGGACAGCACCCCGTCGAAGCTGTCATCGGGGAACGGCAGCACGTGCGCATCGACGAGGAAGTCCGGAGCCTCGCCCGAGTAGTCCACACCGACGAGGTCGACCCCGAGCGGAGCGATGACGGGACGCATGAAGTTGTCGATGCCACAGCCCACATCGAGTAGCCGGTAACCACGGCGGAGCCCCAGTCGGGAGGCGAGCTCCGGGGTCATCCGGTTGCCGTACGAGTAGTACGGATCGGCGCAGACCTCGGCGAGCGACGGTCCGGTCCCGGGCCGCAGCTCCTCCACGAGCGACTCCTCCCACGGGTGGGCGGCATCGGCCGCAGGGATGCGTTGCCGCACGCTGCGAACCAGCTCCGAGCGCGGCCTCAGATCGGGTCCCCGGCCCGGGCGAGCCGGATACGCGGCCCCGCATCCCTCACACTGCGTGGAGGATCCGGTCTTGGCGTCCAAGCCCTCTCCGCAGCTCGGACACACGATCGGAACTGCAAGAATACGGGACCCGGGTGGCGCCACTTTCGGTGTAGAGGGCGCGGCAGGCGCGGTAGGTACCGACGCCGAACGAGGGGTCGACGACGCGGTTCTCGTCTTCTTGTCCTCGCCGCCGAAGATCGCGCTTCCGATCACCACCAAAAACACCAGCACCCCGCCCACGCCGAGAAGCACTTTCCAGGACGACGACGACGAAGTCGTCGGGGCGGGCGGGCCCGCTGAACCGCCGCCCCAGCGGCGCATAGTGCTCGGTCCAGTCCCGGCCGTCGAAATACCGCTGCCTCGGCGCGCCAGAAGGGTCGGGATACCAGCCGACCGGCGGCGGTGGTGGTGGTGCAGTCATGGCCGCATAGTAGTTTGCTGGCCGGCGATATTCATCAACTCGCCACACCCGGCCCGGTGCCGTTCAGCCACCTGGCCGCCTACGGCCGCTGGCACGCCACCGTGCAGGCGCGGGAGAAACGCCGGCGACAATCCTCCGCTCAGCTTCCCCCGGATTAGAACCCCCTTGGATGCAAACACGCTGGTCAGGAGTTATTTCAACCGGGTTGAAGCAACTTCCACGTCTTAGACCTCACGCGCCCGATCACGCCGGAATCGCCGCGAATCCTGTTGAATCCCAACGGTTTTCGGCCAAATATTCACGCCGAATCGTGTTGGCGCGAAACGCGAATCGCCGGATTGATTGATTTGATTAGGTGACCTAGCTAGAAATCCTTCAGTGAACAGATCACTTTTGACAGATGTCATGTAGAAGATGCCAACAAAAAAAGAAGCGTACTCTGGATTGGGGTTTTGTGATTACAGCAAATACGCCTTCGTGCATGTTCAACGTTCGCGAATCGCTCATGTGTACGAACGAATTTCTGCGCCGTTTTAGTCGAAGAACTTCAGCGCGGCTGCTCGTCGTCGTGATGCGGGTTTCCGTGTTGGTGCTCCGCGGCGATTACATGATCGATGCTCAGGTCCCATATAGCGGCGCTCACGTTTGTCGCTGCCGGGGACATGTCCTAAATCCCACGCCTCGGCCGGATGAATCCACGTGCCGCAGCGCCAGCAGATCGCAGCTCCCGCGTCCACTCGGCGTTTGATATAACGGCGCAGCTGTTGATGTTGGGCGCCGTATCCGTTTCGGCTTGTTCTTCCCGGCATCACGGCGCCTCGTGCGTCAGGGCCCAGCCGGTCAGCGTGTCTTCGACGCTGCCCTCGTCTCGTGTCAGCGCGGCGGTCATGTCGGCCATCAACAGACCGAGCGTCTCGGGTGACATGTTTCGGAAGGTGTGCGCCGTGACGGCACCGTCGTCGGTGGTCGCGACGATCACCGTGTCGGCGTGCTTCTCGATGTACACGTTGTCGCCACGCATCGCTACCGCACCGAGAGCACGCGACCCGCATGCCCGCTGTGTTCGATGGGTCCGAGTGGACGCTCGTCACTGCGACGCTCGATGCGGATTCTGCTGCAGGCCGGGCACAGCCGGGGAACGCCATACAACCCTGATTGGCAGTAGGCACACCGGGTGCGCGGTAGGGCCGCGTCGATCGCGCGGATGGCGAGGGCGGCCCGCCTTCCGGCGCTGCGGGTCTCGGCCACCGCGGCCGCTTCGGCGTGCTCGATCAGTTTGGGCGGCCGCAGTGTTGGGCCGCAGAGGGCAATGCCTTCCATCGGCTAGTCCTCCGATCCGAGGCGGTGATACACGGTGCGACCGTCGAGCAGTTCGCGGCGCGCTTCGGCGGCCCGGTCGAGCTCGTGGTCGCGGCTGCCGTCGGCTTCCCGCATCGCCGCTAACGCTGCGCCGGGAAGTAGTGGCTCGTTGGCTGCGTCGACGTGTTGGGTCTGCTTCAACCATCTGACCCTCGCGCGCGCCGCGTTGGGCACAGCGAGGCGTTCGGCGTCGAGCCGGGCTTGCTCGCGTGCGGCCTGCCGCGCGGCGTGGTGGCCGTCGAGGAACGTTTTCGCCGCTTCGCTTGTGACGCACCGCAGACCGGTCTGATCGTGGCGCACAGCGTCCCCCAGGCGGGCGCCGAGCACATCGACGTCGACACCGGTTTCGACGCTGAGCACGGCCAATGCGACTAGGTCGTCGTCGTGCATGGGCTGTTCTCCTTCGTCATGCTTATTGTCGGCCCTTGGGCGCCGTTTGCGTTGCGCGACGGCTTCCTGCACTCGATCGAGCTTCTCGCGCGGAGTGGGGCGCGGCGCGGAGACCTGGCCCCAGATCTCGGGGTGTTGCTTATCTCGCCGGCTTCGGAGTAGACGGGCTCGGCGAGGACAACGTCGAAGACTGGTTCGCGTCCTTCGCGACACCAGCGCGCACGAGCGCAAAGGCCGCGCCGCCTACGTGGCCGGTTTGTGCAAAACATGCGCGACATCGCCGTATCGCCCCGGCGGAGTCGAATGCGAGACGTGCTTCCACGACCGGCTGGCCCGCCAGTACCGGGTGACGCGGGCACTGGTCAACGCGGGACTGACGTCCTGGCCGCGGGTGCAGCGCGCCGAAAGGGACGGTTGGGAATCCCCCTCCCCGCCGTCCGGCCTCGAGGCCGACTCATGACCACGGAACGAAAGGACACCGTATGCAATTCCGTATCACCGGCATAGACGTCGAGGCGACGGCGCTGGTCGTCACCTGCCCGCGCTGCAAAGCCGAAGCCGGACAGCCTTGTGACTTCAGGGGGCCGAGTACCCGCCACCGCCTCAATCCCCGTACCCACCTCGCACGCCATGACAAGGCGGACCGCCGGCGCACCAAGGATCTGTACGGGTGCCGTCGCTGTGAGTAGGCCTGCGACTGCTCACCTAATGCCTCCCAGTGGCTGCCGTCATCCACCATCGTCGAGGTCCCGACATGACCCGCCGCCCGAAACGCATCCAACGCCCCTGGATCTGGCCGACAGACCGCCCGACACCGTCGACGTAGCACGGTCGAGTCGGTACGGTAACCCGTTTCCGCTGCGCGACAACGAACTACACGAATGCGTGGCCCGCTACCGCGCCTGGATCACCGGACCCCACCGCCGGCCCCGTCACCTACCGCACCGCGGGCGGCCGCAAGCGCATCATCCGCCACCCCAGCGCCGCCGACATCGAGGCGCTGCGCGGCAAGGACCTGGCCTGCTACTGCCCACTCGACGGGCAGCCGTGCCACAGCAGATGTCCTGCTGGAGCTCGCCAACCGATGAAAGGAACCACCGCCATGATCGACATCCCCATCGCCTACAACGACGGCTACGTCACCGCCGACGCCGAACTCACCCCCGACAAAGACGACCTGACCCGCGACACACCGGGCGGATCAGACTCGAAATCGTCATCACCGAATACACCTTCGCCCCCGACCAGCCGCCCGACGCGTTCTGGTGCTACCTCGACCCCGACGCCGCGGTGGCACTCGCGCGGCGGCTGCTCACCCTCGCCGAAGCCTGCGGCGTCGACATGGACTGAGACGGATTGCCACTCGGCCGCGCCCACCACCACCCACATCTACGACGAAGACGGCGAGTGCTTCGAGTACTGCGAGCGCTGCAAAGCCAAACTCGCGCAAGACGCAGCAGAAGCCAAAGCCGAATGGGAGCAATGGAAGGCCGATGGCTGCCCTGTCGGCGTTGAGGACGAGCGATGACTCGCCGGCGTTGCGCAGCTCCGAGTGCAGCTCCCCGATCCAGTCCACCGAAACCTCCCAGCAGCGCTCGTCTGGGATCCAGCGGCGCATCCGCGCGGGCACCGTCGACTTGAGCAGCTCGACGGCCTGACGGTGGTAGTCGAACTCGACGCGGTATCGCCCGCTGGCGGCCCGGCTGAAGGTAACGACCGGGCATGTACAGCACTGTCTGCCTGCTGGTCTTGGATCCTTTCGTCGGTGCTGATGCGGGCGGCGTGGCCTGCGAAGACGTTGATGAGGTTGGCGATCGCCTGCGCCTCGGAGACAGTCAGGGCGGAGTTCCGCCGGCTTGTCTGCGCTCATTCGGATGCCTCCGTTTGTTTGCTGGCGAAGAAGTTCACAGAGGACGCACAACCCGGTTTCGGGGTTAACTGGGGCGGGCCGTCCGCACGGGCACTGCCGCGGTCGTTCACCGTTGCGGTAATTCTCCGGCGGACCCGCCGTCTGACCCGTCTGACCCGTCTGATACCGGGTCTGATCTGCGGTTTTGTCCAGACGGATGTTTTCGGATAGACGGATCGATCCGTCTATCGATTCTGACCCGTCTGTCGATTGTTGCTGGTCAGACGGCGTGTCGGACGGGTTAGACGGGTTGGACGGGTCCCCCGACAGGTAGCGTGCGAAGGCGTCCCGCAGCGCGGCGCAGTGATATCCGCGGGCGGTCTGGGCGATGTTGCGCTCAGGCTTGACGCCGAACCCTTTCAGCCGGTAGGCGAGTTTGCGGGCGGTCAGCTCGAAGTCTCGCCACGGGGAGTCGTCGAAGCGATCGCAACTCGACCACCAGCTGCTCGGACGGCAGGAACGACACCCCGGGCAGCGCGTCGAATATGGCCCGGATGTCGGCGAGCAGCTTGATCGCCAGCGAGTCGTCGTCGTCGGCCTCGGCGGCGGCGGCCACCAACCCGGCACGCGGCGCGCGCCGTGTTCGGCCAGTGACCACCGGCGGCGTCGGCGATCGCGATCAGCGGCTCCCAGGTGTCGGCGGCGCGGTCCTCGACCGGCATCCCCGGCGCGGCCTTGGCAAGTCGTCGAGGTGGGCTGCGGCCCAGGCGGCCAGCCGGTCGCGCAGGGCCGCCAGCTTCGGGCCGTCGCGGCGTGACCGGAACTGCGACACCTTCTCGCCGGGGGCGCGCCGCCGCATGGCGATGTTGACCGCCCGGTCGGTGATGGTGTCGGGCATGGTGCCGATCCCGGCGAGCGCGGCCATCGCGAACACGTTGAACTGCGTGGGGATCTGCAGTGGCCCGACGCAGCGCAGCGCCGGCTTGCCGCGCTGATGACCCGCGTTGAGCAGCTTGCGCAGATCCTCGTTGTTCTCGGCGGCCTTCTTGCTGCCGAAGATGCGTGTCGGCTTCGTCGATGACCAGGGTCGGCGGATGGTCGCCGCCGAGTGACCGGAAGACCGCGGCGACGGTGGCGTCCACGGTGGCCAGCGGGTTGTGGCAGGTTCCGCCGATGATGTCGAGCAATCGTGTTTTGCCGCACCGCTTCTTCGGGACTGGTGATCACCAGGCGGGGGGCGCATTCGAACGCGGGCAGCGCGTGCGTGGCCGCGATCCACAGCGTCGCCGCGATCGCCGAGTGCTGATCGGGGAACGCGACATAGCGGTCGAGCGTGGCGCGCAGTCATCGAGCAGCTCGACGCCCTCGTCGGGCATCGGTGGAACGTCGCTGGGTCGATCATCACGCCACTCCCCGTAGTGCGCGGGCCGCTGCCGACATGTCGCCGTCGTGATCGAGCACCGCGTAGGCGCGGAATTTGGTGTAGCCGTTGGGGTTGCACGCCTCGGTGACGTCGAACGGGGTGTTGGTGGAGTAGACGAACAGGCACCCGTGCCGCACGGTCGCCGAGCACGCCGATGTCGCGGTCGGGTGCAGCCAGATGGCGCCGTCAACGTCGGGATTGCCGTCATGCAGGTCCATCCATGCGGCCCGAGCACGTCGGACCACGACGTGTTGGCGCAGTACTCGTCGGCGACCGACGGAGCCCCAGAACTGTGACAGCGGACGCGGTTTCGGCGCTGTGATGGGTGGCGGCGGTCGGGCGGTAGCCAGCGCGATCAGCCAGCGCGGCGGGGCGGCCACCGGGCGATCGACACGCGTGTAGCGCCGACCGGTGTCGGGGTGGACCGACGGGGGCAGCACCGCGTAGCCGGACGATGTCTTCAGGTCGATGCCGGGGCCGAGTCGGGTGCCGGTCAGCTTGCCCGGTGGGCGGCGAAACCAGTAGTGCGCGCCGCCGTCGCCGCGGCCGGAGTAGTCGGTCAACGTCAGCGGAAGCGGTTCGTCGTGGGTTGCCTCGAGCTCGGCGAGGGTGTCGAGGCCGCCGTTGCGAGGGTCGATGTCGATCGTGATCATCGGCGGCGGGACCTGGCCGCCGATGTTGGCATATGGGCAGCGGCTCCACATGGCGGCGACGGTGGCGAGGTCGGTGGTGGCGTCGAGCACGCCGCGGCTGCCTTTGAACGGCACCTTCCCGTTGAGGGGGAACACCGGCCAGTAGTGCGCGGCGTAGTTGATCGCGTGCGCGATGAGAGGTGCGGTCATCGGCCTGCCACCGCCCGGTGAATCCTCCAGCACGAACGACACATTTTGCGCTTCAGGCACTTCGGGGCGCTCAGCGCCCCGCCGCACTCACGGCAGCGGTGGGTTATCGTGATGTCATCGACCTGCCCAGTCGTGGATGCCGGTTCCCTCGGGGGCCGGCATCGTCGTCTACGCGTCATGATCGACGTCATCGCCTTTACGGGCGGCGCGGGCGTCGGCCGACTTCTTCGCCAACTCCAGGAAGAAGGCTTTCCTCGCCGATGCGGCGCGCTGAGGATCGCCGCCGGCTTCGGCGAGGAATTTCGCGTCAAACGCCGCGCGGCCGGGTTTGGTTCGCGCGGAACGGTTCTCGGTGGCCGCCCAGGACTTATGGGCGCTGATCCGATGCCGCAGCGAGGGTTTGGGTTCGGCCATGGTTCTCCTAGTGGCGAGCTGTGTTAGGGCTCGCCGCCGGAGGTTCAGCGGCGGGTGCGATCAGTCCCCCGCGGGGAACCGTCCGGGTGTCCTCTCACTTGCGCAGTCACCCGGCGGGGTTCATTCTCACCTGGGGCGCACCGGGGGTGAGTGAGTCAGATGCCCGTCGCTACCCGCCACTGTCGCACAACGCCTGCGTTAACGGAAATAGATCGCAAACCCGGTCGGCGTGTCGCCCTTGTCTCGGCGTGTCGCCCTGTCGCCCTTGCCAATTGAGGCAACAACCGCCCGAATCCGCTTACAGCTCCGCGATGCCGAGGTCGAGGCGGTCGAACTCTTCGGCGGCCAGCGCCTCGCTCGCCGCCTTGACATATCTCGCGACCATCGTGTTCGACGTCCACCCGGCGTGCGCGCGCAGACCGGTCTCGCTGCCGCCGGATCGCAGCCAGCGGGTGGCGGCGGTGTGGCGCAGCCGGTGCAGGTGAAAGCCTTGCACGCCAGCGTCTTTGGCGCGGTCTTTGAGGGTGCTCGCCATCCCGCGGTAGGTGAGGCGCGCGCCGGTGCGGGCGGCGAGCCACAGCGGGCCCCTCAGTGGGTCGCTGCACGGCGCTGTGACGGGCCCGCAGGTAGCGGTCCACGACGGCGGCGGCGCCCACGGAGAAGCGCACCCGGCGGCCTTTGCGGCCCTTGCCTAATCGCACATACACCACGCAGTCGTCCACGTCGACGTCGGTGACGTCGAGGGCGGCCATCTCGGCGGCCCGCAGCCCGGTCTCGGTGAACAGCGTCAGCAGCGCCTTGTCGCGCTTGTCGCGCAGCGCGGCGCCGTCGCAGGCCTTGAGCATGCGGGCCAGCTCGGATTCGGACAGGTCGGGCACCGCGCGCTGATCCAGCCGCGGCGGGCGCACCGCGAGGATCGGGTCGGCGTCGAAGCCTTCCTCGGCGGCCAGCCAGCGGGCGAACAGTTTGATCGTGGTCAGCTGCAGCCGTGCGGTGGACGCTTCCCCGTCGGCGCGGGCGGCCATGTAGCCGATCACGGCGGGCTTGGTCAGCTGGCGGGGCATTCCCGTCTCGGTGCAGAAGTTCAGGAACGATTGCACGCCGGTGCGGTAGCAGCGCAGGGTGTGGGGACTTTTGCGTTGGCCGCGCAGTTCGACCAGCCATGACGCCAGCAGCATGTCCAAGTCCAGCAAACGGTCTGCCATTTGATAATCATACACTTGGAGCGTTATGCGGTGTGTTATCCTGCAGTAGATCAGCATTTCCGCTGGTCAAACCGACAACGAGGATGCAGCCGAACTGCAGACTACAGGGTGTAGTGGTCACCCCTTTGAAGCGAGCGCAAAGACAGGGTGGTCGGCGTCGTCGGGCAGCTTGCCCAGTAGCCGTCGACGATCTTGCCGGCTTTGGGTTTGTACACAGCGAGGATCGGCGCCCGCTGTTCGACCGGGATTTCCGTCGCGACGTACTTCTGGCCGCCGACCACTACATCCGGGGTGGCACGGACGTTCTTAACCCACTCGGTCTCGCCCCGGGTGGACACCAGGTACTTCACCCCGTCGAGCTCGGGCACGACCACCGGGATCTGTTGAGGCTGCCTGCTGACGCGCTTGGTCACGATCAGGGTCTCGCTGTTGCCGATCCCCGTCGTCATCGCAATCTTGTTGAAGATCTTCGCGGTGAACCACGGAGGCTTGAGGTAGGCCATGAGCTACGAGTTTGATGGTTGGCATGCAACTACCGCAATGGCTGGCGCGGTTCAATCGGCACTTCACCAATCCGATTCAGTTGAGATGACCCCGGTCTGGTTGATCCGGGTCGAGTGAGAGTCTTGCCGCCCACGTTTGTGGGCAGGAAGGCTCGATCACGATGACGACGAGGAAACGGCACACGCCCGAGCAGGTCGTGCGCAAGCTGACCCAGGCGGATCGGATGCTGGCCGAGGGCAAGGACGTCGCTGACGTCTGCCGTGAGCTGCAGGTGTGCCGAGCAGACCTACTACCGGTGGCGCAACCAGTTCGGCGGGTTGAAGGCCGACGACGCCAAGCGGCTGAAGGACCTGGAGCGGGAGAACGCCACGCTCAAGCGGCTGCTGGCCGACGCGGAGCTGGAGAAGGCGGCGTTGAAGGAGATCGCGCGGGGAAACTTCTGAGCCCGGAACGCCGGCGGGCGGCCGTGCACCACCTCATCGCGGTGATGGGGGTGAGTGAACGGTTCGCCTGCCGGGTGACCGGGCAGCACCGAACCACCCAACGCCACCAGCCGGCCGCGACGACGCCGGCCGACCCGGACGCCGCGCTGCGGGCTGGCTGCGGGACTACGCCAAGGCCCATCCGCGGTGGGGGTACCGCCGCGCCTACCACGACGCCCGCGGCGAGGGCTGGAAGGTCAACCACAAGAAGATTCAGCGGCTGTGGCGCGAGGAGGGCCTGCGGGTGCCGCAACGCCGCCGCCGCAAACGAGTCGGCACGACCACCGCCCCGAGACTCCGACCGCGGACGCGCCGAACCGGGTGTGGGCGGTCGACTTCCAGTTCGACGCCACCACCGACGGCCGGCCGATCAAGATCGTCGTCCATCGTCGACGAGCACACCCGCGAATGCCTGGGCGGACTGGTCGAACGCTCCATCACCGCCGACGGGCTGATCGACGAGCTCGACCGCCTCGCCGCCGACCGCGGCTACCCGGCCGTGCTGCGCTGCGACAACGGCCCCGAACTGGCCTGCGCGGCGATGGCCGACTGGGCCGGCGAACGCGTCGGACTGGCGTTCATCCCGCCCGGCGAGCCGTGGCGCAACGGCTACATCGAATCGTTCAACGGCCGGGTCCGCGACGAATGCCTGAACATCAACATCTTCTGGTCACTGGCCCACGCCCGGGTCGTGATCAGCGACTGGAAGAACCAATACAACCACCACCGGCGCCATTCCGCCCTCGGCTATCAGCCGCCAGCACACTACGCCGCCACCTGTGCCCACCATGGTCCGAGTTAGAACATTGGGGCACACTGTGATTAGGTGACACCGGTGGGTTGCGATGTTGTGTAGGCGAAGTCGGACGCCACACCGTTAGTTAAGTTAGTTGCCGGCAGCCAGATAATCCGAGAAGCACAAAGCAATAGAGGCCACGGGTTAAGTGTGGCGGGCGGCTTCTTGGGCGAGTTGCACGCGGGAGGTCAGGCCAAGTTTGGTGTAGACGTGGGTGAGGTGGGTTTGCACGGTGCGCGGTGAGACGAACAGCCGGGTGGCGATGTCGTTGTTGGCCAGCCCTTCGCTGACCAGTCGCACCACGTCGCGCTCGGTCGGGGTCAGCGACGCCCAGCCGCTGGCGGGGCGTTTACGTGCCCGCGGCCGCGCTGGGCGTAGGCGATCGCCTCCTCGGTGGACAGGGCCGCGCCCTCGGCCCATGCGGAGTCAAAGTCCTGCTCACCCATCGCGTCTCGCAGCGCCGCCACCGAGCTTCGTAGCCGGCGTCATGGATCTTGAATCGCACCGTGCCGATGCGCTGCCGGATGGCCTCTGCGGCGCCGAAGAGGCGGGCGGCTTCGCGGTGACTGCCGGCCTGGCCGGCGAGACCGGCGAGGCATTCGAGGATATCGGGGATGAGCGCGTGCGCCTCGATTGCGGCAGCGTACGCGAGCGCATCGCGGGCGTCGCGCTCGGCCTGGTTCCAGCTCACCCGTGCGCGATCGCCACCCGGGCGCGGGTCGTCAGCGCCACCATCCGAGTAGCCCAGCCCGTTGTCGCCGAGACGGCGTCGTCGGCCCAGCCGACGGGCGGCGGCGAGATCCCCGTCTGCGAGCGCGGCCTCGGCATTCCAGGAGCGTGCATGCGCGGCCCAAGTACTGCACCAGCTCACGACCGTCAGTGCCTGCCCGGTCGGCCTCGCGCATCTCGTGCACCGCTGCAAGGTCCCCGGCGGCCAGCGCCGCCCATCCCACCGCTATGTGCCCGGGTATCCGCGAACATCCCGCCGAGCTCGCGCGTCGGCCTCAAGGCTCGCCTCGGCCGCCGCTCGGGCCGCGTCCACCTCACCCTGGTAGGCGAGGCGACGCTTCGACCCACGAGGCTGAGCACCTTCTCCAGATCTCGTCGTGGGCCGCCTCGGCCTCGGCCGCCACCTCGTCGAATTGTGCGACGGCCCCGGCCAGATCGCCCTGTACCACTGTGCGCCCACCCGAGCCATAGCGGCACTGACGTGAGTGGAACCGGTCGCCGATCGCGTCGGCGAGGTCGCGTCCTTCCTCGCCGGCCGCGCGAGCCCGAGCGGGTCACCGCGCCACGATCGCGGCTTTCGCCTGCAGCGGCCAGGATCTGGCTCAGCCTCCAGCGATCGCCCGATCGCGCGGGCCAGGCCGATCGCCTCGGCCAAGTACTGCCTGGGCCAGCTCGAGGTTGCCATCTGGCCGGCGAGGAAACCGCAGGCGGTCAGTGCCCGGGCGAGCAGGGCCGGATCGTCGACCTCGCGCGCGAGCGCCAGCGCCTCGTTGGGCCTGATCCATGCTGTCGGCGGCGGCCACCCACGTGTCGAGGACGGCCTTGTCGGCGAGCGCTCGAGCGCGCACCGGGCGCCACATCGGCGTGCTGCGCGTTGCGGTCGCCGAGCGCGGCGTCGAACCAGGCCAGCCCTTCGCGGATGCGGCCCCGCGCGAGCCACAGCGGCTGCAGCGAGGACGCGAGCTGCAGCGCGAGCTCGGTATCGCCGTTTTCGCGGCTCCACGCGAACGCGGCGCGCAGGTTGTCGATCTCGATCGTCGACCTGCTCCAGACGGCTCTCGTAGTCAGCCCTGCCCGGAGCGTCGAGCACGCGCGGCCATGCGCCGTGTAGTGGTCGCGATGACGCGCACGCACGGCATCGGCCTCGCCGGACTCGCTCAAGTTTCTCCAGCGCGTACTGGCGCACCGTCTCCAGCAACCGGTATCGCGTTGCGGCCGCCGCTGTTTTCGGCCACCACCAGCGACTTGTCGACCAGCAGGGTGAGCTGATCGAGGACCTGATAGCGCTCCACTGTCGCCGCGCGCCGGCGACCGCCTGGGCGGCGTCGAGGTCGAAGCCGCCCAGGAACACCGCCAGCCGGCGGAACAACACCCGTTCGGGTTCGGTCAGCAGCGCATGCGACCAGTCCACCGAGGCCCGCAATGTCTGCTGGCGGCGCACCGCGGTGCGCGCACCGCCGGTCAGTAGCCGGAACCGGTCATGCAGGCTGTCGAGGATCTCGGCCAGCGACAACGCGCGCACCCGCGCCGCGGCCAGCTCGATCGCCAGCGGCAAACCATCGAGGCGCGCGCAGATCTCGGCCACCGCGGCGGCGTTGTCGTCGGTGACGGCGAAATCCGGCCGGGCCAGCCGCGCGCGGTCGGCGAACAACTCGACGGCTTCGTCGGCCAGCGACAGCGACGGCACCCGCCAACTCAGCCTCACCCGCGCACACCGATCGGCTCACGACTGGTCGCCAGCAAGGTCAGCCCCGGCGCTGCACCCAGGAGAGCGACGACCAGTCGGCGCTCGCGTCGAGCAGGTGTTCGCAGTTGTCCAACACCACCAGCATCTGACGGTCGCGCGACAAACCGCAGCAGCGTGTCCATCGTGGAGCGGCCCGGCTGATCGGGCAGGCCCAGCGCGCGGGCCACCGCGACCGGCACCAGCTCGGGGTCGGTGATCGGCGCCAGATCCACATACCACACGCCGTCGCGCGAACTCGGCCGCCATCTCGGCCGCGACCTGTACCGCCAGGCGGGTCTTGCCCACCCCACCCGCACCGGTCAGGGTCACCAGCCGGTTCTCGGCCGACAGGTCTGCCGCACCTCGTCCATTTGCGCGCTCGCGGCCAACGAAGCTCGTCAGCTGCACCGGAAGATTCCGTGCACGCAACGGTTTCGGTGTGCGCAGCGGCGGGAACTCGTTGAGAAGATCGGGATGACACAGCTGCACCACCCGCTCCGGGCGGCGGCAGATCGCGCAGCGGGTGCGAGCCCAGATCGGTCAGCCACGCACCGGCGGGCAGCTGGTCGACGACCAATCGGCTCGGTCGCGCCCGACAGCACCGTCTGGCCGCCATGCGCCAGATCACGCAGCCGCGCGGTGCGGTTGATCGTCGGGCCGATGTAGTTGCCCTCGTCGCGCAACTGCACCTCGCCGGTGTGCACCCCGATGCGCAACCGGATCGGCGCCAGCGGCGCCCGCTGCAAGTCCAAGCGCAGCACGCCACCGCGTCGCTGGCACGCGGCGAACGCGACCACGAAGCTGTCGCCCTCGCCCTGTTCGACCGGCCGCACCCCGCCATGGGCGGCGATCAGCGTCCGACAGCGCATCGATCCAGCCGCGCGATCGCCGCGGTCATCTCGTCGGGCTGGGTCTGCCACAGCCGCGTGGAGCCCTCGACGTCGGCCAACAGCAACGTCACGGTTCCGGTCGGCAAAAGCCCGCTCACGCCCAGCTCGCTCCAGTCCACCAGCGGCGTATCCGCACGTGGATCGATCTCGCTCATGCTAGCCAGCATGCGGCCAGCACGTGCGCCAAAACATCAGCGCAAACGCGCAGATTGCAGCCGATCGCGCGCGTATCTACGACCCCTGCGCCGTGCATATCTACGCGTTCTGGCCGATGGTCTGGGCCTCGCGACACCGGATAGTCGACTCGACTGCCACCCGAGGAGACCACCATGACCATCGACACCGCCCGCACCAACTGCCTCAGCGTCTTTGATGCCGGGCTGCCGACCATCGCCTATGACGCACGCCCAGAACCCCGAAGATGCGCACCGGCTCATCCGGCAGGCCCGTCTTCAGGGGCCGATTGCGCTCGGCCCGCACGGGCCCGAAGTGTTGAGCTACGAGCTGGTGCGGCCGTGTTGCGCGATCCCCGGTTTTGCATGCCTAAGGGCTTGTGCTTGCGGCACAAGGCATCACGTCGGGGCCGCTGTGGGACAAGGCCACCACGGGCCTGTTAAGCCTGGACGGCGCCGAACACCACCGGCTGCGCCGACTCGTCTCCCAGGCGTTCACACCACGGTCGACCGCACGACTACAGAGCACGATCGTCGAGGTCATCACCGAGCTGGTCGACCCGGTGACCATCACCGGGCGCTGCGACGTGGTCGCCGACATCGCACGGCCGGTACCCGATTCCGATCATCTGCGCGTTGCTGGGCGCACCCCGCGAAGACTGGCAACTGTTCTCGGACTGGGCCGACGACATCTTCAAGATCTTCGACTGGAACGTCGCCAACGACGTCTGCGGTCATCATGGCGGCCTTCGACGAACTCGACGCCTACATCGACGACATGGTCGCCCACCGGCGCCGCAACCTCACCGACGACCTGATCTCCGAGCTGATCCGCGCCGAAGACGACGGGGACCGACTCAACGCCGACGAGCTACGCATGCTCGCGAAGCCCTGCTGATGGCAGGCACCGACACCACCCGCAACCAGCTAGCCGCCGCGGTGCAAGTCCTCGCCGACCACCCCGACCAGTGGGCCCTGCTCGCCCATCATCCCGAACTGGCCCCCAAAGCCGTCCACGAGCTCATGCGCTACTGCCCGGTCATTTTCACCACCATGCGCAAGGCTGCCGAGGACGTCGAACTCGGCGGCGTGCGGATCCCGGCCGGCACGCTGGTGATTGTCAACACCGCCGCCGCCAACCGCGACCCCTCCGTCTACGACGACCCCGACCGCCTCGACATCACCCGCGAGGGGCCGGCGACCATGCTGACGTTCGGCGGCGGCATTCACTACTGCCTCGGAGCACACCTCGCCAGACTCGAACTCGCCCAAGCCCTGACCGTCATCACGCGCCGCATGCCCAACCCCCACCGCACCGGCCCCGCCCCCTGGAAGACCATCATCGGAATCACCGGGCCCACCACCCTGCCCATCGAATTCGACGCCGGACACTAAACCCGCCGACCAGCGACGAGCTGGATAGGCTGCCATTCAGCACAACTAAAATCGACCTCACACGAAAGTGGACCAATTCTTGGGGTCCTCCCACAGAGGGCTGTGGGCCGGCTGGGTGCCGACGTACGGCATTCTCGAGCACGTGGGCCGCAAGTCGGGCAAGCCGTACCGACGCCCTTGACGGCATTCAGCACGGACGACGGGGTTGCCATCCTGCTCACCTACGGCCCCAACCGTGACTGGCTGAAGAACATCATGTTCACAGACGGCGGGCGTATGCGGCGGTACGGCAAGACATTGGAGCTGAGCAATCCGCGGGTGATGCCCAAGGCCGAGGCGGCGCCGGCGGTCAAGGGCCTGTGGCGGCAGATGTTTGCGCGGCTGCCGTTCGAGCAGGCGGTGCTGCTGAAGCGCGTCTAGTGTTCGCGGGTCACAGGGCGATCACCGACACGGTGTCGTCGCCAAAGTTGGTGACGTAGAGGCGGGTGCCGTCCGGGTTGACCGCCAAGCGGACCGGGACGTCGCCGACGGTGATGTTCTTGATGACGGTGTTGGTTGCGGTGTCGATCACCGACACCGTGTCGTCGATCCAGCTGGCGACGTAGACCCGGGTGCCGTCGGGGCTGACCACCAGACCCTCCGGGCTGTCGCCGACGGGGATGGTGGTGATGACCGTGTTGGTGGCGGCGTCGATCACCGACACCCACCCGCCGACGACGTTGGAGACGTACACGGTGGCGCCGTCGGGGCTGACCGCCACACCGCGCGGGTCGCCGTTGACGGCAATCGTGGCGGTTACCGTGTGGGTGGCGGTATCGATCACCGACACTGGTTCGCTACCGATCCCAACAACGCAGCCCTCCTGTGAACGGCAACCTGACGGGTTCTCACACCGGACTCCACGACACGGCCGATGCCGCGGCGTTTGCGGTGTTTGCAGGGAACTAAGTCCGCTGCCGCAGGCCGGCTGGGTAATCGACTACCCCGGTTCCGTCAGGTGGGCTACGCCACCCCCGCGCACCCGCCGCCGCAGCACTCACGGCGGCAAGCGCCTCCGCCACAGCCGAATGCCGAGGGGCCCAAACACCTGCGTTACGGGCCGCGACGACGCCGCAACCGTTCACGGCCGTCAGCGCGAAATCATATCGCTTGCCGCACAAGGACTATCGAACAAGGAGATCGCCGACCGGCTCACAATGTCGATCCGCTCTGTCGAAGGCACCTCTTCCGCGCCTCCCAACGCGTCGGAGCCAACAGCCGCGAACAGCTGATCTCCCTTCTGCGAGGGTTCTAAGACACGGCCGAGTTCACCTGCGCGCATCGATACGGGCCCAGATGGGCCCTCTAGCGACGGTGGTGAACGGCACGTCGACAGGGAAATCCTTGGCGGTCGAACGGATCTCGGTAGACCGGATAATGGTGGCCAGCGCGAGGGTGGTTTCCAGCCTCGCGAAGTGTTCACCGATACACGAGCGTGCTCCGCCGCCGAACGGGACGAAGTGCCAGCGGTCACGACCCTGTGAATTCTCCGGGCTGAACCGGTCGGGGTCGAAGACCAACGGCTGGTCCCACAGGGCCGGATCCCGATGCAGCGCGGAGATCCCCACGGCCAGGAGGCTGCCCGCCTCGACTCGGTAGCCGTCGACCTCGATGTCGCGCACCGCCAACCGGCCGATCCCCGCGGCAGGCGGGCACAGCCTCAATGCCTCGTGCAGCACCTGAATGGTGTATCCGAGCCGGGGCACGTCATCGGGTGTCAGCTCCCGATCGCCGATCTCGGCAGCCTCGGCGGCGACACGGTCCTGCACGTCAGGATGGTGCCCCAGCGCCCACAACGCGTAAGTGAGCGCCGTTGCGGTCGTGTCGTGACCGGCCAGTATGAAAATCAGCAGGTCGTTGGAGATGTCATCGTCGGAGATCGGCTGCCCGGTCTCTGGGTCGGTGGCCGCGATCAACGCGTGAACGAGTGGTGCATCACGGGTCGGATCGGCGCGACAGGCCTGAAGGATGTCGTTGGTGACCTGGCGCATCGATGCGACCGCGGCGCGAGCGCGGCGGCGCGCCGGGGTCGGCAACCATCGCGGTGCCCGCATCGGCCGTAGCGCGCGATCTGCGGTGTAGGAGGACGCGACATGCATGTGTTCTGCAATCACGTCCGCGCTTTGGTTCAGATCGATCCCCAAAACGGAGCGGCCCAGCGACTGCATGGTCAGCCGGCGGCACTCAACGTCGAGGTCGACTTCACCGCCGTCGCGCCAGCGGTCGACGAAAGTCTGTGCCGCGCGGGACATATCGCCACCGAAACAGCTAACGTTCTGTTTGGTGAACACCGGTTGGAGTGCTCGCTTGCGCGGACGCCATTGCTCGTTGGGCAGGACGAAGAGGCTGTCGCCCGCCATGTGCTGGACTTCCTCATGGACGATGCATCGCTCGGAAAAGGCGTCGTTGCGGCCCAACACATCCCGAATCCCTTCGGGCGAGAAGACCGCCACCAGCGGTGGGAACACCCACTTCGGGCCGAACTGCACCCGGGTTATGGGGCCACCGGCGCCGCGTATCACTTCTTGCCCCGCGTCGAGATTCCGCACCGCCTTCACCAACTGCCCGATGGGCAGCGGGTTACGCGGCGCCAGCGGCAATGCACTGACGTCGGTTGTCTCGGTCATCGTCCGATTCACTTCGCGGTCCAGCGCAGGGGTGCGCCTTCGCCTTTCATCATGACTGTGCCCGCCATCACGCGCAGCCGATACGGGCTTAGCCGGAGCACCGCGAACTGATCAGATGTGGGGCCGTCCTTCCACATCGGGATGATGTAAGGGTCGTAGCCGACGGGCTCGGGCCCATTGGCGAATTTGTCCCACACGGCCGTGCGGGTTTCGTCGTCGAGATACCACTCCACGAGGCATTCGGCGCTGCAGGTGTCGTGGTTGGTTGTCCAGTAACTGACCGATACTTCGGGGTGGACGGCCAAGTGCGCCCGCTTGACCGGGCTAGGCACCGTGGCGACCCATCCGAACAGGTCGGTGCCGTCCCACTCCCAGACCGGATGCAGGATGCGGCTGCGCGGGCGGCCGTCGGCGTCGACGGTGGCGACGGACGCCCACACGATCGAGTGAGCCATGTCGATGAAGGCGGGCGCGATCTGCTCAAGCGGGGTCACAGATGCCTACCCTAGGCAACGTGCCGCTGCCCGAAGAAGACGCAGCGCTTGTCGAGTGCAGGTCCATGGATTCCGACAACCCGGCCGGCGATTGGTTCGAAGTGTTTGTTGCTCGCTTGCGCTTCACACGCTCACGCGGCTGGGAGCTGTATTGGCCAGACCGAGACTCGAACTTTCACCTCTACGAGCCGGCCGAGCCGACACAAGACGTCACGCTGCTACTGGCCGAGATCAACAGTGATCCGACTGGCATCTTCTTCGGCTGATGCCGCGACACTGAACTTGATGCGACGACCCGCCGACGCGCGCCGCAACAGTTTCAGTTTCGATGCATACCCCCGGTCTACTCCTCCTGCGTCTTGCGGAATTCGTCGGTCTTGCGGTATTCCACCTTGCCCTCTTCGCCGGTGGTTTCGATGTTGCCCTTGTCCTTCTCGTCGACCCAGTCGGTGACGGCGGTGCCGGCAACCGTACCCCCGCTACCGGGCAGCGTGGTCGTCGGGCGGTCCTCGTCGTAGGCCCTCGCCATCTCCTTGGCCTGCTGCTTGTGCTCCTCGGTGACCTCAGGTTTCTCGGTCATCCCCTGCGTTTGCTGCTGTTCGCTACTCATGCCCTAGGGCTGCCCGAACATGTGAGCTATGAAACAGAGAACGGCTAACCAGCTGGCACCGCCCGTAACGCGGCGGGCAGGCTCGGCAGAAAGTGCTTGGTCGCGAACGCGCGGATGTCGTCGGCGGTTTCCAGCGACTGCGCACTCGGCAGCAGCAGCGCCATCGCCGCATAGCGCAGGATGGTGTCGGCGAGATCGTTCACCGCCTCCTCCCCGATTCGTTCCGCAAATCCCTCGGGAAAGATCACCCGAAGTGCTTCGGCCATCCGCTCCACCGCCGCGCCGTGGTGCCGGCGTCCCAGCTCGAGTACCAATGCCGGCTCGTCTCTGATCATCCGGTCCAGCACCCGGTGCCTGCGGAACTTCAGGATCGAAAGCGTGAACGCCTCGACGTAGTAATTCGACTGCGGCCCAACCTGTTTCAGTTCGTTGGCGATTTCGGCGAACAGCTCCACGTTCTCGCGCTCGATGACGGCAGCGATCAGTTCGTCCTTGTTGGAGAAGCGCCGGTAGATCGTCGTGCGGCTGACCCGGGCGCGGCGGGCGACGTCGTCGAGCGCAACTCGCCGGAACCCGTGCTGCTCGAACTCGACGACGGCGGCGTCGAGGATGGCTTCGGTGGTGGGGTCAGCCCCTGGCATAGCCGGATTGAGCGAACTTGTTGTAGCGCAGGCTCATTGGCAGATGATCCCACAGCCAGTTCACCGGCCGCGACCGCCACAGCGCGGCGAAGCGCTGATACCGACGCTCCTTCCGGTCGCTCCACGGCAAGCCGAGCATCTCGCGCGTCCGTGGCGGCATGCCGCCTGTGGTCAGGAACGCGGCCACCGGATTGAAGACCGGTGCGATCACACGCCACAGCACCGGCGGCACCCCCTTCGGGCACGGAAAGCCTTTGGTGACATAGCCGACGCCGTACTTGGCAGTCGGGTGGGCAACCACGATCTCGTCGATCGTCCGGCTCCAATACCGCTCGAACTCGTCGTAGTCGGCGGGCATGGGCCGGTCGCTGACGCCGTATCGGCGGTACCAGGTCTTGGATTCGAGGTAGATCTGTTCCTTCTCGGCGCGGGTCAAGCGCTTGACGAAGGTGTCGGCGAAGTAGAGCACCTGCTCGACGAAAGTCGCGTGCGGCCCAGAAATAGATGTCGGGATCCAGCGCGTGGTACCGACTGCCGTCGGGCATCGCACCCTTGATCTGATGGTGGAAGTCGCGGACCCGGGTGCCCTCGTTGTCGTCGTCGGAGCCGTAGACCGTCATGAAGATCGGCGGCAGTGACCTCTTGACCCGCGCAGCAGTGTCGGCGAAGAAGACCGAGTGGTCGAGGACGCCCTGGCCGAGCTCGGCGAGCATGTTCTGCAGCACCGCGGGCCGCGGCCCGATGAGGAACATCCGGTTGTCGCCGAAATAGCGCCAGACCAGCGATTCAGGTCCCAGGGGCAGGGCGTCGGCACGCGTGGAGTTCTCTGCCTGGGTCTCCCCTCGCAAGCTGGGGGCCCACCCGCCCGAAGGGTAGGGACTCGTCATGTGGAACAGTGTTACAGATTTTGAACTTTGTACCAAGTGCGAGTGAGCCGGCACACGCCGAGACAGAGTTGAGGGCTGCGAACGCGTGGATCTAACGACCGGGAATTCTATTTCGGCGCACGCCGCAGGCGAGCCACACCCAACACGGCCAGCACCCCGGCCACCGTCGCTAGCAGCAACGACAGCACTAACAACGGTGCGCTGTAGACGACCGACGTGGTCATCGGTTCGCTTTCCAGCACCGGCGCGACCTCCACGGTCGACCGGGCGGCCAACCCGCTCAGCACGCAGCCTGCCGCCGCAACGAGGGCCAGCAGCAGTTCGAGGGTCGCGCGACGCCGTGCACTCATGACGCGGGGTCTGGGGGTATGCGCTCTTCCACCAACTGCGTGAGGACGGTCCGCAGCTGCTTGTGTCGCCGCGCCCAGGCCTGGGCCGCGCGGTCGTTGGTGAGCTTGAGGCCGATGCCGGTGCGGCCGCGCGGTACGCCGGTGAGTTCGCCGAGCGCCCGAGCCGACTGCCACCCCGGCGCTTCCGGACCCGTGGGGTCGGGGTAGATCCGCACGATGTCGTCGGTGCGAATCCGTTCCATCCCCTGCCGCAGGTGCTCGGGGGTCAGCTCCACCGACGTGTGGATGCGCGCCGCCTTGACCTGGATCCACAGAAAGCCCGTCACCAGCACGAAAAAGACCCCCGGAACCAGCCACTGGAAGCCGTATCCGGCGGACATCTGGATCAGCGCCATGGCGATCGCAGCGGCCGGCCCCGCCAGCACCCACCACCAGGTCGCACCCGGCTCGTAGAACAAGACCTCGGGCGGAGTGCCGCGTCTCGGTCACGGCTTTTCCCCTGAGTCGAACCAGCCCTGCGCCGACGGCCGCATGATCAGCACTGCGCCGACCATCGTCAGAATCATGACGAGCAGCCAGATCAGGCCGCGACTCATCAGCGAAAACAGCGCGAGCACCACCACGATCGCCAGCGCAAGGCCGACAGCCGCGCGCCGAAAACCGCATGTCCCTGCCTTGCGCGGCCAGTCAGATAGCCGAGCGCCAGACCAGCCAATACATACAAGGCGCCCGCACCCCGGAACAGTGGCGGCACGCTGCCCTGAGACAGCGCCAGGAGGAGGCCGAAGAGCACCAGAAGCATCGACGACAGCAGCCAGACCCAGAACGCAACCTCAGACAATGCGCGGCCGATCGACGGCACGGGTCATTGGAGCTGTCATGGTCGGGTCAGCCTAACGCCGTCACCTGGTGAAGAACGCGTGGGCGTCCTTGCGGTGCAACAGGAACACACCACCGGCGATCAGCACCGAACCGACGATCGCGGTGATGGCGTAGGTGACCGCGGCGGCGGTGGGCCGGTCGACGGTGAACAGACTGGTCGCGACGTACACCACCGACGCGACGCCGCCGCCCGTCAGCAGTGTGCGTGTCCACCGATAGCCGTGCCGCATCAGGATAAGGAAGGTCAAGACGACCGAGGAAAGGATGAACACGAACACCGCCGACATGGCGACGACGGCCATCGGCAGGTGTCGGTCAGCGGTGGCCACCAGGTCGACGACATATCCGACCACCATCATCGGCAGCGCCGCCACCCACAGCCAGAACCCGGTGTCGACGTCCAGCGGCCGGGCAGTCGGCTGGGCTTGCTCGTCCGTCACGCCAGCCAGCCGGCCACGTCGGCCGCCCAGTACGTCAGCACGATGTCGGCGCCGGCGCGCCGGATGCTGGTCAGCGTCTCCAGCGCCACGGTCTGCAGGTCGATCCAGCCGTTGGCGGCCGCGGCGCTGATCATCGCGTACTCGCCGGAGACCTGGTAGGCGCCGACCGGCACCGGTGAGATGTCGGCCGCAGCGCGGACCACGTCGAGATAGGCCATCGCCGGCTTGACCATTACGATGTCGGCGCCCTCGTCGATGTCCAGCTCAATTTCGTGCAACGCCTCGCGGGCATTGCCCGGATCCTGCTGATACGTGCGCCGGTCGCCGCTCAGGCTGGACGCCACCGCCTCGCGGAACGGGCCGTAGAACCCCGATGCGAACTTCGCGGCGTACGCGAGTATCACGGTGTCGGTGTGGCCCGCGGCGTCGAGCCCGTCGCGGATCGCCGCGACCTGGCCGTCCATCATCCCGCTCGGGCCGACCACATCTGCACCCGATTCCGCTTGCGCCACAGCCAGTTCCACGTACCTCGCGTTGGTGGCGTCGTTGTCGACTCTGCCCGCCGCGTCCAGCAATTCCGCAGTGTCCGTGATCGGTGAACTCGTCGAGGCAGGTGTCGGCCATCAGCACGGTGTCGTCACCGAGGTCCTTGGCCAGATCCCGCAGCGCGACATTGAGGATGCCGTCTTCGGAGACGCCGACCGACCCCGTCGCGTCCTTGTCCGCGTCACGCGGCACCCCGAACAGCATCAGCCCGCCCACGCCCGCGGCCACCGCCTCGGCGGCCGCCTGGCGCAACGAATCACGGGTGTGCTGAACGACGCCGGGCATCGGAGCGGATGCGGCCGCGACTCCGTCTATCCCGTCGGCGACGAACATCGGCAGCACCAAATGCCTTGGCTCCAACGAGGTTTGCGCTACAAGGCGGCGCATCGCCGGCGTCGACCGCAGCCGACGCGGGCGGTGACGGGGATAAGCCACTCTCGGCTCCTCAACGCTCGGACTAGCGGCGACGGCTCTTCTTGCGCGGCGGCGGCAGCGCACCCTCGGCACGCAGCCGGGCGGCGTGCTCAGCCAGCGCCTCGACGAGCGGACCCACCGCCGCGACCTCCGGCTGCACGTCGACGCGCAGGCCGAATTCCGCTGCGGTTTCGGCGGTTTTCGGCCCGATGCACGCGACGATGGTGCGCGCGTGCGGCTTGCCCGCGATGCCCACCAGGTTGCGCACCGTCGAGCTCGACGTGAAGCACACCGCGTCGAAGCCACCGGTCTTGATCATCTCGCGGGTGTGCGCCGGAGGCGGCGCTGCCCGCACTGTGCGGTACGCGGTGACGTCCTCGATCTCCCAGCCGCGTTCGCGCAGGCCCTCCGCGAGGGTCTCGGTGGCGATGTCGGCCCGCGGCAACAGCACCCGGTTCACCGGGTCGAAAACGTCGTCGTAGGGCGGGAACTCATCAAGCAGGCCCAGCGAGGACTGCTCGCCCGACGGCACCAGCTCGGGGTTGATGCCGAACGCGCGCACCCGATCGGCGGTGGCCTGCCCGACGCAGGCGATCTTCACACCGGAGAACGCGCGCGCGTCCAGACCGAACTCGTTGAACTTCTCCCACACCGCGCGCACCGCGTTGGTGGAGGTGAACACCACCCACTGGAAGCGGCCGTCGACCAGACCCTTGACCGCACGCTCCATCTGCGCGGGGCTGCGCGGTGGCTCGACGGCGATGGTCGGCACCTCGATCGGCAATGCGCCGTGGGACACCAGCTTTTCGCTCATCTCGCCGGCCTGGTCCTTGGTGCGCGGCACCAGCACGGTCCAGCCGTACAGCGCGCGGCTTTCCCACCAGTTCAGCTTGGCGCGGTTGGTGACGGTCTTGCCGATCGTCACCACCAGGGCCCCGGCCTGGGCCCCCGCGCTAGCTGGGGAGGGCCCCGCGGGCTCGGCACCGGCCAGCGTGGCCTTGTCGAGCAAGCCTGCCAGCGTGGTCTCGATCGAACGCTGCTGGCAGGTCGTGCCGTTCGCGGTGACCACGGTTGGCGTGGTGTCGGCCAGCCCGTACTCGATCAGCGTGCGCGCCGCGTCGGGCAGATGAGACGCGGTGGCGTGCAGGATCAGCGGGCCGGGCGCGGCAGCAAGCGCCGCCCAATCCACGTCGCCGCGGACGTCGGCCACCGTGTGCGCCGAACCCAACGGCAGGCCTGCATAGGTCGGCACCGCGGTCGTGTCCGGCAGCCCGGGCACGATCTCGAAATTCAAGTGCGAGCGCGTCAGCGCGGTCACCTCGGTGATCACCGCATCCACCGACAACGGGTCACCGGCCACCAGCCGGACCACGTCGACGCCGGTGCGGGCCTCGGTGGCCAGCGTCTTGGCGACCTCGGCCGGGTCACCCAGCGCCGGCCGGATATCGGGGCCACCGGGAATCATCGGAGCCGCTTGGGCGGCGACATCCGAGGTCCGCGTCGAATCCGTATCGCCCGCGGTCGCCGCCTCGGCAGGTTCGGGTCCCGACGGAGGCGGCAGCTCCGAGCCCGCAAGGGCCAGCACCGCTTCGGGGACGTCGGGATCGGTGAACACCAGGGCGGCGTTGGCCAGCACCGTGCGCGCCCGCGTCGTCAGCAGACCCGGATCACCGGGCCCCGCGCCCACGAACGTAATGCGGCCGGGCTTTGTCTTACGCCCTCGGCTCATGCCCGTCATCTCTCACTCCGCTCTGCTGCCAACAGATCGCGTGCCCCCAACTCGAACAACTCCTCGGCCAACGAGAGACCAAGCTCTCGGGCCCGACCGGGAGTCCCGATGCCGGACGCACGGATCACGTCGGATCCGTCCAGCGCCGCCACGCAGCCGCGCAACGACAACTCTTCGAAGACGCGGCCGTCCTCATCGATGGACTCGACCACTTCCGCGATCGCCCCCACCGGTGCGGAGCACCCCGCCTCCAGTTCGGCGAGCAGGGTTCGTTCAGCGGTGACTGCGACGCGCGTGTCGGCATCGTCCAACTCCGCCAGCAGCGCGGCGAGCTCGGTGTCGTCCGCGCGGCACTCGACCGCGAGCGCACCTTGAGCCGGCGCTGGCAACATCTGCACCGGCTCGAGAGTCTCCGTGACATCGGCGAGTCGTCCGATGCGGGCCAGTCCCGCCCGGGCGACCACGATGCCGTCGAGATCACCGTTGCTAACCCTGTTCAACCTGGTATCAAGGTTGCCTCTTAGGGGGCGGATTTCCAAACCGAGACCCAGTGCTCTAAGCTGTGCCGCCCGTCGCGGGCTCGACGTGCCGATCACCGAGCCCGTCGGCAACTCTCCGAGCACCATTCCGTCACGGGCCACCAACGCGTCACGGGGGTCTTCGCGTGGGGGTATTGCGGCGATGTTGAACCGCGGGTCATGCGCGGTCGGCAAATCTTTGTAGGAGTGCACTGCCATGTCGACGCGACCATCGTTGATGGCTTCCCGCAGCGCGGCGGTGAACACCCCCACGCCGATGTTGGCGATCGGCTCGGTGGATCGGTCGCCTTCGGTGGAGATGATGACGAGCTCGGCGGGATGCCCATTGGCGGTCAGAGCGTCTTTGATCGCACCGGCCTGGGTCGTCGCCAACAGGCTGCCCCGGGTGCCTATCCGGATCACTGCGTGGCTTTGCTTCAAACGCTACTCGGTCTTGTCGAGATCGGTTGTCACCAAAGGCAATTCGCCAGCGGCGACGGCGTCGACGGCCTGCTGGTCGAGTTCGAAGAGCTCGCGCAGGGCCTCGGCGTAGCTGTCGCCGCCGGGCGCGCTTGCCAGCTGTTTGACCCGCACCGTCGGCGCGTGCAGCAGCTTGTCGACGACGCGCCGCACCGTCTTGGCGACCTCGTCGCGGTGCGCGGCGTCGAGCCCTGGCAGCCGGTTGTCCAGCCGCAGCAACTCGGCCTCGACGACGTCGGCGGCGCGCTGCCGCAGCGCGGTGACGGTCGGGGTGACCTCGGCCATCCGCTGTCCGGTCAGGTAATTGGCAACTTCGGCGGCGACGATCGTGCGGGCGGCCTCGGCGTCGGAGGCGGCGGCGCGGGCCGACGGCTCGCGCTGAATCCGGTCCATGTCGACCACGAACACCCCTGGAAGTCCGGCGATGGCCGGATCGACGTCGCGGGGCATGCCGAGGTCGCAGATCACGAGTTGTTCCCGCTCGGAACGGCCCATCAAGCCGCGGTGCGCGTCGGCCAGCGAGACCACCGGTCGCACCGCGCCGGTGCAGGACACCATCACGTCGGCATCGCCCAGCACGCCCGCGATGTGGTCGAGCGGATATGCATCGGCGGCCACGCCCTGATCACGGATGCTGTGCGCCAGCCGGCGGGCCCGGGGCAGCGACCGGTTCACCACGTGAACGCGTTCGATGCCCGCGCGGACCAGGTGCTTGGCCGACAGCGAGCCCATGGAGCCGGCGCCGATGACGACCGCGGTGCGGCCGGCCAACGAGCCGAGCTTGGTTTCGGCCATACCCAGCGCCACCGACACCACCGACGCGCCAGCGGCGTCGATGCCGGTCTCGGAGTGCACCCGCTTGCCGACCGACAGCGCGCGCTGGGACAGCTCGTGCAGAGTGCGGCCTACGGTGTGGTTGGCCTCGGCGGCGGCGTACGCGCGTCGGACCTGGCCGAGCACCTGCTGCTCGCCGACGACGGCGGAATCCAGACCGCTGGCCACCGCGAACAGGTGCTCGACGGCCGCCTCGGCGTAGCGGACGTAGGCGTATTTCGTCAGGTCGTTCAGCGACATGCCGGAATGCTCGGAGAGCACCTGCCCGATCACCGACAGGCCGCCGTGGAACGCCTCGACCACCGCGTAGACCTCAACGCGGTTGCAGGTGGACAGCACCATGGCCTCGGTGACCAGCGAAGACTGCAGCACCTGGTCGACGATCTTGGCTTGATCGGACTCGTCGGTGCTCAATTGCTCCAACACCGACACCGGCGCGCTGCGGTGCGAAACCCCGAAAAGCAGCACGCTCACGGCTTGATCACCACGTCATCAAAGGTAGTCGTTTACCAGCTGGGCTACCAAATTTGCTCAGGTCTTTATCGATCCGCTAGATCCGCCCGCAGCCTGGGCTCGTCGACGTCCCAGTAACTGTGCTCGGCACCGTCCAGCAGCACCACCGGAAGCCGGTCGCCGAACTCGGCGCGCAGCGCGGAATCCCCTGCCGCCGCTGCGGCGTCGACGTCGGTGATCGTGAGCTCGAAGCCCAGCTCGTCGGCCAACTGCGCAAGGCGCTGTGCCGCGCGTTCGCACAAGCTGCACCCGTCGCGCGTCATCAACTCGACCTGCCGATCCACCACGCAAGTATCCCCAGCCGGTGACCTAGGGTTGTCCTCGTGTCCGAGTCCGGTCGTATCGAGGCCGAACAGCTGGCGGGACCGTCCACTCCCGAGCTGGGGGCACCTCCCGCGCGAAGCGCAGGGGGACAGCAGCAGCTCGCGGGTGAGGCCAGCGCGGAGGCCGCCGTCACCGACTTGGCCGTCGAGGCCATCGCCACGCCGCCTCCCCCGCCGCCGGACCTGACCGCGGCGGCGTTCTTCGACGTCGACAACACGCTGGTGCACGGCTCGTCTCTGGTGCACTTCGCCCGTGGCCTGGCCGCCCGGAAGTACTTCCGGTACAGCGATTTGGCCCGATTTGCCTACGCGCAGGCCAAGTTTCAGCTCGTCGGCCGCGAGAACAGCGACGACGTGGCCGCCGGCAAGCGCAAGGCGCTGGCATTCATCGAGGGCCGCTCGACGGCCGAGCTGGAGGCGCTCGGCGAGGACATCTACGACGAGATCATCGCCGACAAGATCTGGCCGGGCACCCGCGCGCTGGCGCAGATGCACCTCGACGCCGGCCAGCAGGTGTGGCTGGTCACCGCGACGCCCTACGAGCTGGCCGCCACCATCGCCAAGCGGCTAGGGCTGACCGGGGCGCTGGGCACCGTCGCCGAATCCATCGACGGCGTGTTCACCGGCCGGCTCGTCGGCGACATCCTGCACGGCACCGGTAAGGCGCACGCGGTGCGGTCTCTGGCCATTCGCGAGGGCCTGAACCTGCGTCGCTGCACGGCCTACTCCGACAGCTTCAACGACGTGCCAATGCTGTCGCTTGTCGGTACGGCCGTCGCCATCAATCCCGATGGCGCCCTGCGTGACGTGGCCCGCGAGCGCGGCTGGGAGATCCGCGATTTCCGCACCGCGCGTAAGGCCGCCCGGATCGGGGTGCCGTCGGCGCTGGCGCTCGGCGCGGTCGGTGGCGCTCTGGCAGCGATTGTTTCGCGACGCCAAGACGGCAGCTGAGGAGTCGCTGATAGGCTCGCGCCGCAAAAACGTATTTGGGGGAGATCGGCCAAGCATGGGCATCGCGGAAGACATCATCGGAACGCACTACCGGTACCCGGACTTTTTCGAGGTCGACCGGGAGAAGATCCGTGAATTCGCCCGCGCCGTCAAGGACGAGCACCCCGCCCACTACAGCGAGGACGCCGCCAAGGAGTGCGGTCAGGATGCGCTGATCGCCTCGCTGACGTTTTTGGCGGTGGCAGGGCGGCGCGTGCAGCTGGAGATCTTCAACCACTTCGACGTGCCGATCAATATGGAACGGGTGCTGCACCGCGACCAGAAGCTGACGTTCCACCGGCCGATCCTGGCCGGCGACAAGCTGTTCTTCGACTCCTACCTCGATTCGGTGATCGAGTCACACGGCACCGTGGTCAGCGAGATCCGCGGTGAGGTGACGGATGTCGAGGGCAAGCCGGTGATCACCAGCGTCGTGACCGTGCTCGGCGAAGCCGCCCACCAGGACGAGGCGAACGAAGTCAGCGCACAGATTGCCGCCGCGCGTGACGCCGCGCTGGCGAAATTCGTTGCTGGGCAAAACCAGAAGTCGGACTAACCGAGGAATGTGTTGCGGCGGTTCGCCAGCAGCTGATACAGCGTCTGCTGGATGGTTTCGCGAACCTGGTCGGTCAGCTCGAAGGTGACCATCGGATCCTCGGCTGCCGACTCTTCGTAGTCGGCGGTTTCGATCGGCTCCCCGAACTGGATGTGCCACTTCGACGGCAGCGGCAGCAGTCCGACGGGCCCGGCCAGCGGGAACAGCGGGGTGATCGGGAAGTACGGCACCCCGAGCAGCCGGGCCAGCAGCTTGACGTCGGCGATCATCGGATAGATCTCTTCAGAGCCGACGATCGAGCACGGCACGATGGGCGCCTTCGTCCGTAGCGCGGCCGACACGAAGCCGCCGCGACCGAACCGCTGCAGCTTGTAGCGATCCTTGAACGGCTTGCCCAGCCCCTTGTAACCCTCCGGGAAGACCGCGGTCAGCTCGCCGGCCGCCAGCAGCCGGTGCGCGTCGGCGGTGCACGCCATGGTGTGGCCGGCTTTGCGTGCGGCCTGGCCCATCATCGGCATGTCGAAGACCATGTCGGCGGCCAGCAGCCGCAGATCGCGTTGCGTCGGATGGTGGTCGTGCACCGCCACCGACGTCATCAGTCCGTCGAACGGCAGCACGCCCGCGTGGTTGGCCACCACGAGCGCGGCGCCGGACTCGGGCAGGTTTTCAATCCCGCTGACCTCAACCCGGAACCACGACTTGAAAAGCACTCTCAGCAAAGGCAAGAAGATTGCGTTGTTGAGGTGCGGATCGAACCCGAACTCGTCGACGGTGTAGTCGCCCATCATCCGTTTGCGGACGAACTCGGCCACTGAAGCGATGCGTGTTGCGAGCTCGTTCGGGGTGTCGTCGGCCGTCTGAATACCCGCGGCGCTTCGACGCTGATCGATCTCGCGGACGACGGCAGCGATCTGCTCGGCGGAAGCACGTCCGCCGGGATCGGAGAGCAGCGAGGGATGTCGGCGCGCACTTTCGACGCGCGCAGCAGCGCGTCGCTGAGCCGCAGTTCGGCTCGAATTAGAGTGCAGCGGAATGACTTTCGCTTTTGGCTCGCCAGCCACGTCGTTACCTTCTCCCCACCCGATGTAAAACTTTGAATCTAACGTCCCCAGCGCTGCGCCGCCGACACGGCGCGACTCTCCATTGAGCGTACCCATCGAGGGTCGATGATCGGAGTCAAACCGCGACCCCGGACGTAATCGTCAAAGGCCTCGGCAGTTGTCCATTTCGGGCTATAGCCAAGGTCGTTTCGCATCCGCGATGTGTCCATGACCCGGCCGTAGCTCAAGTAATCAAGCTGCTCGCGATCGAGTTCAGTGTAGCGAGTTGCGCGCCACAGCGAATCCACAGCCCACAACGCCGACCGTGGCACCGGCAGCGGGACCCGGCCGGATCGCCGGATCGCCTGACTCATCATGATGATCCCCGGCGCGCCGATGTTGAACGTGCCCGCCTTGCCTGCCATCGTCGCGCGCTCAAGCACGCCCAGCGCATCCTGCTCGTGCAGCAGCTGCAACCGCGCATCGTGGCCGACGACCGTCGGCACCACCGGCCCGGCCAAATACCGCGACAACGCCGTGTCCATCGCGGGGCCGATCAAGTTGGCCAGCCGCAGGATCGTCACCGCGACCTCGGGCCTGCGCCGGCCCAGGCCGCGCGCGTAACCCTCGATGTCGATGCTGTCGCGGGCGAAGCCCTCGCCCGGCGGCCGGCGGGCGCTGTTGTTCTCGGTGAACAGCACCGGATCGCGAGAGCTCGAGCCGTACACCTCGGACGTCGACTTGAGGATGACGCGGCGCACCGACGGCGCCTTCTGACAGGCCGCGAACAATTGGATTGCGCCCATCACGTTGAGTTCCTTCAGCGCCGCCCGCCCGCCCGAGCGCGGGGCGTAGGAGGCCGCAGCGGCGTGCACCACGGTGTCGACGTCGCCGTTGCGAATGACCTTGGCGATGAACGGGTTGCGGATGTCGGCCCGCACGAACTCGGCGCGACCCATCCGCCGCAACAGATCCTTGCTCGGCGCGATCGCATCGACCGCAATGACGTGATTGATCAACGGGTTCTGCGCGAGCCGGGCGGTGAGATATCCGCCCAAGAACCGGCACGCCCCCGTGACCAGCACGACCTTCGGGTAGTGCACGGTGTCTCGTGAGTCGGACCCGTTCGCGTGCCCCCCGGAACGCCCCTCAGAATCCATCCGGTCAGCCTAGCGGCCGAGCGTGAAAGCTACTTGCCAAGCTTTCTGCGCTGCACCCTGGTGCGACGAAGCAGCTTGCGGTGCTTCTTCTTCGACATACGCTTACGCCGCTTCTTGATGACTGAACCCATGAACTCCGCTACCTAAGTTTTTTGCCTCTTGACCCGGCCACCTTACCGTTACTGATCCAACTGGCCGTTGTTGGCCATTGCCGGGGTAACGGTTGCCCGGCCCGGTAGCCGCGTTCTTGCCTGGTCGGGCGGGCGAGATTTGGTTCCTCGCGTCCCTGACCGGTGGCTGCCACTGGTGGTCGCCCCATGCTGGTGCAGCGTCCTCACGACTCGACCATCTCAGACACCACCGACAAGAACCCACGACCAGCCGCGCCGGATGCGGCGTCGAGACTGTTTCTAGCGCGCAGAAGTGCCCGAGTAGACAGCACCATAACTACAGCTTCGAGCGCCAGGCGCTCGCCGCCGTCCGGTTTCACACCGCGTCTAGCCTGCGTCGAAGTAAGAGCTCTCCAGCATGTCGTGGACGGCCTTGGCGTGCACCCGAAACGAGCGGCCGACCCGGACGGCGGGCAGCTCGCCGTTGTGCACCAGTCGGTACACCGTCATCTTGCTGACCCTCATCAGACTGGCAACTTCAGCCACAGTCAGGAATTGAGCGCGTGGCGGTTGCCCGTCACCGGCACCGCCTGCGCCCGCGTCTCGCGCCGCCTTTCCACTAGCCGAATCCCGCGCCGATGGCCCGTTCATAGACGTCATCGCAACCCAATCCATCAGGCACGAGCAGTTCCAGCGGCTTCCCCACCGCTGGCACCGACCCATGCTTACCACTGGGAGAATAGCGTGGCCAATGGGGTTACTGCGACGGGTGTGGGGTAATCAATTCGAATTCATCGAACTACTCTGATGTAATTCCTAGCTGCTCAGAGCGCCTTTTTGCCGCCTCGACGGCGTCGGCGACCGCCGCCCGCAAACCGCCCCGCTCGAGTTCCCGCAGACCAGCGGCGGTGGTACCGCCCGGCGAGGTAACAGTCGCGCGCAGCTGCGCGGCCGTCGTGTCGATCGCGGTACCCATCGCCGCATCCCCTGCCGGCTGCGCGTCGTCGAGCCGCTCCAGCAACATCGCGGCCGAGCCCGCCATCGTTTGCACGACCAGATCGGTGGCCACTGGGCGCGACAGCCCGGCGGCCACTCCGGCGTCCACGAGCGCCTCGACCATCAGGAAGAAGTAGGCCGGGCCGGAGCCCGAGACCGCGGTGACGGCGTCGAGTTGCGACTCGGGCACGCTCAGCACGCCGCCGACCGCGTCGAAGATCGCCAACACCGCCTTGAGGTGATCCGGCGTGGCGAAGCGACCGCGGGCCAGCGCGCTGACGCCCCCGCCGACGACCACCGGCGCATTGGGCATCACCCGGATGACCGGTGATCCGGCAGGCAGCTTGTTCTCGTAGTACGCGGTGTTGACGCCCGCCGCGACCGTCACGAAAACCTGTTCGGCGGCGTCGCTTTCGGCCTTCGCGGCGGCGTCGACGATGTCGCCGATGACTGTCTGCACATCCGAGGGCTTGACCGCGACGATGACGTAGTTCGCGGTATCGACCGCGTCGGCCACCGTCGTCACCAACACCGAATACGTCTCGGACAGATACTTCCCGCGGTCGGGATCCTTCTCGGCCACCACCATGTCCTTGACCTGCCGCCCCGCTCGCAGCAGCCCGGATAGCAGTGCCTCGCCGATGCTTCCACCACCGATGATCGCGATTCTGGCCATGCGGGAAAGCATTGCACGCGAGCTGAACCGTTACTGCGGGGGCGGCACCATCGCGAGTTGGCGGCTCTGCACGACGATGTGGCCCTCGCAGTCGACCACGATGTGGTCCTCGTCGAACAAGTCCTGGCCGATCTGCACGGTCGTGCACATGACGCGCAGATACGCGGTCAGCTGTACCGCGGGCGCCCAACCCATGCGATTCACGCCGAATGTGACTTGTGCCGATACGTCGCCGCACTGGGGACCCCGCTTGCGTGGGGACAGCGGCGGGACATGGTGTTCCGGGTCGCCCAGCGTCACCGCCGCGCGCACCGCTGTACGGTCGCCCTGTCTCAGCTCGACATCGACGAGGCTCACCCGGCGGCCGCCTTGCGCACCGTGGTGACCACCCGCTTCGGTCCGGGATCCGGGGGCCCACAGGAAATTTCCGGACACCGCGATGGGCTCTGCGCGTCCGCCGTGCACGGGGTGAGCGCCATCGCGTCGGTGAACAGCGTTGATCCATGCATGTGTTCGGTCCCGTCAGCGCAGCAGATGCGCCCTGGCGAACTGCAGCGACTCGGCCAGCAGCACTTCGCGTTCGTTGGCGCTTCGCGCGCCCGATGTGGTCACCTCGAGGATCACATGACCGGAAAAGCCGCCGCCGGCCAGCATCTCGCAGATCTCGACGGTGGGCTGCGTGCCGCGGCCGGGCACCAGATGCTCGTCGGTCGAGGCGCCGCTGCCGTCGCACAGGTGCAGGTGCACCAGACCCTCGCCCATCCGGCGGGCCATGTCGACCGCGTCGGTACCCGCCGTCGCGGTGTGTGAAAGGTCCAGCGTGTAATGCGCGTGGTCGCCGTCGAGCGGGTCGTAGGACGGCGCGAAGGCCGAGATGCCGGGGCCGGGCTTGCCGCCGCGTTTGCGCATCCGCTCGATCGACGTCTGTCCCGCGCCGAAGAACCGGTCGGCCCGGAACGGAAACATGTTCTCCACGGAGACCATCACGTCGCTGGACGCCTCCAGGTCGGCGACCTGCTCGGAAAAGCCCTCGGCGTAGCGGCGCTGCCAGCGGAACGGCGGATGAACGACGACCGTTTGGGCGCCCAGCTTTTCGGCGGCGCGCACGCTGCGCTCCAGCTTCGGGATCGGGTTGGCGCCCCACACCCGCTGCGAGATCAGCAGGCATGGCGCATGCACCGACAGCACCGGCATGCCATACCGCTTGGACATCTTCGCGATCGCGTCAACGTCTTGGCTGACCGTTTCGGCCCACACCATCAACTCGACCCCGTCGTAGCCGAGCCGGGCCGCGTACTCGAAAGCGGCCTCGGTCCTCAGGGGATATACCGAGGCCGTCGAAAGACCGACCTTGATGGCGGGGCGCACTATGCCGTTGGGCGCCTTAGCCCGATTGCAGCAGCGCCAACGGCCCCAGCGTCACGAGCGCTCCGACTGCCACCGCGATCAGCGTGCTGCCGATGTCCTCGGTCTTGCGGACCACCCGCACGCCGACGACGAGACCGAGGATCACCAGGACCGACAGCACCAGCGCGACGATGTTGTTCCACTTCCACAGCTGGTCGAACGCGATGAACAGGCCCGCACCGAACGCGACCGCGATGATGCACTGCACGACGATCCAGGTGCCGCGCATGAACGACGACATGGTCGACGGCGCGGCGGTCTCGGCCTCGTCGTCGAGATCGATGTCGTCGGGGGTCGGCTGCACACCGCGGCGGGCCAGGTCGTCGGCGACGGTCTGGCCGCCGAACAGCGGGCCGTCGGTGGAGCGCAGGTACGACGGCAGCGGGTCTCGGTCCTCGGTGTCGAGCGCGGCCTCGGTGTCGAGGTCCTCGATCTCGGGCGGCTCGTCAACATCCACCGAGGAGTTCAGGAGGTCTTCCTCGTCGTCGTCGAGCGGATCCGGGCTCATCTGCTCGGCGCCAGACCCTGCGGGCGCGTTGAAGCGCCGCGGCGCATAGTGCGAGCGGCGCGGTGGCTCGAAGAAGTCCAAGTCGGGATCGGTGTCGCGGTGCTCGAGGTGGGCGGCGTAATCGGCGACAGCGTCGGCGTAGTCGTCGTCGACGTCCTCGTCGTCGTCTTCGGACTCGTAGTCGTCTTCGGACTCGTCGTCGTCTTCGGACTCGTCGACGAGGGGTTCGGGCTGCGCCTCGACGTCGACGACCTGCTCGACGGTTTCGACCTCGTCGGTTTCGACCTCGTCGGTTTCGGACCTCGTCGGTTTCGACCTCGTCGGTTTCGACCTCGTCGGTTTCGACCTCGTCCGGTTTCGACCTCGTCGGTTTCGACATCGTCGGTTTCGACCTCGTCGGTTTCGACCTCGTCGGTTTCGACATCGTCGGTTTCGACATCGTCGTCGTGGTGCACCACGCCATTGGTCGCCACCGAGCCGGTGACATCGACGGGCTCGTCGCCAACCACAGCGCTTTGACTTGCGGTTTCGGGCTCTTCGTCGTCGTCGTGAGTGGCGACGATCGGGATCTCGCCGGTCAGCTCGGCGACTGTGACCGAGTCGGTGTTTCCACGACGCCGCCGGCGCCGGCCGCCGACGGGCGGGGCACCGATTGTGCCGTTCCTCGCCAGCAACTCCGCGACCGAGATCGGGCGCGTGCTGCTGTGGCTATCTTCTGGTCCTGTCATCGTGTGTTGCCTCTGGGCCTCGCTACTTCTCGTCCAGCATCTCGCACGGACGTCTCAACCAAGGCCGTTCCGTCTGCTTCGCTGTCGAGTTTCCGCAGAATCAGCCCTTCTCGCAACGCCCAAGGGCAGATATCCACGCTCTCGACGGCGAGAGCCTTCATGCTCGCCTCAGCTACCAAAGCTCCGGCCACGATCTGTGGCGCCCGCTCGGCACTCACCCCTTCCAACTCGGCACGGTCAGCCGCGGTCATCCTAGAGATGAAAGCTATGAGCTGCCTAAGCCCGGTCGCTGTGAGTGTTCTCTTCACCCGCGGTCCCGCGCCCGATGGTGCAGCGCCGGTGAGGCGGGCCAGCGAGCGGAATGTCTTCGACGTTGCCACGGCTAGGTCGGGGCTGCCGGCCTTGAGCATAGTCGCGCCGGCGTCGGCCAGCTCGGTGGCCAGCCAGTCGCGCAGCATCGCCACGCGGCGGCGTCCCGGCGGATCGTCGGGCAGCCACTCGCGAGTCAGCCGGCCGGCGCCCAGCGGCAGCGACAGCGCAACCTCGGGCTCCTCGTCGACGCCGATGGACAACTCCAGCGAACCGCCGCCGATGTCGATGTTGATGATGCGCCCGGCGCTCCACCCGTACCAGCGGCGCACGGCCAGAAAGGTCAACCGGGACTCGTCGACTCCGCTGAGCACCTGCAGCGCCACACCTGTCTCTGCGAGCATCCTGGCTAGCACGTCCTCGGAGTTGGTGGCGTCGCGCACCGCGGATGTGGCAAACGCCATCAGCTCGGCGCATCCGGAGCTGGCGGCGATCTTGGCGAACTCGTCGAGGGTGCTGATCAATTTGTCGGCGCCCTTGCGGGTGAGCTTGCCGGAGCCGTCGATGGCCTCCGCGAGCCGCAGCGATGCCTTGGTGGAGCTCATCGGTGTCGGATGGCCACCACGACGCGCGTCCACCACCAACAGGTGGACGGTGTTGCTGCCGACGTCCAGCACGCCTAATCGCACTCACCCAACCTAATGGGTTTACCGTTGAATACTGTGAGCGCATCGCATCCTGGTGAGGTCGAATTGGATTTCGCCCGTGAGTGGGTGGAGTTCTATGACCCGGACAATCCCGAGCATCTGATCGCCGCCGACCTGACGTGGCTGCTGTCGCGGTGGACGTGCGTGTTCGGCACGCCGGCTTGCCAGGGCACGGTTGAGGGCCGGCCGGACGACGGATGTTGCTCGCACGGGGCGTTCCTGTCCGACGACGACGACCGCGCCAGGCTCGACGATGCGGTCAAGCAACTGACCGACGAGGACTGGCAGTTCCGGGAGAGAGGGCTGGGCAAGAAGGGCTACCTCGAGGACGACGAGTACGACGGCAAACCCAACCTGCGCACCCGAAAGTACAAGGGCGCCTGCATCTTTCTCAATCGTCCCGGATTTCCCGGAGGCATCGGCTGCGCGCTGCACACCAAGGCTCTGAAGCTTGGGGTGGAGCCGTTGACGATGAAGCCGGACGTCTGCTGGCAGTTGCCGATCCGTCGCACCCAGGAGTGGGTGACGCGACCGGACGGCTCGGAGATTCTCAAGACCTGGATCACCGAGTACGACCGGCGTGGCTGGGGTGAGGGCGGTGCGGACCTGCACTGGTACTGCACCGGCGACCCGGCCGCGCACATCGGCGCCAAACAGGTCTGGGAGTCGTACGGCCCCGAGCTCACCGAGCTCCTCGGCGAGAAGGCGTACACCGAACTGGCAGCAATGTGCAAGCGGCGCAGTGGTTTAGGCCTCATTGCTGTGCATCCCGCGACCCGCGCAGCCGAATGAGCGAGACGCTGTTTCTGTTCCGGCTGATCCCCCCGCGGGCGGACTTCGCCCAAACCATGACGCCCGACGAGCAGCGCGCGATGACCGAGCACATGGACTACTGGCAGCGACTGCTGCGCGACGGGCGTGTGGTGGTCTACGGACCCGTCGCCGACCCGGAAGGCGTGTGGGGCATGGGGGTGCTGCGCGCCGCCGACCGCGCCGAGGTTCTCGAGATCGGTAATCGCGACCCGTCAATCCTGGCCGGGGTCAACACCTTTGAGGTGTTCGAGATCATGGGCGGCATCACGCCTTAATTGGCGCCGAACGTTCCTTACCGCTCGAGATTCCGGCAGAATCTCGAGCGGTAAGGAACGTTCGGCGGAAAGCTAGCCCTCGAGTTTGTAGCCCAGGCCTCGGACCGTCACCAGGTGTACGGGGTTGGCCGGATCGGCCTCGATCTTCGAGCGCAGCCGCTTGACGTGCACATCGAGGGTCTTGGTATCTCCGACGTAGTCTGCGCCCCACACCCGGTCGATGAGCTGCCCACGTGTGAGCACCCGACCGCTGTTGCGCATCAGGTACTCGAGTAGGTCGAACTCCTTGAGCGGCAGTGTGATTGACTCACCGTTAACGCTGACGACGTGACGCTCGACGTCCATTCGCACCGGGCCGGCCTCCAGCACGCCGTCGCCGATCCCGGAGTCGTCGTTGTCACTGCCGCGGCGCAGCACTGCGCGGATGCGGGCGATCAGCTCGCGCGCCGAATACGGCTTGGTGACGTAGTCGTCGGCACCAAGCTCCAGCCCGACGACCTTGTCGATCTCGCTATCCCGCGCCGTCACCATGATGACGGGAACGCTAGAGCGGGAACGCAATTGCTTGCACACATCGGTTCCGCTCATTCCCGGCAGCATCAGATCCAACAGCACGATGTCCGCGCCGGCTCGCTCGAATTCGGCCAGCGCCGAAGGCCCATCGGCCACCACGGTGGCCTCGAAGCCCTCCTTGCGAAGCAGAAAGGCCAGCGGATCGGCCAGGGACTCTTCGTCCTCCACGATCAACACACTGGTCATTGGTCTAGCAAGTCCTCTCGCTCGTCCGATTCATCTTCGTTATCGGGGTACGCCGGAATCGACAGGGTGAACGTCGATCCCGTTCCCGGCTGACTCCACAGCCGGATAGATCCGTTGTGATTAGCGGCGACGTGCTTGACGATCGCGAGCCCGAGCCCGGTGCCGCCAGTGGCCCGCGAGCGCGCCTTGTCGACGCGGAAGAACCGTTCGAACACCCGCTCCTGATCGGCGCGGGCGATGCCGATACCGCGGTCGGTGACGGCGATCTCGATGTTGTTGCCTCGACGACGCCGGCTGATCGACACTCCAGATCCGTTGGGCGAGTACGCGATCGCGTTGGATACCAGGTTGGCCAGCCCAGTCACCAACAACGATTGGTCGCCGAGCACCCGGTACCCGGTCGGCGAGTCGGTGGTGATGGCGATGTCGGCGTTGTCGGCGGCCACCTTGTACCGCGACAGCGCGTCGGAGACCACGGTGTCGACCTCGACGGCGTCCAGATCCGGGAGAGGTTCGGCGCCCTGCAGTCGCGACAGATCGATCAGCTCACCAACCATGTTGGCCAGTCGCGTGGATTCGGTCACCATCTTCTCCGCGAACCGGTGCACGGTGTCGGGGTCGTCGGCCGAAGCCAGCAGCGCCTCGGCCAGCACGCCCATCGCACCGACCGGGGTCTTGAGCTCATGGCTGACGTTTGCCACGAAGTCGCGGCGAGTCGCTTCCATCCTCGCGTGCTCGGATTGGTCGTCGACGTAGACGACAGCGAAGCGGCGATCGGCCTCGGTCAACAGCCGCACGTGGCCGCGCACCGATAGCCCCGACCGCCCGGGATTCGAGCGTTTCCTCGGCGACAGGTCGACCTCGCCGTCCTCACCGGTGGCCAGTGTGCGCTCGGCCGCGAGCCAGGCCCGGTCGTCGAGCAGCCGGTCCCGGACCAGGCCCAGCTCACGAGCGCGGTCGTTGGTGTAGACGACGTCACGGTAGGTGTCGACCACGACTATCCCCACCGGCGACTGCGAAACGATGTGATCGAGCATTTGGGAGACGGTGAGGCCGGCCTGCTCGGCCGCCTGGCGTTGTCTTCGCTCGAGGATGCGCGGGGTGAGTCCGGCCCCCAGCCCGACACCGATCACCAGTGCGAGCAATGCCACGACTGCCGCGAGCAGCAGCGCCGATACCACACTCACGCGAAAATCGTACGCATCCGGTGAACGTCATCCCAGCAGCGTGCGGCCAAAACGGGACATGTCACAGAGCCAATCGCAGGTAGTTTGGACTGCGTTTACCCAGTGTTTGCCGTTCGGCACAATTTGCCGGGCTATTTCGCACCTTGAGCCGCGACCGCCGCCGCACCCGCCGCGGCGGCTTCGGGATCCAGATATGTGCCGCCGATGACCGTCGGTTTGAGTTCGCCATCCAGGTCGTAGCGCAGCGGAATGCCTGTCGGGATGTTCAGCCCCACCACATCCTCGTCCGACATGCCATCGAGATACTTCACCAGCGCCCGCAGCGAGTTGCCGTGGGCGGCGATCAACACCGTTTTGCCTGCCCGCAGGTCGGCTTCGATGGCGCCGGTGTAGTACGGCAAGAACCGCTCGACGACGTCCTTGAGGCATTCGGTCAACGGCCCGCCGCCGATGTCGGCGTAGCGCGGATCGGCGTCCTGGCTGTATTCGCTGCCCGGGTCGATCGGCGGTGGCGGAGTGTCGTAGCTGCGCCGCCACGCCATGAACTGCTCATCGCCGTACTTGGCCTTCGTCTCGGCCTTGTTCAGGCCCTGCAGCGCCCCGTAGTGGCGTTCGTTGAGCCGCCAGTTGCGGTGCACCGGGATCCAGTGCCGGTCGGCCTTGTCCAACGTCAGGTTGGCGGTGTTGATGGCCCGGCGCAGCAGCGACGTGTAGAGCACGTCGGGCTGGCGCTCCAGCTCCTTGATCAGCTCACCGGCCCGGACGGCTTCGGCCCTGCCCTTCTCGTTGAGATCGACGTCGACCCACCCAGTGAACAGGTTCAGCGCATTCCAATCGCTCTCGCCGTGGCGCAGCAGGATCAGCGTTGCCGAAGAATCTGAAGCCATGCCGTCGATCCTCTCACGATGCCGATCATTCGTCGTCCTCGATCAGGTGGCGGAAGGCCTGCAGGTTCTTCAGCGATTCGCCGCGCGACACCCGCCACTCCCACTCCTTCTGGATCGATGACCGAAAACCCAACTCCAGCAACGTGTTGAAGTCGGAGTCGACGGCCTCGAGCACCTGACCGAGCACCCGGTCGATCTCGTCGGCGGTGACCGAAGCCAACGACATCCGGCCGACCAGATAGATGTCGCCGACGTTGTCGAGCGTGTAGGCCACGCCGTAGAGCCGGCGGTTGCGCTTGAGCAGGAACCTGTAGACGCCCTCGTGGTTCTCGTCTGGCTGGCGACACACGAACGCCTCGACACGGACCGAGTGCTCCCCGATGGACAGGATCGTGTTGGTCTTCAGCCGCCGCTCGCCCGGGAGCTCGACGATGATGCCCGGCAATCCGCCGTGTGCCCCCTCGTGCGGCGTGCAGACGAGGCCGTGCTCCTTGCAGGTGTCCTCGATGACCTTCTGGACGACGCTCACGCGCGAATACCCCGCCGCATCGAGAAGCGGCGCCCGTTGCGGCGCGCGGTCGTAGTCGGGTCCTGATGGCGGGCGCGGTAGTCGGTGATCGCCCGCCCGTAGCTGGCCAGCAGCGCATCGACGGTGTGCGCCCAGGAGAACGTGGCGGCATGGTCAACCGCAGCAGCGCTCATGGTCTCGGGCCCGCGCTGGAGCAGCGCGCCGATCGCGCTCGCCCAGTCGTCGACGTCGTGGCCGTCGACCAGCGTCCCACTCACACCGTCGCGCACAGCGACCGGCAACCCGCCGACCGCGGCGGCCACCA
>CAWKOI010000012.1:0-83531 GCA_963851115.1 uncultured Actinomycetota bacterium
CGGCCCTTCGCGACCCTGCCGGTCAACGACCGTGACGGGAATCCCCCTGCGTTGGAACGCCTCCACGACAGCACGGCCAACGAAGCCGCAACCACCAGTGATCAGTACGCGACCACCGATCCGTGAGCCCACAGCAGTGAACCTATCGCGTTACCTCCCACTCGCGGGGAGGGTCGCCTGCTCGGACAGAAGTTAGAACAGCGTCGGCTGTAGCACACCGGCCGGTGGCGCCACTGGGGCCTCGGCCGCGCGGAACGACCGGCGGTCCGGGGCGAGGCCATGCTTGGCGACCAGCGGTGTCACCCTGTCGTGCAGCATCTTTCGGTAGTCCGACGGTAGGTAGGCGCCCCGCCGGTACAAATCGCGATACTGCCCGACCAGCTCCGGGTGTGTACGCGCCAGCCACGCCATGAACCAGCCGCGCGTCGAGCCGCGCAGGTGCAGCCCGAACACCGTCACGCCCGTCGCGCCGGCCTCGGCGATCTGAGCGAGCAGCGCGTCGAGGTGCTTCACCGAGTCGGTCAACCGCGGCAGCACCGGGGCGACCATGACGTGACAATCCAGGCCGGCGTCACGGATGGCTGAGATCAAGCCGAGCCGCGCCTGCGGCGACGGCGTTCCCGGCTCGACATCCTTGTGCAGTTCGGGATCGCCGACGGCCAGCGAGACCGCGACGCTGACGTCGACCCGCCGTGCGGCCTCGGTGATCAACGGCAGATCACGCCGCAGCAGCGTGCCCTTGGTCAGGATGGAAAACGGCGTGCCCGAATCGGCCAGCGCACCGATGATTCCGGGCATCAGCGCGTACCGGCCCTCGGCACGCTGATAGGGGTCGGTATTGGTGCCGAGAGCGACGGTCTCGCGCTGCCACGACGGCCGGTGCAGCTCGCGGCGCAACACGTCGGCGACGTTGGTCTTGACCACGACCTGGGAGTCGAAATCCGTGCCGCAGTCCAGATCGAGATATTCGTGGGTGGGCCGGGCAAAGCAATACCGGCACGCGTGCGAGCAACCCCGATAGCCGTTCACGGTGTAGCGGAAGGGCAACATCGCCGCATTGGGCACCTTGTTCAGCGCTGACTTGCACAGCACTTCGTGAAAGGTGATGCCTTCGAACTGCGGAGTGCGCACGCTGCGGACGAAACCGATGCGCTGCAGGCCGGGCAGGGCGCCGTCGTCGACGCTGACGCCCTGCCCGTCCCAACGCATACTCACTATTCGAACTGACGTTCGATCGTATGTCAAGGCAACCACACGGTTGCGACGGGATGTTCCGCTACGTATATTCGCGTACGAGTATTCGTGAGCGAGGTATCGATGCCGGAAAAGCGCAAGGTCGCCAACCTGCTGGCACTCGCGGTGCTGGCCACGGTCGTGCAGCGCCCGATGCACCGCTACGAGATGGCGTCGGTGATGCGGGCCCGAGGCAAGGACCGCGACATGGACATCAAGTGGGGTTCGCTCTACACCGTCGTCGCGAACCTGGAGAAGAACGGATTGCTCGAGGCCATCGAGGTCACCCGGCAAGGCGCTCGCCCGGAGCGCACGGTGTATCAGATCACTGACGCCGGCCGGGACGAGTTGGTGGCATGGACCCGTGAGTTGATCGCAGAACCCGCCGCCGAGCACACCCGGTTCGTCGCCGGCCTGTCGGTGCTGGCCGCGCTCAGTCCAAACGACGTCGCTGATCTGCTGCGTCGGCGGATCGAGCGGTTGACCGAATCGGTCGACGCATTGCGGGCCGAACTCGCTCAAGCCGCAGATGTACCCCGGCTGTTCCTCATCGAAGACGAGTACCGAATCGCGATGATGCAGGCCGAGGCGAAGTGGACGCAGTCGTTCCTCGACGAACTATCCGCAGACACGTTTCCGCATCTCGCCGTGTGGCAGCACTGGCATGAAAGCGGCTCCGTTCCAGCGGAATTCACCGAACTCGCCGAGCGGGGCGCCGATCAGTAGGAGGAAGTGTATGCCCGCAGCACAGTCCGCACTCGTCATCGGAGGTGGCATCGCAGGCCCGGTGGCCGCCACCGCACTTGTCATGGCCGGCATCGACGCCGCCGTCTACGAGGCGCGTACGGCCGATCCGGCATCAGCCAACGGGATCGGTGGATCGTTGGCGCTCGAACCCAACGGGCTCGCGGCGCTTAGCATCGTCGACGCTGATGGCGACGTCCGTGCCGCCGCGGTCCCGATCACGCGGTCCACCATGTCGATCGCCAGCAAGCCCGGCCGCGAGATGCCCGCGCCGTACGGACTGCCGCCTCGGCAGCTCATCGATCGCGGTGCGCTGCACCGCATTCTGCAAGATCGCGCTCAGCGTGCAGGCGCGCGAATTCACTATGGCAAGAAACTGATTCGCGTCGACGACAAGCCCGACGGTGTCACCGCCCACTTCGTCGATGGCAGCAGCGCCAGCGCCGACGTTCTGATCGGCGCCGACGGCGTCCACTCGGTCGTTCGGCGGCTGATCGACCCCGAAGCTCCCGACGCGCGCTATCTCGGGTTGCTCGGATTCGAGGGCCTGGCCGAAGACGGCGCTGATACTGCAGACATAGAGCCCGGCACCATGACGTTCGCATTCGGCCGGCGCGCCTACTACCTGTACTGGAAGCGACCCGACGGGCGCATCGGGTGGGGCGCCAATCTGCCGTCGCCGCAATACCTCGGCCTCAAACAGGCTCGCGCCATTTCCGCCGACGACTGGCTGCACTCGCTGCGCACCGCATACGCCAACGACCTGCCGGGAGCGCGGTTGGCCGCCGAAACGACCAGCGACACGCTGCAGGCCGTCGGCGGGCTGCACATCATGCCTCCGGTCCCACACTGGCATCGCGGGCGCATGGTGCTCATCGGCGATGCTGTGCACGCGCCGTCCAACAGCACCGGGCAGGGTGCGTCGCTGGCCATGGAGAGCGCCATCGAACTGGCCCGCTGTCTGCGCGATCGTCATGATGCATCAACGGCATTCGCCGCCTACGAAAGACTGCGGCGGCCGCGGGTGGAGAAGATCGCCGCCCGTGGTGCGCGGATCGGCCGGGCCAAGGCGCCGGGACCGGTCGCCCAACGGATGATGCGCCTCTTGGTACCGCTCATGCTCAAGGCGATGGACCTCGAGAAGACGTTGGCCGACGAGCAGCGCTACACGATCGACTGGGATTCACCCGTGCCGGAGGATGCTTCGGCACTCGCATGATATTGTCATGCGAGTAGCATGATGTCCATCATGCGAAAGGTCACGGGTACGCGTGCCTCGAACAAGCGGGATTCACTGGATCGCATCCTGGACGCTGCAGCACGACGGCTGCGGGAGGAGGGCCTGGACGGCGCCGCCGTCGTACCGGTGATGCGTGACGCGGGGCTGACGCACGGCGCTTTCTACTCGCATTTTTCCGGGAAGGACGAATTGGCCAGTGCCGCTTTCGGACGGGCGATCACCACCGGGCGCCCGCACTGGATCAAGCCGATGCAGGGCGAATCATGGAGCGCGCGTCTGTCGAACCTTGCCAAGCGCTACCTCTCCCCCGCCCATCGCGACAATCTGTCGACCAGTTGCGGCTTCGCGGCGTTGAGCTCGGATGCCGCGCGCGCATCCGAACAGTTTCGTGCCAGCTACGAGCATGAGCTGCGGATCTCGCTCGCTGCCATCTGCGGCGACGACGCCTCTGATGAGCAACTCGACGACGCGATTGCACTGATGGCTCTTTGCATCGGCGGCCTTTCACTGTCCCGCGCGGTCGTCGACCCGAAGTTGTCGGCGCGAATCCTGCGGGTGGCCCGGGAAGCCGAGGCGAAACTCGCAGACACCCAAGCGGATTGAGGAGAAGTGATGGCAGGAGCCAAGCCGTACGGCCAACTGCAGTACAAGGAGATCAACGGCAAGCGGATGGCCTACATCGACGAGGGCGAGGGCGACGCGATCGTCTTTCAGCATGGCAACCCCACCTCCTCGTATCTGTGGCGCAACGTGATGCCGCATCTGGACGGGCTGGGCCGGCTGGTCGCCTGCGATCTGATCGGCATGGGGGCCTCCGACAAGCTCGACGGCTCTGGCCCCGATCGCTACCACTACGCCGAACAACGTGACTACCTGTTCGCGCTGTGGGATGCCCTCGAGCTGGGCGACCGGGTGATATTCGTGCTGCACGACTGGGGTTCGGCGCTGGGCTTCGACTGGGCGAACCAACACCGAGACCGGGTGGCGGGCATCGCGTTCATGGAAGCCATTGCGATGCCGATCGATTGGTCCGACTTCCGCGAGCCTGTCCGGGCCGTCTTTCAGGGCTTCCGCTCGCCCGAGGGCGAGTCAATGGTGTTGGAACAGAATCTTTTCGTCGAGACGGTCTTGCCCGGCGCCATCCAGCGCACGCTCAGCGACGAGGAGATGGACCACTACCGTCAACCGTTCCGCAACCCCGGCGAGGACAGGCGGCCGACACTGTCGTGGCCGCGCAACCTCCCGATCGAGGGCGAACCGGCTGACGTCGTCGCGACTGTCAGCGAGTACAGCCGGTGGCTCGCGGAAAGCGATGCGCCGAAACTGTTCATCAACGGTGAACCCGGCGCACTCGTCCGTGGCCGTGTCCGCGACTTCGTGCGCAGCTGGCCCAACCAGACTGAAGTCACGGTCCCCGGGTCGCACTTCATCCAGGAGGACAGCCCCGACAAGATCGGCGCGGCCGTAGCCTCGTTCGTCCGCGCGCTGCGCGTGCTTGACTGACGCGCGTGACGGAACTGCTGTTTTCCTACGGCACCCTGCGCCAGCGCGAGGTTCAACTCACTACTTTCGGCCGCGAACTCGACGGTCGGCCCGACGCGATCGTCGGTTACGACCTGGACTACGTCACCATCACTGATCCGCACGTGATCGCCACCAGCGGCAGCGACCGTCATCCGATCCTGCGGCCGACGGAGCGTCCCGACGCAGCGGTGGAGGGCACGGTATTCGCGATCAGCACCGACGAACTGGCCGCCGCTGACGAGTACGAAGTCGACGACTACCGCCGCATCACAGTTCCGCTGCGGTCAGGCGATCAAGCCTGGGTGTACGTCTTCGCCGATGAGCGCTTGCGCGAAGAGTGACAGCAGCGGGTCAATCACCATTGCTTCAGCTGGCACTGCACCGTATAGGGCCCATCCTGCTGCACCGCCACCTGGCCGTCGATCGCGATCTCGCAGTGCGGGTTCGGTGAGGCCTGCATGGCGTGCACGGCGGTGCTCGCAGTGATAATCGCCCATTGCGTGTCCGCGAGCGTGGTTTCGAACACCCATGGCACACCCGGCGCAAGGTTCACCTGCTCGTTCTTCAGGAACGCGTACGGGTCGGCGTCATAAGCCTCCTTGCTCGGAGGCTGAGTCGTCAGATAGTTGACGTCGAAATCCGCGGCGCCGGTCGACGTGAGCGTGTATCGGACCTGATGACCGGGCGGCTCGGCACTCGAGATTGCTTGGGTGGGCGCCAGTCCTGCGACGGCGATCGCCGCTGCCGCGCCCGATCTGATTACCACGTTTCGCATGATGCTCCAGTCTAACGATGCGTTACCACGGCCTTAGGGCGCATTGCACGCCGCTGCCACCCTGCTGCGACACCACAACCTGCCCGTCGACCCTAGCTGTCGCTGTTCGCATGTCCGTCACATCGCCGCACCGTACCGAAACGTTACAAATGCGACAGGACAGCTACATCGGGCCGGCTGAGCGGCAAACGTATGTACACATGGCTATCTCCGAGGTCACCGTCCGCCACACGATCGACCTGTCCGATACAGCTGGACGAGACCGGGGCCGCTATCCAAGGCATTTTGCGCACGCTCGCGCTCGATCGAACGTGGCACACTGCGGGGGTGAACAGTCCACCTGAGCCGCGGCTGATCGCCGAGGTTGGCGGCTCGGTGGTGGCCGAACAGGGACCGCTGGTGTTGGTGATCGACCGCCGCACGGGGCCACTGTCGGTGCTGGCGTTTGTGCTTGGGGTCATAGCGCTGGTCGTCGGCGGGTTCGGAGCGGTCGCGCTGCTGACATCGACTCCATCCGCTGCGCTCGGCGCCGTCTTTCTGGTGGCGGGCCTTGTGGTGGCGGGAGCCACGCTCGCGACCCTGCGCATCATCCGCAAGAGCCGCTCCAAACCACTGGGGACCTATCAGCCGGTAGCGGTCTTCGACCGGGCCCGACGGGTGTTTGTCGACGGCAACGGCACAGTCGTTGCGCCGCTGGATCATGTCCGCTTCCAAAGCGCCATGCAAATCACTTCCAGCTCACCGAAACTGGTGGCAGTGACGCCGAACGGTACGCGCGTGCTCATGCGAGGCAACCCGTTCTCGGGCGGCATCGGCAATCTCGAAGAGGTCCTGACGGCAGCGGTACACGGCGTCGGCTAGGGCACGGGATCGAATGCCAGCACGAGGTGAGCTCCGAGCGCCACGTCGGATGCTCAGTGCCTGCCGTAGTTCGAGGCAGACCACAGCCGCTCGGTCGGGTTCGAGGTGCGTCTGCGCGCGCGAAGGACTTCCGTTAGAACGCGCATCCACGGGTATGTCAACTTGCTTGCCGGTCGCGAGGTTCTTCACACCGATGGTGCCCGCCTCGATGTCGCGCTCGCCGGCCACCAACGCGATCGAGGCGCCGGAGCGGTCCGCGGCGCGCATGGCGGCCTTCACCCCCCGATCACCGTACGACAGGTCGACGCGTACACCGGCGGCCCGCAGCCGCGCGGCCAGCACCGCCAGCTTGACCTTGGCCTGCTCGCCGAGCGGAACCCCGAACACGTCGACGCGCGCGGTGCCGCCGACGGACTTGCCCTCGGCCTTCAGCGCCAGCAGCGTCCGGTCGACACCGAGGCCAAACCCGATGCCGGACAAGTCTTTTCCACCGAGCTGGCGCATCAGCCCGTCGTAGCGGCCACCGCCGCCGATACCCGACTGCGCGCCAAGGCCGTCGTGCACGAACTCGAAGGTGGTCTTGGTGTAGTAGTCCAGCCCACGCACCATCCGCGGATTGATCACGTACGGCACTTCGAGCGCGTCGAGGTGCGCCAGCACCGTCTCGAAGTGCTGCTTGGCGACATCGGAGAGATGGTCGAGCATCACAGGTGCGTCGGCGGTCAGCTTCCGCATGTCAGGCCGCTTGTCGTCGAGCACCCGCAGCGGGTTGATCTCGGCGCGTCGCCGCGTTTCTTCATCGAGATCGAGGTTGAACAGGAAGTCCTGCAACAGTTCCCGGTACTGCGGACGGCAGCTGTCGTCGCCCAGCGACGTGATCTCCAGCCGGAAACCGTCCAGACCCAGTGATCGGAAGCCCGCGTCGGCCACCGCGATCACCTCGGCGTCCAGCGCGGGGTCGTCGACGCCGATCGCCTCCACCCCGACCTGCTGCAGCTGGCGGTAGCGCCCGGCCTGCGGTCGTTCGTAGCGGAAGAACGGCCCGGCGTAGCAGAGCTTGACCGGCAGCGGTCCGCGGTCCAGGCCGTGCTCGATCACCGCGCGAATCACACCCGCCGTGCCCTCGGGACGCAGCGTCACCGAGCGGTCGCCCCGGTCGGCGAAGGTGTACATCTCCTTGGACACCACGTCGGTGGACTCCCCCACCCCGCGGGCGAACAGCGCGGTGTCTTCGAAGATCGGCAGTTCGATGTCGACGTAGCCGGCGCGCCGGGCGGCGTCGAGCAGGCCGTCGCGCACGCCGACGAATTGCGCCGAGTCGGGCGGCAGGTAATCCGGGACGCCCTTGGGCGCCTGAAATTCGGTCACTAGGCCAAGCCTTCGAGGAACGGGTTGGTGCGGCGTTCGAAGCCGATGGTGGACTTTTCACCGTGCCCCGGTAGTACCACGGTGTCGTCGTCGAGCACCAACAGTTTTGTCACAATCGAGCCCAGCAGGTCCCGTCCGCTGCCGCCGGGCAGATCCGTGCGGCCCACCGATTGGCGGAACAGCGTGTCGCCGGTGAAGACGACGTCGTCGGGACCGTCGGAGACCTGGAACACCACGGAACCACGGGTGTGTCCTGGGGTGTGGTCGACCGCGACCGTGATGCCACCGAGCTCGATTTTGTCGCCGTCCTTGTCCAACTCGACGACCTGCTTGGGTTCACGGAACAGCGCGCCGAACGCGATCTGGGCCAGGCGCGGTCCGAAATCCTTGATCGGGTCGGTCAGCATGAACCGGTCTTCGGGGTGGATGTAGGCCGGGCAGCCGTACATGTCGGCGACCTTCTGTGCCGACCAGATGTGGTCAACATGACCATGCGTCAGCAGCACCGCCGCGGGTGTCAGGTGGTTCTCGTCGAGGATTCGCCGCAGCGGGGCCATCGCCCGCTGGCCTGGATCGACGATGATCGCGTCTGAGCCGGCTCGCGGAGCCAGCACGTAGCAGTTGCACGCCAACATGCCGGCCGGGAATCCGGTGATCAACACGACGACCAGTGTTCCACCCTTCGTTGACGTGGGTCGCGACCCCCGCACTCAGCAACGCCTGGCACACTCGTTGCCGACTGTGGCAGCCGTCGGCGACGCAAGAAGATCACGAGGAGGACAGCGGCGGTGCCGACCAACGAACAACGGCGAGCTACGGCAAAGCGCAAACTCGAGCGACAGCTGGAGCGTCGGGCGCAAAAGGCACGCAGGCGCCGTATCTACACGATCATCGGCTCGGCGGTGGCCGCGATCGTCGTGATCGGCGCCGTGGTGGCCACCGTCGTCATCACCAACCGAGACTCCGGTAGCCAGACCGCGTCGGCCGACACCACAACGCCCACCACCCCCGCTCCGGGAACACCCACGGCACCCGGGCAGCTGCCCGCGTTCGCGGCGCCTGCGGGCCTGGGCGAGAACTGCCAGTACCCGGCGTCGGCAGAGAAGGCCAGCAAGCAGGTCAACCCGCCCCGCACCGGCAAGGTGCCTACCGATCCCGCGCAGATCAGCGCGAGCATGTCGACGAACCAGGGCAACCTCGGCCTGATGCTGGACAACGCCAAGTCGCCGTGCACCGTCAATAGCTTCGCCAGCCTGGCCCAGGCGGGCTACTTCAACGAGACGCCGTGTCACCGGCTGACCACCAGCGAGGGGCTGTCGGTGCTGCAGTGCGGTGACCCGACCGGCGAGGGCACCGGTGGGCCGGGCTACGAGTTCGCCAACGAGTACCCGACCGACCAGTACCAACCCGACGACCCGAAGCTGCAGGAGCCGGTGCTGTATCCGCGTGGCACGCTGGCGATGGCCAACGCCGGGCCGGGCACCAACGGCAGCCAGTTCTTCCTGGTGTACAAGGATTCTGAGCTGCCGCCGAACTACACCGTGTTCGGCACCATCGACGAGACCGGCCTGGCCACACTGGACAAGATCGCCGCGGGCGGGGTCGCCGGCGGCGGGCAGGACGGCAAGCCTGCGCTGGACGTCCAGGTGAAGTCGATCCTGCTGGACTGACCTCGTGACCACTCCGCCCCCGCCGTACGGCGCGTATCCACCCCCACCGCACGGCGAGTATCCGACGGAGTACTACGGCTATTCGGCCGGCTATCCGCAGCCGAAGCCGACCAACGCGCTGGCGATCGTGGCGCTGGTGTGCGCCTTCGTGTTCGCACCGCTGGGCATCCTGTTCGGCCACATCTCGCTGTCGCAGATCAAGAAGACCGGCGAGGAAGGCCGCGGGCTGGCCATCGCCGGGCTGGTCATCAGCTACGTGATCACGGCGCTCACGGTTCTGGTGATCGTTTTGAGCGTGCTGTTCTTCGTGATCCTGGCGCGCAACCTGGAAAACATGGATCTGAACCCGACGTACCCCGAATACACCGCGACGCCGGCGCCGCCGGTGGACAGCACGCTGCCGCCGTTCAAGCCGCCGGCGACACTGGGGTCCAACTGCCAGTATCCGGCGACCACCGAACCGGCGAGCAAGCCCGCGACGCCGCCCAGGAACGGCCGAGTGCCGACCGATCCGGCGGTGGTCAGCGCCAGCATCGCGACGAGCGACGGCAATATCGGGCTGAAGCTGGACAACGCGAAGACGCCATGCACTGTCAACAACTTCGCAAGCCTGGCGCAGCAGGGATTCTTCGACAACACGCCGTGCCACCGCCTGACCACCATGCCGCAACTGGGAGTTCTGCAGTGCGGCGACCCGTCGGGCACCGGCACCGGCGGGCCGGGCTACCGGTTCCCGAATGAATACCCGACCAACCAGTACCGGCTGACCGACCCCGCGTTGGAGACGCCTGTGCTGTATCCGCGCGGCACCCTGGCGATGGCCAACGCCGGGCAGGGCACCAACGGCAGCCAGTTCTTCCTGGTGTATCGGGACTCGATGCTGCCGCCGACCTACACAGTGTTCGGCACCATCGACGCGACGGGCCTGGCCACGCTGGACAAGGTCGCCGCGGACGGGGTGGTCGACGGGAGCGGCGACGGCAAGCCCGCCAGGGACGTCACGATCGAGTCGGTCCGGCTGGACTGATCACCGCGAGCTTGGCCCAGTTGGCGGGAGGAAGTCAGGCGGACGCCTGCTGGACCCCCTCGGACCAGGTGAGCTGAATATTTTGACGTGGCGGCAACTTCCGCAGTGCGGGATCAGCCCTCGGTCGGCCGGGTCTGGATGTAGAACTCCACGTTCTCACCCTCGACCTTGGTGACCTTCATGTGTGCGGTGTAGTCGCCGTCGGGACCGGTGAACTTGCATTCGAACTCGGTGCCTTCCTTAGCCTCGACGCCGTCGGGACACTTCACGTCCTTGGCCTCGAAACCGGTCTGCTCCTTGACGAGATCGACGACCGACTGCGCGGCCCCCTCTGGCTTGATCGTGGAACCACAGCCCGCCAGCAACGTGGCCAGCGAAGCGACAAGGATCACCAATGCAGTGCGCATCGCAGAAGTATTGCAGATCGGGCAAACCTGGAATAGGGCTTGTACGTGGAATCCGTCAGGCGGCGCTGGTGACGCGGTAGACGTCGTAGACGCCTTCGACGTTGCGGACCACGTTGAGCACGTGACCCAAATGCTTGGGGTCACCCATCTCGAACGTGAATCGGCTGATCGCCACCCGGTCGTTCGAGGTGGTCACCGACGCCGACAAGATGTTGACCTTCTCGTCGGCCAGCACCCGCGTCACGTCCGAGAGCAGCCGGTGCCGGTCCAGCGCCTCGACCTGGATGGCAACCAGGAACACCGACGACGGCGACGGCGCCCACTGCACATCGATGATCCGCTCCGCTTGCTCCTGCAGCGACGCCGCATTGGTGCAGTCGGTGCGGTGCACACTCACACCGCCGCCGCGCGTGACGAAGCCCATGATGTTGTCGCCCGGGACCGGCGTGCAGCATTTGGCCAGCTTGGTCAACACGCCGGGCGCGCCGGGCACCGCGACGCCGACGTCGTCGGTGGTGCGCTGACGCACCGGCATCGTCGCGGGGGTGGAACGCTCGGCGAGCTCGTCGGTCGCCTCGTCGTCGCCGCCGAGCTGGGCCACCAACCGCTGCACCACATGCCGCGCCGACACGTGGCCTTCGCCCACCGCCGTGTACAAGGCCGACACATCGGCGTACCGCAGTTCACGGGCCAGCGCCGCCATCGATTCGGCGTTCATCAAGCGCTGCAACGGAAGTCCGCCGCGACGGACCTCACGGGCGATCGCGTCCTTACCGGATTCCAGCGCTTCCTCGCGGCGCTCCTTGGCGAACCACTGGCGGATCTTGGCCTTCGCGCGTGGCGACACCACGAATGTCTGCCAGTCGCGCGACGGCCCGGCGTTGAGTGCCTTGGAGGTGAAAACCTCAACCGATTCCCCGTTTTCGAGCTTGCGCTCCAACGCGACCAGCCGACCGTTGACGCGTGCTCCGATGCAGCGGTGGCCCACCTCGGTGTGCACCGCGTAGGCGAAATCGACCGGTGTGGACCCGGTCGGCAACGTGATCACGTCACCCTTCGGGGTGAACACGAAGATCTCTTGCACCGCGAGGTCGTAACGCAGCGACTCCAGGAACTCACCGGGGTCGGCGGCCTCCCGCTGCCAGTCCAGTAGCTGACGCATCCAGGCCATTCGGTCGATCTCGGCCGTCGTATGGCTGGCCGGAGTCCCGTTGCGGCCCTTGGTCTCCTTGTATCGCCAGTGCGCGGCGATGCCGTACTCGGCGGTGCCGTGCATGTCGCGGGTGCGGATCTGCACCTCCAGCGGCTTGCCCTCCGGCCCGACGACGGTGGTGTGCAGCGACTGGTACACGCCGAACCGCGGCTGGGCGATGTAGTCCTTGAACCGGCCGGCCATCGGCTGCCACAGTGAATGCACCACGCCCACAGCGGCATAACAGTCGCGGACCTCGTCGCACTGAATCCGCACCCCGACCAGGTCGTGGATGTCGTCGAAGTCGCGGCCCTTGACGATCATCTTCTGGTAGATCGACCAGTAGTGCTTGGGCCTGCCCTCCACGTCCGCCTTGATCTTCGACGCGTTGAGCGTGGCGGTGATCTCGGCTCGCACCTTGGCCAGGTAGGTGTCACGCGACGGCGCCCGGTCAGCGACCAACCGCACGATCTCCTCGTACTTCTTCGGGTGCAGGATCGCGAACGCCAGGTCTTCCAGCTCCCATTTGACGGTCGCCATACCCAGCCGATGTGCCAGCGGCGCAATGACTTCCAGTGTCTCGCGGGCCTTGCGGGCCTGCTTCTCCGGCGGCAGGAAGCGCATCGTGCGCATGTTGTGCAGCCGGTCGGCGACCTTGATCACAAGCACACGCGGGTCGTGGGCCATCGCGATGATCATCTTGCGGATGGTCTCGCCCTCCGCGGCGTTGCCGAGCACCACCTTGTCCAGCTTCGTGACGCCGTCCACCAGGTGGCCGACCTCGTCACCGAAATCGGCGGTCAGCGCCTCCACCGTGTAGCCGGTGTCCTCGACGGTGTCATGCAGCAGCGCCGCCACCAGCGTGGTGGTATCCATGCCCAGCTCGGCCAGGATGTTGGCGACCGCCAGCGGATGGGTGATGTACGGATCACCCGAGCGGCGCAACTGGTCGGCGTGCCGCTCCTCGGCCACCTCATAGGCGCGTTGCAGCAACGTGAGGTTGGCCTTGGGGTGCGTCTCTCGGTGCACCGCGACCAGCGGCTCGAGCACCGGGTTGACGGCGCTGCGCTGGGCGGTCATCCGGCGGGCCAGTCGGGCCCGCACCCGCCGCGACGCGCTCGTCGAGGTCTTCGGGATCTCCAGCGGCTGGGTCTCTGGGATCTGCCCCTCGGGGAGCGACTGAACGGCCTGTCCCGCGCCGGGATCGTCAGCCATGGTCACCTCCCTGTCTTGGGCCAGACTTCGAGGATATCGCTCAGACCGTGTGCAAGCTGCTGACCGGTAGTCCTTTGAGCACGTCCCGACCGCCAAGCGCGGCCAATTCGAGCACCACCGCGGCGCCTATGACCGTCGCGCCGGCGTGCCGCAACAGCCGGGCCGCCGCCGCAACCGTCCCGCCGGTGGCCAGCACGTCGTCGATGATCGCGATCGACCGTCCGGCGAGATCGATGCCGTCGGCCGGGATCTCCAGGGTCGCCGTGCCGTACTCGAGGGCATAGGTCTCGCTGTGCACCGGCGGCGGCAGCTTGCCGCCCTTGCGGACGGCCAGCACGCCGGTCTGCAGCTTGATGGCGACGGCAGCGCCGAGCAGGAAGCCGCGGGCATCGATGCCGGCCACCAGGTCGGCGCCCTTGGCGATGGCTGCGAGCGCGGCGGTGACGGCCGCCAGGCCCTTTGCGTCGGCGAGCAGCGGGGTCAAGTCCTTGAACTGGATGCCCGGCTCGGGAAAGTCGGGCACCTCACGCATCAGCGACGCGATGAGCCGTGAGATGTCGGCGTCCCCGGTGGGATCGCTCACTGGGACAGCACCCAACGATCCATGTTCCACCCCGCGCCCCATCGAGTCGGATTGCTGTCCACCGCATACATGTTCTTCGAAGTCAGCAATGTCCGCTGCTGCCGGTAGAGCGGAAGCGTCGGCATGTCGGCCCACAGCATCGGTCCGCCTTCGGCGAGCAGCCGGGACAGTTCCTTGGGATCGGCGGTGACGGCCATCGTGGCGATGATTCCGTCGATCCGTTCGTTCGAGTAGCCCGACAGGTTGTTGCCGTTGCCGCTGTGCAGGTCGTAGGCGTCCATCACCGACGCGCCGGCGGACCCGCTGCCGGCGGCGCCGCCGGTGCTGGCGATCAGCACGTCGATCTCGTTGTTGCGCAACGACAGTGGGCCGGTCGTCTCCGAAGCCCTGTCCTGCACGGTGATGCCGGCGGGCGCACAGGCCTTGGCGATCGTGCCGACCGTCGCGGCCAGCCGGGCGTTCGGGGTCTGATATCCGACGCGCACCTGCAGTGGCCGGTTGTTGATCGCGGCGCGGGCGGCGCCGGGATTGGCAGCGGTGAACTGGCCGGCCTCAACGGTGACCTCCGCCGGACTGAGCGCATCCTCGGTGACCGGGTTGAGCCGCGCGTTGGCGATCGGCACCTCCGCGTTGCGGGCAATCAGGTCGCGCGGGGCGCACAGGGCCAGCGCCCGGCGCGCGGGCGGCGCGGCCATCGGTCCCCGCGGGGCGAAGATGAGCTGCTCGATGCCAGCCGACGGTGAGTCGGTGCGCACATAGTCGTCGGGCAGGTTCAGCGTCCCCGACGAACCGGTCGCGATGTCGACCACGTCGTAGGCGCCCTCGTTCACGCGGTCCTGGATGTCGGCCCCCGCCGGCCACACCGTGATCTTGTTGGTGACGGGCTTGGCGCCCCACCACTTGTCGTTGGCGACCAGGACGACGGCGCCGTCCTTGGTCACCGATTCCAGCTTGTAGGGCCCCGACGACGGGAACTTCTTGAGGTCCAGGTCGGGGGTCAGGTTCCAGGTGTTGTTCCACACCTGCGCGATGCGCTCGACCGACGGGCCGTCGTTGTTCAGCAGCGCGGTGGTGACGCCGCCGTCGCCAAGGCCGAGCGCATCGGCGATCACGTGCGACGGCATCATCGACGTCGCCGCGAACAGCTGGCCGAAGTCGACGAACGCGCGATCCGCTGCGAACGAAACCCGCGCCTTCTTCTGTCCGGGGGCGCAGTCGACGGAGGCGATGTCGCTGTAGCCTGCCCTGTTGGCGGCGTCGAAACCCGGGAAACGGCCCGACTGCGACGCCCACGCCAGCACCATGTCGTCGCAGGTGATCGGCTTGCCATCGGAATAGACCGCGCTGGGGCTGATCTCGTAGTCGAGCACCAGTGGTGCCCGCCCGACCACGGAGATCGTGCCGAAGTCGTGGTCACCGACGATCTGGCCGTCGGGTCCGTGATAGTTGAAGCCGGTGAGCACCCGGGCGAAGGCCTGCGGACCGGCCGATGCCGCTCCGGCGACGGTGTTGGTGTTGTAGCTGATCAACGCGCCGTCGACGGCGTAGTCGATGGCGTCGGCGGGACTGCCCGAACAGGACGACAGGCCCAGCCCAGCGGCCAGTAACAGCAAGGCCGCCAGGACGGTTCCACGCCGGCTCCAGGCTGGGGGCACTCCCCTCGCCCTCGCGGGCTGGGGGCCCACCCGCTTGCGGGGGATCACGACCTACCGCCGCCGGGTGTTTCGCTTACCCGACGGTCGTCCGGTCCTGCTGCCCGTCGGCCGCACGGGCCGCGCCCCCGGTGCAGGCTTCTCGGCGGGCGCGCGCTTGCTGGCCAGCGAGGCGGCGCCGACCGCCTCAGGCTCGGCGTCCTCTGTAACTTCGGTGGCCTTCGCAGCAGCCGGCTTGCGGCGGTTGAGCACCCGGCGCGTGTGGGTGCGCACCTTCGCGGTGCGTTCACGCAGGGTGACCAGCAGCGGGGTGGCGAAGTAGATCGACGAATAGGTGCCAACGATCACGCCGACCAGCTGCACCAACGCTAGATCCATCAGTGTGCCGACGCCGAGCAGCCAGACCGCGATCACCATCAACGCGATGATCGGCAGCACCGAGATCAGGCTGGTGTTGATCGACCGCATGAAAGTCTGATTGACAGCGAGGTTGGCCTGCTCAGCGAACGTCCGACGGGTGGTGTGTTCGAAGCCTTCGGTGTTCTCCTCGACCTTGTCGAACACGATCACGGTGTCGTACAGCGAAAAGCCGAGAATCGTCAGGAGGCCGATCACCGTCGCCGGGGTGACCTCGAACCCGACCAGGGAGTACACGCCCGCCGTGGTGACCAAATCGAATACGAGGGTCGCCAACGCCGACATCGCCATGTAGCGCTCGTAGCGCACAGTGATGTAAATGGCGGCCAGGACCAGGAACACCACCAGCGCGATGAGCGCCTTCTGGGTGATCTGACCGCCCCACGTCTCGGAGACCGCCGAGTCGCTGATCGCCTGCTTGCTGGGCTGGCCGTCGCTGCCCTTGGGCTGGAACGCGTCGAACAGTGCGGTGCGCAGTTGCTCAGTCTCGTCGTTGGTCAGCGTCTCGGAGCGGATCTGCACGGTCGCGGAATTACCGCTGCCGACGATCACCACCGACTCGGGTGGCTTGCCGATGGTCTCGCTGAACACCCCTTCGACCTGGTCGCTGGTGACCGTGCCTTGCGCGCCGGCGACGGGCATCGACACCTTGGTGCCGCCCTCGAAGTCAATGCCGAACGTGAACCCGCGGATGATGATGCTGGCGATCGCGACCGCGACGATCAGGCCGCTGAGCGAATACCAGAACTTGCGGCGCCCGATGACATCGAAAGCGCCGGTGCCGGTGTAGAGCCGAACGAAGAAGCCGTGCCGCGGCGCTGTGGCGGCCGCGGATTCGAGATCGGGTGCTTCGACGGCGCTGGACTCGCTCACGTCGGGTGAGTGCTTAGCCATCTGACTATCCCCGTCCCGTCGTGTGCGCGGCCGCGCGGCGTTCCCGTGCGATCTGCTGAACCGCACCGAGCCCGTTCAACGCCGGCTTCGCCATCGTCGGCGACTTCGACGCCAAATACGCCAGCGGCCAGGTCACCAGGAACACCACGACGACGTCCAGGATCGTGGTCAGTCCCAGCGTGAACGCGAAACCCTTCACCTGGCCGACCGCCAGCAGGTACAGCACCAGGGCGGCCAGGAAGGTGACCGCGTTGCCGGACAGGATGGTCTTGCGCGCCCTGGCCCAACCTCGCGGGACGGCGGATCGGAACGAACGACCTTCGCGTATCTCGTCTTTGATGCGCTCGAAGAACACCACGAACGAGTCGGCGGTCATTCCGATACCGATGATCAGGCCGGCGATGCCGGCAAGATCGAGGGTGTAGTTGATGTATCTGCCGAGCAGCACCAGGATCGCGAAAACCATTGCGCCGGAAGCGACCAACGACAGTGCGACCAGCAGCCCGAGCACGCGGTAATAGAGCAGTGAATACAGCAGCACCAACGCCAGACCGACCGCACCGGCGATCAAACCCGCCCGCAGTGATGACAAACCCAGTGTGGCGGAAACCGTTTCGGCCTCTGACGATTCGAACGACAGCGGCAGTGAACCGTACTTCAGCACATTGGCCAGTTCGCGTGCCGAATCCTGGGTGAACTGGCCGGTGATCTGGGTACGTCCGCCGGGGATGGCTTCCTGGATCTCCGGAGCGCTGACCACCTTCGAGTCCAACACGAAGGCGGTCTGGGTGCCGACGTTGGCTGCGGTGAAGTCCGCCCAGATCTTGGAGGCGTCGCCCTTGAACTGAAGATCGACGACGTATTGGCCTTGTTGCTGATCCAGACCCGAGGTGGCGTTCTCGATCTGCTCACCGCTGATGATCGACTTGTCCAGCAGGTACACCTGCTTGCCGTCGGTCGAGCAGGTGATCAGCGGCAGGTTCGGGTCGTCGTTGCCGGCCAGCACGTCGTCGTCGTCGCAGCGGGTGGCCTGGAACTGCAGCGCCAGGATCTGAATCTGCTGGTCGGTGCTCTGCCGCAGCTGTTTCTCGTCGGCGATGCGCTGGGACAGCGGCAGATCCTCCGGATTTGGGCGGCGGCGGCGTGTTCACCGGGGCGCCGGGCGTGCCCGGTGGCGGTGCGGGAACTCGCGGGGTGGGCGGTGGGGCCGGCGTGGGCGGCGGCTCCTGCGGATACGGGCGGGGTTGCGGCGCCGGGGTCTCGGCGGGTGGCGCAGGCACCTGCTGGCCGGGCGGTGCGACGGGGGCACCCGGCTCGGCGGGAGCGATTGGCGGCAGGCCAGGAGGGGCCCCGGGAACCAGCGGTGGCGCGCCCGGTGGCGCACCCTGGGGCGGGGGCTGCTGGCCCTGGGCGGGCATCACGTGGATTACCGGACGGATATACAGCCGCGCGGTCTGGCCCAGGTTGCGGGCCTCGCTGCTGTCGTTGCCGGGCACCGTGATGACCAGGTTGTTGCCATCGATGATGACTTCCGATCCGGAAACACCCAGCCCGTTCACGCGGTCGCTGATGATCTGCTGGGCCTGATCCAGCGCCTCGCGGGTGGGCGCCGACCCGTCCGGAGTACGAGCGGTCAGCGTGACCCGCGTGCCGCCCTGCAGATCGATGCCGAGCTTGGGCTTGGCCTGCTTGTCACCGGTGAAGAAGACCAGGGCGAAGGCGCCGATGAGCAGCACCAAAAAGACGGTCAGGTAGCGGGCAGGGTGCACCGGCGTTGAAGGCGATGCCACGTTTGTCAGGTCTCCTTGAGATCAGTTCGTCAGCACCGCAAAGGGTACGTGCTGGTGCTGAGTTCTTAGCTGTCAGTCTTCGTGTTCGGGGTCTCGGTGATCTCGGTGGCCGTCGATTCGGAATCCTCGACGTCATCGAAGTCGCTGTCATCGGTGTCGTCGTCGATGTCGTCGGCGATGCGGTCACGGACGGCCAGCTTCATCCAGGTGGTCACGACACCCGGTGCGATCTCCAGGTCGACGGTGTCGTCGGTGAGGCCGGTGATGGTGCCCTGCAGGCCGGAGGTGGTGTGCACCCGGTCGCCGATCGTCAGCGAATTGTGCAGGTCGATGGTGGCCTGCATCGCTTTCTTCTGGCGCCGCGACGCGAAGAACATGAACGCGCCCAGGATGATGAGCAGTGGTAGGAAAACGACCAGATCCATGGCAGCAATTGTCTCTCGTGTCGGTCTTGCGGTCACGGCTCCCGGACAGCCAAGTCACGGGGCCTCGTAGTTGACCAGTGTGCCACTAGGGCACATCGCGGCCGAGCGGCCCCAGCGCAGCCCACAGCTGTTAGCGTCGCTAAATGCTCGGCCACCTCGGCATCAACGTGCCCGATCTGCGGGCGGCGAAGAGATACTACGACGCAGTATCCCCCGCCGTATTACGCGACGTTCTGGCTCGACCCGTGGGGCTTCATGCTGGAGGCCGTCTGTCACCACGACCGCGCCTAAGGCTCTAGAACTTCACCAATGCGCTGCCGCTGAAGAACTCGTAGACGAAGTTGACGAAGAAGAACCCGAAGAACAGGAAGTTCAGCACCAGAATCACGTAGTGCCATGGCCGAGGTCGGGCCGGCTTGGGCAGCTTCGAGTTCAAGTACATCAACATGAACGGGAACATCAGCGCGCCGAGATTCGACATGTTCGCCGAGATCTGCACCAGCCGCACGGGCGTGGACAGGTGGATCGCACCGGCGATGACCGCGAGCACGAGCAACATGTAGGGGTAGTAGAACTTGCGCGGATCGCCCTCGAGCAGCCGGCGCAACCGTGGACTGGTCGCGTGCGCGGCGTCGGTGAAATTGCGCACCAGCGCCTCGAAGATGCCCAACTGCGTCGAGAACAGAATGAGCACCCCGACGAAGAGCATGAGGTAGAACATCGCCTGACCCGTACTGCTCGCCCAGCTTCTCGGCGGTGAACGTCGGCACGTTCTTCGTCGTCGGCTCGTCCCCGGTGGTGGCGACGATGTGCGCCATCAGGATCGTGGGCAGCAGCATCCCGAGCATCGCCCCGCAGAAGAACACCACCCACTGGTCGATGAGCAGCAGCCGGAACCAGCGCTTCCACCGAGAGGCATTCTCCGGCGTGTCCCGAAAGGTCACGCCGACCGGCGAGCAGCTCCCGCCGCTCACCGCGCACCCCGGCGATGAAGCCCACCCGATGGCCCATCCCGTAACCGTGGTCCCGGTAGTGGGCCATCGCGTACCAGTTGAGGCCGGAGGCGAGCGCCGTGAACCCCGCGAGCCCGCCGAGGGTGCTCGCCGTGATGCCCGCCGGCGGGGCCGCTGGGGTGACGAGACCGGCGATTCCCTCCCACCAGACGGATGGCGGCACGATGGCGATGTCGACCACGATGAGGACCGCCAGCAGCAGGCCGACGATGACCCAGTTGCTCAGCTCGAGCGCGCGGGAGATCTTGCGGGCCAGCACGGTGATCAGGAAGACCACGAACAGCAAGCCGATCGCCAGCAGCCTGGTGTACTCGAGCTCGTCGGGCTCGATGTACCCGCCCGGCGATCAACGCGAACAGGCCCTGCCCGGCGCTTGCCGCCCATCCGCCGAAGATGAATGCGAAGTAGAAGACGATGAGCGAGAACGGAACCCAGAATTTCCAGCCGGGCGGGACGCGACCCCAACCGACGATCGGAACCTCCCCGGTCGCCACCACGTACCGAGAGATCTCCACGTTGTAGAAGGTCTGCAGGATCGCCGACACCGTGATCACCCAGCCGACGCCGATGAAGCCGTACGAGCCGACCGCCTGCGGACCCAGCAGCCACTCCCCGCTGCCGATCGAGATGCCCAGAGCGATGAGGCTCGGGTCCGACGACGAACTGGACGATCTGCAATGGCCCGAGCCGGGAAACCTTGAACACTTCCTCGGGCTCGGGCAGATCGTCGACGCCGAGCGGCGGACGGCTCTTGCCTAAGGGATAGGTCTCAGCATCTGACTGTGAGAACGGAACCAGCTTCGGTGCTGTCGGCCATTACGACCTCCGTGGATGAGTGTCGATTTTCAACCTCATCGGGTTCCCATTAACGACCGCGACAAACCGCAAGCAACGAAATCCGTTGTGTCAATCCGTTCTGGCCCGTGATTCAGTAGAAGCTGCCGGGGTTTTCGATCGGATCGGTGCGTCTCCGACTAGGCTCGAACCGCGACGCGCATTCGTCGAACCCATCGGTCGTCAGGAGGCGAAAGTTGAGCACCCTCGAGCAAAGCCGCTACCTCGCCACCGCAATTCCCGGACCACGATCTCAGGAACTGATCGACCGCAAGAGCGCCGCCGTGTCGCGCGGCGTCGGCAACACGATGCCCGTGTACGCGGCCCGGGCGTTCGGCGGCATCGTCGAGGACGTCGACGGCAACCGGCTGATCGATCTGGGTTCGGGCATCGCGGTCACGACGATCGGCAACGCATCGCCACGGGTGGTCTCCGCGGTGGCCGAGCAGGCCGCCAACTTCACCCACACCTGCTTCATGATCACGCCCTACGAGGGCTACGTCGCGGTCGCCGAAGCACTCAACCGGCTCACGCCGGGCAGCGACGAGAAGCGCTCGGCGCTGTTCAACTCGGGATCCGAGGCGGTCGAGAACGCCATCAAGATCGCCAGGACGTACACCCGCAAGCAGGCGGTGGTGTCGTTCGACCACGCCTACCACGGCCGCACCAACCTGACGATGGCACTGACCGCGAAGTCGATGCCGTACAAGCACGGTTTCGGCCCGTTCGCGCCCGAGATCTACCGTGCGCCACTGTCTTATCCGTTCCGCGACGCGGAGTTCGGCAAGGAGTTGGCCACCGACGGTGAATTGGCCGCCAGGCGTGCCATCAGCGTCATGGACAAACAGGTGGGCGCCGACAACCTGGCCGCGGTCATCATCGAACCGATCCAGGGCGAGGGCGGGTTCATCGTCCCGGCCGACGGCTTCCTGCCCGCGCTGCTCGACTGGTGCCGCGAGAACAACGTGGTGTTCATCGCCGACGAGGTGCAGACCGGGTTCGCCCGCACCGGTGCGATGTTCGCGTGTGAACACGAAGGCATCGAGCCGGATCTCATCGTCACCGCCAAGGGCATCGCCGATGGGCTGCCCTTGTCGGCGGTGACGGGCCGCGCCGAGATCATGGACGCACCGCACGTGAGCGGGCTGGGCGGCACGTACGGCGGCAATCCCGTCGCATGCGCGGCGGCACTTGCCACGATCGAAACGATCGAGGCCGACGGCCTCGTCGGGCGCGCGCGTGCAGATCGAAACGATCATGAAGGACCGGCTGGGCCGGCTGCAGGTCGAAGACGACCGCATCGGCGACGTGCGCGGCCGCGGCGCGATGATCGCGATGGAGTTGGTCAAGCCGGGGACCTTCGAACCCGACGCCGAGCTCACCAAGGCGCTCTGCGCGGGCGCCCACGCCGCCGGCGTAATCGTGTTGTCCTGCGGGACATTTGGAAACGTACTGCGGTTCCTGCCGCCACTGGCCATCAGCGACGACCTTCTCATCGAGGGTCTCGACGTACTCGCCCTGGTCCTCGCGGACCTGTGATGAAAGGAGTTCATCCATGACCAAGGTTCAGAATTTCATCGGCGGTGAACTCGTCGACTCCGTGAGCGGGGCCACCATGCCGCTGGTCGACCCCACCAGCGGTGAGGAATACGCCACCGCGCCGGTGTCCAACGAACAGGACATCGACAACGCCTACGGCGCGGCGTCCAAGGCGTTCGCCGATTGGAAACGCACCACGCCGTCGCACCGGCAGAAGGCGCTGCTGGGCTTCGCCGACGACATCGAGAAGAACGCTCAGGCACTGGTGGAGGCCGAGGGCCGAAACACCGGCAAGCCCAACCACGTCACGATGGCCGAAGAGATCCCGCCGATGGTGGACCAGATCCGGTTCTTCGCCGGCGCCGCAAGGATGTTGGAGGGCAAGTCGGCCGGCGAGTACATGGAGAACCACACCTCGTGGATCCGCCGCGAGCCGGTCGGCGTGATCGGCCAGGTGGCGCCGTGGAACTACCCGATGATGATGGCGATCTGGAAGTTCTGTCCGGCGATCGCCGCCGGCAACACCGTCGTCATCAAGCCCAGCGACACCACGCCGGTTTCCACCGTGATGCTGGCCGAGATTGCGGCCAAACACTTCCCACCGGGTGTGCTGAATGTTGTTTGCGGCGACCGGAACACCGGCGCCGCGGTCGTCGCGCATCCCACCCCGGAGATGGTGTCGATCACCGGTTCAGTGGCCGCGGGCCGCGCGGTGGCGGTCAGTGCGGGTGGCCATCTCAAGCGCACGCATCTGGAGCTCGGCGGCAAGGCGCCGGTGATCGTCTTCGACGACAGCGACATCGCAGCGGCCGCAGAGGGGATCGCGACGGCGGGCTACTTCAACGCCGGCCAGGACTGCACCGCGGCGACCCGGGTGCTCGCGCGGGCGTCGGTGGCGTCGATCTGACCGACGCGCTTGCCGAGCAGGCAAAGGGTGCGGCGACGACGTTCGGCAAGGCCCGCCGACGACGAGGACGCCTGGGTGCCGCCGGTCAACAACGTCAACCAGATGGAGCGGGTGCTAGTCTTCTTCACGGATGTGCCGTCGCACGCCAAGGTCGCGGCCGGCGGACAACGCCAGGGCGACAAGGGTTTCTACGTCGAGCCGACGGTCATCGGCGGTCTGCTGCAGGATGACCGGCTGGTCCAGGAGGAGATCTTCGGCCCGGTGATCACCGTGCAGTCCTTCTCCGACGAGGACGAGGCGATCGCGTGGGCCAACGGCACCGAGTACGGCCTTGCGTCATCGGTGTGGACCAAGGACGTGTCGCGGGCGCTGCGGGTGTCGGCGGCGCTGGACTTCGGCTGTGTGTGGATCAACACCCACATCCCGCTGGTCGCCGAGATGCCGCACGGCGGCTTCAAGTCGTCGGGCCACGGCAAGGACCTGTCGATGTACGGCCTCGAGGACTACACCCGCATCAAGCACGTGATGGCTTATACCGGCTAGTCTTGCGCGAGCGGAGTCCGCTCGGCTGCCGAGTAACCTCGCGCCAGCAGCGGTGACGAGTCGCACGATCCGGTCGCGGTCGATCAGCAGCGGTGAGATGTGGCCGGTGCCCGCGACTTCCTCGACGCGGCAGTCGGGATGGCGGCGCAGGTTTGCCGGGCCTCGTCGGGCCGCCAGCCCATGGCGTCGTCGCGCACGGACATCACCAGCGTGGGAACGGCGATGTGCGGCAGCAGGTCCTCGACTGCCGCTGCGATGCAGCATCATCGAGCGCATGGCGTGCAGCATGCCCTTGCGGTCGGCCTCGGCGAACGACGCGCATGACCGTCGCTGCCTGATCCGGCTGAGCCGCAACGGATTCCGGCCCGAGCAGCGAATCGGAGAGCTGCTTCTTGAGGAAGCCGTTCGGCCCGACCAGGCGATACAGCCTGCACCAGCGGCCAGCCCTTCGTCAACTTCTCGCCCAGCGTGAAGCCCTGGACCGGCGTGCCGATGGTGGTCAGGGTCCGCAGCCGCGGGCGCGCTGCGTCGCGAGATGAATGCCGACGTGGCCTCCCCACGCGTTGCCCACCCAGTCCACGGGTTCGGTAAGACCCAACGGTCGAGAGCCTGATCGGCCGCTGCCACGCACTCCTCGAAGGTGAAGTCACGGCGCACCGCCTCGCTCTTGCCGTGCGACGGACCGTCGATCGTGTACACCGTGCGGTCGCGGGCCAGCGTGTCTATCAGCGGACCCCATGAGCGCGAATCGACGAACAGGCTGTGCCACAACACGACCGGCGGGCCCGTGCCGGTGCGACGGACGTGCAGCCGGCCAACGTCGGTGCTGACGAAATTCGGGCTCGGCGTGACCATCCCGAGACCTCCCCAATTACTTCGGAAACCGAAACTTCGGTAGCCGTAGTATCCTCGTAGAGTCGTGGCGACGTCAAGAGAGCTGTCGGCAGACCGCCAGGCGATCGGGCAACTGTTGGTCAGGTTGCTTCGCGGGTTCCGACACGATCTCGCCGCACCGCGTGCCGAGGCCGGATACGGCGATATCCGCGATCCCCACATGCAGATCTTCGGCAATGTCCGCGTCGGCGGGATCCGGCTGACCGAGTTGGCGGATCGCGCACAACTGAGCCTGGCCGCGACGTCGGAGCTGGTCAACGACCTCGAGGACATGGGGTATCTGGTCCGGCGGCCGGACCCCGCCGACGGCCGAGCCAAGCTCATCGACCTGACCAAACGCGGGCGCGACGCGATGGCCGCCGCCGGCGACCGGGTGGCCGACATCGAGCGGCGCTGGTCGAAGCTCGTGGGCGCAAAGAACTTCGCGCAGATGTGCCAGACGATGCAGCGGTTGCTCGACGAACTCGACCCCAGCAGTCACGGAGCTAGTCGGCGCAGGCAGACCACGTGATGCGTACGAGCGAAAACGACTTCGACGACGTAGACGATGCGTTTCGACGACGAGATCGCCTACGCCCAGGCGGCCCGGTAACGAAGGGCCGTTGCGGATGGGTCGTCTACAACAAGCTCGGCCTGATCACGTATTTAGCTCGCGCGTGAAGCGGCCCGCCACTGAGCAAGAATTCCCGGCCGCTGAATGTGCGTTCTGTGCGACCGGGAATACTGCGGCTGGAGCTACCTGTGGGCTAGCCGATTGCCGCCGCTGCGGCGGAACATGTTGCGCCAGCTGCGATGTTGCTGCTCGGTTGAAGCCGTCGGCTGGATCTCCGTCACCTCATCCGAGGGTGCTGGCTGTGGCTGTGGCTGTGACGCCGCAGCGACCGGACGTTGAGCGAACTCGACGTCGCGCACGCTGCGAACCGACAGACGTCCCAGCGCCAATGCGCCCAGGAAGACGATCAGCGCGCCAAGGCCGTAGAAGTAGGACAGCTCCAACCACACGCTCTTGGTTTCGGTGGCCGCCACCGGAGTGCCGGCATCGCCGATCCCCAGCGGTCCTGCCAGCGCCCGCCCGACGACGAACCACGCGCCGGCGATCACCGTCAGCCACCCGCCCAACATCGCGGTCGCGCGATTTCGGGACACGAGCAGCAGCAGCCCACCCGCTAACGTGACCGCACCGGGCAGCACCTCGAGCCAGCCTCGGGCGGTAGTCCAGGTCCACGCTTGATCGGGAGTGAAGGCAAAGTCGAAATAGGGTCCGACGAACGGAATGAGCGCGCCCCAAACGCCCAACAGGATCAGCAGAAAACCGCTCGCCGCGCCGCGGCTACGTGGCATTTGCAACCTGCCGCCGCGGGTACGAACACGCGCGTCACTCATGATGCCTCCTCGGTCGACGACGGGGTACCCACGCTGACACCGGCGTAACCACCGGCGCTGATTAGGGTGGCGGCATGCGGCTCGACAGCGAAGACGCCCGGGAAGTGCTGCGCCGAACGCCGTGGGAGCGGTGGGCGGCTGGGACGTGCCGCCCTGCTCGCCCATGTGTGCCCGGATCCCGCGATGTTCGACCGACTCGACGCGCGCACTCGTCGACGATTCCGCGCCGGTTACCGACGCCGAGGCACTCACCCCAGATGCGGCGGCGACCCGGTTCACCGAGTGCGCCTGCATTCTGCGCGCCACGCCGAAACCCGACGACACCGTCATCGGGTCTCCGACCGTCGGCAGCACGACGTTGGCTTCATCGCCGAGGCGGCCGTGCCGGCGATCCGCTAGCCGTCCTGCCGCACCCGGTCGACGACGCCAATGATGTTGTCGGCTACGAACTTCGGCTGATACAGCATCATGTTGTGTCCGCTGCCGGTGGAGATGACGTTCGTGGTGCCGAGCGCGGCGGCCAGCATGCTGTTCGCTTAGTGGATCTGGGCCTGCGTGTAATTGTCCGGCTTCAGGGCCTCCGGCGGCGCGAACTTGTCGGAGCTGAGCACAACAGCCGGCACCGCAGGCAGCGGCGGCGCCGCCCTGATGCGGGCGAATGCATCGTCCATCAGGACGGCTTCATCTCCAGGCTCGGGCGGCGTCGCGCTATCGCGCTCGAATGCCGCGTTCTGCGCGGGATTCCCGACGACCGGGAGAAATTCCGAGACGCCGTCGACCATCACCATGCCCGCGACCAGTTCCGGATGGGTCCGCGCCAGAAGATCGAGCACCAAGCCGCCGTAAGAGTGTGCGACGAACACGAACGGTCCCGGCAGTTGCGCGGCGTCGATCAGCGCGACCACATCGTCGACGTCCTGCTGCACGTTATGTGGTTGCGGCACAGGGGTGGACAGGTCGGCGCCGTCCGGGCGGGTGTTCGGTCGGTCGTAGGCGCATACCTGCGTCGTCTTGGCCACCGTTGGCTGCACCGCATCGGGACTGGGTTCCGGCTTGGCCTGCGTGATGATGTCGTACGGAGATGCCCGAATCGGGTCGTCCGGTGGTACAACGAAATTCCACGCCTCGGCGTAGCTGCCCTTGCCCGGGATGATGAACACCGTCGGCCCACCGGCACCCTGGCAGTCCAGGAACAGCTTTCGGCCGTCGCCGATGTCGAACAATCCGGACGGCGCGCCGACCGGCTCTGCTGCGCTGCGACCGCATCCGCTCACTGCCACGGCGAGGATCGCAAGCACCACACCGAGCGATCGCCTCACACGGCGACGCTACATCGCCAATCCCACCGCAAGGAGCACAATCGCGATCAGCGGGAAGATTCCTTGCGTGATGGCTGCGCGCGCCTTGTCTGGCGAAGACGCAGACAGCACCACCGCTGCGGCGAGCATCGAGCCGATGCCCGCGAAGATCAGGGCGAGCCCGACGCCGTATCTACCCGTTCCACCGATCACGATTCCGATCGCCGTGACGATGGCCAGGAACAGGTTGTAGAAGCCCTGGTTGAACGCCAGCTCCTTGGTGGCCAGTGCTTCCTCCTCGCTGATGCCGAACGTCGCACGCGTGCGGGCCGATGTCCAGGTGAGGGATTCCATCACCCATATGTACACATGCAGCAGAGCAGCGAGCCCCGCGAAGAACAAACCGGCATAGACCATTACGCACCCACACTTTCCACCCGCACCACCGGCGGGATCGCCATCATGACCAGTCCCGTCAAGCACGAACCACGCGACCGTGCTGTAGGCGGCTGGCAGTCCGCACCCAGGTGTGCAGCAGCGGCAACACCCGTCCGCCACCCGCGCAGTCGCCGATGCCCTGTATCGAGCGAATCGTCAGTGACGCGTACACGCTATACCGATAGGTCAGGCGCTGGCGAATACGGTCACTGCGTGGCCGAACCACGACGCAGCGTGTTGGTCGGGGCCAGACTGGCAATGACGCAGGCAGAACCCGATCATCGATGCAACAGCGGCGGTGCCATTGGCGGCTGAGCACTGCATGCGGCACCTGTCGAAGCTGAGCATGTGCGTCGCCAGGATTCTTGAACGGCGCTTCGCGAACCAGCCAGGTCCGAGAACTGAACCGGTGGCCGCCGATGGGCAACGCGAAGCGCCCGCCGAGTCGGAGACGGTTGTCCGTCCGCTTCCCGAGGATCCTAGCACGTCCCTCGACTAGTCGAACAGGCCGACCTGCCCCAAGCCGTTGACTCCGCTCGGCGGGCTCATGCCGAGATGCGTCCATGCCTGGCCGGTGGCGACGCGTCCGCGCGGCGTGCGGGCGATCATTCCGGCGCGCACCAGGAACGGCTCGCACACCTCCTCCACGGTGGCGGCTTCCTCCCCCACCGCGACGGCCAGCGTGGAGACCCCGACCGGGCCGCCGCCGAAACTGCGGGTGAGCGCGGACAATACGGCGCGGTCGAGCCGGTCCAGCCCGAGTTCGTCGACGTCGTAGACCTCCAGCGCGGACTTGGCGATGTCGCGGGTGATCACCCCGTCGGCGCGAACCTCGGCGTAGTCACGAACCCGGCGCAACAGCCGGTTCGCGATGCGCGGGGTGCCGCGCGAGCGGCGGGCGATCTCGGCACCGGCGTCGGCACCCACCTCGATGCCGAGGATGCCCGCCGATCGGGCCAGCACCCGCTCCAGCTCGGCCGGTTCGTAGAAATCCATGTGCGCGGTGAACCCGAACCGATCGCGCAGCGGACCGGTCAGCGCGCCCGACCGGGTGGTCGCCCCGACGAGCGTGAACGGCGCGACATCGAGCGGAATCGACGTGGCGCCAGGGCCTTTCCCGACGACGACGTCGACGCGGAAGTCCTCCATCGCCAGGTACAGCATCTCCTCGGCGGGCCGGGCGATGCGGTGGATCTCGTCGATGAACAACACGTCGTGTTCGACGAGGTTGGACAGCATCGCGGCCAGGTCACCCGCGCGTTCCAGCGCAGGGCCCGACGTGACCCGTAGCGACGTGCCGAGTTCGCCGGCGATGATCATCGCCAGTGACGTCTTGCCCAGCCCGGGCGGCCCGGACAGCAGGATGTGATCCGGTGTGCCGCCGCGGTTCTTGGCGCCCTCGATGACCAGCTGCAGCTGTTCGCGCACCCGTGGCTGGCCGATGAACTCGCGCAGCGACCGCGGCCGGAGGCTGGCGTCGATGTCGCCCTCGCCGACCGTCAGGGCGGCGGAAACCTCCCGATCGGAAGTGTCCTCGGGCTCGTCCTGGAAGTCACTGTCGAAGCGGCTCATTTGTTACCCAGCATGGACAGCGCCGCGCGCAGCGCGGTTGATTGAGTTGCTTCCGGCTCGTTGGCCAGCACCTTGTCGGTGGCCTCCTCGGCCTGCTTGACCGCAAAGCCAAGCCCGACAAGCGCTTCCACGACCGGACTGCGCACCGAGTGGCCGTTCAACGCCACGGCACCCGATGGGGTCACCGGCCCGATCTTGTCGCGCAGTTCGAGCACCATCCGCTCGGCGCCGCGCTTGCCGATGCCGGGAACGCGGGTCAGCGCGGTGATGTCGCCGTCGGCCAGGGCCTGCCGCAGGGCTTGTGCGTCGTAGACCGCCAAGGTGGCCAGGGCGATCTTCGGTCCGACGCCGGACACACTGAGCAGCGTCAGGAAAAGATCACGCGCGTCGGCGTCGGAAAAGCCGTACAGCGTCATCGAATCCTCGCGCACGATCATCGCGGTGATCAGCCTGGCTTCGCTGCCACGGCGCAGGGTGGCCAGCGTCGACGGGGTCGCCATCACCTTGTAGCCGACACCGGCGGCTTCGATGACAACGTGGTCGAGCGCGATATCGAGGACCTCGCCGCGAACGGATGCGATCATCTTGCCGCCTTCAGTCTCGCCTTGTACTTTCGTTGTTGCTCGGCGGCCAACGCCTCCGCTGCCGCCATCCGGGCGATCATCGGGGCGCGCCAGCAGTGGCAGATGGCCAGCGCCAACGCGTCAGCTGCGTCCGCGGGAGTCGGCTTCGTCTGCAGCGCAAGGATTCTGGTGACCATCGCGGTCACCTGGGCCTTGTCCGCGTTCCCGTTACCGGTGACGGCGGCCTTGACCTCGCTGGGCGTGTGGAAGTGCACATCGATATCGCGCTTGGCGGCCGCCAGTGCGACGACGCCGCCGGCCTGCGCGGTGCCCATCACCGTCGACACGTTCTGTTGAGAGAACACCCGCTCGATGGCGATCACGTCGGGGCGGTGGGTGTCCATCCAGTGCTCGACGACGTTGCTGATGGTGAGCAGGCGGCGGTGCAGCGGTTCGTCAGAGGGGGTGCGGACCACGTCGACGTCCAGCGCGATGACCTGGCGGCCCGTGCCGCCCTCGATGACGGACAGGCCGCAACGTGTCAACCCGGGGTCGACTCCCATCACGCGCACGCCAGCCCTCCTGTGAACATCTGTTCGACACAGTAACGCGGCCCGCCGACGGCGCACCGCAAAGACACGCCCCAGGGAACGGCCACCACCGGCGGCTCACGGCCCATACCGTGCCGCCCGGATCGCGGATCACTGCCATGCGGCCATTTTGGTGGCCAGCCCGACGTCGCGATACTGCGGGGCCATCGCACTACCCGCGGCGAGCAACGGCTCGGCGCTACGCAGCGTGCGAGCAAGCACGAATGCGCCCTCGAGCGCGCCGATGAGGGCGAGCGTCACCTCACGGGCGCGCGGCTCGTCCAGCCCGCGCGCATGGAAGTAGGCGGTGCCGCCGTCGACCCAATCCGTGAACACGCCCGCCGAGGTTTCGCGCAGCTCCTCGACAGTGTCCGCGATCTCGGCAGCAATGCTGGCGACCGGGCACATATTGGCGAACCCGGTGGCCGCCATGTCCTCGGCGGCCTGCGTGAAGACACCCTCGATGGCTGCGCCCAGATCGGAGTACTCATCGACGATCGACGGGATGAGCAGTGCATACGCCTGGCCGGCGTTGACAAGCGCCTCACGAACGATCTGCACCTTGCCGCCACGGAAGTGGTGATACAGCGACCCGATCGGAGCGCCGGACGCCTCCGCGATGTCCTTCATTCCCACCGCGCCGTAGCCCTTGCGCCGCATCAGCTCGGCCGCCGCGGTCAGGATCGATTCCCTGGTCGACCTTGCCATTTTCACCTCCTGCCGACACACTAGAGCATACGTTCTAGAATCAACGTTCTAATTCGAAGGGTCGCCATGAAATCTGTCGACGTCGCCGCCGGAACCCTCGAATACCGCGAGGAGGGCGACCCGAAAGGTCCGCCAGTCGTGCTGCTGCACGGCCTGTTGATGAACGACGCGCAGTGGAACCTGGCGTTGCCACTGCTGCCACCGGGATTCCGCCATCTGCTTCCCGTGCTGCCGATGGGCGGGCACCGCATCCCGATGCGCGAGGACGCGGACCTGACCCTGCCCGGAATGGTCAACATCGTCGCCGACTTCCTCGACGCACTGGACCTGACCGACGTGACGCTGATCGTCAGCGATTGGGGCGGCGCACTGTTCCTCACCGACATCGGCCGCGACAAACGCGTTGCGCGACTGGTGATCTGCCCGTCGGAGGCGTTCGACAACTTCCCGCCGGGATTTCCCGGCAAGGTCGCATGGCTCGCCAGCCGGAGCACGCTGACAGTCTCGTTGGCCATGCGCCAGCTGAAGATCGGCTGGCTGCGGCGTCAATGGTTGATGTTCGGACAGATGGCGAAAAAGCCTGTGCCGCAAGACATCGTCGACGAATGGCTGGCGGCGGGGCTGGCCGATCGGCGGATCCGGCAGGACCTCGTCAAATACTGCCGCACCAAGTTCGACGGTGCCGACCTGATCCGGGCCACGAACCGGTTGGCGGATTTCGACGGCCCAGCGCTGGTGCTGTGGAGCCGCAACCCGGTGATGCCGGCTGACCACGGCGAGCGGCTGGCCGCGCTGCTGCCCAAGGGCCAGCTGCGACAGGTCGACGACGCGTACGTACTGGTCATGATCGACCAGCCGGAGCAGACGGCCGAAGAGATCGGGAGGTTTCTCCAGATCTGATTGGGGGGCGATCGCAGCCACCACACGCTGACGCTGAACACCGTCTGCGGCATCCTCGTCGAAGTTGACGGCGACGACGTGCTCGCGGTGCACCACCCCGACGACGCGGCCGCGGCGGGCCTGGCCGATGATCAGGCACTGATCGTCCGCAGCGAGCACGGCGAGCTGACCGGCGTCGCGAAGGTGGATGCGGTGAGCTGACCGTCAGCGCCGGGTCGTCAGCCACCACCAATGGCAGACGTCATCATTTGATGACGGATTCCAGGGACATATCCGTTGGGGAGCCCCGCGCGATTACCGCCCCGGCGAACCCTGAGCGTCAGTCCTCGTCGAGTTCGGCGGAGACGTCGTCGGGGATATCGATGTTGGTGTAGACGTCCTGCACGTCGTCGCTGTCCTCGAGCGCGTCGATCAGCTTGAGCACCTTGCGGGCGCCGTCGAGGTCGACGGGCACCGTGACCGACGGCTGAAAGCTCGCCTCGGCCGATTCGTAGTCGATGCCCGCGTCCTGCAGTGCGCTGCGCACGGCGACGAGATCGGTGGGTTCGCAGATGACCTCGAAGGTGTCCCCGAGGTCGTCGACGTCCTCGGCGCCCGCCTCGAGCACCGCGGTCAGGACGTCGTCCTCCGTCAGCCCATTCTTCTCCAGCGTCACGACGCCCTTGCGGGAGAACAGGTAGGACACCGAGCCGGGGTCTGCCATGTTGCCGCCGTTGCGGGTCATCGCGACGCGGACCTCACCGGCGGCGCGGTTCCGGTTGTCGGTCAGGCATTCGACCAGCACCGCAACGCCATTGGGCCCGTAGCCCTCGTACGTGATGTTCTGCCAGTCGGCGCCGCCGGCTTCCTCACCGCTGCCACGCTTGCGGGCACGCTCGATGTTGTCGTTGGGCACCGACGACTTCTTGGCCTTCTGGATCGCGTCGTAGAGCGTCGGGTTGCCGGCCGGGTCACCGCCGCCGACGCGCGCGGCCACCTCGACGTTCTTGATCAGCTTGGCGAACATCTTGCCGCGGCGTGCGTCGATGACGGCCTTCTTGTGCTTGGTGGTGGCCCACTTGGAATGGCCGCTCATGCAGGTACTACTCACTTTCTTCTAACGCAAAGTCCGGTCAACGAGTCTACGTGGAGGTTTATGCCCTACCGAACGGCGTCGGGTGGGGTCAGCGCGACGACCCGGTAGCCGACGCCGGCGGGCCAGCCGAGGTGGGCACGGACGTGCACCTGAATCCAGGTCGGCGCGCCGGACGGGTCGTCGGTGAACGTGGCGGCGGCGTCCACGATCGCGCCGGTCTCGCCGGCCGTCCGCAGCAGCACCGAGATGGACAGCGTCGCGTCGCCGAGCGCGGCCCGCGAATAGGGCAGGCTGTCCGGGACGAAGAACGAGGTCTCGAAGTTCGGCGTCCGGATCCCGCGCGGGGCGTTCGAGGCCCGGCGCAGCATTAGGCCGGACATCTCGGGCTTGCCGTCGAACCACACTGTGCCGACGTACTCGGTCCGGCGGGCCTCTCCGCCTGCGGGCACCCGCACAAGGGTGTCGATGCGCGGCTGCGGCTCCACTTCGATCATGGTGTTCATCGGATTTCGCCCTCGATGTAGTGCTGCAGGTTCGGCGCCATGGCCGCGACGACCTCATCCTCGCTCATCGACGCGACGGGTTCGATCTTCCAGACGTAGCGCATCATCGCCAACCCCATGATCTGCGAGGAGATCAGCCCGCTACGCACGAGGCGGTCGTGCTCGTCGGCGCCGAGCTGGGACACGCCAATCAAGCTGCTTTACACGACCCTCCGCAGCTTCTCGCGGGCGCTCGGCTCGTGAGCGGCGGTTTGCAGCACCGCCCGGAGCACGCACTCTCGGTCCCCGTCGGCGAGGACGTGGTCTACCGAATCCCGTTGGTTGCCAACGCTCGTCGCTTCCGGTCCGGGCACCGGCTGCGCCTTGTGTTGACGAGTGACGACCAGGATCCCGCGACCCCGGCGATCATGAACTTCCGGCACGCGAGCGTTGGGACCAACAGCCTGAACACCGTTCGCTCCTCGTCGCGGCTACTGCTGCCGGTACTGAGTTGACGGGTGTCTTGTCAATCACAGTGCTTCGCGTTGAACTTACTCGGGAGTAAGATAACGGCTCATGTCGTTTTCTTTGGAGCTCTCGCCTGACCTCATCCACGTACGGGACTGGGTGCATGAATTCGCCGCCGACGTGATTAGGCCGGCCGCCGCCGAATGGGACGAACGCGAAGAGACGCCGTGGCCGATCATTCAAGAAGCCGCGAAGGTCGGCCTCTACTCGATAGAGCTGTTCGCCGAGCAGGCGTCGGAGCCGTCCGGCCTGGGAATGCTGGTGGTCTTCGAGGAGATGTTCTGGGGCGACGCCGGAATCGCGCTGGCGATCCTGGGCACCGGCTTGGCCGCGGCGTCGCTGGCCGCCAACGGCACACCCGAACAACTCGGCGAGTGGCTGCCGCAGATGTTCGGCACTGTCGACGATCCCAAGGTGGCGTCGTTCTGCTCGTCGGAACCGGGCGCGGGGTCCGACGTCGGCGCGATCCTCACCCGCGCGCGCTACGACGAAACCAGCGACGAGTGGATCCTCAACGGCACCAAGACCTGGGCGACCAACGGCGGCATCGCCGAGGTGCACATCGTGGTCGCCTCAGTGCACCCCGATCTGGGCACACGCGGGCAGGCGACTTTCATCATTCCGCCGAAAACGCCGGGCTTTCGGCAGGGCCAGAAGTTCCTCAAGCACGGCATCCGCGCCTCTCACACCGCTGAGGTGGTCCTGGAGGACGTCCGCATTCCCAGCCGTCTGATCGTTGGGGGCAAGGAGAAGTTCGACGAGCGGATCGCGCGCGTGCGCGAGGGCAAGAAGGCCGCGGGCCAGGCCGCGATGGCCACATTCGAACGAACCCGGCCGACGGTCGGCGCGATGGCCGTTGGAGTCGCCCGTGCGGCCTACGAGTACGCCCTCGACTACGCGTGCCAGCGCGAACAATTCGGCAAGAAAATCGGCGAATTCCAGGCCATCGCATTCAAACTGGCCGACATGAAGGCTCGCGTCGACGCCGCCCGCTTGCTGGTCTGGCGCGCGGGCTGGATGGCCCGCAACGGCAAGCCCTTCGAGGCCGCCGAGGGATCGATGGCCAAACTGGTCGCGAGCGAGGCTGCGGTCTATGTCACCGATGAGGCGATTCAGATCCTCGGCGGCAACGGCTACACGCGGGACTATCCCGTTGAGCGGATGCATCGAGACGCCAAGATCTTCACCATTTTCGAGGGCACCAGCGAGATCCAGCGGCTCGTCATCGGCCGCGCCGTCACGGGCCTGCCCATCCGCTAGCGATTTGTGGAGCGATGAGCCCGCGCTCACCGCGGGTGAGGCTCCACAAATCGCTCAGAGCAGGCCGACGAACATCTTGTGGATGCGGCGATCGCCGGTCATCTCCGGATGAAACGAGGTCGCCAGCATCCGCCCCTGGCGCACGGCCACGATATGGTCCGCCGCCCGGCCGAGCACCTGCACGTCGGGTCCGACGCGCTCGACCCACGGCGCCCGGATGAACACCGCGTGCACCGGACGATCCAGCCCTGTGAACGAAATATCGCCCTCGAACGAATCCACCTGGCGGCCAAAGGCATTGCGCCGCACGGTCATATCGATTGCTTTCAGCGGCGTGGCCTCCCGCCCAGCCGCGCCGGCGTCGAGGATCTCGGTGGCCAGCAGGATCATCCCGGCGCACGACCCGTAGGCGGGCATGCCCTCGGCCAGCCGCGACCGCAGCGGTTCGAGCAGTTCGAACTCGCGCAGCAGATGACTCATCGTTGTCGACTCCCCACCGGGGATGACCAACGCGTCGACGGCCTCCAGCTCACCCACGCGGCGCACGGTCGATGCCTCGGCTCCGGCTTCCCGCAGCGCTGCGAGGTGCTCGCGGGTGTCCCCCTGGAGCGCCAGCACGCCGACGCGTGGCGCGCTCACTCGCGTGCCGGCTTGAAGTCGCGCTTGTAGCGGGTCAGACCTTCCTGCATCACCGCCGCAACCATGTCGCCGTACCGGTTGAAGATCTTGCCCTGCGTCAGCGAGCGCCCGCCCGACGCCGACGGCGACGACTGGTCGTAGAGCAGCCACTCGTCGGCGCGAAACGGCCTCATGAACCACATCGCGTGATCCAGCGAGGCGACCTGCAGGTGCTTGCGCTCCTCGGCGTGATGGACCTGCGCCGAGCCCAGCAACGTCAGGTCGCTCATGTAGGCCAACGCGCAGATGTGTAGCACGTAATCGTCGGGCAGCGGATCGTGATGGCGGAACCACACCTGCTGCTGAGAGGCCTTGCCGGGCAGGCGTTCCAGCTTGTCCTGCGGTACGACGCGAACGTCCCACTCCTCGAATTGCCGGAATCCCGCGTCGTCGAATGCCTTCGTCGCCGTCAGTTCCGGCAGGTCATCCGGTGGCGGTGCGATGGGCATCGCGTCCTGGTGTTCGATGCCGCTCTGGTCGGTCTGAAATGACGCGGCCATCGAGAAGATCGTCTCGCCGTGCTGGATCGCGTTGACCCGCCGGGTGACAAACGATCCGCCGTCGCGCAGGCGCTCGACGAGAAAAACGGTGGGCGCCTTGGCGTCTCCGGGTCTGAGGAAGTAACCGTGCAGAGAGTGCACCTGGAACCGCGGGTCCACCGTACGCACAGCGGAAACCAAAGACTGGCCGGCGACCTGACCACCGAAGGTGCGCTGCCAGTTGCCGGACGGCGGGCTGAACACGCTGCCGCGGTAGATGTTGACCTCGAGTTGCTCGAGATCAAGGATCTTCTCGATCGCCATGCAGAGGTTCTTACCAGCCGCGTTCGGCGAGCCGGTGCGGGGCTGCGATGTCCTCCACGTTGATGCCGACCATGGCCGCCCCCAGCCCGCGCGACACCTTGGCCAGCACGTCGGGGTCGTCGTAGAAAGTCGTTGCCTTGACGATGGCTGCGGCGCGCTGCGCGGGGTCGCCGGACTTGAAGATGCCCGACCCGACGAACACGCCCTCGGCGCCCAGCTGCATCATCATCGCCGCGTCGGCCGGTGTCGCGATGCCACCTGCGGTGAACAGCGTCACCGGCAGCTTGCCCGCCCGCGCCACCTCCACGACCAGTTCGTAGGGCGCCTGCAATTCCTTTGCGGCGACGAACAACTCGTCCTCGGACAGCGACGTCAGCCTGCGGATCTCGCCGCCGATCGCACGCATGTGCGTGGTCGCATTCGACACGTCGCCCGTGCCGGCCTCACCCTTGGACCGGATCATCGCCGCACCCTCGGTGAGGCGGCGCAGCGCCTCGCCGAGGTTGGTCGCACCGCACACGAACGGCACGGTGAACTTCCACTTGTCGATGTGGTGGGTGTAGTCGGCCGGGGTGAGCACCTCGGACTCGTCGACGTAGTCGACGCCCAGGCTCTGCAGAATCTGCGCCTCGACGAAATGCCCGATGCGGGCCTTGGCCATCACCGGAATGGTCACCGCGGAGATGATGCCGTCGATGAGATCGGGATCACTCATCCGCGCGACACCGCCCTGGGAGCGGATGTCGGCAGGCACCCGCTCCAACGCCATGACGGCCACGGCGCCGGCGCCCTCGGCGATGCGGGCCTGCTCGGGCGTGACGACGTCCATGATCACGCCGCCCTTGAGCATCTCGGCCATGCCGCGCTTGACCCGCGCGGTCCCGGTCTGGCTGTTGGCCGACCCGTTCGATCCAGCTGCGGTTTCCACTGCTATCTCCTCCAAATCGCTACTGATCCAGTCTAAAGGTGGCGGCAAATGTGTTAAATCCGCAGCCTTAGCGGATCGATTGCAACTGACGCCGCGGTGCGCCGCCACGCGCGTCGGCCAGCGCGTTCGCGTCGTCCAGCAGCTCGCCCAGCTGCAGGGGGTAGACGGTTTCCCCCTTGGCGACCAGCTCGCTGATCATTGTCGCATTGCACCAGCGGTGGCCATGGATGTAGGCACGCTCAAGGCCGGTGCGGCCCGCGGTCGACGGCTCGAACCGCCGGGTGCGGTGGACGAAGAACATCTCCTCGCTGCGGATGACCGACCCGTTGAAGTCGATAACCGCGTCACGCCGCCACACCGGACCGATCATGTCGGCCGGGTCGACCCGCAAGCCCGTCTCTTCCTCGAGTTCGCGCACCGCCGCCTCCGGCAGCGTTTCACCATGCTGTGCCGCACCGCCGACTGTGAACCACCAGCGCGGCGCGCTGCCGTCCTCGTTCGCCGGGTCGGACCCGCAGAACAGCAATACAGAACCATCGTCGTCGAGCAAGACGATGCGCGCCGAGGTGCGGCGGCTCACCAATCCGACCTCGCGTGGCGCGGCTTCAGCACGCTCGGCGATCTCGAAATAGGTTGGCGGCGCGGCGGTTCCGCCGAGCCGCAGGATCCGCACTGCCGGCCGCTCGCGCAGCGCCAACGTGTCGCGGACGGCGTCATTGTGGAAGCGACGGGCCAGCAGCACCCGCGCCTCGGCGTCGGCCAGCTCGGCGACCAGGGCCACCGGCAGCGAGGCCGGGCCAACGAGCGCCAGCGCCGCGGACAGCTCGTTCTCGGCCGCTTCTCGCCCCGTCCGTGGCGCGCGTTCGGCCGCATCGGCAAGGGCCGCGAGTCGCTTGCCTTCCGGGCCGCCGCCGTAGGCGTCGACGGCGACCGCGCGGGCCACCACCGCCCGGCGGGCCAGCACCCCGTCGAGCGCCTGCCAGGACAGGTCGTACCGGACGTGCAGCCGGTCGAGCCGGTTGGCGGTCTGGTACGCCCACGCGCCGACCAGCAGGATCACCGCGACGAGCACGGCCAGCGTGATGATCACGATCCACGTGATCAACTCGCCACCTGCACCTTCGCGCCGGCCCCGGCGACCGTCTCGTACACCCGCATGATCTGGCGCTCCACCACCGACCAGTCGTAGCGGCGCACGGCCTCGGCGGCGGCGTCGACGTACCGGCCGCGGGCGACGTCGTCCTCCAACATCTCGATCAGCCCGGCCGACAGCGCCGCCGCGTCATCGACGGGCACCAGCCGGCCGGCCTTGCCGTCGAGCAGCACCCGCCGGAAGGCGTCGAGGTCACTGGCCACCACCGCGGTGCCGGCGGCCATCGCCTCGACGAGCACGATGCCGAAACTCTCCCCGCCGAGGTGGGGTGCGCAGTACACATCGGCGCTGCGCATGGCCGACGCCTTCTGTGCGTCGTCGACCTGGCCGAGGATGCGCAGATGCCCGGCCAGCTTGCCGGCCTCCTCACGCAGCTCGTCCTCGTCGCCGCGGCCCACGATCAGAATCTCGATCTCACCGAACCGCTTCACCAGCGCCGGCAGGGCGCCGAGCAGTACGGCCATGCCCTTGCGCGGCTCGTCGTAGCGGCCGAGGAACAGCACCGACTTACCCGGCCTCGGATACCCGTCCAGCCGCGGCGCCGACGCGAACGCCCCGACGTCCACCCCGTTGGGGATCTCGACGGCGTCGCTGCCCAGCGCCTCCATCTGCCAGCGCCGCGCCAGATCCGACACCGCGATGCGGCCCACGATCTTCTCGTGCATGGGCCGCAGAATCGGCTCGAAGACGCTGAGCGTCAACGACTTTGTGGTCGACGTGTGGAAGGTCGCCACGATCGGCCCCTCGGCGATGTTCAGCGCCAGCATCGACAGGCTCGGTGCGTTCGGCTCGTGGAGGTGAAGCACGTCGAAGGCGCCTTCAGACAGCCAGCGCTTGACCTTGCGGTGAGTGGCTGGCCCGAACCGCAGGCGGGCCACCGACCCGTTGTACGGGATCGGCACCGCCTTGCCCCCCGACACCACGTAGTCGGGCAGCTCGACGTGCGGTGACGAGGGTGCCAGCACGCTGACGTCGTGGCCGCGGGCGTGCATCACGTCGGCCAGCTGCAGCACATGCGACTGCACGCCGCCGGGTACGTCGAACGAGTAGGGGCAGACCATGCCGATGCGCATCAGGTGGGCTCCAGCCTGGCGCGCCGTTCGTCGGACAGGTCTGCGAGCCATTGCGGCTGCAGCATGTGCCAGTCGGCCGGATGGGCGGCGATGCCCTTGGCGAACCGGTCGGCCAACGCCTGCGTAATCGCAGCGACGTCTCCGGAGCTGGTGTCCAGCGGCGGTGACACATCGAAAATCCAGCTGTCGGGGGTGTTGTAGCAGTGCACCGGCAGCAGGTGCGCACCCGTTTCGATGGCCAACTTCGCCGAGCCGGCGGGCATCCGTGTGCGTTCCCCGAAGAAGTCGACTTCTAGCCCGGACCGGGTCAGGTCGCGTTCAGCCATCAGGCAGACGAACTTGTCGGCGCGCAATCGTTCGGCGAGCACTTCAAACGGCGGCCGCTCACCGCCGGTCAACGGCAGCATCTCGAAGCCCAGCGTCTCCCGGTAGTCGATGAACCGCCGATACAGCGATTCGGGTTTGAGCCGCTCGGCGACCGTCGTGAAAGTGCCGTAGTGGTGCACCAACCAGACGCCGCCCATGTCCCAGTTCCCGCTGTGCGGGAGCGCCAGCACCGCGCCACGGCCGGCGGCCAGGGCAGCATCGAGGTGTTCGCGGCCCAGCAGGCATGGGCCGAGATGTCGGCCGAGCTTCTCCTGGTCCATCGACGGCAACCGAAACGCCTCCCGCCAGTATCGGGCGTATGAGGCCAGCGAAGCACGAATCAGCCCGTCCGGCACCCGGTCGGGCGGCACGCCGAGCACCCGGGCCAGGTTCTTGCGCAACTGTTTGGGTCCGCCGCCGCGCGCGGCGAAATGCGCGCCGGCGTCAAAAGTGTTGCGCGCCACCAACTCCGGCATTGCGCGGATCAACCGCCAGCCGGCGGCGTAGCCCCAGTCGCTGACATAGCCCCCCAGCGAGAAGCGGCCGCCCCGATCCGCCGTAGGTCCCGCCGGGGTGGTGGTCATGGCCCATCCCCCAGCCCTTCGGGCGGGTGGGGTGCCCCCACGTCTCGGGCTTCTCGCCGCCGGAATTGTTGTCGGCGCCGGACGTTTGCAGCGGCTCCATCGCACCGGGTGACGTCCGCACCGTGTGCACCCGCTGGCCGAGCGTGATCAGACTGGCCACCGCGAGTACCCACATCGCGCCGTGCAGCAGCCACGGCACCCCGAACAGACCAGACAGACCGGCACCGACCAGCACGATGATCAGCCGCTCCGGCCGCTCGATCAGACCACCCTCACCGGACAGGCCGCTGGCCTCGGCACGGGCCTTGATGTAGGAGATCACCTGCGAAGTGACCAGGCAGATCAGCGTGGCCACCACCAGCGTGGCACTGTCCAGTCCGAATGCCGCCCACCACAGCAGCCCGCAGAACACCGCGCCGTCGCTGATCCGGTCACAGGTCGCGTCCAGCACGGCACCGAACCGGGTGCCGCCGCCTCTCTCACGCGCCATCGCTCCATCCAGCATGTCGGCCACCACGAAGAACGAGACCGCCACCGAGCCCCACCACAGCTGCCCGATCGGGTACAGCGTCAGCGCGGCGATCACCGCGCCCGCAGTGCCGATGATCGTGATGCTGTCCGGCGTCAGGCCGGCCCGCAGCGCCGCCTTGGCCACCGGTGTACTGAGCTTCGCGTAGGCCGCGCGGGTCATCAGGTAGAAGTTGCTCACGGCAGCTTCGCCCACTCGGTCGCCAGCAGCTGACGGGTCTCGCGCAGCAGCTGCGGGATGACCTTCGCGCCGCCGATGATGGTGATGTAGTTGGCGTCGCCGATCCAGCGCGGCACCACGTGCATGTGCAGGTGTTCGGCCAGCGAGCCCCCGGACACCGTGCCCAGGTTGAGCCCGACGTTGAAGCCCATCGGGTTCGAGACGCTCTTGATGACGCGGATCGCCTTCTGGGTGAAGGCCATCAGCTCAGCGCTCTCGGCGGCCGTGAGGTCCTCGAGTTCGGACACCCGCCGATACGGCACCACCATCAGGTGGCCCGGGTTGTACGGGTAGAGATTGAGCACGACGTACACCAATTCCCCGCGAGCCACCACCAGGCCGTCCTCGTCGGACAGCGTGGGGATGTCGGTGAACGGGCGCGACTCCCCCGAATTGTCCCGGCGCAGTGGCGCTTCGGCGATGTAGTTCATCCGGTGCGGTGTCCACAGTCGCTGCAAGTGGTCTTGCTCGCCGACACCGTGATCGACGATCGTGCGATCGTCAGGATCCGCCACTTCGCCCGTCACGATTGAGCGCCCACCTTGAGCAGTTCGGCTGTCGGGGCTGCGTTCTCGCGACTGGCGATCCAGTTGAGGATCGCATCGACGGCCTCGTCGCGCGGCACGCCGTTGACCTGGCTGCGGTCGCCGAACCGGAAGCTGACGGCGCCGGCCTCCACGTCGCGGTCGCCGGCCACCAGCATGAACGGCACCTTCTGATTCGTGTGGTTGACGATCTTCTTGGCCATCCGGTCGTCGCTGGCGTCTACCTCGGCGCGGATGCCGTGCATCTTCAGTTGCGTGGCAAGGCCGTTGAGGTACGGGATGTGATCATCGGCGACCGGGATGCCGACCACCTGCACCGGCGCCAGCCACGCCGGGAACGCACCGGCGTAGTGCTCGGTGAGGATGCCGAAGAACCGCTCGATCGATCCGAACAGCGCGCGGTGGATCATCACCGGCCGCTGCCTGCTGCCGTCGGCGGCGGTGTACTCCAGCTCGAAGCGCTCCGGGAAGTTGAAGTCCAACTGGATGGTCGACATCTGCCAGCTGCGGCCGAGCGCGTCCTTGACCTGCACGGAGATCTTCGGCCCGTAGAACGCCGCGCCGCCGGGATCGGGCACCAGGTCAAGGCCAGAGGCGGCACCGACCTCGGCCAGCACGTTGGTGGCTTCCTCCCACAGCTCGTCGGAGCCGACGAACTTGTCAGGGTCCTTGGTGGAGAGCTCCAGATAGAACTCGGTGAGGCCGTAGTCGCCCAGCAGGTCGAGCACGAAGCGCAGCAGCGACGTCAGTTCGTCGCGCATCTGATCGTGGGTGCAGTAGATGTGCGCGTCGTCCATGGTCAGGCCGCGCACGCGGGTAAGGCCGTGCACCACACCCGAGAGCTCATAGCGGTAGACGGTGCCGAATTCGAAGAGCCGCAACGGAAGTTCGCGATAGGACCGGCCGCGGGACCGGAAGATCAGGCAGTGCATCGGGCAGTTCATCGGCTTGAGGTAGTAGTCCTGCCCGGGCTTGCGCAGCGTGCCGTCCTCGTTGTACTCCGCGTCGAGGTGCATCGGCGGGAACATGCCGTCGGCGTACCAGTCGAGGTGGCCGGAGATCTTGAACAGCTGCGCCTTGGTGATGTGCGGCGAGTTGACGAACTCGTAGCCGGCCTCGGAGTGCTTGCGCCGTGAGTAGTCCTCCAACTCCCGGCGGATGATCCCACCCTTGGGGTGGAAAACCGCTAGGCCCGAACCGATCTCGTCGGGAAAGCTGAACAGATCCAGCTCAGCGCCGAGCTTGCGGTGATCGCGTCGCTGCGCCTCCTCGATGAGCTCGAGGTGTTTGTCGAGCGCCTCCTGCGACTCCCACGCCGTGCCGTAGATGCGCTGCAGGCTGGCGTTGTCCTGATTGCCGCGCCAATAGGCCGCTGAACTGCGGGTCAGCTTGAACGCCGGGATGTGCTTCGTCGTCGGGATGTGCGGCCCACGGCACAAATCGCCCCATTCCCGCTCGCGGGTACGGGGATTGAGGTTGTCGTAGGCGGTGAGCTCGTCGCCGCCGACCTCCATCACCTCCGGGTCGCCGGACTTGTCGTCGACGAGTTCGAGCTTGTACGGCTCGTTGGCGAGTTCTTCGCGCGCTTGGTCCTGGGACTCATAAACCCGCCGCGAGAACAGCTGGCCTTCCTTGACGATTTGGCGCATCCGCTTCTCCAGCGCCTCGAGATCCTCGGGCGTGAACGGGCGCGGCACGTCGAAGTCGTAGTAGAAACCGTCGGTGATGGGCGGGCCGATGCCGAGCTTGGCTTCCGGGAACATGTTCTGGACGGCCTGCGCCAACACGTGGGCAGCCGAGTGCCGGATGACGCTGCGGCCGTCTTCGGTATCGGCAGCGACCGGCGTCACCTCAAGGTCAGTGTCGGCCGCCCAGCCCAGGTCGCGGAGCCGGCCGTCGGCGTCGCGGACGACGACGATTGCGTCCGGAGCGCCCCGGCCCGGCAGGCCGGCTTCACGGACCGCTGCCCCGGCGGTAGTCCCGGCAGCTACCCGGATCGGGGCTGCTGGGGCGGAGCTGGCGGGGGCGCTCATCGGTGACTCTCCAAATTCTGCGGGTGGATGAAAGATTTCAGGACGCGACCATGCTATCGGTGCGGGCTGTCACGACCCCAGGCCAATAGGGCTCTTCAGCCACTCATGCTCGAGCCCGACGAGACCGGCCGACCAGTCGACAGCGCCGAGCAGCCACAGCGTCCCCACTACCACCGCCGCGGTGAACAACGCGCCAAGCGCCTGCACCCACAGGCCCTGCCGCTTGAACCAGTCCATCACCTTGTCGTAGCGCTCGCGGGCGTACGCGAGCAGCCGTCGCGCCCAGTCGAACTCGGTGGCCAGGATGCCCAGCCCGACGAACACGATGGCCCAGCCCGGTCCCGGGTACGGGATGGCGAGGATACCGACGCCCAGGACCGCCAGGCCGATGACGGCGACGACGATGCGGTACACGAACTCGGCTCTGCGCCGTTCCCGCAATCGGTCGCGCCAGCGTGCCCACCGGCGGCGGATGTTCGGTCGTTCCTCTTCTTGTTTCACGGCTGACCCGGCTTGAGCTTGACGAAGAGCGCGTGCGTCTCCGCCAGCACGGCGTCGCCGTCGAGCAGCCGGCCCTCGATGAAGATCTTTCGGCCGTCGGTGCGCTCGATGCCGGCGTCGACCTGCAACTCCTTCTCGATCGGCACGATGTTGCGGTAGTTGACGTGCAGGAATGCGGTGCGCTGGTAGGCGCTCTTGGTCAGCCGGAACGCCGTGTATCCCAGCACAGAGTCGAACAGCTGCGCGATGCACCCGCCGTGTGCGGCGCCGTTGCGGCCCAGATGGAAACGGCGGAACTGGGCGAGTACCACCGACTCGACCGTTGGCAGTCCTGTGGTACTCCCCCGGAATGCCCAGCACGCTGCCTCGGTTGGGCAGGTCCATGCGCCGGCCCGACGGTGACGTCCACTCGTCGGCGACGTAAGGCGCGAGCAGTGTCGAGACCTTGTCGAGCAGGTCGGCGGCTTCGGTGATCACCGCGTCGGGGGCGTCGACCGCGCGGGCATGGTCCTGCAGTGTGCGGACCCCTTCGACAAACCTGCCGTAGTCCGGCCCGCCCTTGGTGCTGGGGACCGGCGGATTGAATCCGCCACCGGGATGCGCGTCGACGGGCTGTTCGGTGGTCACCCCATCAAGGTATTGGTCGGTTAGCCGTGCGGGCTACCGGGTGTCGCTAACGGATGGCGTCGCCACCCGGAAGCGGGGCAAAAATGCGCTGGGCACCCGCGTGGGCGTGAAAGAGCTTCCAGGTTTCGAGGTCATACCATCGCGCTCCTCGATGTCGAGCAACGCCTTGCCGTACACCTCGTAGCCAACCACGGCGTTGAGGCCCGCGTGCCGTGCCGCGGTATTCGCGTCACGCCAGAGTCTTGGCTTTTGCTTCGGCAGTCATGATGCCCTTCGTCTCGCTGTTGACTAAATCCCCGCTGTGTGGACCGGAGACGTGCCCGCCCACTGTGCGTTCCCGCGGCAGTGGCGCGGTAGCGTCGTTCAACCGAACTTGCAGGTAACGGCTTTTATTCTCGGTGTCCGGCGAATGTCGTCATTTGACTGACTCGCCGAGCACGGCGTGGGCGAGCCGGTCGAGCGCGTCGGTGATCTGCGCCGACGTCAGGCCACGGCCACGCTGGTGTACATAGACCTCGGCGGAAAGCGGTGCCAGCAGGACGTCGACCATCGCATCTGGATCGGCAACGCCAGCGTCGACCAGAAGTGAGCGCACGTGCGCCGACCAGAATCCGTACGCGCCGGTCGCGAATCGCGCTCCGCCCGTCTCGGTGCCCAGCACTAGATCCGCATGGGCATCGAGCAGTTCAACCATCGCGGTATAGAACGCGGCGAGCCGGGTGGCAGGTGGCGCGCCCGGGCCCAACGGAGGATCGCCGCGGAGCAGCCGCTCTTGCAGCGCCCGCTCGTGCTCGTCCAACAGCGCGACGGCGATAGACCAGGTGTCGGGATATCTCCGGTAGACCGTCGCGCGTCCGACGCCGGCCGCCTTTGCGATGTCGTCCATCGTCACCGTGCGCGGGTCGCGGGTGGCGAACAGATCGGCCGCGGCGGCCAGCACCCTTGCCCGGTTGCGCGCCGCGTCCGCCCGCTCGGGTACTTCTGATGGCCCGACTAGGTCGGGACGGGTGGCCATGAGCGGAATATATCCGCTCGACGGGAATAAGTGGGCATAGTGTCCAGTTAGTGTTACCGTCGCAGTAACCGGACACGGTGCCCAGTTATGAGGAGCCTGGATTTTGACCACCTTGCTGCACATAGACGCGAGCGCCCGCCGCCAGTCAGTCAGCCGAGAGGTGAGCGCCGCGTTCGCTCACGCGTGGCGGGCGCAGCACCCCGATGGCGATTACGTGTACCGAGACCTTTCGAGGAATCCGGTCCCGTTCATCGACGAAGCGTGGACCGAGCTATGCGATGCGGTGCTCGCCCAAGGCAGCACCGATCTGGACCGGATCGCCGGTTTGGTGAGAACACCCGCGCAGGCCTCGGCGTGGAGCATTGTCGCGCCACTTCTCACCGAGCTGCGGACCGCCGACGTCGTGCTGATCGGAACGCCGATGTACAACTACTCGATCCCAGCGGCGCTCAAGGCCTGGCTCGATCAGGTGACTTTCCCGCGAATGTCGTTGGCGCCGCGGCGCTTCGTGATCGCTGCCGCCCGCGGCGGCGCCTACTCTGACGGAACCCCGAAGGCCGCGTTCGACTACCAGCAGCGGTATCTTCGCGACTTCTTCGCAGGTCATTTCGCTGTGACGGACACGGCATTCGTCACCGCAGAACTGGTCAACTCCCGGCATGATCCGGCACTAGCGCATCTGCGTGACGACCATGAGCGCTCATATGCGCTCGCCGTTGAAACCGCTCGCAGGCTTGGCAAGGAGTATTGAAATGAACTGGGCTGTATCGATTTCGGCACCGACCAAGGAGACAAGCCATGGGTGAACGCATCAAAGGCAAGACGCTGATCGCCAGCGACGAGGGCGACGACGCCGACGGCGTCGTCATCAAGTTGTACAGCGAGGAGACAAACGGAGCCATCTCGATCATCGAGCAGCCGTTCGAGCCGGGCCTTCTCCTGCCGCCGCATGTTCATCAGAACGATGTCTGGCTGTACATCCTCGAGGGAGAGATGCACGCGCGGGTCGCCGACGAGGTCGTCAAGGCGACGCCCGGCTGCTGGGTGATGAAACCTCGCCTGATCCCCCACACCATGTGGAACGCGGGAACCGAGCGGGCACGCATCATCGAGGTGTACACCCCGGGTGGATTCGAGCTCTTCTTCAAGGATTTCGGAGACCGGATACGGCAAGGCCCGGTCGGGCTCGACGAACTGAATCGCCTGGGCGAGCCGCACGGCATCCAATTCTTCGACGACTGGATCGCCGAGCTCAAAGCGGCCTACAACCTGCGCGTCATCGGCGAGTAGTTCCGAACCCACCCCCGCGTTTCGACACTCTTCGTGAGTCTGTTCACCCGGCATTGCTTACCCGCGCTTTTCGATGCCATGGCGGAACTGGCCGGCGAGCACGACGCCGTCCGGCTGCACACCCACCTGCACCACTACGAAGACACCCGCCTGGCACGCACGCTTTTCGGGAAATCGCCGTGGAAGATCTTGCAAGAGCATGGTTTCGCCAACGACAAACTGTGGGTGGCTCACTGCCCGTCCGCCCCGGCCGAGGAGATCAGCGAGTATGTCGAAGCGGGTATAGCGATCGCGCACATCCCGGCCGCCGACCTGAAACTCGGCTGGGGTCTCGCACCGATCCGCTCCTGGCTCGACGCCGGCATCCCGGTAGGCGCCGGCACCACTGGCTCGATGACCAACGATGGCGCCAACCTCCTCGGGGACCTGCGCGTGGCCGCGCTAGCGCACCGAGCCGCCGAGAAGGATCCGGAACGTTGGCCTTCGGCACGCGAGCTACTTGCCATGGCCACGCGCGGCTCGGCAGCCTGCCTCGGCCGTGACGATCTGGGGGTGCTGGCGCCAGGCATGGCGGCTGACATCGCGTGCTGGGACCTCACCGGCGTGGACCGCATCGGCATCAATGACCCTGTCGCCGCATTGCTGTTCACCGGCCTGTCACAGATCGCCCGGCTGGTCCTGATCAACGGGCAGATCGTGGTACAGGACGGCCGGCCGACCCGTGTGGAATCCGCTGAGGTGGCCCGACAGGCCCACGATCTCATTCCGTCGGACGACGTCCACTTGGTGCTACAGTAATCCGCTATTCCGTTGTGTCTGTTCTATTTTCACGTCAGGCCAGGTGTCGTCTGTTAGACGGTAGAACAGTGCCTGACCGCAGGGCCGCTGCCATTTCGCTAGTGAGGTTTGCAGGGCGGTAACTTGAGCTCATGACGAAATACGGTGCGGCATCGGCGCGGGTTACAACCGCCGCGCGACTCGGGCGCGCTGCGTGGTTCTTCGGCAACGCATACGAGGGCGCCGTGGGAGTTCCGCAGCTGATCGCCAGTGCGAACCGGCGGGCCGGCGTCCTCACCACCGGCAGCCCGCTGCGCTACTTCGGTCCCGTCGCTCCCGCCGCGATCGGCGGGACCGCGGTGGTGCTCACCATGGCGTGGCAGCGCGGGGCCGACCGTCGCGCCGCCGCCGCTGCGACCGCGACACTAACTGCGGCAATGGGGTTGAGCGCGTACCTTATTCGGTCCATCAACATCCCGCTCCTGAACGGCGAGGTCGAGGTGGAGATGCGGCCACGGCTGATCTCCCGCTGGCACAAGGGCAACACCGTGCGCCTCTGCCTGCTGGCGGCTACCGAGATCTTCATACGAAGGGTCGAAGCATCCGTCGCGGACTGATCCATACGGCTGCGACGGCACGTCACAGGTCAGGTAACGGAGCAAAGTTCCAGCGAGCACGCCTGATGCTCCGATTCGGATGGGGCCTCCAGCGCCTCCGCGGTGACCGAAATCATCAGCGCGTACTTCATGGTGCTCCTCCTGAAATCGCGATTTCGGTGGTTCACCAATTGGTCGATTGCGGGGTCCCCCGCTTTCGACACTTGTCGTGAATGTTTTAACCGCCGGCGCCGGCTTTGCTCAGCGTCTCGAACTCGTCATCGGAGAGCTCGATCGCGGCAGAGGCGACGTTCTCCTCCAAGTGAGCGACGCGCGACGTGCCGGGGATCGGCAGCATCACCGGCGAGCGCTTCAACAGCCATGCCACGGCTAGTTGAGAGGGCCCGACCTGGTGCTCGGCGGCGATGCGCTGCAGTGGACCGTCCGGAGCGGCCAGTGGTCCAGACCCCAAGGGGGCCCACGGGATGAAGCCGATACCCTGCGATTCGCACGCATCGAGCAGCGGTTCGGCGGTGCGCGCGGTGAGGTTGTACATGTTCTGCACCGAGACGATGGTCGCGATCTTCTGCGCGGCCTCGAGCTGCTCGACATTGACCTCGGACAGGCCGATGTGGCGGATCTTGCCTTCCTGCTGCAGCGCGGCCAGTTCGCCGATCTGGTCTTCGGCCGGGAACTTGTTGTCGATGCGGTGCAGCTGGAACAGGTCGATGCGCTCGACGCCGAGGCGGAGCAGGCTCATCTCGCACTCCTGGCGCAGGTAGGCCGGGAATCCGAGCGGCGACCACTCGTTCGGGCCGGTGCGCAGCAGACCGGCCTTGGTTGCGACGACAACGTCCGTGTACGGGTGCAGCGCCTCACGAATGAGGTCCTCGGACACGTACGGGCCGTACGAGTCGGCGGTGTCGATGAAGTTGACGCCGAGTTCGACGGCGCGACGCAGGACGCGGATGCATTCGTCGTGGTCCGCCGGCGGGCCCCAGACGCCCTCGCCGGTCAGGCGCATGGCCCCGAAGCCCAGGCGATTGACCGTGAGGTCGCCGCCGATGGTGAAGGTGGTGCATGTTTCGAACCGTACGCCGACGATGGCAGGGTGGCCTGGTGAATCTGAGCGACCTGGCCGCGCTGCCGTTGACCTATTCGGAGGTGGGCGCCACCGCCGGACCGCTGCCGGCCGGATACCACCATGTGCAGAAGTCGGCCGTCATCGGCCGGGGACGGCGTCGCTTCGAGGACGCGGCCGAGGCGGGGATGCGCTGGGGCATGCTGCGCGGGGCCGGGCTGAAGGTCGAGGCGACGACCGAGGTCGCCGCGGTCGGGTCGGAAGTCATCGTGCACTTGGGTCCCGTACGAGCGCCGTGCCGGGTGGTCTATGTCGTCGACGAACCCGATCGCCGCGGCTTCGCATACGGCACTCTGCCCGGCCACGCCGAATCGGGCGAGGAGTTGTTCCTTGTCCGCTACGAGCCGGCCACCGACGAGGTGTATGCGGACGTGACGGCGTTCTCCCGCCACGCCACGTGGTGGAGCAAGCTGGGCTCCCCCGTCACGTCGGTGATCCAGCGGATCGTCACCGACCGCTATCTGCGGGCGCTGTAGCCGGCAGCTGTGTGGAGTTTGCACTCAGGGCTGTTGATCCGCAGAAATCACGACCCTGAATGCAATCTCGAAGGATGTTCCTGGGCGGTCAGCTGCAGCAATGTCCTGCTGATCGCGATGTCCATGGGCCATCCGGCAGATAGAGCGGTAGATTTGGAAACCTGGCGAGGGACGACAATGAGATGGTGACCGTGAACGATCCTGCCGCGGTGGACGCGACCCACCAGCGAATCGCCGAGCTGGTGCAGGACCTGTACGGCCGGCCCGACACCGACGCAGACACGGTCATCGCCGAGCTGGCGGAGAATGCGGCCGTGGAGATTCCCGGCGCGAAGTACGCCGGTGTCACCGTCACGCGCAACGCCAAGCACATCGACACCCCGGCGGCTACCCACAAGTGGCCGATACTGCTCGACGAGATTCAGCAGCGTCACCGGGAGGGCCCGTGCCTGACGGCCGCGTGGGAGGAAAAGACCATCCTTGTCGCCGACCTGGAAACCGATGAGCGGTTTCCGCTGTACGCGCGGGACGTCTTGACGCAGACCCCGATCCGGTCGATCATGGCCTTTCAACTGTTCATCGCCGGCGAGACGATGGGCGCTCTCAACGTTTATGCCGAGCAGGCCCATGCGTTCGGAGCAGAGACGAAAACCATTGGGCTGATCTTCGCCGCTCATTCGTCAGTAGCGTGGAACGCGGCGCGTCGCGACGATCAGTTCAAGCGCGCGCTGGCCAGTCGAGACATGATCGGTCAGGCCAAGGGCATGATCATGGAACGCTACCGCGTTGACGCGGTGCGGGCATTCGAGCTGTTACGCAAGCTTTCTCAGGATTCCAATGTGCCGCTCATCCAAGTCGCTACCGAACTTGTCGCGAAAGCTCAGTCGGAGAGCTAGGCGGTTTACCCAGCGCGTAGGTGACGGCGTCGTCGAAGCCGAATTCGCGGCCCTCCTGCCTGGCCGCCTCGAATCCTTCTGCGCCAAGGCCTTCCCGTGCCCGGCGTTCACCCTCGATGTGGAAGCCGAGCAGATGCGGCAAGACGACGTCGACGCCCCGACGCGGTGCCCAGTGTTTCGGCGGCACCCGTCGACATCGCGGCGACGGTAATCCCCATTCTCGGGCAATCCAGGCCAGCCCTTCCCGCCCAGCCTTTGGATCGTCCAGTCGTCAGCTGCAGGGCGTCCTTAAGCAATCGGCCGCGGCGACGGTGACCGCCACCAACCAATTCCCAACGACCACAACGCATATTCGCGGTAGACGATTCACCGTGGGAATCTGCGAGGGCAAGCGCCTTCCCGCAGCGTCTCGAGTCAGCCGGAAATTCAAGGCCCCCTCAGACACGAGCCGCGTCACCATGTATTCGTCCGCCAACGCCGAAAGCAGGTCGACGATGTCTTCGGGTGCGAGGTCCCATTGCAAATATCTTCTGCCGCTTGCAGATCGAAGCTCCCGGCGAACACGGACAGACGGGTCCAGAGCTGTTGTTCGACGGGACTGCACAGTTCGTGGCTCCAACCGACGCTCAAGCCCAGCGTCTGCTGTCGCGTCGGCTCTCCTCCGACTGCCGCGGGTCAGCAGCGCGTATCGGTCCGCCAGAGCCGCTCGACGATCTGTTCAGCCGCGACATCGCCTTCAAGCGCGCCGCAGCAAACTCGATTGCCAACGGCAGCCCTTCCACCTTGGAACAGATTCTGCTGACAACGGCGTTGTTTGCCTCGGTCAGCTCGAAGCCGGGCAAGGCGGCGACCGCCCGCGCGGCGAACAGGCTGTCCGCGTCGGGAGTCGTCAGAGGCGCCAGCCGCAGCGCCGCCTCGCCGCCGATGCCCAGTGCTTCCCGGCTCGTTGCGAGGATTCGCAGATCGGGACATACGCGCAGCAGCGTTTCGGCCAGCTTCGCCGCCGCATCCACGACCTGCTCGCAGTTGTCGAGGACAAGCAGCACTCTCCGCGAGCTGAGGTAGTCGGTTATCACGTCGCGCAATGGGCGGGCAGAGTCATCGCGCAACTTCAAGCTGGAGCCCACGACGTCGACCAACAGAAGCCCGTCGTGGACCTCTTTGCAGCGACTGAGGGATGGTCGCCGGCGCGGTGACGATCTGCTGCACCATGCCCAGGCACGGCACACCGCCACGAGGGTCGGCGGTCGCGGTGCCGGGACTGATCAACGGCACGGCCGAAAGCAGTCCCGCAGCCCCAAGTGTTGAAGACGACCAGCCGGTTCATGGTCGATGACATGGCGCTCCCCAGTCTTTCTGCCCCCGAACCCTCGGTTCCGGACGCGTGGTTTTTCCGGATTGACTAGAGCGACAATTTTGAAAATCTCCGACGCGACAGCTGGGGCTTTACTCAACCGATGCGAACGCGAGCCGGAGCGGTTACCCGCGACCTGGCACTTTGCGATAGGCCACCCGGCGCGCCCAGCCACGCAATCCGGGCCGCCCGCGGTGTTTCGACCCACCCCAGCGGGGGCATCACTGCCCCAGGACGTTCAACGATTGCAGGGGTTGGTATGTGATGGGTGTCGAATCCAAGCCGGCGGCGGAGGCGTCGATCGGCGAACTGATGGGTCAACTGTCGTCGCAGACGTCGCGACTGATCCGCGACGAGATGCGTCTGGCGCAAAAGGAGTTTCAGGAGTCGGCCAAGCACGCCGGGCTCGGCGCTGGTCTGTTCAGCGTGGCGGGTCTGTTGGCATTCTTCGGCCTGGCCACGTTCATTGCCGCGGGGGTCGCCGCGCTGTCACTGGTGTTGCCGGTATGGGCGGCCGCCCTCGTCGTCGGGCTGGTGCTGTTCATCGCGGCGGGCATCGCCGCTCAGTGGGTCGCGGCCAGGCGCAGGAAGTCACGCCAGCCGCGCCCAGGACCGTCGAGACCGTGAAAGCCGACATTCAAGAGTTGAAGGACGCCCGCCATGACCGAAACTAATGGCACCCGGCCGGAGCCCGGCCCCGACGCCGGCATCGACGACATCCAGGCTGATATCGAGCACACCCGCAAGGAACTCGGCGAGACCGTGCAGGCCTTGGGGGCCAAGCTCGATGTGAAGGAACGCACCAAAGTGAAGGTCGCGGAAACCAAGGAGCGCGTCGTCGACAAGGCCGATACCTTGCGGCACGCTGCGACCGATAACCCCAAGCGGACCGTGCCGGTGGTCGCGATCGTCTGGCGCGCTCACGGTCGGCGTCGTGGTCTGGAGGCGGCGCCGCTGAGAATGGCGGCGGCGCCGTTGGCGTGCAACGGTTTCGGGCATTTATTCCTACGCACGCAGCGGAATGGGACGCAGTTGATGGTCGACGGCCGGTATCTGCGGTGCGGTGACGCCGATCTCGCGGACACCAAACTGTGGAGGCTGCGCATTGTTACAGCGCGGCTCAACGGCGAGCAATAGGGTGGTCCCGACTGGGATCGAACCAGTGACCTTCCGCGTGTGAGGCGGACGCTCTCCCGCTGAGCTACGAGACCGGGAACGAGGTCGAAGATTAGCACGCCAAGCGCTCTCGGCCAGAATCCGGTCTGCTGGACGCCTGTCGGTACTTAGCGCATTTCATGTGGCCAACGATGGTTGCCACGTTATGGTCACGCCATGGCTCACCAAGTCGAACGCCTTCCCGCCGTAGTTGCCGGAATCGCCGCGGTGCTTGCCATGTCTGGCTGCGGCAGCTCTACGGCCGTGCAGTTCGCGTCCACCACACCGGTCACCGGCCAAACACTGGTGTCCGTGACGGCGCAGCCCGCCCAGTCGACCTCACAAGCCCCGGCGCGGGCAGACCGGGAGGTGTTCGAAAGCACCTTCTTCCTGTCGCCGGACGGCAACATCGCCTGCAACATCGACATGAACATGGGCGTCCGCTGCGACATCATTGATGCCGATTGGCCACGACCGCCGCGTCCGGCGGACTGCCAAAACAGCTACGGGCACATGATCGCGATCAATCCCTGGATCGGGCTGGGCAAGCCTGCTGAATTCATCTGCGCCGGCGACACCGTTTTCGGTAGCGACGAACCACTTCCGGACGGCGAGTCGATCACCTCCGGGGCTTTTCGCTGCGACAGCGCGGATTCGGGCATCACCTGCCGCAATACCGAAACAGGCCACGGCTTTTCGATCTCGCGCGATGCATACCAACTGTTCTGAGGCGTCGGCGAGGATTGCGCCGGTATCGTCTCGCAGCGTGATCGGCCGCGGCATACTCCTGATGCCGGCTCTGTCAGTCGTGATATCGGTGCTCGCTGTATGCGGCGGCTCGACCGACACACAGTCCGGGAGTACGACACCAGTCACCGAGCAGACGAAGGTGTCCGCGACGGTGGCGAAACCCGACAAATTGACCGAGGAGGCACCGGCCGACGGCGAGGTGTACGAATTCACCGCATTCAGGTCGCCGAGCAGCAACGTCGGCTGCTACCTCGATGTGGACTACGTCCGCTGCGACATCGCCGAGGCCAACTGGTCACCGCCGCCGCGTCCGGCAGATTGTGAGTTCGACTACGGGCAGGGCATCACGCTCCTGCCCGGCGGCAGCGCCGATTTGTGTGAGCCGGCGACACAGCTCTTGTGCCCGACGGCAGCCCTCTCCCCTACGGCGAGTCGATCGCCGCGGGCCGCTGCGATGCGACAGTGCAGAGTCGGGCATCACATGCCGGGATACCGAGACCGGCCAGGGCTTCTCGATTTCCCGCGAGGCGTATCAACTGTTCTGAGCGTGTGAGAGGCGAAGGCTAAGCGGTCGTCGTTGAGATTTGTGCGGCTACACTTTGGTGGACTATCGTCGTCCTTCGCGACGGGCGACGATGTCGTTCGTGGCGCGCGGATGTAGCGCAGTTGGTAGCGCATCACCTTGCCAAGGTGAGGGTCGCGGGTTCGAATCCCGTCATCCGCTCGAAGGTGCAGTGGCATCAACCCCAGCGGTGGAGTGGCCGAGTGGTGAGGCAACGGCCTGCAAAGCCGTGCACACGGGTTCGATTCCCGTCTCCACCTCCAACGAGGTTCCCAGCGCGATTAGCTCAGCGGGAGAGCGCTTCCCTGACACGGAAGAGGTCACTGGTTCAATCCCAGTATCGCGCACCAGTGTTTATGCAGCTTAAAGGCAATAGTTAGGCCAACGAACCTCCTGCCATGAACTAAACGTGAACTCACGCATTGCTAGGGGCCCTCAGCGGGTAGTTCACCCGGCAGCTGTTCGGCCAGGTAGGCCAGCGTCCACGTCACCGCAAGGACTACGAAATAGCCGAAGTCGCCCGTCATCTCGACGCCGCGCACGTAGCTCACGACACGACCGGCCTTCGCGACAGACTTGCGGCGGCCGGTCATGCGGTGGCCGGTCGGTTCATTGCAGCCGAGCCGGTAGATGGCGGATGCCGCTGCGGTGCCCGCCCTGCGTCAATTTCCCCCGCCTCCGCAGCCTCCGCCTCCGCAGCCTCCGCCTCCGCACCGCGCGCGCCTCCGCCGCCGTCGCTGCCTCCGCCGTCGCTGCTCCGCCGCCGCAGCCGCCGCCGCTGCAGCCGCCCGGCCCCGGCCCGACGCTCCCCCCGGCCCGCCACGCTTCACGTCGACGTTCGCGTGAAGCCCGTTCGGTCCGCACCACGATCCGCATCATCAGCCAGATCACTCCCGGGACGATCACGATGACAACAGCAATCATCAGGATGCTCGTCACAACACACCCCCTAGCCAACAGGTGCCGCCGTTGTCGGCGCCACTACCTGGAAGTTTCCGCGCACCTACGCCGATGGGTACGAGTAGTTGGGTACTCTTTCTCGTCGGCCATCGTTCTCGTCGGGTACTTGTTTCTTCCTGTACACACCACTGCAGTTCGCGGGGCAGTCGGTGGTGGGTTTTGTGCTTCTACTTGTGCTGGGCGAGCTGGTGCAGACGACGGCCGGGAAGTGGATCACTCACCCGCCGAGCTGCTGCCCGCACGGCCACGCGCTTGGCCCCGGCGAGTGCTTGTAGGGCACGTCTGCCTGCTCGGCCACGGCGGCGGCCACACCACCTGGACATGCCGCCAATGCGATACGACGGTGTACGGGCCACCGCTCAACACCCATTGCGCATGCCTCGACGGGCCGGCGACCGTACGCATCTCCACACGGCCAACTTGAAGGGGGCCTTAGATCCTCACGGGTGGCGAGCTGTTCAAGCTTAAGCTCGGCTGTATGCGTGACCGCGACACGATCGACGGCGAGATGCGACTACTGGCCGCGGTACGGGCGGCGAACCGCGACGAGGGCGGCGAACCGTCGAGCCGCCAAGTCGACGAGCGGCTCGACGAGTGGCTACGCGACGGCGAGATGGACTGCTGACCGTGTCGGACAGTCACGCACTCGTTGTTGGCGTAGACGAGTCGAACACAACACGTGCTCCGTTGGGATCGTGGCCGTCCGGATGCCGATGAGGGAAAGGACTTATGTGTGCGAACCCTTTCTGCGCTCCCTCCCTGGCTGATGATCGCGATCGGATTCGTGTTTTTCGCCGCCATCAGCGCCGGTTGCCGGTTGGCCCTTAGCAGGGTAGCTTCGCCGGAACGAAGTGCTGAGCTCGAAGATTACGCCGGCAAGCTGCTCAGTGTGTTTGGGGCGACTTTCGCTTTCCTAGTCGGCTTTGCTGTCACGATCACCTGGTCGGCGGTGAGCGCTGGTCAGGACGCGGTCGACCTCCAGGCATCCTCAGCGCAGCAACTCTCTTGGGCCACGAGTGCGATCCAGGACCAAGCCGGCGCCGCCGAGGTCAACGGCAATCTACGCAACTACCTGGACACAGTCGTGAACAAGGATGGACCAGCGTTTGCGGATGGAAACTTCAGTGCGCTGCCCTCCGCCGAAACATTCGACACGCTGCAGAACAGCGTGCACCAAGTGGCATCCGGGCACGGGAACACGGACCCCGTGGCGAGCGGAATGGTGTCGGCGGCTGCATCGTTGACCGCCGCCCAAAGTAAGGTAACTGCGGTAGCGCAGCGATCGCTTCCGACAATCCTGATTGCGCTCATCCTCTTGTCCGGGGCACTGCTGGCGGCCACGGTAGGCATGTCTGCCCTGACGGTGAAACGGCCCTACCTCATGTATGCCTGGGCGTTCCTCGCTGCAGTGTCTCTCGCCGTGGTGCTGATGATCGACTTCCCCTTCAGTGGTGGAGTCACGGTCAACCTCGGACCGCTGAGTGTTGCTGCCGGCTCCCTTTAGCCTTAGCGGCATGCGCGACGCCGACGTCATTGACTCCGAACAGTGGCTGCTTGCCGCGGCGTGGTGGTCGATCCGTGAGCACGGCGGCGAACCAACGAACCGTCATGTCGACGAGGGCTCTGGTAGCCAGACTGCTACGCAGTCTGGGAAGCCAACGGTCGCTAAATCTATAGGCACACTAGACGCCGGTGTTAACGAGCCCGCTTGTGCGCTCGGTAGGACTTCATCCGGCACCCATCCGAACACCACCGCCGCGGCCTACCCGACGCCGTCTCCGACACCAGCACCCCGCAATAGGCACGCGACCGTACACACCCAAGTCTCAAACCGACCGCTTCTCACCAGCACAAACCACCTAAACCGAGTCCCGAGTCCACTGTGCGGTTGGTAAAGCCGCCATCACAAAACCGCAGATCAGACGATTCCAACACCGACCTCAAAACCCGTACAGAATGCGGCAAGCTATGCCTATCGGGTGTCCGCTCCTGGCCGATCGGTAGCCACCCGCACCCCTGGGACTGTCTCGCGGAAGCGATGTGTCCATCCCGGTGGAGTGCCACGCACTGCCTCCATGGTGCTCAGCCCGCGTGCCGGTTACCGGACCATGAAAAAGGCGGGCAGCGCAATCATCAGGACCATGAAGCAAACGAAAGCGGCGATTTCCATCTTGCTCCCCCTGTGTTTGGCCACGGATCGAGGCTTCCGAAGACGGGGTTTCTGATCTATGACACGAGGGCAAGTGGCCCAAAGTTCAACCGCGTACATCGGGTTGCTCCTCTCGTTGGTGGCGGCGGCGGCGACTAACCTGGCGATCGTGCTGGGCGAGACAGCAGCCCATCAGTTCAAGATTGAAGTCACCTGCCTAAAGATCAAGGAGTACGCCCCCGAGTACCGCGACCCGAGCCGGATTCCGCGACCTCCCCGTCCCCGTTTCTGACGTCAGCGACAGCTTCCGCGCCCGCGGACGCGTGTCCCGGAAAATGCTCGTCGGCTCGGCCCCACCCATTAGGCTGCTCCGCAGGCCAACCGGTCACGACGACCTAGGGGTGGAACATGATTCGGGCACTACTCGTCGCCGCTGCGATCGCGGGCGCTGTCATCAGTGCCGCGCCCGCCGCTGTCGCCGATGACACGATGTATTTCGACAAGCCGGGGCGCTATGCCACCGACGTGCCGGGGATGAACTACGACGCCCACCTCGCCGCGCCCTGCACCAACATGGAGCTCTTCACATTCGGGCGCGGCCCTAGCGGCGAAGCCTTGCAATGCCGTTGGATCGAGAACCAGTGGCCGCCGGTATACACCGGATTCTGGGTGGCGACCTATGAGTTGTTCGGCGTCCAGGACATCGGTGCCCCATGCCCGAAGCCTCAGGCGGCGGCCCAGGCACCCGACGGCCGCCCGCTGCTGTGTCTGGGCGCTCAGGGATGGCAGCCCGGATTCTTCACCCGGGAAGGCTTCTTCCCGAGATAACCGCGCGACTTTGCGGGGACGGTGGCTTCTGACCGCCGCCCGACCATGGAACGCGTTTAGCTACGGGCTTTGATCGGGGCAGTACGCGGCGGTCGCGGCGCCCACGAAGAAGCCACTCTGCTCGACGCCGAGCCCGCTTTCGTTCATGACCTCTATCGTCGCGTCTTCGAGCGAGTTGCCCTCCGAAAGGAATACGCACACCCCGTTGGCCACCAAGATCGCGTCCGTCGCACTGGTGTAGGGAATGCCTCTTCATCGAGCACACTGATGAAGATGTCGACGGTCTCGTCGGTGTATGCCGGCGCGGCCAGCCCGGTGGCCAGTGCGGCGCCGGCGACAACCGCGGAAATTAGGAGCTTCGCGCGCGCATAGCGGCCTCCTGTCAACTCGCTGTGAATGCGCGCACTACGTCAACTATTCGAACTCCGCTGAGCTTTGCTACATGCACAAATGGTTAATTCCGGCGTAACCGGAGGCCATAAAGTCGCTATTCGCCAGTCGGTCGCTTGGTCGCTATCGGCCAATCGCGCAGAGTCCGGCTCGGCTTGGTTCCAAACGCCTGCTTATAGGCAATGCTGAATCGGCCGGCGTGGGTGAAGCCCCACCGGCCCGCGATCGCGGTCACGGTGTCCACGGCCGGATCGGCCGCCTGCAGATCGCGGTGGGCAAGGTCGAGGCGCAGACGCCGCAGGTACTCCAGCGGAGTTGTGCCGATATGGCGGCGGAACATGTACTGAACCGAGCGCGGGGTGACGCCGACCGCGGCCGCGATGTCACTCAGTCCGATGTCGCTTTGGGCGTTGTCGTGGATAAACGCGACCGCCCGGCGCAACAACGGAGGCTGCGCGCGACCGGCGGCATACGTTTGGACGTGGTTCAGCATTGGCCCGTCGGTATACCCGATCTCGAAAAGACCGAAAACCAGCTCGCCGCAAACCGCGGCCCTGACACGATTTGCTCCATGACCGAACGCATCGAAGTCCAACGCACCATCGCCGCGCCCGCCGCCGACATCTTCACGCTCCTGTGCGATCCGCAGGGTCACGTCGCGATCGACGCCTCGGGCATGCTGCAGGACGCCGACGGCGATCCCGTTCAGGCGGCCGGCGACAGCTTCGTCGTGCACATGGACCGCGAGGCGCTCAACGACTATCCGCTGGGCAAGTACGACGTCACCGTCACCATCCGCGAGTTCGAGAAGGACCGGGTGATCGCATGGACCATCCTCGGCCAGATCCGCCCGCAGATCGGTCACGTGTACGGCTACCGGCTCGAGCCGGCGGACGACGGCACCCTGGTCACGTCGTTCTACGACTGGTCCGACATCGATCCGCACTGGCGGGAGGCCGGCATCTTCCCGGTGATATCCGAGAGCGCTCTGCGCGCGACGCTGGGCATCCTCGACCGCACCGTGCGTCGCGGATACCCGCGGGGCTGAAACCAGGGCGTCAACCGTTGGTTGACGAACGGCGGCGTCAACCTAGAGTTGACGCCATGACCGAGCCAGCGCAGATCACCAACCCCGTCCGCCTCGACGACCTCATCGACGTCATCAAGCAGGTGCATGCCGAGCCCCTGGAACAGCTGACCGACGCGGTGCTGGCCGCCGAATCTCTCGGTGAGATCGCCGATCACCTCATCGGCCACTTCGTCGACCAGGCTCGCCGGTCGGGCGCGTCGTGGACCGACATCGGCAAATGCATGGGCGTCACCAAACAAGCCGCGCAGAAGCGATTCGTCCCCAAGGTCCCCGAGTTCGAGGCTGCCGCACTCGACCCCAATGCCGGCTTCGGGCGGTTCACCCCTCGCGCGCGCAATGTCGTCGTCGTCGCGCAGAACAAGGCGCACGACGCCGGCAACAACGAGATCACGCCCGACCACCTGCTGCTGGCGCTGTTCGCCGAGCCCGAAGGCCTCGCGGCGAAACTGCTTGCAGGCCAGGGCATCGACGCCGACACGGCAGCCAAGGCCGTGACACTGCCACCGAAGGTCGACGACGTGCCCTCGCTGATCCCGTTCAACAGCCAAGCGAAGAAGGCCCTGGAATTGACCTTCCGCCAGGCGCTTCGGCTCGGCCACAACTACATCGGCACCGAGCACATCCTGCTCGCACTGCTCGAGGCCGAGGACGGCGACGGTCCGCTGCATGGGCTCGGCGTCGACAAGGACCGCGTCGAATCCGAACTCGTGACCGTGCTCGAGTCGCTCACCAAAGGCTGATCTCACATCCGCGACGGCCGCCGCGTCTTCAGAATGTGAAGGTGCGACCGTTCGAGGACGTGGTGGCCGAGCACGGCCCGACCGTGCTGCGGGTGTGCCGCGCGGTCGTCGGGCCCGTGGACGCCGAGGACGCCTGGTCCGAGACGTTCCTGTCGGCGCTTCGCGCCTACCCGGCGCTGCCCGCCGACGCCAACGTCGAGGCGTGGCTCGTCACGATCGCACACCGCCGCGCCCTCGACGTCGGCCGCGCCCGATCCCGGCGCCCCGTGCCCACCGACACGCTGCCCGATCGCCCCGCCGCCCGCGCCGACCCGGCGGCCCGCGACCCCGACCTGTGGGCGGCGCTGCAGCGCCTGCCCACCAAACAACGCCAGGCCGTGGCCTACCACCACATCGCCGGCCTGCCGTTCGCCGAGATCGCCGGACTGCTCGGCAACTCCCCCGACGCCGCCCGCCGCGCCGCCGCCGACGGCATCAAGACCCTGCGCAAGATCTACCAAGAGGACGAAACAGCATGACTACCAACATCTTCGACAAACTGCAGGCCGACGACGAGACGCTGGCCCGCCTTCATCGACGGCTGGAACGCAACGCCGAGACCGACGGGCTGCTCGACGTCGCGTACCGGACCATCGACACCCCGGTCGGCACGCTGCTGCTGGCCACCACCACCGTCGGCCTGGTGCGGGTCGCGTACGACATCGAAGGCCACGACGCCGTACTGTCCGGACTGGCGAGCGCGGTGAGCCCCCGCATCCTGCGCGCCCCCGCGCGGCTGGACACCGCGGCGCGCCAGCTCGACGAGTATTTCGCCAAGCGCCGCACGGCTTTCGAGGTGCCGGTCGACCTTCGGCTCGCGGAGGGTTTCCGACGCAACGTGATCGAGCACCTGCGAGACATCGGCTACGGCCATCGCGAGAGCTACGCGACGGTGGCCGCCGCGATCGGGCATCCCCGTGCCGTGCGCGCCGTCGGGACGGCGTGCGCCCACAATCCGCTGCCGGTGGTGATTCCGTGCCACCGCGTCGTGCGGTCCGACGGGTCGACGGGCCAGTACGTCGGCGGACCGCTGGCGAAGTCGACGCTGCTGGACCTGGAGGCCGCCTAAGGGAATGAATCGGGGCGTGCGGTAGTAGACATAGACCATGAAACTCAACGACGCCGCCCGCGAGCTCATCGGCGACGGCACCGACGCGACGCTGGTCACGCTCAACCCCGACGGCAGCCCTCAGGTCACCGTCGTATGGATGGCACTGGAATCCACGCCGGACGGCGATGAGCTCGTCTCCGCCCACCTGACCGAATACCAGAAGACCCGCAACATTCGCCGCGAGCCGCGGGTAGCCGTGACGATCCTGTCCACCAATCACCCGCTGCAGCAGACGCCGTACCTCGCGATCACCGGGACGGCCCGCATCGTCGAGGGCGGCGCACCGGAACTTCTCAAGAAGCTGGCCAAGGCGATGCTCGGCTAGCGACGAACACTTCCCCCCGCCCAATTCGCCGCCCGGATTGCTCACCCGTGTCCGGATCGACAAGGTGGGCGGGATGGGCCCCTGGGCGTCCTGACCTCGAAGCTGCTGTAACACGTTTCAGTTTGTGCCATCATTCCTGGCATGCGTCGCTGGTTCGTGCTCCTGATCGCCGCCATGGCGGTCGCCGCCGGATTGACGGCCGCGCCCGCGTCGGCGGTCGAGGCTCCCATCGGGCGACTCGGTGAAACACTGCGGGTGCAGTTCAAGGGGCTGATCGCCGACGTGAGCGTCACCAGCATCGACCCCTCCGACGTTCCGCCCGGTTTCGGGTATCCCCCGCGCGCACCCCGCTACCAGGTCTACCGCGGCAACGTCACGATTACTCCAATCCAGTTGCCGACCGCATTCGCGATGGCCATCACCTTCCAATTCCGTGGCGTCACACCGACCGGCGACGCGTACGAATCGCGCAACAGCGACGCCCCCGACGCGTTGCAGTACGGCATGCAGAACGCGCGTGTGGGGGCCACCTTCAGCGGCGGCGTGTGGTGGGACTGCTACCGCGACCTGGTATCCAACGTGGTGCTCATCGACAAGATCACCGGGCAGCACCTCGCCCAATGGAACGTGTACTGAGCCTTGACAGTCGAGGTCGCAACGGCCGTCGAGGCCGATCTGGCCGAACTGGCCGGTGTCGCTGCCCGCACCTTTCCGCTGGCCTGCCCACCGTCGGTGACACCGGAAAACATCGTCGCGTTCATCGACGAGAACCTCTCCGAAAACCGGTTCCGCGACTATCTCGCCGATCCCGAGCGCGCGGTGCTGGCCGCCCGCGAGGACGGGCGAATGGTGGGCTACGTCATGCTCATTCGCGGCGTGCTCGACGACGAGGACGTCCAGCGCGCAGTGCCATTGCGTCCCGCCATCGAGCTGTCGAAGATGTACGTGCTGCCCGACAGTCACGGCGCCGGCGTCTCCGCGGCGCTGATGTCGGCAGCGTTGACCCGAGCCACGGAGCTCGACGCCAAATGCGTGTGGCTGGGCGTCAACCAGCACAACCAACGGGCGCAACGCTTTTATACGAAGCATCGCTTTACCATCAACGGCACCAAGACCTTTCGGCTCGGCACCCACTTCGAGAACGACTACGTGATGGTGCGGCCGTTGTAGTGGCCGAACGTTCCTTACCGCGCGAGATTTTGACAAATTTTCGAGCGGTACGGAACGTTCGGCGCTAGAGGGTGCGCGTCAGGGCCAACAACCGCGACGTCGCCCGCAGGTACTTCTTGCGGAACCCGCCGGCCAGCATCTCGTCGCTGAAGATGGTGTCCAGCTTGGTGCCCGAAGCGATAACCGGGATGCCGGCGTCATACAGCCGGTCGGTCAGCGACACCAGCCTAAGCGCCACGTTCTGGTCGTCGATCGGGTGTACGCCGGTGATGAACACCGCCGCCACCCCTTCGATCAGTGTGAGGTAACGCGACGGGTGCATGGTCGCAAGGTGCGCGCACAGTGCGTCGAAGTCGTCCAGCGTCGCGCCTGGCACGTCGGCGGCGCGCGCGGCGACCTCCTCGTCGCTGAGCGGCTCGGGTGCCGGCGGCAGGTCACGGTGCCGGTAATCCGGCCCCTCGATTCGCACCGTGGTGAAAATCGAAGCGAGAGTGTGGATTTCGCGCAGGAAGTCCTGTGCGGCGAAGCGGCCCTCGCCCAGCTGCTCGGGCAGCGTGTTCGACGTGGCCGCCACGGAGACCCCACGCTCGACGAGTTGTGACAGCAGCCGCGAGATCAGCGTGGTGTTGCCCGGATCGTCGAGCTCGAACTCGTCGATGCACACCACCGCGTAATCGGCCAGCAGATCGATGCATTCGACGAATCCGAACACCCCGGCGAGTTGGGTCAGCTCACCGAACGTGGCGAACGCCGTCGGCGCCGGGCTGTCCGCACTCACCGCGTAGTACGACGACGCCAGCAGATGCGTCTTGCCGACGCCGAACCCGCCATCGAGATACAGCCCGACACCGGGCAGCGCTTCGCGCCTGCCGAACAACTTCTTCTTGCCCGCCCGCCGTGCCATCGCCTGCTCGCAGAACTGCCGGCACGACTGCACGGCCGCCGCCTCCGACGGCTCGGCCGGGTCGGGCTTGTAGGTGTCGAAACTGACGTCGGCGAACGTCGGCGGCGGAACGAGTTGGGCGATCAGCCGCTCCGGCGTGACGGTCGGGTGCCGATCGACCAGGTGCCCCACACCGCTGGACCCGTGCATGCACGCACCGATAGCGACGTGCTGCAATTCTGCGTATGTCCGATCAGGGTGGCGGGATGCAGCTCACAGTGCTGGGGCCAACCGATACCGTCGACGAGAGTCGACTGACCGACTTCTACGCCTACCCCGACAACCTGCAGTCGTGCTGGGTGCGCGGCAACATGATCGCCAGCGTCGACGGCGGCGCCACCGACGACGGCAAGGCGGGCGGTCTGGCCGGTGTCGGTGATCGCGCGCTGTTCGCGCTGATGCGCCACGCCGCCGACGTGATCCTGGTCGGCGCCGCGACGGTGCGCATCGAGAACTACTCGGGCGCGCAGTTATCCGTCGCGCAGCGGCAAGCCCGACAGCGCCGCGGGCAGGCGGAGGTTCCCCCGATCGCCGTCGTCACCCAGACCGGCGACCTCGACCCCGGCGCCCGACTATTCACCCGCACCGAGGTGCCGCCCCTGATCCTGACCTGCAGCCGATCGGTCGACGAGATCCGCCAGCGGCTCGGCGCGGTCGCCGAGGTGATCGACGCGTCAGGGCGGGATCCGGACGGCGTCGACGGCGCAACCGCGCTGAAGATCCTGGCCGAGCGCAAGTTGTTTCGGGTGCTCACCGAGGGCGGGCCGCTGTTTCTGAGCTTGCTGATCGAAAACGGGCTGCTCGACGAGTTGTGCCTGACCGTCGCGCCGATCCTGGTCGGCGGTGTGGCGCGGCGAATCGCCACCGGGCCCGGCCAGGTGCACACCAAGATGCGGCGCACCCATCTGCTCACCGACGACGAGGGCTACCTGTACACCCGCTACCTCAGGGGTGAGTAGGGCGGCCATCAGTAATGTGGTCAGCATGCGTCGGCGTCGTCTGGCCCGGGTCTTGGGCACCTCGACTGTCGTTCTGTCCACTTTGCTGGCCGGCTGCGCACCGGGCCTGGCCGCCAACCCGCGCTATGCCACCGACTCGGGCGCGGGGCCGCAGGGGCAGCCGGAGACCTCCAAGGCGCCCGACGGCCCGCCGGCGATCGAGGCGCCCAAGAACGAGCTGTCCTGGCGCGATTGCACGTCGCGGGTGTTCAGCGACGCCGCTGTGGAGCCCATCCCCGGTGTGACGCTGGAGTGCGCCAGCTACGACGCCGACCTCGACCCGATCAACGGCGCGACAGGCACCCTGAGCATCGGCGTGGTGCGTGCGAAATCGGTGCAGACGCCGGAGGACGCCGGACCGTTGGTGATGACCACCGGATCCGATCTGCCGTCGTCGGTGCAGCTGCCTGTGTGGCTGTCTCGTGCCGGCGCCGACGTGCTCAAGACGCACCCGGTTGTGGCCGTCGACCGCCGCGGCATCGGCATGTCCGGGGCACTGGACTGCCGCGACTTTTTCGATCGCCAGGAAATGCTCGACCAGGCGCAGTTCGAATCCGGCGACGACCCCGTCGCCAACCTCGGCGCGATCACTCAAGCCGCCACGACGAGCTGCACCGACACCATCGCGCCCGGTGATTCGGCCTACGACAACGGGCACGCCGCCGAGGACATCGAGCGGCTGCGCAGCACCTGGGACGTGCCGACGATCGCGCTGCTGGGCATCGGCAACGGCGCGCAGGTGGCGCTGGCCTACGCGGGCTCTCATCCGAACAAGGTGGCCCGGCTGGTGCTCGACTCCCCGCTGCCGCTGGGCATTGCCGCCGAGGCCGCGATGGAACAACGCGTCAAGGGCGAACAGGCCGCGCTCGATACCTGGGCCGCGCAGTGTGCCGCCACCAACTGCCCGCTGGGCTCGGACCCGAAGGGCGCGATCGACGCGCTGTTGGCGGCCGCGCGCGACGGCCGAGGCCCGGGTGGGGCGTCGGTGGCCACCGTCGCCGACGCCATCTCGACGGCGCTGGCGTACCCGCGCGGTGACCGCATCAACGCCGGCAACGAACTCGCTGCGGCGGTTGCGGCGGCGCGCTCCGGCGACACCAACCAGATGACCAACCTCATCACCCAGGCTGAAACGCTGCGTCAGACCGACGGCCAATTCGTCAACAGCTGCAGTGACGCCCTGAACCGGCCGACCCCCGACCGGGTCCGCGAACTGGTCGTCGCGTGGGGCAAGCTCTACCCGCAGTTCGGCGCCGTCGGCGCACTCAACCTCGTCAAATGCCTGAACTGGCCCAGCGGAGCAGCCCCACCGGACCCGAAGAACCTGAAGATCCCGGTGCTGCTGCTCGGTGTGCAGAACGACCCGATCGTCGGCAACGAAGGCGTGGCCGCCGTCGCCGCCACCATCCTCAATTCAGGCGCCGCCAACAAGCGGGTGATGTGGCAGGGCATCGGCCACGGCGCCAGCATTTACTCGGCGTGTGCGCTGCCGCCGGTAATCGGCTACCTGGACAGCGGCAACCTGCCGCCCACCGACACGTTCTGCCCGGCCTGACGCCCCACGCCCGCGGCGTCGGTGTACGGTGCGCTGGTGGCGGCACCTGACTCCATTCGTACCGGCCTACTGAGCGCCTTTGCGCCCCGCACTTCCCCACCGAGCACGGCAACGGTGTTGCGGTCCATCCTGTGGCCGATAGCGATCCTGTCGATCATCCACCGCAGCTACATCCTGGCCACCAACGGCTACATCACCGACGACTTCGCACCCGTCTACCGCGCTGTGGTGAACTTCAAGATCGGCTGGGACATCTACAACGAGAACTTCAACCACGTCGACCCGCACTACCTCTACCCGCCCGGCGGCACGCTGATCATGGCACCGTTCGGGTATCTGCCCGTCGACGCGTCGCGGTACTGGTTCCTGTTCTTCAACACGCTGGCGATCGTGCTGGCCGCGTATTTCCTGCTGCGGCTCTTCAAGTTCTCGTTGGCGTCGGTGGCCGCGCCCGCGCTGCTGCTGGCGATGTTCTGCACCGAAAACGTCACCAACACACTGGTTTTCGGCAACATCAACGGCTGCATGCTGCTGCTCGAGGTGCTGTTCTTCCGGTGGCTGCTCGACGGGAACAAGAGCCACGAATGGTGGGCCGGGGTGGCGATCGGGTTGACGCTGGTGGTCAAACCGCTTCTGGCGCCCCTGCTGTTGTTGCCGCTGCTGAACCGACAATGGCGAGCGTTGGCGACCGCGTTCGTCGTACCCCTGGTGTTCAACATCCTTGGTTGGTGGCTTGTCAGTGACCCGATGAACTTCGTCACCCGCACGTTGCCTTACATCTTCTCCACCCGCGACTACTTCAACAGCTCGATCCTCGGCAACGGTGTGTACTACGGCCTGCCGATGTGGCTGATCCTGTTGCTGCGCATCGCGTTTGCGGCGCTGGCCGTCGCGTCGTTGTGGCTGCTGTACCGGTACTACCGCGAGCGAGATCCGTTGTTCTGGATGGCGACGTCCTCGGGTGTGCTGCTGGTCGCGTCGTGGTTGGTGCTGTCGCTGGGCCAGGGCTACTACTCGATGATGTTGTTCCCGTTCTTGATGACGGTGGTGCTGCCGAACTCGGCGATCCGCAGTTGGGTGGCGTGGCTGGCGATCTACGGCTTCATGACGATGGACCGCTGGCTGCTCGGGCACTGGCCGTCGACGGGCCGGGCACTGGAGTATCTGAAGATCACCTACGGCTGGTCGCTGATTCTGGTGGTCGTGTTCGCGGTGCTGTACTTCCGCTATCTCGACGCCAAGGCCGACGGCCGGCTCGAGCAGGGCATCGATCCGCCGTGGATGGCCGAGAGGAAGGCCGAGGAGCCGAAGCCCGTCGCGCCGGCCTGACCTGCGCAACACACCCCTGGCCTGCCGCGCGGGAATGAATAGTCACCGCGTGTGGGTTCCTCAGAACGATGCTCTGAGTAAAGCCGACTAAACCTAGGGGTCTTCCATGCCGACGTATCGCGCCTTCCAGGTGACCGGGCAACGGCAGTTCGAGCTCGTCGAGCGCGACGTCGTCGAGCCGGACTATGGCCATGTCCGCGTGCGGGTGCTCGCCTGCGGGGTGTGCCACAGCGACGCCCTCGGCGTGGAGGGGATGCGCCCCGACCCCAGCCTGCCCGTCGTGCCCGGCCACGAGATCGTCGGTGTCGTCGACGCGGTGGGGCCCGGAGTCACCGCCTGGCAGGTCGGTGACCGGGTGGGGCTCGGCTTCCTCGGTGGCCACTGCGGCCAATGCACGTTCTGCCGACGCGGCGACTTCGTCAACTGCACTGATCAACCCCAGCCGGGAACCACCGCGGACGGAGGCTACGCCGAGATGGTGTATGCCCGCGCCACCGGCTTGGTGCGAATCCCTGACGAGTTGGATCCACTGGACGCCGCGCCGCTGCTGTGCGCCGGCATCACAGTGTTCAATGCGCTGCGCAACGCCGACGCGCCGCCGCGTGCGCTGGTCGCCATCCAGGGTATCGGCGGTCTGGGCCACCTCGGCGTGCAATTCGCGAAGAAGCTCGGCTACCGGACTGTGGCGATCGCGCGGGGCCCTGAAAAGGCCGAACTGGCAAGGGCTCTCGGCGCCGACGAGTACATCGACAGTGCGGCCACCGACCCCGGCGCGGCGCTGCAAGAGATGGGCGGCGCAGCGGTGATCGTCGCGACGGCGGCCAGCGGTGCCTCGATGACACCGCTGGTGGCAGGGCTGGCACCGCGCGGCCAACTCGTCGTGGTCGGCGTGGCCAACGACCCGATTTCAGTGTCGACCCCCGACCTGATCCTCGGCGGCCGCTCCATCGTCGGCAGCCTCACCGGGACGCCGATCGAGAACGAAGACAATCTGGCGTTCAGCGCGGCGCACGCCGTCAAGCCGATGAACGAGGTCATGCCACTGGACGACGCGCCGAAGGCCTACGAACGCATGATGTCCGGCGCTGCTCGATTCCGTGTCGTGCTCGACGTCGCGTCGAACTAGTAACGTGGACATATGACGACTCCGCATCCCAAAGTGGAACTGACAGACGACGAGTGGCGCGACAAGCTCACCCCCGATGAGTTCGCGGTGCTGCGCCGGGCCGGCACGGAGCGGCCGTTCACTGGCGAATACACGGACACCAAGACCGAAGGCGTCTACGAGTGCCGGGCGTGCGGCGCCGAGCTGTTCCGCAGCAGCGAGAAGTTCGAATCCCATTGCGGCTGGCCGTCTTTCTTCGATCCGGCCAACTCCGACGCGGTGATCCTGCGGTCCGACGACTCGATGGGCATGCCTCGAATCGAGGTGCTGTGCGCCAACTGCCACAGCCATCTCGGCCACGTCTTCGAAGGTGAGGGCTATCCGACGCCGACCGATCAGCGCTACTGCATCAACTCGATCTCGCTGCGGCTGGTGCCCGCGTAGCCGACGTGAGCAGCCCCAACATGTCGGGGGCGGCCAATGGCGGACTGTAGTAATACCCTTGGGCCACATCGCAGCCGTACTCGCGCAGCCGGGCTGCGGTTGCCGCATTCTCGACGCCCTCGGCGACGGTTGTCACACCCAGCGCGTGCGCGAGGTCGATGACCGCACGCACGATCGCTGCGGCTCGCCAGTCGACGAGCACCGGTGCGATGAACTGCCTATCGAGCTTGAGTTCATCAATAGGCAGATCATGCAGATAACTAAGTGCCGAGTAGCCGCTGCCGAAATCGTCGATCGCGACCCGAATTCCGTGTTCTCGCAACCTGTCGAGCACCGTGCGAGTCCTGCCCGTATTGTCGAGGAGAAGGTCTTCCGTGACCTCGACGGTCAGCGCATCCATGCTCAGGTCGGCGGCCGGCGAGTGCCCGTACCATCTGGTTCGGCAAGTCCAGATCCGCCAGCGCGGGGGCGAAGATGTTGACGGCGATCGGTACCCCGACGCCTCTCGAATACCATTGGGCGGCATCGTCGAGAGCCCTGGCGAGCACGAACTCGGTGACCGAGCGCATGAGGCCGTGCTCACGGACCAGGGGCAGGAAGTGGTCTGGGCCGAGGAGGCCCCGTTCGGGATGTGGCCACCGAACCAGTGCTTCGACGCCGACGATCTCGTCGTCGCGCAGATCGAATTTGGGTTGATAGACCAAGCTCAAGCCACCGTTGTCGATCGCGTGGCGCAGTTGTCCCAGCAGCCTCACCGCTGGCGCTCCGGCGCTGCCATTGGGTCCCATGGCCAGACCGAGCTCGTTCGGATGGGCCAGGTACATATCCGGAGTGAAGCTGTGCACGCCGCTGGCTCGCGCGCGTTTCGCCGAATACATCGCCATATCGGCCTGCTTCAGCAGAGCGTCGGCGGAAATGTCCGGGCCCTCCGCCGAAGCCACGGCAAGTCCGACGCTGGGCCGCACCAACAGATCGTGCCCGTCGATGAGGAACGGTTCGTCGAAGGCGTCGACCACCCGATGCGCGACCAGACGCGAGTGGTCGGCCATGCCCTCCATCAGGACAGCGAACTCGTCGCCGCCCAGCCGCGCGACCGTGTCGCTCGTCCGCACGCAGCCGAGAATCCGTTCCGCGGCCAGAACCAGCAGCGCGTCTCCAGCCGGATGACCGAGGTTGTCGTTGACGAGCTTGAAATCGTCCAGATCCAATGACAACACCGTCACCGACTGGTTGTCGCGTTGATGCAACTGCATCGCGTGCGTCAGGCGGTCGTGAAAAAGCACCCGGTTCGCCAGGCCGGTGAGCGGGTCGCGCAACGCCTGATCGGCCACCCTCTCCAGCAGCCGCCGGTTTTCGCCAACCATAATGAATTGCCGGACCAGCACCGCGATCACCACCAGGATCGACGCTATTTGGATGGTGCCCAATCCAGGCGTGTGAAGGTACTGCGGGGCGCACACCACGGTTGCCAACGCAAGCGGCAGGTATACCAACCACGTCGACGCCCGCGATGGCACCTGCGCCTTCGGCTCTTCGGTATGTGGCGCACGGCGACTGACCAGCGCAGCCATGCTCAGCATCAGCAACGCCGCGACCCAGCCAATGTCGATGAGATCGCCACTGTAGTAGGCGTCGTGGGCGACCAGGTGGACGAAGGCGCTGTCCGACAGCGCGTTCAACACGTTCCCCGCCGTCAGCAACATGAGCGTCGCGCGTTGACTGGTACGGGCCCGGGCCAGCACCAGCAGCGCCACTGCGAGAACCACGATGTCGGTGACGGGATACGCCAACGAAACACCCACCGCGAACCGGTTCCCGCCGCCCGCGTCGTACACACTTCGTAGGACGGTCACCCAGGACACCGCGAACAATGCGCCGGCGACGATCAGCCCGTCCAGCACGAGACGGGTTCGAGACTGGCCCGAATACCCGACGGGAAACAACACCAGCACCAGGCAAGCGCCGACCGGGAAGATCAGATAGGCAACGTCCGCCACCGACGGGAACGGGGGCTGTTCCATCCCGAGCACGAGCTGGTAGTAGGCCCAAATCGCCTCGCCAAAGGCCCATCCGCCCAGCCCGATGGTCAGGCAGATCCACGCACTCCGCTGCCGGTCGCGAGCCGACCGCGCGGCTAACCCCGAACAAACGGCGGCGAACACCGCGAAGGCCGGCAAGCCGAGGGTAGCGACGATCCGGACGGTCGACTCGCCGCCCCACCCGCCGATCAGACATGCGGCGAATGCAACGCCTGCGGCCGCGGCGATACCCGCGGCCCACGCAATCCTGGGCATCGGTCCGATGTTAGCAACATTTTCATCACCTACGTGCGCCGAATCCGAGCCAACCTGGATCCCGTTTGCCCAAGCGAGCAGATGATGGCTTCTACGCCGCGGTCAATCTACAGTTTCAAGAGAAACAATGTTGCCGGGCCGGGAAGTGACGCAGCCAATCACGCGTCAACATCAAGAGAAACAGCAAACCACGCGATCGCGAGTGTCAGGGCAGCTTTTCGACGAGCTCTTCCACGCCGACCCGCGGGCCGGTGAAGAACGGCGTCTCCTCGCGCACGTGGCGGCGCGCATCGGTGGCCCGCAGGTCGCGCATCAGGTCGACGATGCGATGCAATTCCGGCGCCTCGAACGCCAGGATCCACTCGTAGTCGCCGAGCGCGAACGCCGGCACCGTGTTGGCCCGGACATCCTTGTAGCCGCGGGCGGCCATGCCGTGCTCGGCCAGCATCTGGCGGCGCTCCTCGTCGGGCAGCAGATACCAGTCGAGCGAACGCACGAACGGATACACGCAGATGTAGGCGCCGGGCTCCTCGCCGGCCAGGAACGCCGGGATGTGGCTTTTGTTGAACTCCGCCGGCCGATGCAGCGCGACATTGCTCCACACCGGCGTCGTGGCCCGGCCCAGCGTCGTGGTGCGCCGGAAGTCGGAATAGGTGGCCTGCAACGCCTCGACCGTCTCGGCGTGCGTCCACATCATGAAATCGGCGTCCGCCCGCAATCCGGCGACGTCATAGAGGCCGCGGACCACCACGCCGCGCTCTTCCTGCTGCTTGAGAAACGTCGCCGTTTCGTCGACGACGGCCGCCCGGTCGTCACCCAGTGCGCCGGGCCGCACCGCGAACACCGAGAACATCAGGTAGCGGATGGTGTCGTTGAGGGTGTCGAAATCGAGCTTGGCCATGGCTTCTATCGTGCCACGCGAGCGGTGACCAGCGACGCGGCCGCCCTGGTGGCGGCCGCCACACAGGCCGGCACCCCGATGCCGTCCAGATAGCCGCCCGCGACCGCGAGCGTCGGCGGCAGGCCAGCCCGCAGCTCGGCGACGAGCTCGCCGTGGCCGGGCCCGTACTGCGGCATCGCGTCGATCCAGCGCACCACGCAACAGTCCACTGGTTCCACGCTGATGCCGAAGACCGTCGCGAGATCCTGCGCCGACCACGACAGCAGATCCTCGTCGCCGGCGCTGCGGGCCAGGTCATCACCGAACCGGCCGTACGACAACCGCACCAACTCGACGTTGCCGCGCCTACCCCACTTCCGCGTCGACAGCGTAATCGCCTTGGCGCGCACAGGTTTTCGCTGCTCCTCGCGTGCGCGCTGTTCTCCGCTGGCCACCAAGAGCCCGGACTGATCGGGCACCGGGGTGCCACCCGGCAGCGCCAGCGCCACCAGCGCCGTCGACGCCACCGCGATACGCCGCGCCGCCGCCGCGGTCCGCGGGGCGACGTGCTCGATGAGCTTGGGCAGCCGCGGGGCCGGGACGGCCAGCACCGCCGCGTCGGCGTGCCAGCGCGCGCCCTCGTCGTCGACCAACTCCCAGCCTCTCGGCGAGCGGTTGACTCGTTCGACGGCCACCTGCGCCCACCGGACGCCGGCCCTGCGGATGAGCTCGTCGACGAGCACCGAGTATCCGCCCTCGACGGCGCCGAACACCGAGCCGCTCATCGTCGGCGGCAGCGCGTCTCGCACCGCGTCGGTCAGGTTGCGCGCGCCGCGGTCCAGCGCCGCTGCCAGTGTCGGTGCGGCCGAACGCAGGCCGATGGTGGCCGCGGATCCGGCATACACGCCGGCCAGCAGCGGGTCGACCGAGCGGGTCACCACCTGCTCGCCGAACCGGTCGCCGACGAGTTCGGCAACCGCGGGGTCGGCGCCCGGCCGCCAGGAAAACGGGCGGGTACGTTCGTCGAGCATGCGGGCGATCGTTGCGTCGTCGACCAGCCCGGCCAGCGACGACGGCTGCGCCGGGATGCCTTGCAGGGTGTCCTTCGGCAGCGGATGCAGCCGCCCCTGGCTGTAGATCAGCGGCCGCGCACCAGTGGTGCCGATCTGCTTGCCCGCCAGACCCAGTTCGGCCAGCAGCGCCGGCACTTCGGGCCGGCGCGCGACAAACGCCTCGGCGCCGACATCGAGCGACTGGCCGCCGAGCCGTTCCGTGCGCAGCACGCCACCCAGCCGGTCGGCCGGGTCGAACATCGTGATCGACGCATCCGGACCGGCAACGACCCGCAGCCGGTACGCCGCGACGAGACCTGAAATCCCGCCGCCGACAACGCAATACGACCTAGTCACAGCGAGTGCACCAAGGCCACGACGTCAGTGATCACACCGGGATCGGTGCTGGGCAGCACGCCGTGGCCGAGGTTGAAGATATGGCCCGCTGCGCCCGCGTCGACGGCGCGACGGCCGTCCTCCACGACCGCGCGTACGGCGGGCTCAACTACCGGCCGGCCCGCCAGCAAGACCACCGGGTCGAGGTTGCCCTGCAGCGCCGTGCCAGGCTGCACCCGCGCTGCGGCGTCGGTCAACGACGTCCGCCAATCCACACCGACGACAGTGGCCCCGGCCTCAGCCATCGCGCCCAGCAATTCCGCCGTGCCCACCCCGAAATGGGTCATCGGCACGCCGGCGCCCGCCAGCGCCGAGAACACCCGCATGCTGTGCGGCAGCACGTAGCTGCGGTAATCGGCCAGCGACAGCGTCCCGGCCCATGAGTCGAACACCTGGATCGCGTCCACCCCGGCCGTCACCTGGGCCTGCAGGAACGCGATCGTCAGATCCGTCAGGGTCGTCATCAGCGCTTGCCAGGTGTCGGGTTCGCCCAGCATCATCGCCTTGGTGCGCTCGTGGTGCCGGCTCGGTCCGCCCTCGACGAGGTAGGACGCCAGCGTGAACGGCGCGCCCGCGAACCCGATCAACGCGACGTCGCCCAGTTCCGAAACCAGCAGCGACACCGCCTCCGTGACCGGCGCAACCTGTTGCGGCTCAAGTGGTTTCATCGCCCTGACGTCGGCGATGCTGCGCACCGGATGGTCGATCACCGGTCCGACATCGGGCACGATGTCCAGCTCGATGCCGGAGGCCCTCAGCGGCACCACGATGTCGGAGAACAGGATGGCCGCGTCCACGCCGTGCCGACGCACCGGTTGCAGCGTGATCTCGGTGATCAACTCGGCATCGAAGCACGCCTGCATCATGGTGTTCTTCGCCCGCAGCGCCCGGTACTCAGGCAGCGAACGGCCGGCCTGCCGCATGAACCACACCGGCACGCGGCTGGGTTTGCGGCCGCTGGCTGCGGCCAGATAGGGCGACTCGGGCAGCTCACGGCGGGTATCCATCGCTTCTATGCTGCCATGGGCGAATGCGGGCTCCTACTGCTCGCCAGCCAAGTTGGGCGGCCATGGTCGCGGTGTGATGCAACGGGGAATCGTCGGCAGGCTGTCCCCCGCGACGTTTGCTGTGTCCCAGTCGAATTCGACGTTCTTCCACTCGGCGGGTGAGTCGAACGACACGCGCAGGCACCTGAACTTCGCGGACAGGAACGTCGTCTTCTCGGCCGCGAAGCTCGCACGGTCAAACGAGACATACTCGCCGGTGAATCGCGCTTCGTCGAATGAGATGTTCTTGCCGCCGAACGTGGCACCCTCGAACGAGGTGCGCCGGGCCCGGAACTTCGCCCCGGTGAAGGTGGTGTCGGATTCGAACTTGGCGTTGCCGAACGAGACGTTCTCGGCGTTGAAGTCGGCGCCCTCGAATGACGCCCCAGCCGTCCCTGTAGTTTCACATCGGGCAAAAATCGGCGCGCCTGCGCACAGGACTGGCCAGATCGGCTAGCGTCAAACGGCGTGACCACCGCCGAACCGGCTCAATTTCGCGAAGCGGTGGCGGCGATGAATGCCACCACCGTACGGCCGGAAATCGAGCTCGGCCCGATCCGCCCGCCTCAGCGGCTGGCGCCGTTCAGCTACGCGCTGGGCGCTGAGGTCCGGCACCCCGAGACGGCTATCGTCCCCGAGCGCTCGGAGGGCGACGCGTTCGGCCGGCTGATCCTGCTGCACGACCCCGAGGGCGCCGAAGCATGGGACGGCACGATGCGGCTGGTCGCCTACATCCAGGCCGACCTGGACTCCAGCGAGGCGGTCGATCCGCTGCTGCCCGAGGTGGCGTGGAGCTGGCTCGTCGACGCCCTGGGGGCGCGGTCCGAGCACGTCACCGCGCTCGGCGGCACCGTCACCGCGACCACGTCGGTGCGCTACGGCGACATCTCCGGCCCACCGCGCGCCCATCAGCTGGAGCTGCGGGCGTCGTGGACTGCGACGACGTTGGAGCTGGGTCCGCACGTGCAAGCATTCTGCGAGGTGCTCGAGCATGCCGCGGGCCTGCCTCCGGCCGGGGTCACCGACCTGAGCTCCCGCACCCGCGCTTGACAGATGGCAGACTCCCCGGGGGATGACTCCGAGGCCGCCGAGACGGCCGAGCCGGAAGCCACCCCGCTGCTCGCGCCGCGCGACGGTGTGCCGGACATGTCGGTCAGTCCCAGCGAAATTGCCAGGGCCGCAGATCTTTTGGCGTCAGGTAACGGACCTTTCGCGGTCGATGCGGAACGGGCGTCGGGCTTCCGGTACTCGAATCGTGCCTATCTCGTGCAGATCCGCCGCGCCGGGGCGGGCACCGTGCTGATCGACCCGGTGAACCACGGTGGTGATCCGGTGACGACGCTCGCCCCGGTCGCCGCGGTGCTGGCCACGGACGAGTGGGTGCTGCACGCGGCGGACCAGGATCTGCCGTGCCTCGCTGAGATCGGCATGACGCCGACAAAGCTGTACGACACCGAGTTGGCCGGCCGCCTGGCGGGCTACGACCGGGTGAACTTGGCCACCATGGTGCAGCGACTGCTCGGCGTGCAGCTGATGAAGGGCCACGGCGCGGCGGACTGGTCGAAACGGCCGCTGCCGCACGACTGGCTGAACTACGCGGCGTTGGACGTGGAGGTGCTGCTCGATCTGCGCCATGCGATCGCCGCGGTACTCGAGGAGCAGGGCAAGACCGATTGGGCGGCACAGGAATTCGAGTACCTGCGCACCTTCGAGGCCGCGCCGACGCGCCGGGATCGGTGGCGTCGCACGTCGGGCATCCACAAGATTCGTGACCCGCGGGCGCTGGCCGCGGTGCGCGAGCTGTGGACCACCCGCGACCACATCGCCCGCCGCCGAGACATCGCGCCCGGCCGAATCCTGCCCGACGCTGCGATCATCAACGCCGCCACCGCCGACCCCGACACCGTCGAGAAGCTGACGGAGCTGCCGGTGTTCGGCGGGTCACGGCAACGCCGCAGCGCCCAGGTCTGGCTGGATGCGCTGGCCCGTGCCCGCTCCACACAGGACCGCCGAAGTCTCAGGAGCCGTCGAACGGACCGCCGCCTGCGTCGAGATGGGCCCGTCGCAAACCCGAGGCGGCGGCGCGGCTGGAGGCGGCTCGGGCCGGTCTTGTCGAACTGTCGCAACGGGTTTCGGTGCCGACGGAGAACCTCGTCTCCCCCGAGGTGGTGCGCCGGCTGTGCTGGGACTGGCAGCCGGTCGAGAACACCGCGGCGGCGATCGACGAGTTCCTGCGCGAGGCGCAGGTGCGGCCGTGGCAGCGGGAGCTCGTCGTGCCCGTGTTGACGGAGGCGCTCACTACCTCCGGTGAGCAGGGCCCCAGCTCGCGCTGATTAGTCCGGCTGGCAGAACCGCAGCGTGTTACCGAACGGGTCGATGACGGAAACGGTCGGCCCAGGTGGTCCGTCGCTGTCGATGCCCGGCCGCGAGTACCCGTGCTGCTGATCGATGAGTTCGCGGTGCAGCGCCTCGATATCGCTGCCCGGGATGAACAGCGCGGTATTCGGACTGCCGTCGCCGTAGTGCTCGGACAGGTGCAGCACCGCCGCCGAGCGGCCGACCTGGATGTAGGCCGGCGAATCGGGGTCGAACCGGTGCTCCCAGTCGCGCTGGAAGCCGAGGTAACCGCAGTAGAACTCCAGGGCGAGACTGACGTCGAAGATCCGCGGATCGGAACGGGCCGTTCGATGCGGACTCCGGTGTCGGCCGCCACCTTAGTCGAGGCGCTCGCTGACTTCCGGCTCTGCGACGGGGGCACCTTGCGCCGCCACCCAGCCGGTGATCTGGCGGGCGACGTTGCGGTCGGTCAGGCCTACTTCGGCGAACACCTCGCCGCGCGATGCCTGTGCGAAGAACTCCTGCGGCAGCCCGACATCGCGGCATGGCACGTCGATCTCGGCGCGGCGCAACACCGCCGACACGGCCGAGCCGACGCCGCCGTTCACCCCGTTGTCCTCGAGTGTGACGACCAGCTTGTGTGCCGTCGCCAACTCGGCGATCGCATCCGGCACCGGCAGCACCCATCGCGGGTCGACCACCGTGACACCGATGCCCTGGTTGCGCAGCCGCTCGGCGACCGCCAGCGCCATCGACGCAAACGGACCGACCGCCACCAGCAGCACATCGTCGGACAGGCCCTCTGTCGGGACCGCCAGCACATCGACACCGCCAAGCCGTTCGACGGCCGGAATGTCTTCGCCTACATCGCCTTTCGGGAAGCGGATGGCCGTCGGCCCGTCATTGACGTCGAGCGCTTCACCGAGCTCCTCACGCAGCCGGGTGGCGTCGCGCGGCGCAGCCACCCGCATGCCGGGCACGATGCCCAGCATCGACAGATCCCACATGCCGTTGTGGCTGGCGCCGTCGGGACCGGTGATTCCGGAGCGGTCCAGCACCATCGTCACCGGAAGCTTGTGCAGCGCGACGTCCATGATGACCTGGTCGAAAGCGCGGTTGAGGAACGTCGAGTAGATCGCCACCACGGGATGCAGGCCGCCCATCGCCAGGCCGGCGGCCGACGTCATCGCATGCTGCTCGGCGATGCCCACGTCGAAGAACCGGTCCGGGAACCGCTGCCGGAACTTGGAAAGCCCGGTCGGGCCGGGCATGGCGGCGGTGATCGCCACGATGTCGCGCCGCTGGGCGCCGTAGGAGATCAGTGCGTCGGCGAACGTCGACGTCCAGCCGGGGCCCGGCACCGACGTGGCCAGCCCCGTCTCGGGGTCGATGACGCCACACGAGTGCATCTGGTCGTCCTCGTCGTTCTCGGCCGGCGGGTAGCCCATGCCTTTGCGGGTGACGACGTGCACGAGCACCGGCGCGTTGAACCCGCGCGCGTTACGCAGAGCACTCTCCACCGCGTGCTCGTCGTGGCCGTCGATCGGGCCCACATATTTGACGCCGAGGTCGGTGAACATCACCTGCGGCGAAAGCGCGTCCTTGATACCGGCTTTGATGCTGTGCATGCACTGGTAGCACAGTTCGCCGATGAGCGGCACGCCGCGCACGACCTTGCGACCCTCGTCGAGCACCTTCTCGTAGCCCGGCTGCAGCCGCAGCCCGGCCAGGTGCTCGGCGAACCCGCCGATCGTCGGCGCGTAGCTGCGGCCGTTGTCGTTGACGACGATGACGACCGGCCGGCGCGCCGCGGCGATGTTGTTCAGCGCCTCCCAGCACATGCCGCCGGTCAGCGCGCCGTCACCGACGACGGCGACCACGTGGCGGTTGCGGTGTCCCGAGAGCTCGAACGCCTTGGCGAGCCCGTCGGCGTACGACAGGGCCGAGCTGGCGTGGCTGGACTCCACCCAGTCGTGCTCGCTCTCGCTGCGCGAGGGATAGCCCGACAGGCCGCCCTTCTTGCGCAGCGTCTCGAATTCGTGGCTGCGGCCGGTCAGGATCTTGTGCACGTAGGCCTGATGGCCGGTGTCGAAGATGATCGGATCGTGCGGCGAATCGAATACGCGGTGCAGCGCGAGGGTGAGCTCGACAACACCGAGGTTAGGGCCGAGATGCCCGCCTGTTGCAGCGACCTTGTGGATCAGGAATTCGCGGATTTCCTGCGCCAAATCACTCATTTGCGGCTGGGACAGGTGCTGCAGATCAGCGGGACCGCGGATCTGTTCGAGCATCCCGCAAGTGTACGCACGGGCCCTGCGTCAGTCCCGCCGAGACTCGTAGATGTCGGGCACACCGTCATGGTCGGCGTCGGCGGTCTCGATTTCGTGTATGCGCCGATACGCCGCGTTGCGGCTCAGCAAAACCAAAGATGCCAGTACACCTGCGATAACAGACCCGACAAGCACGCCGATCTTGACGTCGTCGCCCGCGGCGGTGCCGTGGCCGAACGCCAAGTCACCAATCAATAACGACACGGTAAAGCCGATGCCGGCCAGCAGCGACACGCCGAGAACATCGCGCCACGCCAGGTCGTCATCGAGGTTCGCACGGGTGAATTTGGCCAACAGGAACGTGGTGCCGAACACCCCGAGGGATTTGCCACCACCAAGTCCAGCGACATGCCGAGCGCGAACGGATGCAACAACGACGCGCCGAAACCGGCCCAACCGCCGACCGTCACCCCCGCGGCGAAGAAGGCGAAGACCGGCACGGCGAAGCCCGCGGAGATCGGCCGCAGCGGTGCTCGAACCGCTCGGCGGTGGCAGACCAGCCGGCCCAGCACGGGCACGGCAAACCCCAGCAGCACACCCGCGACCGTGGCGTGCACCCCGCTGGCATGCATGAGGCCCCACGTGAGGACGGCCAGCGGCACCAAAAGCCACCAGTGGTGGACGCCGCGTTCGGCCATCGCCGCGAATAACCCGAGGGGGATCAGCGCGAGAGCCAGCGGCCCCATCGACAGCTGATCGGTGTAGAAGACGGCGATGACGATGATCGCGAGCAGGTCGTCCACGACGGCCAGCGTCAGCAGAAAAGTGCGAAGCGCGGTCGGCAGGTGGGTAGACAGCACCGCAAGTACCGCGAGAGCGAACGCGATGTCAGTGGCCATCGGTACCGCCCAGCCGACCAGATTCTCGCGATGGCCGCCGATAAGTTGATCGCCACGAAGATCGCGGCCGGAACGAGCATGCCGCCTACGGCCGCAAGGATCGGAAGGGCGGCCCGGCGAGGGTCGCGCAGATCCCCTGCGGCGAACTCGCGCTTGAGTTCCAGTCCCACGACGAAGAAAAAGATCGCCAGCAGGCCGTCGGCCGCCCACGCCGAGACTCAGCCGCAGATGCAGCGATTCAGGGCCGACGCGAACTCCGAGATGGTGCGGTATGCCTGCGACCACGGCGAATTGGCCCACCCCACGGCCACACCCGCGGCGGCCAGCAGCAGGACGCCGCCAACGGTCTCTTTGCGGAGGATCTCCGAGAACCGCTGCGACTCCGACCATGAGCCGCGGGTGAGCAATCGGGTGGGCATTGGCCGAGCTTAGTGATCCCCGCGCGATGTCGTCCGGCAGCGATCAGTCCGCTGAACCAGCCACGTTTGTGCGGCCACCGAGCCTGAGGAAGTCGCGCTCCACTTCTGTCGGTGCCAGGCGGGCGGCGTGCTCGTAGGATTCGCGGCCTCGCTGGTACGGCTGAGCTGCCGCAGCAGGTCGGCTCGGGCGGCGTGGCCCAGGCAGTAGTTGTCCAGGTCCAGCTCGTCCACCAGCGCCAACGCTGCAGCGGCCCCGCGGACTTCGCCGATCGCAATCGCGCGGTTGAGGGCCACAACCGGCGTCGGGGCGACCGCAAGTAATTGGTCGTACAGCGCGACGATCTGCCGCCAACCGGTCTGCTCGAACGTCGCGGCCTCGGCGTGGACGGCGTTGATGGCGGCCTGGAGCTGATATGGACCGGGCTGGTTGCAAAGGCACCGGCGAACGATCGCCTGGCCCTCCGCAATCATTGCCCGATTCCATTGTTTGCTCTCCTGCTCACCGAGTATGATGAGGGTGCCGTCGGGCCGCGTTCGAGATGCCCGACGGGACTCGGTGAGTAGCAGCAGCGCCAAAAGGCCGATTGCCTCCGGCTCATCGGGCATCAGGGTCACCAAGCTTCGGCGCGAGCCGGATCGCGTCTTCACATAAGGCGGCTGCGCTCGGTCTGGTCAGCCCGGCGTTGTAGATGAGGTAAACGACGGCCAGCACTCCAGGTAGGCGCTTCGGCAAATCATGGTCCCGCGGAACGCGATACGGGATTCGGGCTGCCTTGATCTTGCGTTTGGCGCGCACCAGTCGTTGCGCCATGGTGGATTCAGCCACCGGGAATGATCGCGCGACTTCGTCGGTCGAGAGCCCGCCGAGCAGTCGAAGCGTAAGTGCCACTTGGGCTTCGGTGGACAGCGCCGGATGGCAGCAGGTAAAGATGAGGCGAAGCTGATCGTCCTGCACGGGAGTCGCCCTTTCAGGCAGCGCCGTCGTCGTTGCCGGGCCCCATAGGCGCGAGCTCGCTAAGGATTCTTCGCCCTCGCGATTCACGGCGTAGGCGGTCGATGGCGCTGTTGCGCGCCGTCGTCGTGATCCATCCGCCCGGGTTGGGCGGAAGGCCGTCGGAGGTCCACTTGCGGAGGGCGACGGCGAACGCCTCCTGCACCGCATCCTCG